>CALLWB010000007.1 GCA_938016265.1 uncultured Saprospiraceae bacterium
GTTAGGTTTATTGTTGGACAGGCTCCTGCATTTACTGTTTCTGTAAGGCTGGCGGTGCAGTTGTTGGCGTCTGTTACCATTACGGTGTAGCTGCCTGGGGCTAGACTATTGACGTCTTCTGTGTTTGCTCCGTTTGACCAACTGTAGGTGTAGGGGGCGGTGCCTCCGGCTACTGCTAGATTGATTGCACCGTCATTAGCTCCTGCTGAAGATTCGTTCGTTACGGAAGCGGTTAGATTTATTGTTGGACAGCCTCCTGCATTTACTGTTTCAGTAAAGCTGGCGGTGCAGCCGTTGTCGTCTGTCACAACTACTGTGTAGCTGCCTGGGGCTAGACCATTGAGGTCTTCTGTCATTGCTCCGTTTGACCAACTATAAGTAAATGGGGCGGTGCCTCCTGCTACTGTTAGGTTGATTGCGCCATCGTTTGCTCCTAGCACTGTTTCGTTGGTTACTGAAGCGGTCAGGTTTATTGTTGGGCAGCCTCCTGCATTTACGGTTTCTGTTAGACTTACATTACAGCCGTTGGCATCTGTCACCATTACGGTATAAGTACCTGGTGCCAGACCGTTAAGATCTTCTGTATTTGCTCCATTTGACCAACTATAGGTGTAAAGGGCAGTCCCTCCTGTAACTGACAAGTTGATGGCCCCGTCATTGGCTCCAATTATGGATTCATTTGTCACGGAAGCAGATGTTGTTATTACACTTGGTTCAACCACCACATAATTTCCTACCTCTTCACAACCATCATTATCAGTGACAGTTACTGTAACTGTGCCGGCAGATAAATTTTGTATGGTAGGGGTAGTTTCTCCAGTTGACCATTGATAAGCAATCGGGGCGCTTCCTCCGTTTGCGGTAACGGTAGCAGAACCTCCAGTTCCTCCATTACAAGCAACGTCTATCCCTGATACGGAGATGCTAAATCCTCCGCACGTAGAAGCAACAGAAATTGTTAGATTAGCCGCACCACATTCAGGCGCAGAACCTGCTATGGGAGGATCCTGAGGGTCTGGCTGAGAAACAGGAACAGTATTATCATCACCTTGTGCAACAGGAATTTGAGACCCTCCATCACAAGCGCTATAGGTGATAGGATTTACAGCCCCAGTAAACCCATTCGCGGGGGTAAAGGAGATACATCCTGTTGCAGGATCTACACTTACGGATCCTTGACTGGCAGGGGGTGATGAGGTTATTGTTACACTAGAAGGATCCAGATTTCCATCAGCATCTGAATCGTTATCTAATACACATGTAGATACTGCAGTATTGCTGCTTGTTGTATTATTATCATTATTTATGGAAGGTGGAGTATTAATAGCACAATAGGAACATTGGATATAATTACCATAAGATCCTTCAGGAACTGAATATAGCCCATTATTGAATTTCTCACTGACAAATGTTGGTGGAAAATCATTAGGATCCTTTGTATGAAGCCTTAGATTAATACATTCTGTTATATCTATTATATCTAATGAAATTCTTCCAATAGGGACAAAGTCCACTGACCCGACGGGGTATCCATCACCTCCTCCTAAGGTTACATTATAGGAGACAATAAAGTTTGAACTTCCTGTTAGGGTATGCGGATCATAAAAGCTGGAGGTGTTTCCAACGGTTACAAATCCGCTGGGGGCCAACTCTTGTACTAATTGAGGGTTTGCAAGACTTGGTCCAAATGTGAACCTAATGTTTAAATCAGATAGATTAAAATCATTTGAGGCGGTTTCTGACCTAAGTTCCAGATCTAGATAAAGGAGTGAATTGGCACAGTCGACACTATTGATTTTGAATCGGACGTCGTACTGACCAGATTGGGCGTTTGATAAGCTGACATAAGTCATCCAACACAACACCACCAAGAGTAGTTTCTGATACATAAAAAGGAGATTTGAAAATGATGAATTTTTAACGCGTATAGCTAAGTAGTTAGCTATAGCTTTATAAGAAAAAATGCATGGCACATTTTTATTAGGCTGGGTGTCAATAGTATAAAGATAGTAATTAGAAACCTAAATAAATAAAAACAATTTAAAACAATACGTAATATGTCAGTAGAACTACAGGGCATACTATACACATATTTATATTTTTTATAAATATAAATAATTCACGATGGGCGTGTGAAATTCAAATTAATCGCTAAAAAAATCTATTTTATTAATGTGACATCTCCACTGTATTGTTGAGTTTCACCGTCCAGGAATTGGACTTCGACTAAGTAAACAAATACTCCCGGATTTAAGGGTTTTCCGTTGAAACTCCCATTCCAACCCACTAATGGATCATTCGCTGGAATATTTGCTGCGCGAAAAACATGGTTGCCCCATCTGCTATAGATATCCAATTTATTTATTTGCCCTACAGCAGGTCCTGCAAACACTAAAAAATTATCATTTATTCCATCAAAATTTGGTGAAAATGCATTTGGGATAAAAACTGGTCGTACAGGGTTTACAGTGACGGTTACAGAGTCAGTGGCAATGCAGCCAAGATAGGTCTCGACAGTAACGAAGTAGGTCGTCGTAACGTAGGGTGTCGCATCTGGTTCAAAACAATCGCTGCAGGACAATGTTTCAGATGGAGTCCAAGAGTAAGTGTGTTGATCCGAAGTATTAATAATTGCCTGAAGACCTGCCGAATATCCTAAATCAATGATGGTATCATACCGTGCATCAACAAGTATCTCAAATGGCTCTGTGACCGTTGCATCTTGTTCAAAATCACAGCCAAATACATCCCGAACGACAATAGTGTAAGTTCCAGCTTCTAACCCCGAGAAAGTTGAATCTACTTGAAAATCTACTCCATTGATACTGTATTCAAATGGCCGGCTGCCACCTTCTGCAGTGATTTCCAAACCACCTGCATTACCCCCAAAACATGCATTATTTATAACTTCTATGTTTGTGATATCAACAGGACCAGGTTCCAAAACAATATCCGATGCTGTAATTATGCATCCATTATCATCAGTTACAGAAACAACATAACTACCGGGAGCTAGATTAGAAATGTCAGCAGTCGTTTCGCCATTATTCCAAATATAAGAATAACTCGGAGTGCCTCCAGAGACTTCGGAGGTAATCACTCCATCAGTATCCCCAAAACAACTAACGGCCATTGCCATTGTACTGATTACAAGCGGTGGTGGGTCAATCAACGTAATAGGAAAATCACCCAAGCAACCATTGGCATCTCTTACAAGCACACTATATGCTCCTGCAGGCAGGTTGACAAGTGTATTGTTTGTAACAAACCCATTCCCATCATTCCAATCATAAGTATAGGGAGGAAGTCCATTCGAAATAACAACTGTGATTGATCCATCTGAGTCACCGGTACAAGAAACGGGAGTAATTAACTGCACTGTTGGGTCTAACTCTAATTCCAATTCTTGTACATCAAAGTTGAACGGGAATTCACAACCAGTATCATCTCTAATGACTAGACTGTGCATGCTTACTGGTAAATTAAGGAGGGAGCTATTACTAGTAAAACCAGTATTGTCCCAATTATATTCATAAGGAGGTTCTGGGCCGACTACAGTAACATTAATTTCGCCATCCATCCCTCCATCACAGGTTGGCATGACAATGTCAATCTGTATGTCTGGTTCTGCAGGGCCATTGATAGTAAGTAGCCCATCTATCGTACAATCGTAAAAATCTGTGATCGTAAAACTATAATCTCCTACAGCTAGATTTGAAATGGTTTCGGTAGTTTCTCCAGTACTCCATTCTACAGTAAATGGAGGATGCGTACCTTGCAGTACACCGATAATAGATCCGTCGTCGGCAAATGGGCACGAGACATCATTGATGGTACTGGACATACCGATATTTACTCCTGCACCTTGCCCATCTCCGCAACATGGATCGACGTATATAGTAGAGACTTCCGTGGTCAGGCAGCCCAGGTCACTTTCTATGGTAAGGGTAATCGTTTTGATTCCTGGTTCAGTGTAGTTGACTGGGTGTGGGCCAGCACCAGTGGCTGTCTGAGGAACTGCATCGGCACCAAAATTCCATTCCCAACTGACAATTGGGCTAACACCTAGTGTGGATGCATCAGAGAAGATGATTTCATTCCAGCAAACATTGTTTATTGTACCAAAAGTAAAATCAGGATTTGTATCAAATGCAGGCTCTGGCCCAAGAAAGGTCCCAGTTCCTCCGAAGGAAATGGCCATTCCATTTTGGGCTAAACTTCCAGATCCTGAAAAATTTTCAATGATTAGTGCATAACTTCTTCCTGAAACCATATTGACAGGGGAGATGAAATTGTTATCTCCTGGAGCACACCCACAGTTTTCATGGTCGTCTGTCTCCCCTGCAGAAAGTCCTGTGGCACCTGTACAGGCGATCCAGTCCGATAACGGAGAACCCACATTTTCTCCAGAAGTCATACATCTGATTGGTATTTTTCCTGAGCAATCTTCCAGGCCATTGGGCAATTCATAGACCCAAAAATCAAGGTCATCTGAAGGATTGAGTGGAGTGATATCGAAGGTTAGCGTACCTGACATATCGCAGGTCCATTTGTACCAAACCGAATTGTCTTCTCCATAGGCACAATTGCCATTTGCTCCTCCGTCACATGGAGGACCATCAATTTCGTTTGGGACAAAACCGCTACCAGAAATATTGGCGATCGAAAAAGATGATTTATCGCAGAGTACTACCCCACTGTCGCAATCTGAGGATGGCTCTGGTACGGGATTAAAACTATTGATACAAAGTTGGAAATCACCAATGCTAGTTCCTCTTGCATCTACCAATATATAGTAGGTTTCGCCAATCTGGAGACCTGTGGCAAATTGATCTGCTACGTTTACTCCTAGTGCATCCGATCGACAAGCCAGTTCTGTTAAAGCACCACAAGTCCCAGAAAAAATAGCTATTTCAGGGTTGTTGAGTGTTCCGCCAGAGATTGGGCTGGAATTTCCAACTACACTGGCATTTAAGTTGGTTGCGACGGCTACAAAGGAGAACCATACATCATGACTATTGCCAATGAAGCAAGATGGAGCTGTTGCAAGAGAAGCAGAGCTTCCAGAATTGGTGTACGCACTAAGGCCAGAGCACCAATTGTTGACATCGGTGATAAATATTGCGTCTGCGCATTCATCATTGGAAGGCTGAGCGATTGAAATTGTTGATAGCAGGAGAAAAAAAAAGAGAACACTAAATTTCATACTAATTGGATTCATTTTCAATAAGACACAATTTAGGACATAAACACGTAGTATTATTCAATAATATCTACAAGTTTACGCGAAAAAGGTCAAAAAAAATGGAGGATTCTTATTATAATAACGAAGGTAATTAATAAAATGTTTTATTACATTATAACCGCCTATTCTTAAGCTCATTAAAAGAAGTAGGCTTGGTGGTTTAATCTTTCCCAAAATATCCAGAAAAATTGTGTTAATTTTGCGATTCATACAAGTAATATGAAGTCCCAGTTACCTAATTTTTTAACACTTACTAATTTGATGTTTGGCTGCATGGCTATCGTCGCTCTGTTTGTTGGGCGCTGGGAGCTGGTGCCTATCTTTTGGGCTATAAGTTTGTTTGCTGATTTTGCGGATGGATTTGCTGCACGGGCCTTAAAAGTCAACTCTCCTTTGGGTAAAGAGTTGGATTCTCTTGCTGACATGGTGACCTTTGGACTATTGCCTGGTGCTATACTTTATCATTTAATTGCTAAAGCATTGTATGGCTCCATTCCTGAAAATATAATTGTTGTTGCGGCGTTGCCTGGTTTTTTGATCACTCTTTTTTCAGCAATACGATTGGCAAAATTTAATATTGATACTCGGCAGGCTACTGACTTTATTGGTCTGGCGACTCCTTCTTGTACAGGGTATGTTGTTGGATTGTTGATGATTTATGAATATAATTCATTTGGGATGAGCGAATTTATATTAAATCCTTATCTGTTGTTTGGGTCAGCCGTCGTTTTTTCTTATTTACTAATATCGGAGATCCCGATGTTTGGTTTTAAGTTTAAGGATTTTAAATGGCGGGGGAATGAGATTCGATTTTTGTATCTAGGGACTTCTGCGTTATTGCTTCTAACACTGAAGACAGGCGCATTTTCTATTGGGGTTCTTTTGTATGTTGTCTTAGCAATTATAGAAAACATTCGTACCAGAAAAAGCATTTTTTATTAATACCACAAAATATAACCATGAAGTTTGTTGCCGAGATTGATGTTATGCCACTCAAAGAGCTACTGGATCCTCAAGGAAAAACAGTTGCCAATAATATGAAAAACCTGAACATTGATGGTGTCAATGATGTCAGAATCGGTAAGCACATCAAGCTGACTTTTGATGCTAATGATGATACTGCTGCTAAGGACAAGGTAGAAGTGATTTGCAAAAAACTATTGGCGAATATGGTCATGGAAAGTTACACTTATACTATTGCTCCAATGTCCTAATCTCCTTTTATGTTATACATAGTTCCAACGCCAATCGGCAACCTGGAAGATATTTCTTTGCGAGCTATCCGGGTTTTGAAAGAGGTAGATTTGATTCTTGCGGAGGACACCCGCACCTCTAAAAAACTGCTTAACCATTTTGCAATCACCACTCCACTGCGCGCTCACCATGCTCATAACGAACATGGGACGACACCAAATCTGATCCTCGAATTGCAAGGAGATATGGACATGGCACTGATCACAGATGCTGGTACTCCTGGAATATCAGACCCAGGATTTTACTTGACTCGAGCCTGTGTAGAGGCAGGCGTCCAAGTGCAGTGTTTGCCTGGCGCCACCGCGTTTGTCCCAGCGCTGGTGAATAGCGGACTCCCGGCAGACAAATTTCATTTTGAAGGGTTTTTGCCACATAAAAAGGGACGCCAAACTCGATTGATCTGTCTGTCTGAACTTCCAGTAACTTTTATTTTGTATGAGTCTCCCTTCCGTCTGTTGAAGTGTTTGAAGCAGTTGGCTGAATTTTGTGGAGCCGATCGACGCGCAACTGTATGTCGAGAGCTGACCAAAATGCATGAAGAAACTGCTCACGGTACTGTTTTAGAGTTGATCGAACATTTTGGCACCAAAAAAATAAAGGGGGAGATCGTTATTGTTGTTGCTGGTAAAAAGAAGTAAGTACAAATAGGTTTTTCTTATAAGAATCTTTTAACTTGCAGTCTGAAGCCCTTCCGCGCCATTTCATCATTTGAAGTTTATAACTAATACTTCAATTATTTATTAAAAAACATATGAAAAACAAAAGTCTTCCTTTAATCATTTTGGGTTTATTGCTCCTTGGTCTGGTCATTTTTTCTTTTTTCCAGCGTGGAGAGATAAACACTAAAACCAAGGTAATTGCTGACAAAACCGAGCAGATAGAAAACCTGGAAATGAATCTGCAAAGAGAAACAGAATCTAAGGAAATTGCTATTGAAAAATCGGAAAACCTGGAGGAGGCCAATACTCAACTCGAGGAGGAAAAATCAGTATTAAACAAAGAAATTACCAAGCTAAAAAAAGAAATTAAAAACTTAAAGCTAAGAATAGATACTCAGCGAGAAACGATAGAAGGAATTCGGGCTACCATCAAAGAAAAAGAGAATAAAATTCTAGCCTTGGAGTCCGACATCGCTGGACTAAACAGTAAAAAAAGAGCTGATCGCGAAAAAATAAAATTGCTCGAAACAGAGAAAAAACTACTCGCAGACGATATTGGAAAACTGACTGTCGAGAACACCAGTATTCTAACAGAAAAAGATGATTTAGTCAATCAAATGTTAGATAAACAAGAAGAAGAAGAAATTTATAAATCTAAAATGGAAATCATAGAGAATACTTCCATAAGCTTCCAGTTAGTATCTCCCAGAAGCAATAAAAACGGTAAAGAAGTTCGAAGAATCAAAAAAGGCAACTGGAATTTCACTGTCGTCGAACTAAGTATGTTTCATGAAAATATGGAAATGCTTGAAAATGAAAAATTCATCCTGAGAATTCTAGATTCCAGAACAAGAGTTCCTCTTGCTATTCGCCAATCGAATCCACAATTTCCAGATTCTCCGACTAATGCAAAGGAAATACCGTTTATCTTCACGACCAATCCAGTCTCTCTGGAGCATTACAATAATGAAAACAAAAAGGGCAACAGCTACGAAATCAATATTTTGTATGTAGTAGATGACAAAGAATTTTTGATGCAACATGGAGCTGTACGGATTGCTGAAAATGGTAAATTCATCCCTATTGGCTACGAAGGGGGCACGGAATAAAAGGAAAATACATGCTGAATTTTGGAGAGGAGTTGATTTCGATACTTGAGCAAAAACTAAACCTTCCCCTTCCGGGAAGAACGGCCCACCTAAAAATGGCTGGCAGATTGCCTCTCTACCAAAAGGAACTATCGCCTCCCGACAATGTTCGGGTTGCCGGTGTTTTAGTGCACCTCTATCAAAAAGACAACGACTGGTATCTGACATTAATGGAGCGGACTGATCATGGTCCGCACAGTGGTCAAATTAGTTTCCCAGGTGGTGGTGTCGAAGAAAACGATAAGAACCTCACGGCTACCGCATTGCGGGAAGCACAAGAGGAGGTCGGGATTTCACCTCAGGACGTTACGATTCTAGGACATCTTACCCCGTTGCATATCCCTGTCTCCAATTCGATCGCTCATCCGACAGTTGGATATTCCAAGCAAGCACCTCTCTATTCTCCTGATCCCAAGGAGGTCAAATCTGTCATTGAAGCACCCCTCTCCCATTTTTTCCTCCCTGAAAATCTTAAAGCTCGCGACATGACTGTCGGCAATGGCTTCCTACTGAAACAAGTCCCCTACTTCGATATTAATGGACATGTGGTTTGGGGCGCTACTGCAATGATGCTTAGTGAGTTTTTCGAGTTGGTCAATGGTTAGTTAAATGGACATTTGTTAATGGTAATTGTGGTCGCTTTTTATGCTAATACCAACTTTTAACGATTACACTATAAACTAATCAACCATTAACCAATCCATCAGATTTCCTTTCTGCCAGGAAAAATTTAATTATATTAGTAGTATTACCATCAACATAAACCCAAATTATGAAAGTATTATATCCACTTTTAGTCGCATTGATATGCACGACCTTTTCCTTCGGTCAAAACGTAGGAATTGGGACAACCTCTCCCACCTCTAACTTCCACACACTTGGGACAGTCCGCTTTCAATCCCTTCCATTTACGACTACAGATCTTCGGGTTTTGACGGTAGATCCCTCGGGAAATGTTAGCAGCCGGGTATTGACTCCGGATATTTGGGATGGGGATGATGGGAACAATTTTGCTTACGGACCGGGGATTTTTATTAGCGGGACGACCATTTTTAATACGGGAGATATAGACCCTAATGACGATTTGACGGTAACTACCATTTTCGCTGGAGATGTTACAGGCACATTCAACAATATGGATATTGCAGCAAATACGATTGGCACTACAGAAATCATTGATGGAAGTGTGATGAATACCGACCTTGGACAAAGTGGAGCAAGTGATGGAGAAGTTTTGGTTTGGAATCAGGCTTCCAATACTTGGCAACCACAATCCTTACCGGGAACAGATGACATGGATTGGACCGTAAATGGGTCAGATATGTATACAACAACAGCTACTCAGGTGGGAATAAACAATACCAATCCCATTTTCGACCTAGATGTCCAGGGCAACAACGGAGTTGTATTTGCTGGTACGTTCGGTGCGGGAGTCGATCCCGTTGCAGGCGCTGGTACTCGGATGTTGTGGTCAGTCAAAAAAGCAGCATTTCGTGCTGGCCGAATAAGTGGAAGTCAATGGAATCCAACAAGTATTGGAAACTATTCCTTTGCGGCAGGAATAAACAACACCGCTAGTGGGTATGCTACTTCTACCTTTGGAGCAAACAATGCTGCGGTGGCCAGCTATAGTTTTGCTATGGGTAGTAATAATACTTCGAATGCTAGTTATAGTTTAGTTTTGGGGAGCAACAATATCATTGGGTCTGGGGGATCTAACGGTTTTGTAGGAGGTAGTAACAACTCACTCAATTCTTCCGGGGCTATTGTTGCTGGAACGGGAAATTATATTGCTCCTGGAAGTAATTACCATTCTGTGATCGTTGGTGGACAAAACGATACGATCATGGAGAATACCATCCTTGGCGGCTATATGCATTCCACCATTGCGGGAGGCAGGGACAACAAAATTGAAATGCCTTACAGCTTTATTGGTGGGGGTATTGGGAATAAAATTGAAGTACCGAATTCTGCGAATACCTCTCGCTGTGTCATCACCGGAGGCTCCAACAACAGACTGCTCAACACCACCTTTGCTTGTTTTATTGGAGGTGGAGATGGCAACTGGATCGACGAAGCCAATGAGGCGGTCATTACTGGAGGAGGAAACAACTACATGGATGGCGCGTCGAATAGTTGGTCCTTCATAGGTGGAGGTTCTAACAATGGGATGGAGGGGAGCTCTGGTCAATCGGCAATAGTTAGTGGATCAGGTGGACGATTGATTAATAGTAGTTATTCTTTTATTGGAACGGGATCTGGCAATGAGATAAACGGCGCAAATTTGAGTATTATACCAGGAGGTTCTGGAAATTTGATAACTGGAGGCAGTTCATTTGTAGCAGGAAGTTGGAATACGGCTAGTGGCACTTACTCCACTATCCTTGGGCACTACGGGAATACCAATCAACGGACAGGCTGTTTTGTATATGCAGATCGGTCCTCCAACAATGATGTGATGAGTACGGCCAACAATCAATTTATGGTTCGGGCTGCTGGCGGAACTATTTTCTACTCCAACTCTAGTGCTTCTACTGGCGTCAGATTGAATGCAGGTGGTGGTGCATGGGCAACGCTTTCTGATGTGAATACGAAGGAACATTTCACGAAAGTGAACAAAGAAAACATCCTACAAAAAATCAGTCAACTCGACGTTACCAAGTGGAATTACAAGTCTCAAGATGAGGAGGTCCAACATATCGGCCCTATGGCACAAGACTTCTACCAGGCATTTGAACTAGGAGAAAGTAACAAAACCATAACTACCACCGACATCGATGGAATCAACATGCTGGGCATTCAGGCACTTGAAGAACGAACAAACAATCAGGCAACGGAGATTGAAGAACTTAAACAAATAGTCAAAAAACAGCAAGCTCAAATACAATACTTGATCGACCTCAACAACAAAGAACGGTAAGATTTTAACTGTCGAATTATACTTTTAACATAATCCTTCGAATGATTAGAATTCCTTATTTCAGGATTGACCAATCACTTGAAGCGGTATTTTTAACTAAAATACACTTATGCAAAAATCTGCTACGGTTATCTTCAAAATCTATACACTTATAACCCAAGGTCTACCATTGAAAAAAGTCAGCATAACTTAAGAAGGTAATCTTACAGATAATGCAACTGTAAATGCAGATTTGTTTCAACAGGATCAACTTTTCAAAGTTGATCCGTTTTTTTGTTCTGGTTATCGCAAATTGACTTTCCAACGACATATAGCCGATCTCTTTTTCTTTTCAGGAACATTATGCCTTCGATTTTAGTTAAACTTGTATTATCAAAATATGCAAATCATGGCAACACCTACAAAAACAATGGAGATCTCTGAACAAGTAGTCGCAGACAGCATGAGTTATCCTAAATACCGGGAACTGATAGATGGCTTGATGGCTCAGCAAAAAACAACAGGCGACAATCATAGCGCAGACATGCTCAACTACACAAAACTGAATCAGCAACGAATGAAACGGCTCGACAAAACAACAAAGTTGACAGAGGCGTCCATCAATTTGCTTGAAAATTATACGGAACCGATCACTTGGTTGGTCCTTACAGAAGCCTGGTGTGGAGATGCGGCCCAAATTGTCCCGGTATTGCAGCATCTTGCAGATGCCAATGAGCATATTACGTTGAAAGTAATACTCCGAGATGAAAATTTGGAAGTGATGGATCAGTTTCTAACCAACGGCGGCCGATCTATCCCTAAAATAATTAGCCTCCACCCTGACACGCTACAAGTAAAAGGTAGCTGGGGCCCGAGACCGGAAGAAGTGCAACAAATAGTCATGGATGCCAAACACAATCCAAATGCAGATATGGTTGCAGTAAAAACAGACATTCAAAAATGGTATGCGAAGGATAAGACGGTGAGTATTCAAAAAGAGGCGCTTGCTGCACTTTTGGTTTAATCCCTCCAATGTTTTTCTGAATTAATAAGCAGAAATTTCAGTTTACTTTCCTAGTTTTCTAAGGGCGGCAGCGGTTTTTCGACTTTGGTCGTACTCGTCGACAATAGTCGGGGGGGCAACCCGTTCTTTGCAATCCATGATAGAACAACGCTGACAGGTTTGATTCACTTCTCTGACAGGGATAGCAGGGTCATCTAAAAAAGCAATTTGTTTGTGTAACGATTTGTCTATCAACAACCCAATGGAAATACTGACATTGGTATTCGGTGTTGGATAGCCAGGACGCGCTATCGTAAAACATAGATATTCGTCCTCCGTCCCATGAAATTTGCTTCGCTGTATTCCTGCTATCGGTTGGGAATAGGTGCCTGCTTCTTGTATTTGATGCAAGTCATTCAATAACCAAAGGGTGATCCACCGTCGACAATAGTGTTCGGACAAACCGTTGCCATGGGGCTGGTGTTTGCGCTTTAGGTGCAATTCTTTAGTCAACCAAAACTGGTCTTTTCCTGGCTCTTGATTGAACCGTAAAAAGAACAGTTGTTCAATCCCAAAATATCGAGGAATAATATTCGTCAACCGATGCAAAAACATCTCTGGTGTTGCTTTATACTTGTCCATAATACTCAGAAAATCGGCAGCATTCCAGCTCGGCTGGTCAAAAAATAATTTTATATCGTCTACCAATTTCTCCCTATTCATCAACAGTGCTCCTGCGAAATAGGAGGCTTTGAAATTGTTGAGGACCTCTTCAAACGATTTTATTTTTACGAAGGAGGAGGTAAATATCCGTTCTTTTAAGTTCTGAAAAATATAGCCGAGCTCTTTCCCAAGTAAAAAAGCTTGTTGTGTCTCCGTCAATCCTTGATTGATCAACAGCTTTTGCTTGTCTGGTAAGTTTACAGAACGGAATTTTTTCAATTCTGGGTGTTTTGCCAATTCTTGATTATCGAAGGAGAACCCGTATTCTGATTCTAGTATTTCATACAACGTTTCTAGTCGAATATGGGTCGTGTGGGACAATCGATGTTTGTTTACAAATCGATCGACGTTTGCTTCTATTTCTTCGAAATAGTTGTTGTGTAATTCTTGGTAAGAACGCAGTGCGGCAAAATAAAAGTGTTCTTGCTGTAGCTGAAAGTTTCTGGAAATTTCGAGTATAGCAGAGATAAAAGCGCCTACTTTTGTTGGTGCGTTGGCCACAATTTCTATTATTTTCCCTGGTTCGATACCAAACATATCGAGGGGCAATTCTTGCAAAAAGTTCGAAGCCAGTAAGTCAGAAATCGGTTGAAGCTTAGCGGGTAATTTATTGGACGTCAATTCGGATTCTTCCAAATCGAGTACTTTTGCCAGCGCTTTAATTTTTTCTGGTTTCGGAAATTTTTTGCCTTTTTCTATTTCATTCAGGTAGGAGACCGAAATACCGGTCAGTTTGGACAACTCCGCAAAAGAAAGCGATTTGCTTGTTCGCAGCTGACGAACTTTGAGGCCAAATATCAGGCGTGTATTTTGTGCGTTTATCTTCAAACTGAAATTCGTTTTTCTGGAATTCGAAACAAATCTAATAGAATTAATTTATAATTACCCAATGCAGGATTAATCTATATTTAGTTTCTTAAATTCGCGGTATGGATTTTCAGAACTTTTATCAAAAAAGAGTTACCCAATTCCAGGAACGGGAGCAGGAACTGAAGGCGCAGTATGGTAAATATTCCCTTGTTCGGTTGCTTACTTTTTTTCTTGGAGCGGCAATCGTTATCTTTTGTTTTTCGACCAATGCCATTATGGGCTTTTTGGTAATGGTGGTGCTTCTGGCGGCTTTCGCCAAATTCGTTTTCTTTCATGAAGACATCAAACATCAGCAACACCATCAACGCAATCTAAAGACAATAAACGAAAACGAGGTCAACTATCTCCTCAAGCAAGTCACCGAATTTGACAATGGAGAACAATACCTGGACGCCGATCATCCCTATGCCGTAGACATGGATATTTTTGGAGATTATTCTATTTATCAATACTACAACAGAACGGTTACCTCCATTGGGCAACAAACCTTTGCAGATTATTTGCGGCAGCAGGCGACTTACGAGGAGATATATCGGAGACAAGAAGCCACCAAGGAGTTGCAGCAAAAATTTGAGTGGATGCAGCATTTTCAGGCATTCGGAAAAAGCACAAAAGACCAGCCCCAACACATCCTTTCGTTACTATCCTGGTTAGAAGATGCCCCAATTGTCCTTGGCAAGAAATGGCTAGTAGCCTCCTTGTGGATCGTCCCAATTATTGTCCTCGGATTTATGTTTTTGCCTGGAGCGGTCTGGCCTCACCACTTAAAATGGGCCATTTTTTTCCTTCCGGGAATACTCCTCCTGAAGCGACTCGAAGCAGTCAATGAGATCCACCAAAAAACAAATAAAGCGGGCGAAATTCTAGACCATTATTCCAAGTTACTCGCTCATATAGAAAGTAAAGAATTCACATCAAAAAAATTATCTTCCCTGCGAAACTCCTTATTTAGTGAGGGAGAAACTGTTTCGAAAAGACTGGGTAAACTAGCGCAAATCATTCATCAACTAAATCTCAGAAACAACTTTTTTGCGATCTTTTTAAACCTATTTACCCTCTGGGATCTTCAATACGTTTACCGACTGGAAAAATGGAAGGCGGCTCAAAAAGATCAACTAGAAGGTTGGTTTCGCGTCCTCAAAGAATTTGATGCCATGAACTCCTTCGGCATGCTCTACTTCAACCATCCCGATTGGACCTTCCCAGAAGTCACCCAACAAGAAACTCCTCGTTATGAAGTCGAACAAGTTGGCCATCCGCTGATCAGTAAAACAGTTAGAGTGAACAATGATCTCCTTATTGAAAATACTGGTCATATGAAGCTCATTACTGGGTCCAATATGGGTGGCAAAAGCACCTTTTTAAGAAGTGTGGGACTCAGTATTGTCTTTGCAATGATTGGTGCTCCAGTTTGCGCTAAACGGTTGCGACTCCCTCTTTTACAAGTCTATTCCAGTATGCGGACCAAGGATGCTTTGCATGAAAACACTTCTTCTTTTTATGCCGAGCTCAAACGACTTAAGTTCATTATTGAAGCAGTGGAAAGCGGACAACCAATTTTCTTTTTACTGGATGAAATTTTGAAAGGCACCAATTCGCATGATCGCCATTCTGGTTCCAAAGCATTGATTCTCCAGTTTATCAAACATAAGGGCGTCGGACTGATTGCCACCCATGACTTGGAACTCGGTTATTTGGAAACAAACCATCCAAAACACATAGAAAATCTGTGTTTTGAAGTAGAAGTTGAACAAAATGAATTAAATTTCGATTATAAAGTAAAAAAAGGCGTCAGCAAAAGTCTGAATGCTACAATCCTTATGCAGAAAATGGGTATTGATATTCTCGAGAAATGAGAAGTCGGAGGTGAGATTTATTGTCTTCCTGCAACTTGACTTGCTATTTCTTTAGCGGTTTTCCATCTTCTGTGATAAATAAAAAAACATGAATAAATTATTGAGTATTTTGGTCGTTTTAGTCTTATTATTGAGTGCCTGTTCAGGTACCAAACCCACTGATATTGGATTGTCGGCAAATAGTCTGACAGAGTGTCCCTCCTCGCCAAACTGTGTGTCGACCCAAACTAAAAGCGCCAAGCATAAGATGGATCCAATCTCCTTTACCGGATCTGTTGTAGACGCCAATGCAAAAATTGTTAAAATACTAAATGCAAAAGAGCGAGTCACCATAACTGAAAATTCTGGCGGTTACATCCATTCTGAATTTAAGAGTAAACTGATGAAATATGTTGACGATGTCGAGTTTTATTTTGATGAAGTGAATAAACTCATTCATTTCCGATCCGCTTCACGTAAGGGATATTCTGACCTGGGTGTCAACAAAAAGCGAATGGAGGAGATCATTGAAGCTTTTGGCAAATAAGCATTGTAGATGCCTCGGTTCACAAACATTATTTAAGAAAATCCATGTTTTAATTGAATCCACGTTTAGTTTATACGACTTTGTTTTGGCTGGAAGTGGTTTTATTTATAGCGTTTCAGCCAAAACAAATATAATAGTAAATTTATTGATAGTTAATATTAGATTTTTATAAAAAATAGTGTTATTTTTTGATGCTTAACCTCTTTCACATAAAAAACTTAACACTTATGAAAAAATTATTTACATTTTTATTTTTACTCGGATTTATCCTAAAACCTAGTGCAAGTGAAGCCCAGATTGGAGCAACAGGAGACATTGCCCTCACTAATGTTGTTATTTCTGGTACTGATTTAACATTTGACGTCTACCTTTCTTCTGCAGTGCCTGGCGAAATTCTTTATTTTAACAATGCGGATTTGAAAATAGAGTTTGACAATACTCAATTTACAAATCCTGTATTTTCGAAAGTCGCTCGATTAGTGAATTTTGGATTCCCACTAGGAAATGTTGATGTTGGTCATAGTACATTTGTTTCTACTACCTACACTGACCCAAATGATTTACTAACAAGTTTCTACGTGCATAGTGGATACCACTCAAACACGAGTACAACTGTTATTACTCCAGTTGCACCGGCCCCTATTTCCGTTGCTACAATCAATATCAACCTTATTCCAATTACTAATCAGACAGATTATGATGATCAACTTGCTGCAATTGGATTTTCATGTGAAATGCGCTTGGGAAGATTCTCGATCTCTGGGTATAATGGTGCAGATGATGGTACTTTAGCGGATCTTAACTGGAGTACTAGTAACTATATTGGAGAGATGGACAATAACTTGAACTTCACGTCTAGTCAAGCGACCAATGGAGTTACCCCCTCTTCGATTTCTGCGGATGTTTGTAGTATGATAGGAGTAACAATTTCTCTAGAACTTGGAGCTTTCTCCGCTGACAATTACAATGCAACTGATGCATTGGTTAAGTGGGACACACATTCTGAAGAAGATTTAAGTCACTTCATCGTTCAACGTTCTACTGATGGAGATAACTGGAGTGATGTAACACGTGTTGATGCTGCTGGTAACTCTACTTCTTTGCAGTCTTATTCTACAATTGATGCAGATGTTTATAGCTTAGGGACAGGAAAAGCAACGTTCTACTATCGGTTGAAATCAGTTGACGTAGATGGTACTACTTACCTATCCGATATGGATGCAGTATTATTTAACAGCAGACTTTCTGATTCAGAGGTAACTATTCTTCCAAATCCAACTCAATACCAGTTCGTTATCGCGCTAAACAAATCACAAGCTGATTTAGACGGTATGGTTTATCAAGTAACTGATATGGCAGGAAGAGTTGTCGCTGAGGGACTAGTAACTGGCAAGCAAACTAAAGTAAACGTGGAGCGTTTAGCTGCTGGTCTTTACATTGTAAATATCATGAAAGATGGTCAAAAAACTTTCGACGCTCAAAGAGTCGTAGTTGCTAGACAATAAGAAATACACACTATAAGAAAAGTAAGCCTTGTCCGAATTATCGGGCAAGGCTTTTTTTATGTTGTTGTTTGTAGAGGTACTCATCAGGCTTCACCATGATTTATTCAGGCTGTCGGCACTCCCTCGTTTTACTAGCTCAAAAGGGTTGAAAGAGACTGAGAGTCGTTGCTTTTATTAAGCAATAGCCTGGGAAAAGAGTATTAAAAGACTCACATACAAGTATGACTTAGGAAAATTCGAAGACTCTTGTAATTTTCATTTTGGCTGAAAGTAATAATTTTTACACACTTTCAGCCAAACCAAAACTTTCTTATTAATTTAGGTAAGGTTTTATTGAATATTTCAAGTGAACACCTTATTTGTTTTGGCTAAAAGTGTTAATTATTGTCACGTTTCAGCGAAAACAAATCCTGTTTTTTTAGTCAAAACGTGAATTCTGTAGGAATTTCGCCTGATTATAATTTCTATTTTGGCTGAAAGTATGTACTTTTATATAGTTTCAGCCAAAACAAATAGAATGGAAAAATTAATAGGTAGAAAAAAAGAAATAGAGAGGCTCAAAGCTTACACAGAATCAAAGAAATCGGAATTTGTGGTGGTGTATGGTAGAAGACGAGTCGGAAAAACCTTTTTAATAAGAAAAGTCTTCAATAACGAATTTGCATTTCAACTTACAGGACTAGCGAACGTTACAAAAAGGCAGCAACTACTGCAGTTTCATCTTACGCTAACGAAGTATGCAAAAGAGGTAGACTGGGAACCCACTCCTGCAAACAATTGGATCGAAGCATTCCACCAATTGTCTCAGTATTTAGAAATGAAGCCCTCAAAAAACAAGATCGTTATCTTTTTGGATGAACTACCATGGCTGGATACACAAAACTCAAAATTTATCCCCGCATTAGAACATTTTTGGAATAGTTGGGCAAGTACGCGCGATGATATCGTTTTGATCGTCTGCGGTTCTGCAGCTTCCTGGATGCTAAATCACTTGATAAAAAACAGAGGCGGCTTACATAACCGAATAACAGATCGCATCCAGTTGGCTCCTTTCTCCCTTGCAGAAACCGAAGCGTTCTTAACGTATAAAAATGCAGTTTACAATCCCTACCAAATTTTGATTTTGTACATGGCTCTGGGAGGTATTCCATTTTATTTAGACTTTATAAAGCCAGACAAGAGCGCAATACAAAACATCAATGATCTGTGCTTCGAACAAAACGCTCCCTTCCGCTTAGAATATGAAAACCTGTATGCTTCGTTATTCAATAAACATGGACGTCATTTATCCATTGTTGAAGCGCTGGCGACTAAAGGAAAGGGCCTTACCAGAAAAGAAATTATAAAACGCTCAAAGATGACAGATGGCGGCGGACTCTCCAGAATACTGAAGGAGTTGGAGGAAAGCAATTTTATCAGACGATACAACGCTTTTGGCAAAAAGACAAAGGAAAATCTCTACCAACTAATAGATCTATACTCACTGTTTTACTTGAGATTTATAAAAAAAACAAGTGTTGATGACGAAAACTTCTGGTTGAATGCTATTGAAACGCCACAGTTTTACGCGTGGGCAGGCTATGCATTCGAAATGGTTTGCTTACTGCATATACCACAAATAAAAAAAGAATTAGGCATAAGCGGTGTACAGACGTCTGTTTCTACCTGGCACTCTCCTACCGCACAAATTGATCTGCTGATCGATCGCAAAGATCAAGTGATTAATATTTGTGAAATGAAATTCTCTATCAACAGCTACACTATTGATAAGAAATATGCAGAAAATCTAAGAAACAAAATGGGCGCATTCCGACAGGTGACAAAAACAAAAAAAGCATTGTTTCTAACAACTATAACAACTTACGGTCTAAAAAACAACCAATATTCGGGGATGGTACAAAGTGATCTGAAGATGGGCATGTTGTTTGAAAAATCGTAAAGGAATAACTACAAACTCTATCCTGATTTCTTATTGCTTATGGGTTAAAGTTCCTATTTTTGCTCCACAAAACCGATAAGATGATTTCAGTTGATAATATTGCAGTAGAATTTAGCGGACATACCCTTTTCAAGGAAGTAAGTTTTGTTATTAATGATAATGATAAAATTGCCCTAATGGGTAAAAATGGAGCGGGGAAATCTACCATGATGAAAATCATAGCCGGCATCGACAAACCAACCCGTGGCAATATCCAATATCCTAAGGAAGCAGTGATCGCCTATCTGCCTCAACACCTCCTGGCAGATGACAACTGCACCGTATTTGAGGAAACCTCTAAAGCATTCTCCAGCGTCTTCCAAATGCGAGACGAAATGGAACGCCTAAACAAAGAACTAGAGACCCGAACTGACTACGAGTCAGACGAATATATGGGTATCATAGACAAAGTAACCGAACTAGGAGAAATCTATTATTCCATCGAAGAAGTCAACTATGATGCAGAAGTAGAAAAAACACTTGCAGGCCTAGGTTTCAAAAGAGAAGACTTCACCCGACCAACCAGCGAATTCAGCGGAGGTTGGAGAATGCGTATCGAATTGGCCAAAATCCTTCTACAAAAACCAGATCTCATTCTACTAGATGAGCCGACCAACCATATCGATATCGAATCGGTCATCTGGCTGGAAGATTTTTTGATCAATAAAGCAAATGCCGTACTGGTCATTTCCCACGATAAAGCATTTATTGATAATATTACGAATCGAACCATAGAAGTAACTATGGGCAAAATTTACGACTACAAAGCCAACTACAGTCACTACCTCGAATTGCGAAAAGACCGTCGAGACAGCCAGATAAAAGCTTACAAAGAACAACAAAAATTTATAGCAGAAAGCAAACGATTTATAGAACGATTCCGAGGCACCTACTCTAAAGCAAACCAAGTAAATTCAGTAGAAAGAATGCTGGAGAAGCTGGTCCCTATAGAAATTGATGAAGTCGATAAATCTGCACTCAAACTGCGCTTCCCCCCTTGCAATAGATCAGGAGACTATCCTGTGATTGCAAAAGAACTGTCCAAACAATATGACGACCATATCGTATTCAAAGACGCCAATTTGACCATCGAGCGGGGAGAAAAAGTATCCTTTGTAGGAAGAAACGGAGAAGGCAAATCTACCATGATCAAAGCCATCATGAGTGAAATAGATTTCAAAGGAGAATGTAAATTAGGGCACAATATAGAAGTCGGTTATTTCGCACAAAATCAAGCATCCTTGCTGGATCCAGAGCTTACCGTTTTTGAAACCGTAGACAACGTAGCAAAGGGAGACGTCCGAAATCAACTCAAAAATATCCTGGGTCGGTTTATGTTCAGCGGCGATGATATTGACAAAAAGGTGTCTGTCTTATCTGGAGGAGAACGCACCCGATTGGCCATGGTCAAACTACTCCTTGAGCCAGTCAATCTGCTGATCCTCGATGAGCCAACCAATCACTTGGACATCAAATCAAAAGACGTACTGAAGGAAGCACTCCTAGCTTTTGATGGCACCTTAATTTTGGTATCGCACGACCGGGATTTCCTACGTGGTCTATCACAAAAAGTATTCGAATTTAAAGACAAAAGAGTCATCGAACATTTCGAAACCATTGATGACTTCTTGGCTAGAAATCGCATAGAAAACCTAAAGGAAATCAATCTACAATCAAAATAAACGAAAATGTATAACCCCTCCTCCTTTCATTTCTGCTAGTGTTATTATTGGTTGTCAAACAGAAGAAGAACTAACTTATACACCCAAAGTCGAGCTAGTCCTCGAAAAAGGAGCGTACGATGTCATCCTATGGGACCAAAATCACAAAGCAGTACTCACAGAAGTATAGGTCTCTAACTAGCCATGTTGCTCAATTATCCAATCTTCGTCTTCAAGCAATTTGGTGGCAAACTCAGTAGGAGAAGCGATGGTTTTGTGCACTGGGCACTTATTCGCGATTTCTAGCAATCTTTTTCTTTGGGCGTCATCTAGATTTCCAATCAATTCAATTTCCCGTTCAAAACGATCGATTCGACTAGTGTTATTTTCTGGGTTGGCTTGATGCTCTTCGTATTTGTTGGTTTTGGCATAACTTAGATGCACCAGAACTTCATCTAGGTCCCATTTTTTTCTTCGAGCATACATTTTAAGGGTCATGGCAGTGCAGGCCCCTAAGCTGGCATTGAGCAACTCGTAGGGAGAAGGCCCGAAGTCATTGCCTCCAAATGATTCCGGTTCATCTGCAATTAAAGAGTGGTCGCCTGCTTGTATTTCTGTTGTGTAATCCTCTCCTTCCAATTTTACGACCACCTGTTTGTCTGTATCTAGTTTTCCAAGAGCTGGAAATTCAATATAGCGTTTCACCCAACTGGCAATGACGTTGCCGGCATAAAACGCATCGTCCTTATTACTAAGCATATGGTCTGCCCGATCCAGGGTGACGAAACTTTTTGGATGCTTTGCTATTTTATAAATATTTGCCGCATTCTCAATACCAACAATCTTGTCTTGTGGGGAATGCATGACCAGAATCGCTTTGCCTAAGTTTTTGATCACAGGTATATGCTCTTGTGCTTGCAGGTCCTCCAGAAATTGTTTTTTGATGGTGAATTTCCTTCCTCCAATATTTACCTGTGCACAACCATTTTTCTCAATTTCCTCGCGCTTGTCGTCTAGTAAATGGGCGACATGTTCCGGATAAGAAGGTGCTCCAATGGAGACCACAGCTTTGATACTTTTTATTCTTGCTGCTGCGAATATTGCTGCTGCACCTCCTAATGAATGTCCGACCATGACGGATGGCGCCATATATTTTTCGGTGATGTATTCAGCGGCAGCCTCTAAGTCTTCTACATTGGAAGAAAAATTGGTATCTGCAAAATCACCTTCACTTTCGCCCAAACCCGTGAAGTCAAAACGCATGACACCAAACCCATTCATCGTCAAGGCACGACTGATATGCTTGGAAGCCACCAGATTTTTATTCCCAGTAAAAACATGGGCAAAAATGACAAACGGATAAGGATTTCGTTTTAATGGGAGGTCTATTTTTGCACAAAGTTGATATCCCTTTTTGTTCAGAAAAGTTACTTTAGTTGTAGGCATAAATATGATTATTGTTTATTTATGGGTAAATATAAGTAACATGGGGCGTTATTTGTGGTTCATACTTGTTTACCTCACGACCAAAAGGAATTTATTAGAGATCGATATTAACGATTCAATTATTTATATTCCGAAGTTGTCCATGGAATCATAAATTGATTTCCTGACAAGTCCAAATTACCTGCAGGCCATCCGGTATCAGGATATCCCGCAGTCCTAAAGTCCCAGTGATGCTCAATAGAGCCGCTACCATTTATGATATTATCTTTAATGGAACACTGCTGGAAACGATTGTAGGATCCGACCCCATTTAAAACAGCATAGAAAACTCTCGGATTATGATTGGTATTACCCGTACTATTAATCGTAAACACATTACAATCTACATGTAGTTCATTTGCGATTTTTGTTGGGCTAGAGTTCGGGCCGTAGGAAATGATTCTATCATATAAGGCACCAACAGGCGGTTCTATTACCGTTCTATTGTTTCTGAATGAAACTCTATCTGTAACAAAGAACATTGCAGCAAATGTTAAAAGGGTTCGATCTCCTATACCTGGATTCCCTGTTTTTTGAGCCCAAACCGCCCGATTACTTAACACGAGACCATCACTACTTTGAAATTTCACGAATCGTTTCCCCGCATCAACGCAACGATTGGCATATATTTTTGTCTTTTCCCCGGTGGTCGCATAACTTTGTTTAGTGTAAAATTCTGCATCTTTTAATGTCCCATTTGTCTGGAAATTATTCGCATAATTATTAACAATATAGCCACCTGAAGTAGCACCACCTCCATCCACTTGCCATATGGCATTTGCGCGAGATGTAGTTGCTGGCCCAGATGCATTTAGTAGATTGCTGAACGTATTTCCTGCGATGTGAAAATCATCTGCCGATTTAATATTTACTCCGCACATGCTACCTCCGTCAGTTACTCTTACCTCACTAAATCCAGAGTTGATTAAATGAAATCGATGTGCCCCGTCTTCCACTCGCCAACCAAACTGAATTCCAGTGCTGTTTTGTCCATCAATTGGGCTATCGTAAATTCTGACATCAGTAGCATTGATCCGCCAAATCATATTGGCTGTTGCACTTACCGGAACAGCGGGGACATTCCAAATCGATGCCGAAACATTGACATCTAACGTATTCAGTCGATAAGTACCCCCCGTTCCAACAAAATTGCCACCTGGATTACCGTTTATCATTGCCTCTAATGCCTGTGTATCATCACCTCCGCTTGGAGCCGGCAATTGTATGGCATTCGCAGGAGCAGAAGGTGCATCAACGGGCACCACACATTTTTCACCGTTTGGAAGGGTGACAACATTCCAATAAACAACCCCTGGAGTCTGATACAAATATTCAGCAACATAGGCTTCATCCCCATCTGGAGCGCAGAAGTTAATTTCAGCGTCAGCTGCAATTTGAGTAAAGGTTTTTCCTTGTCCGTGCGTAGAGGTTGATCCAAAATCGTAGTCTATTGTGCAGACTCCTGCAGATAACATATTATTTAAATCGCCATCATACCAATACAATAGTTCTACTGTCAGCGTGCCTGAGCCAGTAGTGATAACGAGCAGATTGCAGATATCAATAGTGTTGGAATTCGCTGGATAAACAACCGATAGTCCAGGATCAATCCCATTTATTCTAAGATCATAATTCACAGTAGTAGACAAGGGCGAATCGTGCACCCAATTGAAGGTATAGCTACAAGTTTCCAGCTCAAAGTTTGGTGAAGGACAACTCAAGACCGCATCAGTTACTATTACTGTGGTGTCGGTCGACTTAGGTATCGTAGTATATATTCCATTATTCGAATTAAAAATAATCTTATCTGCTGCATTGACATCTCCATCTAGGTTATAGTCTCCAGGACTGTAGACGCCAAATAAACCATTGACTGTTTCCCAAAATACCCGATCTGCTGCATTGATATCACAACTATTTTGGTTGGCTGCTTGATCGGCGTTGCCTCCGTACATTACCCAATTGGTGCCTACTTGCTTTTGGCCAAATCCCAAGCCTGGACTATAACTGTTTTCCATAGTAAAATCATAGGAAATAGTATTGTTTATAATGGGAATGGGCTGCGCTGAAATGATCGGCAAGTGATTGCGATGTTCGATCATCACATACAATGGATTTGTATTGTTGTTCCGATTTAAACTGAAGGGAGAAATGGTGCCGTCTTCCAGTAAAACAGCGGCTACACGAGCGACTTCTGTTCCTGGGTCCAAGGACGTTCTAAGCGAAACTAGTACCCAATCTATTGTACCTGCAGGATAGTCGATTGGCAACCAACCACTGCCTTCTGTGCCTGGATAATTCCAAGGAGAGCTGTTGTACGGTTGGCCTTGAGGTACGACTTGTCTTTGTAGTAAACCACCGGTCATATTGGTCTGTCCAGCATCAAAAGCCCCTTCTAGAAATACGTTCAAATTGAGGGTGACCATCGGATTAGGATTATTGATGGCGAAGGTGGGGTCGTTGGTATCTGTGCTGTTGGTACTTCCAAGAACAGTGTTATTGTTTCCTGTTTGGTCGTTGATGGTTTGGCCGGTGCCTTCATTAAATTTATAATAGGCTTGAAGACCAGCTTCATTACCTAAAAGTTCATAGGTTCTTGCATTTTGTATTTGTGCTTGCGTTCTGGCGACATTCCAAATTCTAACATCGTCTATTCCTCCTTGCCATGGGTGACCTGTGGCCGTTGGGGGATTGCCGCCTATCCAGGCAGCAGCTGTTGAATTTGTTGTCAAACTACCTGTTTTCGGAGTATTGCCAACTTCAGTACCCTCCAAAAAAAGCTTCATCGAATTGCCGTCATACGTTGCTGCAACGTGATACCAGGTATTCTCTGACAAAGTGCCGACCGATGCGACAAGAGTTGTTGTGGTGCCATTTGTTTTTACTCTGAATCTCAGCACATTGTTTGCTCCATCATTGGTGGTACTCAACATCCAATAGTGATCCTCTGGAGTTGGGCTAGTGGCTTTTGAGATAATTCTACATTGACTGGTTGCACAATTGCTGAGGTTTGAACTGTTGATTAGTGCTTCGAGCGTAATTGCATTTCCAGCAACATCCACATTGTTTAAGCTGATGTAGTCGTCATTGCCATCAAATTGCAGATAGTTGTTTAGCGGTTGTGCTTCTAGATTTACTATTCCTAGAAGAATTAAAAGGAATAGGCTTAGGCGAGAGGTAGCAAAAGAGCACCTTAAAACGTTTAGTACGTTTTTGGTTTTGGAGGAGATAGTCATTTTAAAAAGATAAAGTTAGTTTATTGTTATTTCTATATCTATTAAGGTAACAATACCTTTTCATATTTAAAAGGAAAATGCATCTAAGTTTTTGGTTATCAATACAATTACAGCTACGTACTTACCAAACCAACGACTTATTCACGTTTTTTGAATGTTTAAAAAACATTAACAATTAATAGAAACAGGTTAAACATGATTCAACGAATAGAGGAATTTACAAGGAGCTTAGTTTGGAGCAAAGCCTTGACAACTTGTCAACGGCCCTACAAAAATAGAGGCATTTTCCAGGCACTCAGACCCAACCGGATTGCTTTGTACAATATTGGTAGTTCTTGAGGCAGAACAAGGATCGACTGGACCAGCATTACCATTACCTACATTGAATCTAATAGGAAGGCCGACATAGCCCCAAATAATATTGTTTTGTATTTCCACGATTTTATTTGGACCATCACAGTCATTATAGACATCTATACCGTGTTTGACCGTATTCCACATCACATTTTCTTCAATTAAGGTATAACCATTGCCGACGACAATAAAATTGCCATCGGATCCACGGGTAGTAACATTACTGATACAATTGCGACGAACAATATATTGCCCATCATAAGTATCATTGGTTTTTTTAGGATCCAAACCTAGAACGATTGCACCTTGCGATTTAATATTAATGTTGTTAATCTTATTGTATTCAATCAAAATATTTGCAGACTTCCGCTTTATGTCTATTGCTTCCCCGGTTAAATCATGCAAATCATTACCAATAATATGAATATTACTGCTGTAGTCTAGATGATCGTTTCCTTCTCCGATATAAATACCTTCACCGGAAGCACCAAGATTTGAGGGGCTGACATTGTATACTTCATTAGCTTCTAATGTGATCGTAGCGCCTTCAAATGCATTTCTGACAACAATACCTCCGCCAACGTTATTAGCGACACCAAACACTTCATTACCTGCAACATATGCGCCTCTAGGAGCAAATCGAGGCGCGTCATCACCACCTAAATAAATCCCATGGTAAAGAGAACCTGTGACCCGAAAATTTAGAACTTCTATATTGGAATTAACCCCTTGAGTACCATTATAAATATAAATACCGAATCCTTCATTCGTGGCATTAATTGTTGCAGGGTTATTCGGATTCGTGTAAACCGTATAATTGCGTTTATCTACGATTCTCAAACTACCGGTATAGGTGCCCGCTGCCAATTCATATACCGCACCGTTATGGTCGGTTTGAGAGTTAATTTTATTCTGCAAGCCAGATAAACTGGTAAAGGTTTCTGTTGATGTTCTAACCAAGTTTGGAGGTTGGTAGGTATTAATCCGGTCAATTAAATTGAACCCGAAACAACTGTGTACATTACCAGAAGGTTGGAAACTGTAATTTACGGTACAGAATCCGACAGAAACTATGTTATTCAAATCTCCGTCATACCAGTACACCAGTTCCACATCAAAACTTCCTGAGCCAGAAGTAATCCCTAGCAGACTGCAGATATCAATGGTGTTGGAAGTTGCCGGATAAACAACAGATGGGCCAGGATCAATCCCATTTATTCTTAAATCATAGTTTACCGTTGTCGATAGCGGTGCATCATGCACCCAACTGATGGTATAGTTGCAATTGTCCAGCACAAAACCAGGAGCCGGACAATTTTGTGAGGGTGCGGTGTTGATGGTATCTGTCGACTTAGGTATGGTCGTATATATTCCATTATTCGCATTAAAAATTATTTTATCTGCGGCATTGATATCGCCATCTAGGTTGTAATCTCCAGGATTGTAAACACCAAACTGCCCATTGACCGTCTCCCAAAATACCCGGTCGGCAGCATTCAAATCACAAGCGTTTTGATCCTGTGCCTGATCCGCATTGCCCCCGTACATTGCCCAGTTGGCCCCTAGTTGTTTTTGGCCAAAACCCAATCCTGGGTTATAACTATTTTCCGTCGTAAAATCGTAGGAGATCGTATTATTTATAATAGGAACAGGTTGTGCGGAAATAATAGGCAAATGGTTGTGATGTTCGATCATCACGTGCAATGGATTTGTAGCGATGTTTGGATCAATGCCGAAAGGGGAAATGGTGCCATCCTGCAGTAACAC
Organism: uncultured Saprospiraceae bacterium; assembly: GCA_938016265.1. Classification (GTDB taxonomy): domain Bacteria; phylum Bacteroidota; class Bacteroidia; order Chitinophagales; family Saprospiraceae; genus JAHDHB01. The sequence goes on from CALLWB010000007.1 coordinate 28,170, forward strand.
CGCTGCTGCACGAGCGACTTCTGTCGCTGGGTCGAGTGACGATCTAAGCGAAACAAGCACCCAGTCTACCGAACCTGCAGGATAGTCGATCGGCAACCAACCGCTACCTTCTGTTCCTGGATAATTCCAAGGAGAAGCATTGTATGGCTGGCCTTGCGGTACTACTTGTCTTTGCAGCAAATTGCCGGTCATATTCGCCTGTCCAGCATCAAAAGCACCTTCCAGAAATACTTTTAAGTTTAAGGTAACTGTCTGAGGGGGAGGGTTGAAGTAGGTTGGATCGTTGGAGTCTGGAATGTTTGTACTTCCTAGGATTCCATTGTTGTTTCCTGCCTGGTCGTAGGCGGTTTGTCCATTGCCTTCATTAAATTTGTAGTAGGCTTGAAGGCCAGATTCGTTGCCCATTAACTCATAGGTACTGGTTGCTTGTATTTCTGCTTGCGTTCTAGCAACGTTCCAAATTCTAACTTCGTCGAGGCCTCCTTCCCATGGGCGATTGGTTGCCACTGTTGGATTGTTTCCGATCCAGGTCTCTGCTGATGCATTTGTTGTTATGTTTCCTGTTTTGGGTGTACTTCCAACCTCGTTGCCGTCTAGGTATATTTTCATGGTCGCACCATCGTAGGTTGCAGCAGCGTGGTACCAGGTATTATTAGCCAATGCCCCAACTGTTGCATATAGTGTTGTTGTGGTGCCATTTGTCTTCAATCTGAATCGGAGATGGGTGTTTCCGCTATAACTTATGGTGCTTAACATCCAATAGTGATCGGCTAAATTAGTGCCAATGGCTTTGGAGATGATTCTGCAATCTTTGTTAACACAGCCAGTCACGTCTGAGCTATAAAAAAGTGCTTCGAGCGTAATTGCACTTCCAGCAACATCCATATTGTTTAGGCTGACGTAATCGTCGACTCCATCAAACTGCAAATGGTTGTTGAGCGGTTGGGCAGTTAGTTGTATTGCTCCGAGGATAGAAAAGAGGAATAGGCTTAGGCGAATTTTTTTACTAGAAAGAAGTAGACGATCTAGTGCATTTTTGAGGTTAGTCCTTGTAGTAGTAGTCATTGATTAGGTATAATAATGTGGAGGAGGAAAAGATTTTCACAAAAAATCTAGTATACTGATTTTCAAAGCCTTAAGGTAACAAAAATATATTACGGTGAAAAGAAATTGTCTCCTAAGTTTTTGATTTTCAATGATTCTATCACAACCTCGATGATTCTTCAAAATCTTGCAGCGTTTTAAATGACTTTAGAAAAAGGGAAGAAACCGTAACGCAGGGTTGCTCCTTCAGTTCCTACGAGTTCATAAAGGCAGAAGTAGAAGTAGACTGAATCAAGCAGGAAGCAGCTTCTCTTCAATAAACGCAGTTGCATTTTTGCTATGAATGTTCTTTTTTTCGTTCGACATGCGTTGGTAAGTATAATACATCATCGAAGTTCTGGGGTTTGATTTGAAAAAATCCTGGTGGTTATTTATGAAATTCCAAAACAGTCCGTCCCATGTTTTTTCCCATTCCCCTTTCGGATAATTACTCATTTTTTTAATGTAATTCGACCCACCAATATAAGGTTTGGTAGCAAACGTGCCGCCATCAGCAAATTGGCTCATGCCGTATACATTCGGCACCATTACCCAATCATAAGCATCTATAAATAACTCCATAAACCATCGGTACACTTCCTTCGGATCAAACTCGCAAAGCAGCATAAAATTGCCAAGGACCATTAGTCTTTCGATGTGATGACAATAACCGGTTTTCAGCACTAACTTTATGGTTTCATCAACAGGCACAATCCCAGTGGTGCCATCGTAAAAGCAGCCAGGTATTTTCCGATCAAAGTTCCAGAAATTTTGAGTTCTTGAGTAGCTGCCTTTGCATTCGTACATGCCTCTGATAAATTCGCGCCAGCCGATTATTTGTCGAATAAAGCCTTCTGCAGAATTGATAGGAATCTCCTCTTTTTCTGCGAAGGCAAGGCTGCGCTCCACCACTTGATCGGGAAGGATCAGACCGGCATTAATCAATGGAGAAAGAAGGCTATGATTTAAAAAAGACTGTTGCCTGACAATGGCGTCTTCATAAATTCCAAAATCGAAGAATCGGAACTCCAAAAACTGTTGCAACCAATCGTCTGCTTCTTGGTGGCTAGTAGGAAAAATAGGATCTTTTGATACTTGGCCAGGATTGTCGGCAAAGTGCATTTCTGTATATTCTACTGCTTCCTGCCAATAAGAGGTGGCCTTCGGGAAGTAGAGGTTGGGCGGCATTTTGCCCTTGGGGTATTTCTTTCTATTTTCGGTATCATACGTCCATTTTCCGCCTATTGGTTTTTGTTCCTTATCTAATAATATGTTTAGCCTTTTGCGTTGCTGCTTGTAAAAAGTAGTTTGAAAAAATGATTTTTTATCTGGTCTAAAGAAGGTAGACAGCTGTTCTTTGTTATTAAGAAATTGCGGACTATCTAGGATGTTCAGGCTACCGTTTTCAGCAATATGGCGCACTCTTTTTTCCAGCCAGTTGTCTACTGGATCGATAATGTTGATTTCGGTTATGTTTTTTTGCTGAATTTCGTCGATAAACCTTCTGATATCGGCGTGTGGATTATTTGCAGGGATGTAGTGTACTTTTATTCCTTTTTCTTCCAGATAAAACTGGTAACACTTCATAGATGCTCGATGGAAAGCAATTTTTTGTTTGTGAAACTGATACTGGTTGAAGAAAAGATATTCTTCAATTAGATAAATCTCATTTCCATTTTCCAACAGCGGACTTTCGGCAAATAATTGATGAGGGAATATAAGATTAACGGCTTTGTTCATTGTTTTTATTTCGTTTGCATCTTTCGCTACAGTACTTGACCTCCTCCCAGTTCTTTTTCCATTTTTTACGCCACGCAAATGGTCTCTTGCAGGTTAGGCATAGTTTAGTTGGCAGGTGCGTTTTTTTCATTCTACCTATTGTCCATTTTCATTCTGTCAAGGAGGTATTTAGAAGTAATGGTAATTTTTTTTCCTTGTAATACCTAGACTTAGATTTATAACTTAATAAACATAAATAAGTTTACCAGAAGGTTCTGTTCTTTTCATTTGATCATTGAAACTTGGAGAGTGCAGCATACCTGCAAGAGCGGCTTATTCCCGAAAGGAGAAAAATAAGCGGCAAACAATAGATTGATATTACCAAATGTCCCTAGTTATTTCAGGAATTTCACTTCTAATACACTATGCATTGGCGATACCACAAAATCGGTCTGCCTTCTTTCGTCTATTCGCTGTCAGTAAAGCGTTCTGATTGCTGTCTGCTTCCCTCAATAAGGAACGTTCGAATATTTATTCCGATTATTCCAACACTGGCTTCGCTCTGCCGCATCACAAGAACCATCAAAATTGGAATCCTGCTGCAAATATCCAGTGGCGTTTCTGAAATTCCAGGCGATGCTCCGATCTCCCGCATTCACTTCTCCAGTTTGATTATAGTCCGCTTCGAAAAGAGCAAACAGCCCACCGCCCAATGCCTTTTGAGTAACTGGATTATTGGTTGTCCCAAATGCAGATCCCGTTCTAAAGTCATAATAAAATGCCGATTGTTCCTCTAAAGGAAGCGCTCCAGAAGACAAAACAGCTATGTGGTTTCGTTGTTTTACAGAGGCATAATAATCACCACCAGGAACGCCCTCAAAAGCCAAAGGAGAAACACCATCCGTACTTACAATACTCCCATCCGCACGCAATAAAGCAGACTGACTGGCAAAAACAATCGAAGGATCACTCGAAAGTCGCAGTTCAACAAATACCCAATCGACAATCGCTTCCGGCCCGGTGACATCGAATACAGTAGGATCAACCGTCTCTCCTCCCCCATTTAGGGTATGCTGAAATCCAAGACCACTGTAGGGTTCTGTTGTCGGTATTAGGCCCATAGCTCGAAGATTGTCTGACATCAACCCTGTACTCGCTTGGTACGGACCTTCTAATAAGATCTGTAAATCAAGCAAGACAAGCAAGTCTCCTACTTCAATAAACCGTGCTACGAATTCCTCATAGTACATATTGGCAATTTCTGCATCGTGGATAATCAACGTATTCTCATCAAAATCATCCTCTGCAGAGTTCGTCCAGTTATGAGATCCAGTAATAACAAGCGGATCGCTGCTTGTATTGTTCGCATCGACAATTCCATATTTATGATGAAAAGCATGGGGTTCTCCAAAGTGAGAATAGACATCCACCCCAGCATTTTTAAGACCATTATACTCCGAGCCAAAATACCAAATATTCTCAATGATCCCTTTGCAATCAATCCCTGCATCTTGTCTGTTGATCACGGCATCTCCTAAGTCATTATTAATAAAAGTCAAGGTAGCAAATTGCAAATCTGTATTTGCCGATAAAAGCGCAGATTCAATCTTGCCAGTTGTCCCGTCAGAAGGTGAAAAGTAAAGTTCTACAGGTATTCCACCAATATTAAAATTGTGCGGCGTATTGTCCGTTTTGGCATCCCCAAACTTTGAATTGGCAAGGCTGGGAGTTGTCGTAGAGCTGCCCCACATTTCCTCAAATTCTGTTTTATAAGCGAGTGCTAATGTTTGATCTTCTACGATCACTATATTATTGTAATCCTCATGGCAACTATTGTTGGTATGATTGGTAGATCCCGTCACAATCGTTGCCAGTTGACTGTTTGCAACGTCGATGATTAAAAATTTGTTGTGCATCACTTCACCGTCGGACGGTCGCTGAATCATCGGGATCGTTGTTGCCAGATTGGCCAGCTCGTCATTGTTGGTTCCAGTGTTGTCTGCTCCAATATATCGCACTACGACGCCCCTCGTTTTAGCAGCATTTATCGCATTGACAATAGGCAGACTACCCGTATTGTAGTTGCAAACATCCAACGTCATTTGTGCCCGGTCAACATAAGCCACCAACGTATCTTCAAAGTTTGAAACATAAATCGCATCTGCTATTGAAGACGCATTATTATTAACCGGTTGGTTGAAATAAACCTTGATGTCTCCTGGAGAGGTGGAGGCGGTGGCATAAAGTTGGACGGAGGTTTCCTGATACGGGACGGCTCCTCTGGTTTTTGCTTTCGCATAATAGAAGGTAGCGTCATTTAGCTGGTGAAGCGTGAGACCGTTTACGGTGCCGAGTTCCAGTGCAGGTGTGAGGCCGTATTCTATCGAGACATTTTGTCTTTGGTGATTTTCAAAAGAAAACTGAAGGCTGTTTTGGTTGATTTTTTCAAGGATCAGCTCGTTTTGCGCGAGGCTGACTGCAGTAATGGTCAGGACTAGGAAAATTAGAGTAGCTGTTTGTTTCATTTGTTTTGGGTTGGATAGGTATGGTATTTAGGTGGAATACGCTCCAACCTTTTTTACCGTTTTCAAGGTAAGAATTAAGGGGCAATTTTTTCCTTCAACGTAGATAATTCACTCGCAAGAGAAGGTATGGTTGATGTTGAGATACAATAACACCGAATACTGTTCAATTGGGACAATGTCCTCTGCTGTCAATAAGGAACATTCGAATATTTATTCCGATTATTCCAACACTGGCTTCGCTCTGCTGCATCACAAGAACCATCAAAATTAGAATCCTGCTGCAAATATCCAGTGGCGTTTCTGAAATTCCAGGCGATGCTCCGATCTCCCGCATTCACTTCGCCCGTTTGATTATAGTCCGCTTCGAAAAGAGCAAATAACCCACCGCCCAATGACTTTTGAGTAACTGGATTATTGATCGTCCCAAATGCAGATCCGGTCCTAAAGTCATGGTAAAATGCCGTTTGTTCATTTAGAGGGAGCGCTCCGGGAGACAAAACAGCAAGATGATTTCGCTGTTTTACCGAAGCATAATACACACCAACAGGAACTCCTTCAAAAGCCAAAGAAGAAACACCGTCTGTACTAACAATACTACCATCCGCCTGCAATAAGGCAGACTGACTAGCAAAAACAATCGACGGATCACTAGGCATTCGCAATTCGACAAATACCCAATCGACAATCGCATCTGGTCCAGTAACATCAAAAACAGAAGAATTTACGGTCTCTCCTCCCCCATTTAAGGTATGCTGAAAACCAAGACCAGTGTAGGGTTCTGTTGTGGGTATTAGGCCCATAGCTCGAAGATTGTCTGACATCAACCCTGTACTCGCTTCGTACGGACCTTCCAATATAATTTGCAAATCAAGCAAGGGCCCACATTCTTGCGCCAAATCCAAGTAAAGTTCAATATCTGTGTTATCTGAACAGCCCGGGACATTAATAGTAACATTATACACCCCCGTATCTTGTGGAGTGAACGGTGAAAAGTTTACTTGAAAGGTATTTCCACTAAATCCATTCGGACCTGTCCAGGAGTAAGTTGCCCCTGGGACAAAATCTGCAGAAAGCGACAAATCATCACCAATACAACCGATTCCATCATATCCTTGTATACTAGGAAGAAAAGGCTCTACTGTTACTGAAGTCACATAGGAGTTATTGCAATCATCCGTCATTCGCATATCATAGGTTCCTAGTGGCAAGCCTGTAAAAACGGGGTTTGTTGTAGAGGGGGCGGTAATTGGTCCGCTGATCAATTCGTAGGTATAAGGCGGCGTTCCTCCTGACCCTGAACCGGTCACTGTACCCGTACCATTGCTGCATTCTATCCCAACAGAAGCATCTAAAAATGGTTGTATATAAGAAGGTATCGTTATCGTATCGGTCTCATAACTGCTATGATTGGAGCAAGTAATATTATCCCAATGATAGCGTAACTCATAAACGCCCCCTTCAGTAAGGTTTGGGAATATACCAGGAACCCCAGCCTCCGTCCAATCTGTATGTAGGATGGAGGAACCACTTGTAAGATCATACAAAGAAAAGGTGACCTCCCCAACATTAATAGTGGTTGCAGAAGCATCTAATGTATTATCAGAAATACACGAAGAAGTAATTGTGTAGGCCAACTCCATATCAGTAATGCTTGTAAAGGTAAAATCAACCGTATCTCTTCTTCCACATCCATCCATCATTTCGAGGGTGTAGGTGCCTGCAGGGACGTCATAAAGTGGGGCTGGACCTCCATTGGGTTTATATTGTACAATTGGATAGGTAGCCGAGTTTGGGGGGCCAGCTAAAAAAGTGTATGTATGAGGCAAAGGAGGAGTCGGGAAATTTGGATTGTGGGTTCCTAAAATGGAAACCAATGAATCTACACATCCTTTTCTACCGTAGGGTCTTTGTTGCCAATCTGGTGTCCCAAAAGTAAAGTTTGTTGAAGAGGTTAGACCACAGGCATCTGTCATATTTACGGTATAATCTCCTAGTGGTAAGTCGTAGATACATAGAGAATCCTGGGTGCGAACGAAATTGCCTTGATCGTCAGAGATATCCAATGTCAAAGGAGCAATGTTATATTGATAAATCCTCGCAGAATTGTATAAATTGTAAGGTCCAATGCAAACAAAGTCCCCTCGTACACAATCATTAAAACTCCTTCCTAGAATTCGGTATGGGTTGTCTCTGCAAATAAACATTCTGGTACTAGAAATGCCACAGGTGTTGGTTACTTGCATAGTGAAATCATGGCAGCCGCCCGTAATTGTAACGGTATCTCTATTGGTACCTAAGTTTTGAAAACTTCCTGATGTCCCTACCAATCCTGGGTCTGTTGATGCGATAACTTCCCAAGCATAAGGAGGAGGACTTGTTCCATTTCCCGGATAGGTATATGTAGTCAAAATGACTTTAAATTCATTACAAGCTTCGCGGGGGCGGACTGGATACAATTCAATATAAGGTGTGGTATTAACAGCATCAAGAATTTCGAAAGAGCGGGTTTGCAGATTATTGCAGGCATCATATACCTGAAATTCGTATGTACCAGGAAGCAAATTTGCTATAATATTATTGGAAAATGGACCAGTCGTAACTCCACCATCTACTAGGTAATATTCAAAAGGAGCAAGTCCATTTATGGGAGTGATAGTGACGCCCCCTTCCGCTGCTCCGGTGCAAACTGCATGAGCCAAGGTAAAGCTAACATCCAATAATTGGTAACTTCCGGGCACGGTGGTAGTAGCTGTTTTTATGGTACCACAAACATCAGAAGCTTGAACGGAATAAACACCTGGTTCTAGTGCGTTAAATACTGGATTGCTTTGATTTGGTGCTGAAGTTGGGCCAGTAAGAATCGAGTATACATTTCCGCCTCCACCGCCAGATGGCGTAATAGTAATCGTCCCGTTTGCCTCACAAGAAGATGTTGTGGTACTAACAATAATTGACAACGGTTGATTTGCCGGGCATTGAGCTTTCAAGCTAAAATCCAAAAATAGAGTAAGGAATACAACGGGGAGAAGTAGGTATTTCATAGGCTAGGTTTAATTGATTGTTGGAGGATATTGTGCTTCAATTCCAAGAAGTTTCATCATCCTTCAATTACCAAAATAACAAAAATACCTATAGGAACAGACGTCTATTCTCTTTTATCTTGCAGTATTATCAGCAGGCTACCGCTACATATATTTTTCGATTATGAATAACCAAATCAATGTCAACCCAAAGCAAAGCTATAAGGATCAACTATTTATTTTTTGGAATCTGGTTTTTTTTCTTCTATTTCTTGTTTTCGGAAATAGGCAATCACTTTTTCAGCAGCTTTGTTTCCAACAATACGAATGAGATCGTCTGTACTGGCCGTCTTCAATTTTTTGACTGACTTAAAATGGCTCAGTAATTTGGCCGATGTTTTTTCTCCGATGCCAGGGATGTCTGTCAGTTCTGATTTGGCAAAATTGCGGGATCGCTGGTCTCTATGAAAGGTAATTGCGAAACGATGTGCCTCATTCCTTAATTGCTGAATGACTTTTAAAGTTTCAGAGCGTTTGCTTAGGTGCAATGGAACCGGGTCGTCCGCGAAGTAAATTTCTTCTAGGCGTTTGGCGATGCCGATCACCGTAATTTTCTTCTCCAGGCCCAACTTGAGGATGCTTTTCATGGCAGAGCTAAGTTGTCCTTTCCCTCCATCGATGACGACCAGTTGAGGAAGTGATTGGCGTTCGTCCAGAAGTCTTTTGTATCGTCGATAGACCACTTCTTCCATGGAGGCAAAATCATCCGGGCCTTCCACTGTTTTGATGTTGTAGTGCCGATAGTCTCTTTTGGCGGGCCTTGCATTTCGGAAGACAACCATTGAAGCAACGGGAAATGCACCCATGAGATTTGAGTTATCAAAACACTCAATATGATCCGGTATTCGGTCGAGTTGCAAGTCTTCCTCCATGGTTTTGAGGATACGTTCGGTATGCGTCTGTTTTTTTGTTTTGTTGATCTCCTGTTTTTGTTTCTGGAGTTTGTAGTAGATGAGGTTTTTTGCGGACAACTCCAGTAGTTTTCGCTTATCTCCTCGTTGGGGAACTGTTATTTTCAACTCTTCTACATTTGGCAATGTGATCTCAAACGGCACGACTAATTCGGTAGCGATGCTGTTGAATTTTTCAGTTAGCACAGGGATGGCAAACATCAGTAGGTCTTTTTTGTCATCATTAAGATTAGGAACCATTTCCAACATAAACGAATTGAGCAGTGCTCCATTGACGACCTTCATATAATTGACGTAAGCTAGTTTGCCGTCCATTTCAATAGAGAACACGTCTACGTCTTGAACGGTGGGGCTGACAACAGTAGATCGTCCCTGATAATCTTTGAAGGCGTTCAACTTTTCTTTTACGGTCTGTGCTTTTTCGAATTCCAGGTTTTCGACAAATTGCGTCATTTCTGACTTGAGGTGTTGCGTTACGGAGCTGAAATTTCCGTTTAGCATATTTTTTATCTGGCGAATTTTTTCGTTGTAGATCTCTTCGTCTTCAAGTCCTTCACAAGGTCCATTGCAGTTTTTTATATGATATTCCAAGCAAACTTTGAATTTGCCTTTCTCGATATTTTCTTGCGAAAGATTGAGCGTACAAGTTCTGAGTTTGAACAATTGACGAATCATTTCTAGCACAATCGTCACTCGGCGGACGGAGGTGTAGGGTCCATAATATTTAGAACCATCCTTCACCACATTGCGCGTCATAAAAACTCTTGGAAATCGTTCTTTTTTAATACAAATGTATGGGTAGCTTTTGCCGTCTTTCAACTGGACATTGTACCTTGGCTGGTGTTTTTTTATAAGGGTATTTTCAAGGAGCAATGCATCCTGTTCTGTTTCAACAATGGTAAATTCGAGCGAACTGGCAACTCTGACTAGCACTCTGGTTTTATTGGCCTGATGTTTTTTATTCCCAAAATAAGAAGCTACCCTTTTTTTTAAATCCTTTGCTTTGCCAACATACAAAATAGTGCCCATGTCATCCAGATAACGATAGACTCCGGGTTGATGAGGAAGTGTGGGAGCAAGTTGCTTATAGTCTTCAGCTGTCATTGGTTAATGATGGTTTAATCGTCTAGTGAAGCATTTGTATCTATACACTATACTAGATTTTGGCTTTAGCGAAAATCAGTCCCTCTACCAAAAAGTCCTTTTAAAAATCATCTTCCAATTCTTCATCTTCATCAGGATCTGGCGCATTTGTTGGCGGCTTATTCACCTTTGGTTTTTCTGTTCCTGTGGGCTGATTTGCTTTTGGAGGGGTTGGTTTATTGCCTTCTGGTTTTGGTGGAGTTGTCCCCTCGCCTGCCCCAGATTCTGGTTTTTGTTGAGTTTTTGGTCGTTGACCGGGATAGTCGTTCATTTCAAACTCGTCGTCTTCATATTCATCGTCGCCTCCTTCTCCAAACTCAAACTCGCCGCCTTCTTCCTCTTCCTCTTCAGGGGCGCGTTCAAAGTCGTCTCCGGGAAATTCCTCTCCTGGAGTGCCTCCGACTTCCTGAGTATACTTAGTACAATCCAACTCAATTTCGACAGGGCCCGATGGTTCAGGGAATAGTGCTTCCTTATCGAACTCTAGTTCTTCATCTGCTTCTACTGCACGCATAAAGTACTTAAAAATTGGTCGGGCAAGTCTGGCCCCCTGGCCATATTCTAGTGTACGAAATCGCAACCATCGATCATCACACCCTACCCATGTGCCCCCTACAAGGTTGGGCGTAACACCCATATACCAAGCATCCGCGTGGGAGTTTGTCGTTCCTGTTTTCCCACCATTTTCTACCGTCAAACCAAGGCGCCCACCAATCACATTTTTCAACATTTGAACCATCACATAAGTCGCTTGCTCGCTCAGCACTTGTTTTTGCTCTAGTACCGGCTCGTAAATGATGTTGCCATTTTTGTCTTCAATTCGGCTGATGTATACCGGTTTAGTAACAATCCCACCATTCGCGAAAGCGGTGTAAGCACCAGTCATCTCAAACACAGAGAGATCAGGTGTCCCCAAGCAAATAGACGGTACAGGAGGTATCCGACTGAGATCTACCCCCATATTGCCAACGAGTTTGCGGAGTGGCTCCGGGCTACCCATGTCTTTCATCAAAAAGGCCGAAACTGAATTTTTTGATTCTTTAAGAGCTTGCATGAGTGTAATAGGAGCATTGGTGTATCCACCCACGTTGTTTGGCTGCCAGTCTTCTTTTAGATTGAAGGTTCCTTTCTCCAAGGTAACGGGTTGATCGATCAGCTCGTAACATGGTGAATATCCTCTAAGGTCTATAGAAATTGCGTACAAAAATGGCTTAAATGTAGAGCCGATTTGTCTGGCTACGGATTTGTTTGCGTGGTCGTATTTGAAATATTTGTGGTTGATACCTCCAACCCATGCCTTCACAAATCCTGTTTGTGGTTCTACTGCCAGAAATCCAGATTGCAGGTGCATTTGGTAATACTTGATCGAATCTTTTGGGCTCATTATAGTATCCACCTCATTTCTTTCATTGTAAGCAAAAACGGTCATTGGAACTGGTGTATCAAACTCTTTTTCCATTGCTTCGTCTAGGTCCTCCCATTCTTTTTTAATGACGTCCCAATCTCCATTTTTGAAGGTTTTCCGGTATTTGTCTCCTAGTTTTTCCCCTATGAATCCTGATTGTTCCCACTTCATAATCTGCTTGCGGTCGTTCTCTACTTTGCGCATTCGATCAACGTCAACGTCTCGAAATTTCAGTTCTTTTGTTTTCTTTAGGAACTGATCTCGTCTTTTATTAAACCGTTCTGATTCGCGCATTTGGCGAGTGAGCACTCCTACCCTTCTATCGATCTCCTCATCAGTGATTTCCTCTTTGTCTTTATGTGTCCACGGATCTTTCTTTTTCCAATGCTTGAAAAATTTCGGTTGCATGATGGAAAGGTGCTTCTTTACTGCAGCTTCTGCATGTTTTTGCATTCTACTATCTATCGTGGTGTAGATCTTCAGACCATCTTCATAAATACTGTAAGTGGAGCCATCCAGTTTTGGAAATTCTTTAAGGAGTTTTTTAACGTCTTCGCGCAAATATTCTCTGAAATAAGGAGCCAACCCTTCATTGTGATCTACTTTCTTAAAACTGGTCATATCTAGTGGTATCACCCGAATTGAATCATAAGCTTCTTGCGTAAGATATCCGGCTTTAACCATTTGACTAAGAACTACTTCTCTTCGATGCTGCGTCGTATCTGGCCGGCTTATAGGGTTGAAAAGGGAAGGGTTTTTCAGCATTCCCACAAGGGTAGCAGCTTCTCCTACAGAAAGCTCGTCTTGCGTTTTACCAAAATAAATTTCGGAAGCAGATCGAATACCATAGGCACCATGAATAAAGTTGAATTTATTGAAATACATGGTGATGATTTCGTCCTTGGTGTAACTTCGCTCCAATTTTACTGCCGTGATCCATTCCTTGAGTTTGGAAGTACCGAGCACCCAGTATTTTTTTAGCGGATTTCTTGACAATCTTGGTCTTGGCGTAATTAATTTTGCTAATTGCTGGGAAAGTGTACTTCCACCTCCAGCGCTTTTGTTCCCACCTAAGACTGTTCGTCCGAGTACCCTTGCCAATGCTCGTGGATCAATACCGGAATGACTATAAAACCTTGCATCTTCTGTTGCAACTAATGCATCAATCAAATGTTGTGGCAATTCATCATACCGAACATCAATTCTGTTTTCTATAAAAAATCGGCCTAGAATGGGGCCATCGGAAGCAAAAATTTCTGTAGCGGTTTCGCTCTTCGGGTTTTCTAATTGTTCAAAAGTCGGCAAATCTCCAAAGGAAAGCAATAAGAACAGACCGGCGATCGATAATATTCCAATCACCAATAAGGCCCAAAGCCATTTGACATATTTTTTATGCTTTGGTTTTCTTGCTTGCCTTATACTTAGGGATGAGTCTGACTGAGTTGATTCGTCCAAATCCAGTTTATTAATGGTTAATGGTAATTGATGTAGTGGTCAATAGGCAATTTGAATTGCTTCTACTGCCTCCAAAATTACGTATTTTTCAATAGAATTTAAGGAGATATTTGGATGGTAGGTAATTTTAACGTTTTCTTATAGCTTATAATATTGAATAGATCGTTTTTACCCAATATTGTATTTGATAGATTTGAAGTTAATTTTGAATTAATCGCAATTATCCTTTCAATACCAATCACAATAATAGTCTTAAACAAAGTTCAATAGTTTACTCTCAACGAAACTTAGCTATGATTTTTTATTTTTACGTATCAAACAACCAAATTTGGTTCAGAAGTACCTCAAATAAAAAATAAAAATGACACAAAACGATTGGTCAATTCTAGCAAAACATAACATAACTCCAGAAAATTTGACAGTAAAGGGTGACGTAGATTTGGTAGGTACATCTATTAACTCATTACCAGAAAATTTGACGGTTGGTGGTTCTCTAAATTTACAGCAAACTTCAATTCGTTCATTACCCAAAAATCTGAAGGTAGGCGGATCTTTGTTTTTAACACATTCCTCAATTAAGTCCTTACCACCGAATTTGGTAGTAGGTCTTGAGTTAATATTGAGGAACACACCTCTTGAAACATTGCCAGATAATTTAACTGTCGGTAGTACATTAGATTTGAAGGACACATCAATTCATTCATTGCCAGAGAACTTGACTGCATTCAGCATCAATTTAGGCAGAGGATTTACCAAATGGCCAGAGAACTTGCCTGAAGGTTGTCATTTATTTTTGGGAGATACATCTATTACGGAATTGCCAGATAACTTGACAGTGAATAGTAATTTATCATTGGCTGATTCATCTATTGCGGAATTGCCAGAAAACTTGACAGTAAATGGTAGCCTAGATTTGAGTAGGACAACTATTGTTTCATTACCAAAGAACCTAAAAGTAGATGGATCTTTATATCTGCAAAATTCATCGGTTCGTTCATTTCCAGATAATTTTAAGGTAGGCGGTCATATAAATTTGGCGAATACACAAATTGATTCATTACCAGAAAACTTGACAGTAAAAGGTGAATTAAGCTTGGATAACACTGCAATTACATTACCGGATAACTTGAAAGTACGAAGTATAAATTTAGGCAAGGCATTTACCAAATTACCTAAAAACTTACCTTTAGATTGTGGTTTATGTTTGGAAAATTCATCTATTACCTCATTACCGAATAACCTAAAAATTGGTGGTGATTTAGTTTTGAATGAATTTGCGATTAGTTCATTGCCAAACAACTTGACTGTCATGGGTACTTTATTTTTGCAAGGCTCTCCAATGAAATCATTGCCTAATAACTTGACAATAGACGGCGACTTAAATATAGAATACTCAAATATTAGCTCGCTACCGGACAACTTAACTGTACGTGGTATATTAATAATGAGTTATGGAGAGATCTTAACAACATCAAATTATAAAGACTTATTAGGCATGCCATTGCCCAAAAACCTATGTGTAGGCGGGTACTATCTTTTCTAGTCAAAAAAAGAGGGTAGTGGCGTTCTTGCTACTTCTTTTTCCTATGAGGATGCACCTAATTTCAGTTAAAAAATCCTTATGAACTCAATCACCAAATTTCCGAGTGGCTCCTTGATAAAATAAGAAGAGGATCATTCTACGTAAGTAAAATAATCCTCTTGATAATATCTTTCCACAAAAGTCTTCTAGTAATTTTCAGCGCAAAATTCTAAGTAAGGTGCCATTTCTCTAATCCTCAATAAAGTCTTGTAGTTGGTTTGATTCGTCCAAACTTTCTTTTATTAGTTGATAATGAAATTAAATAGTTGAGGTGTGTTTAGCTTTGCAAAATCACCTATTTTTTGAGAGAAATTAAATTGATCTTTAGTAAATAGTTTGTTATAAATTTAGAGGGTTAATTGGTGAACAGTAATTTGTTTCTACACAGGTAAATAAAGAATTGTTTAGTGATTGACAGATCAATTTTAATTCTCTTAATGTCATCCCTTAAACTCTCCTTTCAAAACTACATAACTAACTAAATTACATATATTTAGACCACAGCACCATTGCGGTCAATGTTTATTAAATAATAGTTTTTCCAAAAAAAATCACTAACTTTAAGTATCAACTTAGTTTAAACTCTAGCCCTATTATCAAAGGATTTTGCTTCCTTAGGTCTATCCTTTTGATTAGTCTCCTTATATAAAATCAATTTACCGTTATAGTTTTTTTTTCATTCCTTCAGGAGTGTGAACTCTTTTTGTATGGGGCAAGAAGTTTGTTCTCCTGCTGAGGAATTATATCCTTACTAAATCTTAATTGTTTATTATGAAAATCATTAATTACTTACTTATTTTTTGTCTTTTTTTAAGTGTTGGATTAACCGCACAGGTTAGCATTACCACCACCGGAAACGTACCAGACAATTCAGCAATGTTGGATGTGGTTAGTACGAATAAGGGAATGCTTATTCCTAGGATGACTACAAATCAGCGAAACTTAATTGCATCACCAGCCACAGGTTTGTTAGTGTTTGATACAAGTACTGCTTCTTTTTGGTTTCACAATGGAACTGACTGGGAAAATTTATCTGAAGACGACCAGGACTGGATTGTAACTAGTGGAACGAATGTCACGAATGGGAATGATGGGAACGTTGGCATTGGGAATATTGGTTCTTCCCAAAATCGATGGCAATTGACAGTTAAAGATACCACTGATGCCATGCTCAATTCTGACACTATTGACGTAAGTGAATTGTTTGTTGTTTTAACTCGTAATTTAAACGAGAATAATACTGGAATTGGAATCGGTTTTCAAAGTACTTCTACGGTAACCGGAATGGGTGCTGCTATTGTTCATGAACGAACTAATTCTAATTCAAGGGGAAAACTCCATTTTGCAACAAAATCTAGTGGCAGTGCAGCGGATGAAGATTTGCCTATTCGCATGACTATAGATGAAGGGGGAAGGTTGGGTGTAGGAATAACTTCGCCTACCGAAAAACTACATATTCGCAGCGGAGATATTCTGGCAGATCGAGGAACCAGCACTGGCAGTCTTTTACGAGAACTTACGCTTGGAGGCGCACGCTCTGGTAACGCTGCTTTTGGAGGTATTGACTTTCAAAATTATGACGACGATAGTGGAACCGAGTATATCGGGGCAAGTATTATAGCAAATAATGGAGGAGATGCTTCAGAAAACGGAGATCTTCGGTTTTTGACGTATGACGGTAGTTTGACTGAACGCATGATAATTACCGAAGCAGGACTTGTAGGTATCGGTGAAACAACCCCCCAAGCCAGTTTGGATGTAACAGATCAAGCAGTGATTGGCAATATTAATGTTGGGACAGAAAGTACTGCTCAAAGTACTTCTACTTTGGCTGGTGCTGGTTTTACAGCATCTCCTTGGCTCTATACCTCAGCAATAGAGGCACAAAATGAACGGGGATCGGCCTCTACATTGATTACGCTTGGAGCAGACGGAACTTATGGGGCTGCAGATGAAATTCATTTTGTGACTAGTGGCATTAGCCAAATGCAAATAGCCAGTGACGGAAAGATAGGAATTGACAAAGATCCAAATACAGACATACATATCAGACAATCTCAGCAATCAATTGCCAATGGGACTGGAGGTATAAAATTTGAGGACTCTTCGGACCCTACTGACTATTGGCGAATTTTCCATAGCGGAATTTATATGAGCTTTAATCTTCAGGGAAGTAGAGTTGCCTATGTAAACACTACTGGAGCTTGGACCATAGATTCGGATTTGAGCCTAAAAAAGAATATTAACAACATGGACCCCGTACTTAAAAGGGTGGCTCAAATGCGACCAGTCAGTTATCTATATAAAGAACAAGAAGACGACGCGACAAATACAATAGGTTTTATTGCGCAGGAAGTTCAGCCCCTTTTCCCTGAACTAGTCGTCAAAGGAGAAGACGGAAAACTTGGGATGACCTATGCTCAGACGGGGGTGATTGCGATTAAAGCGATACAGGAACAACAACAGATCATCGAACAATACGAGGATAGAATTACCCGACTTGAACGAGAACTGGCTGAACTAAAATCGTTGATCAAGAAATAATAAACACCTCCCGCAACAGAAATAAGCCGAGATACAAAGTACAATGATATGGCCGAAGCATAACCTAGCAGTGACTACCACTTTGGAAGATTCCGCTAAACCATGCAGATGTCTATATCATTGTGCTGAATTTAGCAGATCGCTAGAAAAACGGTCCTAGTAATTTTCAGCACAAAATTCCAAGTATGGCGCCATTTCCCGAATCCTCAACAAGGTCTTGTAGTTGGTTTGAGAAAGTGGATAAATAGTCGCATCGTTATCCAAATTTTTCAGGAATTCAGGTTTTTTTCCGGTTACTTCATTGGAATATTTCAATCCTTTTTCTTGATTAGAAAATCTTCTCACAATGAGAATAGAAGTTTCCAGGTCAAGCATTAAGCTAGAGATTTTAAGGTTTTCCAGCTCATGGTATTTTTTGTTATAGTCAGAAATTGCCGTTTTAGCTTTGTCCGTTTTCACTTTTTGATTGCTTAGTACGATGATTACATAGTGTTGATCGCCTTCTGCAATTTTGAACAAATCTTTTTTGTTGCGGCCATTTTTAGGATTCCCAGCCAACTCCTTCGGTTTGGTAGATGCCGAAGCACCGATTAGCGCGAGAAACTCTTGTGCCTTTCTGGCTTCATCTGTATCTGGGTATTTGGTAATCACCTCACCTAGGCCAGCAACGTAGGCATCTCTACCATTCACGTTTCCAGTACACAACGCTAAGAGCAATGCGAATTTTGGTCGAATAGAATTGGCATCTCCAAATGCTTTTTCTGCGCCTTCAATTTTGGAAATTGCTTCCTGGTAGCCACCGTTTTCGTATAATGTATAGGCTTGGTTGTAGTACTTGTTGACCTGTTTGTCGGAGTCCTGGATATCTGCTACGGAACCAGGGTTTTTGATCATTTGCGCATGGCGGCTATCTGGGTATTTTTTCAATACCTGATCTTTGTAGTAATTGGCTTTTGCCCGATCGTTGGCATCATCGTATAATAGATACAAGGAATACATGGATTCCAGATTGTGCTTATTATCAGGATACCTTTTGAGTAAATCCTCAAAAGTTGCGATTGATTTTTTAGTATTGTCTAGTCGATCACGGTATAAATTGCCCAGCGCAAACAGGGATTCAATATTTTGTTCGTCCATTTTTTTCATGTCCTCCTCGGTTTGGGGAACATCTTTGAACATTTCCTTCATTTCTGCTTCAGAAACGGATATACTTGCTAGTTCTTCCACTTCTCCCTCTTCAGCACTTGCGATTTGAGTATTCCTGACTGCACGTCTCCAGTTGTCTTCAAGTTTACGATCGCCCCATTGTTTGTCAAAGTCTCGTTTTCCTTTTTTTACCAGATTATCATCGAAAGCGAAGAAGTTACTTTTTTGACTAGAAGGAGAAGGCAGCGAGTTTGATGCGCCTGTTTTACCTTTCGGTTTACCGGATTCTTTAGCGGATTCGCTATCGATTCCTTCTTTTTTAATTTTTTTAGCCAGGGCCAATTTGTCATCCTCGTTCATATTTTTGATCATAAGCAAGCTGTCATTCAATGCTAGGATCTCAATATTTTTTGCGATATCCGTAAGGGTAAGGGCATAATTGCTCACTTCTTCATATCGGGCGTCATTAGTAGGCAGTACTACCAAGGTACTATCGTAGTAATTTTTTGAAGAAACATAGGACTCTTTGTTGAAATAAATTTCCGCCAGGCGCAGATAGGATTCTGCTTTCTGAGGTTTATTATTCACATTATAAAACAAGGATTTTTTAAGGAATCCCATGGCTTCCGTATTCATATTTTCTTTGATGGCGACGGTAGACATTGCGAAATAAATCTGATCGCGGAACTCTTCATTTTTGAGGTCTTTAGACATTCTTTTTAGGGACGCGAGTGCTGATTTGGAATCTGATTTTCCACTAGACCATTCGTTAGTCACCATATTCAGTCTTGTTCTGAACTCCATGTCATATTCAGGGCGCATTCTCAATACGTCTCTGTATGCTGCAGCGGCTAACTCGTCCTGTCCTTGCATTTGATAAATTTGGGCAAGGATATAAACATACCTGTTTTTCTTTCTTTTCCTTTTGGTCAAATCTATCGCCACCTTTAGAGGTTCAATCGAATTTGCGTAATCCAATTGTTTTAGTTTGGCATAAGCATTTACAGCTGCTAGTGCTGCTTGTTGCCTTTTGTTCAACTTATCATCCTTTTGCAATTTGTTGATCATGAATTGAGCATCTTCGTATTTTTCTTGCTCGATGTTGGTTCTTGCCAACCAGATCATTGCGTTTCTCCGTTCGTTGCGTTGGTATTTTTTCTTTGCCAGTTCTTCCTCCAATTCTTCGCCTTTCAGTCTTTTTACACTTTTTTTCTTTTTTCTTTTTAGGCGCTTCAGTTCCTTTTCGTAGAGATTCTTTGGTTCATATTCAGCGGTTACATACTTAAATGTTTCTTCAGCATCGTCATATTCCTGCTTGAGGTATTGAGATTGGCCGATAACCATGTAGGAGTTGTCGGTCCATTTACTGCCCCTGTGCAGGGAGATAACGATCGAAGTTTTTTTGATGGCCTCATCCAATTGACTGCTTGCAGACTGTGCATCCTCTACAGCTGCTTCCCGATATAAAGATAAAATTTGATTATAATTATCTTGATGCTGCTTAGATAAGTTGGCAAAGCTCTCATTTAATATTACTTTTGCATTGTGGTAACCATTAAATCTAGCATTGAGATTGTGCATCGCCTTTCCTAGCCCTCTCACGTCTTCGGGTGCTTTTTTCTTTGATGTAGAACATCCCATAGAAAAAAGGGTTAAACAGAAAAGGAAGTATATAAAATTAGTATTTTTCAAACTAGTAAATTTTAATGATAATCGCGTTCAAGTATTTATTTAACGAAGTTATAACTTTCTTCGTTGCAAAATTATTTTATTTTTCGTAAAAAAATGAATATTGATAGACGAAAATAGGTCAGAAGACGAACAAATAGGAAAATATCGCCTCGTTGTAATGAATGACGAGACATTTGAAGAGCTAAATTCGTTCCGTGTTACGAAGTCTAAACTTTTTTTGACCATCGGAGGTATTTTAGGTGGCATCATTTTTATACTTTGGGCAACAATGGCTCTAACTCCACTCAAAAGAATACTTTTTGGGTACGGAGATAGCAAATTGCGAAATCAAATGGTAGATATTACCGTCCATGTTGATTCGCTTGAAAAAGCATTAGCAGACAGAGACCACTATATCCTAAATATGACTCGCCGTTTGACCGGCAATCTTGAAGGAGCTAATTCCTCTCTGGACATCCCTCCGGGTTTTACCATGGATAAAATGAAAACACCCGCTGCTGCTAGTACTTCGGAGCCTACAGAACCAGCAAAACCGATTGCTGAAGCACCAAAGGAAGAAATCCCACAAAAAGAAGAACCTATAACTAAAGCCAGTACTACTACTAGTGCTGATATTTTTTCCATCCCCTACAAACCATCAAACATGTATGAGTCGGTAAAACGGGATGGTGAATCAACTGATCTTTCTGACATATTTTTTACCCCTCCGATCAAGGGATACATCACTGCCGAATTTCAGCCAGGCAAAAAACATTTTGGGATTGACATTGCTGCACCAAAAAACACGCCAATAAAAAGTGCGCTGGATGGAGTGATTATTCATTCAGATTGGACATTAGAGACAGGCAATGTCATTGGAATTCAGCATAATGGGAATTTAGTTACTTTTTATAAACACAATTCGCTATTATTAAAAAAAGTTGGTAGTTTTGTAAAAGCTGGTGAAGCTGTCGCAATTATTGGAAATACAGGCGAATTGTCGGACGGACCTCATCTTCATTTTGAAATCTGGCATAATGGTCAGGCGGTCAACCCATCCGATTATTTAAATTTTTAGAACGAACTCCATAAGTATGTTTAGCAATAAAGAAACAAAAAAGAACCCAATTGCAGCTGCACCAAGTACTAGTGGTCACAATAGTCTTGTAGCCGGAACAGTTGTAGAAGGAGAAGTCCAATCACAAGGAGATATTAGGATTGACGGATTTATTAGAGGGGTTTTGCACTGCAAATCTAAGGTAGTAATTGGCCCATCTGGAGTAATCGAAGGGACAATCACTTGCCAAAATGCGGTGATAGAAGGCTGCCTCGATGGCCAAATCAACGTAGAAGAGACGCTAAAATTGGAAAAAACGGCTAAAGTTACTGCAGAGATAGTGACGAGCAAATTCATCATTGCCCCGGGAGCTGTTTTCAACGGAACCTGTAAAATGGGATCGCAAGATATAGGCAAAAACTCCATCTCGAAAAAACAAAGCACCAAGTCCATTGAACCAAAATCCATCGGAGGAGCGTCCCTCAAAAAAGAAGCTATCTAGTAGCCAAAAATTTATGAAACATATGAACTTGCCATTCCAAATGGCATTTTACATAGGTTTCGGGGCTTTTATTGGTCTAAAACTTGATCGTCATTTTCAACTTGAGCAACCTTTATTCACTATTCTTCTTAGTGTAGCAGGACTATTGGCGTCATTTTATGTGCTGATCAAAGATTTAAATAAAGACAGTAAATGAGTGTAAGGGATTTTGCAATAAAATTTGGTTTGTTTACTATTTTCTCGGCTGGTTTGGTCGGATTGCAGCACTTACTTTCTAACATCCAAACCTATTGGAAATTTTCGGTCTCCTCTTTTATCGTTTATATACTGCTCACCATTTTCATGTATTTTATTAGCAAATGGATACTTAAAAGTGGCAATAATGCAGTGTTTACCTCATTATTGCTAACCTTTAATTTACTCCGGCTTCTGGTTTCTATTCTCTTTGTATTTGTTTACATTAGTGTTTATAAACCGCCAAATGCCTGGTTTTTAATACCATTCTTTTCTGTTTATATTCTATACACCATTTTTGAAGTGCATATGCTTGATAAAATAGATACTGTAAAATGAACAAAGTAACAATCAACGACGGTCAATATTCATTTGATATTGAGGACAACGATATTCAAGGCTGGGATGCCATTGAATTTAAAAATGGCTGTTTCCATATCATCCAAAACAACCGCTCCTTCAATGCAGAAGTACTAAGCACTGATTTCCAGCAAAAAGAATTCGTATTAAAAGTAAATCAACACTCCTTTACGGTAAACGTCGCTGACAAATTTGATTTGCTTATAAAGCAAATGGGACTGTCTTACGCGACCACCAGCAAAGTAAATCAAGTGAAGGCACCAATGCCAGGCTTAGTACTTAAAATAACCGCAGAGGCCGGCCAAGCTGTAGAAAAAGGAGACGCGCTACTTATCCTCGAAGCCATGAAAATGGAAAACGTTATCAAATCTCCGGGACCTGGAACAGTCAAGAAGATCTCCGTATCACAAGGAGACGCTGTAGAAAAGAATCAAATTTTGATTGAGTTTGAATAAATAGGTCAAATCGTTTCAAAAAAACGTTCCTAGATATGTTTCGAAAAGATATCTATTAGAAAAATTGCATAAAACAAGGCTAACAAATACCCCTCCCATTTAGAAATTTTCTTGGTGGTCATCATGATCAAGAACATCATAGAAGCAGCAAGCATCAATGGCAACGCAAAAGTGATGGTGCTTTCTGGGATGACTAGCGTCCCAATTATTCCTGGGATTCCCATTACTGCGAAGGTGTTGAATATATTTGACCCCAATACGTTCCCTACTGCGATTTCAGGTTTTCCCTTTTGTGCAGCTTTAATACTAACAATGATTTCAGGTAGCGAAGTACCAAACGCAACTGCACTCAATGCAATCGCGTCTTTCGCAATATTTAGGATATCAGAAATTTGGATGATAGACTCTACCGTATACTCGGCACCATACTTTATACCAATCCCGCCAGCGACTAACATGGCAAATACCTTCCAGTCCAGTTTCACTTCTTCTTCGTCTTCATCAGCTTCTACTTTATCGGCAGCAAAGGTGTAGGCTAAAAAAATCAGGAGGCCAAGCAGGCAGAGAACGGCTTCCGGCTTAGTGAAAACAGCGTCATACAAACAAAACCATAGCAGAAAAGCAGAACCAATAAACAAGGGCATATCGATATTCATGATATCGAAATCAATTTCTATTTTCTTACCTACTATGGCCGTTAAGCCAAGCACAAGCAAGATATTGGTTATGTTGGAGCCAACTACATTCCCTACAACAATCTCCGAGCTGTCTTGAAGTACAGCAAATATTGAGGTGACTAATTCCGGTAAAGAAGTACCAGCCGCTACTATTGTAACACCGACGATAAAGGGAGGAATACCCAAAGACAAACCAATTTTTTCAGCAGCAACTATAAACCAATCAGAGGCCTTTAGAAGGACAATAAGTGCCAAAACAAATACTCCGAACCACATTGGTAAAGTCATAGTTGTAGGTCAATTTTGGGTCAATTAATAAACGGTCAAAAGTAGTTAAAATTAAACAATTAACAATAAAAAAGCCCCAGCAATAAATTACTAGGGCTTTTTAAAAAATTATATTTTTTGCTTAGAAAGTCCAGAGATCATGCTCAAAGTTTTGAATACCTTTATGCACTTTTTCTGCTTCGAATAAGATGTCTATTCCAGATTTATAATCCTGAATACGACGGTCATAAACGTTAGACTCCTTCATGATATAGCTGGAGAAATATCTCATTTCCATGATATCTTCCCAACTCATACGCTGCGCGTCATTCATTGGATTGAAGGATTCATTTCTAGAAAGCATTTCTCTGCAATCAGGATAGTATGCCCAGAACATAGGGTATTCGAACTTAAAGTTTCCGTTGTCATCATACTCTTCTTTAAGAGGAGCGATACCTAGTATTCTTACTAGCATCATTGATGTTTCTTCATCGAAGAACCATACTTCTTTCAAACGGAATCTTTTGATGTCTTCCCAGTTTAGATCATTTCTTACTACTTTGATCTTCTCCTCATAGGTATCAGGATCGAAGGTAATAATGGTATCTACTGAGGTACCCATTGAGCTAATCTCATCCACTTCAAGTCTAGTTTTAAACTTGTCATCAATGGTGCTGTACAGTTGGAGTTCACCATCCATTGCAGCATCTAAGATAATATTGATGAACGGAGCTTCTGGCCATGTGAAATGTTTGTTCATTTTTTCGCGAACATCAATTACACGCCAAATTCTCTTTTCCCAGAATACATCCGCTTCACGAATGTGGTCGTAAGAAAGCAATTTACGATCTTTGATGATGTTTCTATCATAGATATCATCTCTTGGAGTATCGTCTTCTGCTTCTCCTGACTCTGTAATTTCGCTACTTTCGTTAAGTATTGGTTGAGCGATAGCCGTGGTGTTCAGCAATAGCATGCTTAGAAAAAAGAATCCGAAAATTTTGAAATGGACTTTCATGAGCTAATTTTTTATTTGATTTTCATTACAATATCTGGCAATTGACGACCCGCTTTATCACCAGGACATCTTGCTTTAATTTTACTGAAGTAGTAAATATCTCCTGGCTTAGCAGCGTTTTTCATTGTATTCGCCTGTCCAGAAAAACGACCACCTCTGTTCAATGTTAAGATTGGATCTGCACGTTTTGGTACACGAGCAAATTCGAATCCGTCTACTGTACATTTTGCTTCGAAATCGAAGTTCTCCAGTTTCGCATAGATACCTTCTTGTCCTTTGAATTCTCCAGTTCCCATTGCACTTTTGATACAAGTACCAATACATGGTTTAGGATCAGGAATACGTTTTACACGAAATTCGTAAGGGGTAGCTTTTAATCCACCACCAGAAAGAGTAACTGTTGCTTTTTGGCCTGGCTGAGAGACCGTAACGTTGTATTTAAATTTACCGTTGGGAGTCATACTACAACCACCACCAGAACAATTTACTTTCAACTCTCTACTAGGAATACCACCGGCTGAAACAGCGACAGGATTGGTAACACCTACATAGAACACGTTCATTTTCTCAGCAGATACGTTAGCGGAGCGTTCTCCAACTTCATATTTAAAGGTCTTGCTAAAGTTATCAACCTTACCCGTAAACGGGTTTTTCAGGGAGATGTTTACTTTGTAAGACTTTTCTCCAATTGAGCTTGGTGTAGCTTGATAGGTTGCTATACCATCCTTTACTGGTAAAGAAGAACCATCTACTGTAATACTTGGCTTAGATTGGCTAGAAGCTGCACTAAGGAATATTTCAGCTTTGTATGTTTCTCCTTTGATCACATACCCTTTTTCGGCAGAAGCTACTGCTTGGAATTTGTCGAACTTAACTGTTGTCGCGCCAATTTTGCTGGCCAGGTAATTGACGATAGAAGCCTCAGAGGTTCTTGCATCATTCTGGAATTTTGCTAAAATTGGATAACAAGCAGCTACAGGCATATGCCCAAAGTTAGAGTCTTCCCAAGTTTTATTGCCTATATCCGTTGTATCGATATTTAAGGTCAATTTTTCTTTAAGAGAAGCAACTTCATCAGGTTTGATACCTAAACTTCTGTTTCCAGCAACACTATTTACTAAAGCAATAAGTTTGTCTCTAGTTTCTTCCACCTTTGCTCTTAAAGGAGGACCTTCTGGTTCAACAGCATCGCCTAAAGAACCTCCTGCATATCCATCTACAAAAAACAAAGTTGGAATTTCCTTGTCTTTGTATCTTTTAGGACGTCCAAGTTTCCACTTATCGACATCTCTGGTTACTTCTTCTTCAGTATAAGCACCATCTGCTCTTTCTGTAAGACGATCTTTTACACCATCAATGTAGTCAATAAGTTCCTTTGCGATTTCAGAAGCCTGCTCAGCAGGTGGCAAAAGGGCCTTATAGTCTGGTTTTTTCTTAATGGACGCTGCCATTGATTCTACTACTTTATCATTTGCAGTAGCGATGATGCCGTTAGTTCTGTCTAAGCCATCACCTAATTTAAAAAATGCTTTTATTATTTCCGCTGACACATTTAACGCCAATAGCGCTGTTAGTACCAAGTACATCAGGTTGATCATTAACTGCCGCGGTTCCTTTGGTATTGACATAGGATTTGTTAATTTTTAATTTTCTAATTGTTGTCAATTACAGGATGCTTTCCAATAATAATATTGTGAAGCAAACTTCAATTTACTATTTACCTAAAGGATTAGACATAGTAGAAAGAATGTTTCCGTAAACAGAGTTTAATGAACCTAAGTTTTTGTTTAGAGCGCCAAGTTGCTCTTTGTATACTTTAGTATCTTCGATAGAATCATTAATGTTCGCCATAGCTTCATTAAGATTTTGGTAGAAGTTACCCATTTTGTTAATTTGATCTTTAGTACCAGAGAAATCAACTTCTTGAAGTGCTTTCAAAGAAGATAAACTTCCAGACATAGTACGTAATTCACCAAGCATACCATCTAATTGACCTTCCATTTTACCGGTGTTAATATCAAGGTTTGCTCCTCCACCTGAACTCAACTCAAAACCATCAACAGTTCCTCCGTGTTTGTCAAGACCTGGGTACAATTTTTCCCAATAGTAATCGGGTTCTGGTCCGATAAGACCTAAGAAAAGGAAAATAAATGCTTCAGTAAGTAGACCTACGGTCAAGAACTCACTAGCGAAAGGAAGGCTTTCAATTTTGAAAAGGGCTCCTACCATAATACAAGCGGCACCAATTCCAATAAGAAGATTTTTTAGGTATTTGAAACCTTTAGACTTTAAGAAACTCATTTTATCAGATTTAAAGTTAGTTAAAAGGGTTGTGAATTAAACATAAGAATATAAGTCAGTGCTGCAACACATGCAACACTTAAATATGGCATTAAATTTAATAACTTAAACTTAATAATACCAAATTATTTGAAATCGTTAAGGGAACGTCCTAGGAATGTAAGGGCGCAACGGAATCCTACGTAGGATTTAGCAGTGTCCTGGTATTCCCAGTGGCGAGTACCGGTTTGGATGAAGTAAGCGATATCTTTCCAAGATCCTCCTCTGATTACTTTACGTTTCCAAGCATTAGGATCATCATCCTCCGCATCAAAACGGATGTCAGGATTCAGGTCATGTTGGAAAGCATAAGCATTCTCATAGAATGCAGAAGATGTCCATTCTGATACGTTACCAGCCATACAGTATAGCCCGTAGTCATTAGGGAAGTATGCATCGCCTTTTACAGTGTACAATCCACCATCTTCAGGATAGTTACCACGTCCAGGCTTAAAGTTAGCCAGGATACATCCTTTAGCGTTTCGTACATAGTACCCACCCCATGGAAAAGGAGCCCAGTCGTGACCACCACGAGCAGCGTATTCCCATTCATGTTCTGTAGGCAATCTGAAGTCTTCTGTACTGTATTCTCCTGCTTTAGAAGCAAAAGCGTTCCAATATTTAGTTCTCCAGTAGCAAAATGCATTTGCGTGTCTCCAGTCTACACCGACAACTGGGTAGTCATCGAAGGCAGGGTGCCAAAAGTAGTTTCGTGTCATCGGCTCATTGTAAGAATAAGTGAAGTCACGAACCCATACTAGTGTATCAGGATATATAGCGATTTTGTTTTTCTTGATGAAATCAGTCCGATTGGATTGATAGTGGTCATGAGCTGCTTTTTTCCAGTCATACCATTGGTATTCGAATTGAAGATCTCTATTATCCATTTCTTTGCGACCACCGAATCGCTCATCTTCTGAATAATACATATCTTCCAATTCCTCTGCTTTGTAATCGATTTCAGCATCCCAGTCAATACTAGTAGAACCATCATCATTTTCGGTGAATTGGTCTAGGTAAGTATGAGCGATAGAATCTTGAACCCAATTTACAAATTGGCGATACTCATTGTTAGTAATTTCAGTATCGTCCATATAGAATCCCTTAATAGAGATTGATTTTGGACGCTGTACCATGGTATTATTCACATCTTGATCACTAGGACCGATGTGTAGTGTTCCAGAAGGAACGTATACCATACCGTAGGGATTAATGCCTTTCCAGGCTGGTCTGTTCAGAACACCGGTCAATTGACCATTGCTACCTGATTTACAAGCACCTATTGTGACTAGCACAACAAGAGCCAGAAGAAACTTAGGAAAATTTTTCATATTCGCACCCGAATTTTTCGACAGATAAATAGAATTATACGAACTATTGATTAAGAGAACTGTAAATATAGAGTTTGTTGCAAAAAATTAAAAATAAATAGCATTAAATTTTTGACCATTCTACATAAGATCTCTGTTAACCAACAAATACGTACTTGTTATGTTAAGTATTTTGTAATCTTTAATTTAAATCACGAACCTAGTAAAACCTCGGGTTGTAGATAATCTTCGCAGGAATTTCTCCCCCGATTTCTTTATTTAGGTTGTAATTAATAATAATTTCATGTGAGCCTTTATTCACTGCTTTCAGTGAAGATAGTGACAGATCATATGAATAAGCGACAGTTATATTCTCTGTAACATGCATTCCAGCTAGAAATATAACTGCGTCTATAGTATTTTTATTGTATCCTCTGAAGGAAGCTCCTCCAAATATACTTTTATTGTATCTTAATATACCGGATAATTCTGCTTGGGTTTGAATGATGTCTGACTTAATTAGTATCGATGGTTTTAAGTCAAATTTCTCACTAATCGTTAACTCATATGCAAATATAAAAAAATAATTTCTTAAATATTTGATCTTCGTTTCGGCACCCAATTGATAACTTACTGCAGACTCCAACAAATTGTTGGCGGAAATCCCTATTTCAGTACGTTTGTTTTTATAAAATGTTCCGAAATTTAATGTGGGGGCAATTCCGCTTGCGACTCCCGAAGGTATGAAATTATCATTATGATTTATCGTATTTCCTTCATAGTCTCCATCTGGTGCTCTTAATTTGCTACCATCTATTGATTTCTGAATAAAACCTCCTCCAATTCCTATCGAAAACAACCCTGAATTTCTCATGGGTTTTATGTAGTTATATGATAGTTCGACAGAAGTATTTCGTTCTGCACCGAGTATATCATTTTCGATATTAATCCCTACCCCACTGCTAAGATAACTCCAGGGTAGATGTGCGGTAACATTTTGTGTTATCGGACTACCTTCCAATGCCACCCATTGTTTTCTAAAAACTCCTGTAATGCTCAGAGAGTTATCCAGACCGGCATAAGCTGTATTAAAATTATGTTTGTTTAGCATGTACAAACTGTACTGAACAGGTTGTTGAGCAAAAGCCAAAACACCTTGGGAAAAAAATAGCAGGAAGAAAAAATATTTTAGAATCACATTCATACCATCTCTATCATTATTCATTCAATATAAAAGTAAGTAAAATTATTGACTACACATTTAACATTTCTAGGCGTTAATGTTTTGTTAAAGTTTTATTAACAAGAAAATTCGACGCCAAAATGAAGCCAAAAAGGCAAATCTGCTTAGTTGAGATCATCTTTCAACTGAAGTAGCAATTCCTCTATAGAGTAAACGGGCATTTTGCAGGCTTTGTTTTCACATAGATAAATTAATGTTTCTTCTTCGGCGCTTCGGTCTCTCAATAAAGGGTAAGTTTCTACCTCATCTGGTGCAGCCATGATTACTTTATTCGGAATAAAAAGATGTTCCACTTTTGACGCTAATTCTTTGTAATTAGGACCAATCACAGCAATTTCTTTCCAAGTATACACGCTATACATCATGCATTCCGCCCATTTCGAAAATGAGCTTGCATGTTTTTTCACCGCCCCTTCCAATTGAAGCAACATTTGATGTGCCAATTGCTCATAAGGAAGATGTTCGAGTAGGGCACCTAATTTCATTAAGTTTTCTACCATTACTGAGTTGCCGGAAGGAATTGCACCATCGTACAAATCTTTTTTCCTAACAATCAGATCATCCTGAGTTGAGGAAGTGAAATAAAACAGCTTATTTTTTTTGTCAAAGAACTTATCCAGAACGAACTCTGTGAGTTCTCTGGCTTTTATAACGTAGTTAAGATCAAAAGTAACAGCGTGCACATTCAACAGTGCTTCTATAAGGTATGCATAGTCGTCAAGAAATGCATCGTATTTACTTTCTCCTTCTTTAAAAGTGTGTTTTAACGCTGGGTAGTTTGCAGATTTAAAGTGATGCAAAATGAATGCCAAGTTGTCTTTTGCTATGTCACAGTACAAATCATTTTGCAAGGCAGAACCTGCTTTTGCATAAGCTGTGCACATAAGCGCATTCCAATTCAATAATATTTTGTCATCTAATCCTGGTGCAACTCGTTTGTTACGTTGGGTAAACAGGACTTTTTTGTTTTCAGCGAACTGTTTTTGCAGTACATCTGCTTTCTTATTATGTAAGGACGCAAATTTTTCCAATTCTGTTGCACGCCATAAAATATTAACTGATTCCCAGTTACCCTTTTCGGTGATACCGTAGTATAGACAAAATAATTCGGCGTCTTCCCCTAGTAGATCTTGGATTTCTTTTTTATCCCAAACATAAAATTTCCCTTCTACCCCTTCAGAGTCAGCATCATAGGCAGAATAAAATCCTCCTTTCGGATTAGTCATTTCCCGCTTTACAAAATCGAGTGTTTCTATAATTGTTGATTTATACAACGGTTTTGGCAACACTTTGTAGGCATCAGACAACAGTCCTATCAACAAAGCGTTATCATATAACATTTTTTCGAAATGCGGAATCATCCACTCTCGATCTACTGTGTATCTTGAAAACCCGCCGCCCAACTGGTCGTAAATTCCTCCTAATATCATTTTGTCCAGTGACAATTCCAGATGGTCAAGGGCTTCTTGACTTCCAGTAAAATGATGATAATTTAGTATAAAACGGAGCCCCATGGTATTGGGAAATTTTGGTGCGCCTCCAAAACCGCCTTCCAAATTGTCAAATCTTTCACGAAGATTATAATATACATCTTGGATGAACGATTCATTAAATGGATTTAGCGTTTCATCTTCTACTACCTGGACAAAAGAGGTTTCTGACCCTGCCACATAGCCTAACAACTTTTCTGCTTGCTCTTCAATTACTTCGCGTTTTGTATTAAAAGCATTAGAAAGGTTGTTAAGAACAGTATACCAGGATGGTCGATTATGTGCTTCGTGGGGAGGAAAATAAGTCCCACCATAAAAGGGTTTTGCTTCTGGAGTAAGAAAGCAGTTTAGGGGCCAGCCGCCTGCTCCGGTGATCACCTGAACTGCCTCCATGTAAATCTGATCGACGTCTGGACGTTCTTCTCTATCCACTTTTATGTTGACAAAGTTATGATTCATGAATGCTGCAATCCGTTCGTCTTCAAAGGACTCTCGCTCCATAACATGACACCAATGGCAAGTAGAATAACCGATACTTACCAAAACTGGTTTGTTTTCTGACTTTGCTTTTGCAAAAGCTTCTTCCCCCCAGGGATACCAATCTACTGGGTTGTGTGCATGCTGAAGTAAATATGGACTGGTTTCCTTTGCTAGTCTATTGGTGAATTTTTTATTCATAGTATTAAAATATTGAGCTTATAAAACAAAAAACCTGACAAACATTCGTTTGTCAGGTCTATTATTTTGATGGCCGACAGATTAGAATGATCTAAACTATCTGGTCTATTTTCTTGTATTTGACTCTTTGAGGTAATTTTCAATTGCCATTGTCATTGAAGGAACATTAGGCATTGGAGCCTGAATGTTAATATTTAGCTCTCGATCTGTTACCGCTTTGCAAGTAGATTTTCCAAAGGCAGCTATTCTGGTTTCCTTTTGCAAAAAGGTTGGGAAGTTTTCATACAGGGAGTGAATTCCTAATGGACTAAAAAACACAAGCATATCGTAAGTTATGTTTTCAAGATCCGACAGATCGCTGGCAACCGTTTTGTAGAGTACGGCTTCCTGATAGTCAAACTCATTATCCTTGAGAAAAGCGACAACTCTTTTTGCTCCTAGATTGGAACACGGAAGAAAGAACTTCTCATTTTTCTTATGCTTCATGAAGGAATCCTTCATGTCCAATATGGATCTTTTCCCAAAAAATACCTTCCGTTTTCTGTATACGATGAACTTTTGCAGATAAAGCGCTATAGCTTCAGAAATACAGAAATATTTAGTCTCCTGAGGCATTTTCACCCTCATTTCCTCGCAAATTCGGAAGAAGTGTTCAATAGAGTTTCTACTCGTAAAAATGATAGCCGAGAAATCACTCGGACTAACACGATACTTTCTAAACTCTTTGAAAGATACTGGTTCCACTTGAATGAATTGGCGGAAATCGATTTTGATACCGTACTTTTCCGCTAAATCAAAATATGGAGATCGTTGAGGCTTGGGTTGGGAAATCAGAATACTTCCTACTGGCTTTAACTGCCCGGTTGTTAATTCACTCAACTTATTGAATTTTATATATTAAAGCATTGAACCCCAGTTAGTAATTAGCTTTATCAGTAAAACCACAGGGGCTATTTCGACGGTGCAAAGGTAAATAAAAAAATGGAATTTATGCAGTGATAAAAACTTATTGGCAATAATTAATCCTCTGAATATTCGGTACAAATACACTACCGCAATAACAACCAGCGCTATATATATCGAAATAAATCTCATTTTTTCTGGAGAAAAAGCCATAAAAATAACCAAGGGCAACACAATCACCCCTAAAACATGGTTAAAAACGGAGATCGTATAGCTATATAAACTGATTTCTTTACTGAAAGGAAAGATACTCCCAATAATGTACAATAATAAATGCCGAGCTACCCAAATTATACCGACCAAAACAATACAAAGCAACATCATCCACTTTCCCCTTGGGAGCACATCAAAATAATTTCCAAGTAGGAATAGAAACAATCCCATGCAGATCACATAAAAGAGATACAATAGTAAAAAAGGGCCTTTCGCAACGTCTTTTTGCTCTCTATGCAAAAGTTTTAAAATGTTTTCATTGGTAAAGGCCTTGAAACTATTCCGTAAGTCTGTTTTGAATACCGTATTTAGGACCGCCAACAATCCAAGCAGAATAAAGAGAATAATCCCAAGAAAAAAATGAGGAACTGGACCATTTTGAGGAAATCTCGGCATTTCGATTTTTCGCTCGGAGTTTCCAGAGAAGAGCGTTCCTTGTCCACCATCGGAGGAACTTTCCCTTGTTCTTATTTCAAACGGATTGGATGGATCGCCTAGGGGTGTATTATCTACTTTAGAAGAATTTTCGGTTTCCTTTTTCTTTCTGTCTTGCAATTCAAATGGGTTGTCTGTTGTCTGCGCCTCCACTTGAATGCTCGGCAACAAACAAACAAGAACGACTAAGAAAACAAACCCTTTTATTAGTTTATGAATTGACTGCATCTTCTACTGGAAATTTCTTCTATTTGGACAAATTTAGGGAATTAGTTGTTAACTAACTGGGTTATTAAGTTATTAAGTTGAGCGCGTTACAATAACTTAACACACCTAATAACTCTATATCCTTGGTAACATAAAACTATTTCCCAAATAACGCAATCAATTCGCGGGCGGCTTTGAAGGAAGAATAACGGCCTGCAACGACTTCTTTTTCCAGAAGGCGAATCTGTTGTTTGATGTTTTCCTGTTGATAAAATAATCGGCCTAGTGACTCCTTAATGGTTTGATGTAGCCAGTATTTTGACTGTTCCTGCCGATTCAATTCCCACGTCTCTGTCTCCTTCATTTGCTCTTGATAGCCGGTGATGGTAGTCCAGATTTCAGCTAATCCTTCCCCAGAAATTGCAGAACAAGTTCTAGCTTTTGGTATCCAGGAGTTTTCTTTAGGAGGAAACAAATGTAATGCATTTTTATAGGCCTGTCGGGAGCGGTTTGCTAAGTCAACATTAGCCCCGTCTGCCTTGTTGACCACGATCAAATCAGCCATTTCGACAATGCCTCGTTTGATCCCTTGCAATTCGTCTCCACCACCCGGCAGCAATAACAACAAGAAAAAATCAACCATCGAATGAACAGCAGTTTCAGACTGCCCTACCCCAACCGTTTCTACTAATATAGTGTCATAGCCTGCAGCTTCCAGAAGCATGATGGTTTCCCTTGTTTTCCTCGCCACACCACCCAACGAATCGCCAGCCGCAGAGGGCCGGATAAATGCGCGGGAGTCGCTGGATAGTTCTTCCATCCTGGTCTTGTCCCCAAGAATGCTGCCGCCACTTACCTGGCTGCTAGGATCTACTGCCAGGACTGCTACTTTTTTTCCTGCTTCCAACAACAATTTACCAAACGCTTCGATAAAGGTACTTTTTCCAACTCCAGGCGTACCTGTAATACCAATCCGGATTGAATTTCCAGTTTGGGGTAGGCATAAATCTACCAACTTTTCTCCTAGCAATTGATGATCTGGTCGTTTGCTTTCTATCAAGGTGATGGCCTTACTCAATACCGCCCGATCTCCTTGCTGTATTCCTGTTAGGAATTGCTCAAGGCTTGGAAGGGCCCGCTTCTTTTTCATCAACTTCTGGATAGCGGTTTCGTTGATTGAATTTGGCTGGGGTACTCCTTCTTTGATTTTCGGCTTTGTCGGTTTGTCCATTAAGTTACTGGTTATTGAGTTACTAAGGTATTGGTTATTGGCTGGTTTTGCAACATCTGGGGTATCGCTTAATTACTTAGTAACCTAGTAATTCATTACCTGTTAATCCATAACCTAGCTACCAACATCAACAAGGGTGAATTTTACGTCATCCCTACTCCATTCCTCCGGGAGTTCCCCGAATTTGAATTCGTTGCTAGTAGTTTCGATGTAGTAATATTTTTTCCCATTTTTTGTCCAGTAGGTTCCTTTTACGTTTTCTCCCTGGACAGCGATTGCCAAGTGAGCCACATTGCTATTAAGAGGGTCCAGATAAACCAGCTTTACGTCATATTCTAGTTTGTGGAGGATGGCTGCTGCTAGAATAGCCATGTCTTCACAATCGCCTGTTCCGTCGTTGATGGTCTGCATGGGGTATTTGGTGTAGTCGTCAAACCCAGTCAATTTGTCGTCAGTATAGCGAAGGGATTGAACCATTCGCACGACAAACATGACTTCTTCGTAATAGGTCCAGGGTCGTTTTTTGTTTTCTTTTGTTTGAATTGCTCCTGCCAATCCTTCTGCAAGTTTCTGGATACCGGTATCGTTGGCATCGATAAATTTGGCAAAATAACTATAGTTGCCTCTCCATTTCGGACGTTTTACTTTTTCGTAATAGCTGATGACGTCTATTGGGATGGTCACCTCCCATTTCCAGGGAGTTTTGTAGGTCCAGGATAGGTATTTGACAACATTCCGGCCTTTGCCTTTTGGTACAATGTCATATTTGTCAGGTACACCGTCGCGGTCGGTATCCATACTGTAATCGGAAGTACCCAATTTCTTTTCTTCTGCCTTAGTCAATCCATCTTTATCGATGTCCTCCTGCATTTCTTTTGTTTTCCTTTGGGCTGCCTTTTTTTTCTTTTTGGCCCTGTTTTGCGCTTTCCAATTGGACATGGATTGTTGTTCCATGGTTTGTTGCTGTACAAAGATGTAAAACCCGCCAACTGCAACAGCTGCAAGCAAAAGTGTGATCAATATGGTAGTGAAACAACTCTTCATGGTCTATTGATTATCCTTGTAGTTTGAAGCGGACGGGCAAGACGTACTGTACCTTCACTTTCTTTCCATTGTGGGTTCCGGGATCCCAGGATGGCAAGGATTTTATTAATCGAATACATTCATTATTAATCTCCGTGCTTAGACCTCTTTTGGTTTTGATCTGTTCTAAAATGCCATCCTTGTTAATAACAAAGGAAAAGAAAGCTTTTCCCTCTAGGCCATTTTCTCTTGCGATTGTAGGATATCGGAGGTTTGTATACATGTATGTCAACAATTCTTTTTCAGTGCATTTCTTTTGCTCCGATTTATTTTCACTAGCGCAACTACTAAAAAAAGGTTGCACATGTTCCCCAGGCAGGGCAGCTTCATCCATGATTTCTTCATCAATCAATATCCCAAATTCAAAAACCTCTTTTATTATTGGTTCCCCGTCTTTGAAGGTGAGGCATTCTCCATGTTTTTTACCTTGTCTAAAATTGTAAATAAATCGCTGTTTGCCCAGCGAGTCTAGGCCTTGCCATTCTCCTTCCTTTTCATTGTTTGCAAATGCGCCAAATTGATCCATGTACCCATGTTCAAAATCATAGTATTTCCACTCCCCATCCTTTTTCCCATCCGTATAATTGCCCTCAAACCATAAGTTCCCATTGTCATACCATTCCTTTGTTTCTCCGTGCAAGACTTGAAACCCTTCCTTATAAGTCATGTATTGTGTGAGCAAATTTAGGTCTGGATTGTACACTTTAGTTACGTACTCTCCATGTTTTGTTCGTTCTGAAGTGTAGAAATATTTAGCCTCGATCAAGGTAGAACCTTCGTTGATCCGACTACCATATTTAGCTTCAAACTGAGGGATGACTGGAGGAAGCGTTGATAAATAACTGGTAGAAAAACAGCCTGCTGCCAATATCGACAGCATTAACAGCGTAAAAAAATGGAATAATTTCATTTGATGTTTTATTGTAAAATCCCGAAAATACCTCCGGCGTCTTCAATTTTTAAAAATTTGCTCCAGGCAATTTCCGCTACCTTTTCCGTCAGTACTTCGATATAATAACTTCCGGCTGCTGGATCATAGACTCGATCCATGTAACTTTCCGACTTCAATAGATGTTGCACGTTGCGAGCGATCCGATTGGAGAAGTCTGTCGGCGCTCCATAAAGCATATCAGCAGGCAGAACGGTCAGGCTGTCCACTCCTGCGATAGCTGCGCTCATTGCTTCGGTGGTGACTTGTATTCGGTTGGCGTTTTCCTCTTCTTTTAGCGAGCGCATCGAGGTTTGCGCATGGATAAATGGCATCGGGGCGTTGGGAACTCCAAACCCTTCCATTATTTTTGGCCA
This sequence comes from uncultured Saprospiraceae bacterium, assembly GCA_938016265.1. GTDB lineage: Bacteria > Bacteroidota > Bacteroidia > Chitinophagales > Saprospiraceae > JAHDHB01. The sequence continues at coordinate 65,502 of CALLWB010000007.1, forward strand.
TAGTTTTTTGAGTGCTCTAATTTTTGCTATTTCCATGAAATAACTCCCCCCAACGGACAAGGAGAACTTGAGGTGATTGTTTACTAAAGTCGGTTCAACGCCTCGTTCTTGAAGTTGCAAGACATATTCAGCAGCCGTTGCTAAGGTAATTGCCAATTCCCGGGCGATCGTACTGCCTTGATTGTGCACAAAATGAGAATTGACCGTCAATACCGTAAAATTCGGCAGTTTTTCTGAAGCAAATACTATCGCTTTTTTAATGCTTTCGAAGTCGGCTTCTTTGCTTTCGTAATACTCCTCATTTTCTATATAAAACCCGATGGGATCAACGTCCAATGCTCCCTTGCATTTTTTACTGGATAGTTTTTGGTTTTTGATTTCTGCTTGTAGTAATTTTAGGATTTCGAGCGGATGGCTTTCTGTCAATAGTCCACTAAAATTGAGGTAGATCATATTCAAAAACACGCCATTCAGCATTTTCGAAAAGGACTTGTTGTCCAGGACTTCGTCTAGCACCAAATTCGGAGCGCTCACACCAAACTTTAGGGCCTCCAACAATTTTTCGTTGGTTTTTTTTGCAAAGGTAACCCCCATTCCCATTTCGATTTCCTCTTGAATGAACCAGTCATTGGTAGACTTTCGAGTGGTTGCTGGCGGAATATTTTCGAGGTCTTCTTTTCTATAAAACGGTTTTACAAGAATGTCGTCCTCTGCTTCCCAGGTCAAGGAGTCCAATGGTTTCCCCTTAAGGTCTTTTTCTACCTTGGCGATCCATTCTTTAGTTGATGTTTTATTGAATTCTTTAAAAAGCATTTATTAATAGTATTAGTAATGATAAAAAAACACCTAGTGCTAAACCGAGTTTAGACAACTATGGAAATCAGTACTTCCAGGATCTTTTTTGCAGCAATGGGAATTTTTGTACCCGGTCCGAAAACGCCCAAAACTCCCTCGTCATACAAAAACTGATAATCTTGTGCTGGAATGACACCTCCAACGACCACCATAATATCTTCCCTTCCCAGTTCTTTTAGCGCCGCGATAGTCTTTGGCACAAGGGTTTTATGCCCTGCCGCCAAGGAAGAAACGCCCAAAATATGAACGTCATTTTCTACCGCTTGCATGGCTGCTTCCTTAGGTGTTTGAAACAAGGGGCCAATGTCTACATCAAACCCCAAATCTGCAAAACTGGTAGCGATCACTTTTGCTCCCCGATCATGGCCATCCTGCCCTAGTTTGGCAATCATTATCCTTGGTCGGCGGCCTGCTTTTTCTGCAAATTGATTGGCTAATTCTTTGGCTTGCTTAAATTCTTCATTCATAGCAATTTCTTTAGAGTAAACACCAGAAATAGATCGTGTTACTGCTTTGTAACGTCCAAAACTTTCTTCTAAAGCATCCGAAATTTCTCCTAGTGTTGCGCGATGTTTTGCCGCTTCGACAGCCAAAGTCAGTAAATTCCCTTTTCCTGACTTCGCACAATCGGCGAGTGCGGCAAGTGCTTGGTCAACGGCGGATTGATTTCTTGATTTTTTGATTTCATCTAATCGTTTTAGCTGGGATTCACGGACTGCAGTATTGTCTACTTCCAGGATATCCAGCATATCTTCTTCTTCCTGTTCTGCTTGGAATACATTGACGCCGATGATCTGATCTCTGCCACTATCTATTCGCGCTTGTTTTCTGGCGGCGGCCTCCTCGATTCTCATTTTTGGCAATCCAGTCTCAATAGCTTTTGCCATGCCGCCTAACTCTTCTACTTCCTGGATTAGCGCCCAGGACCTCTCAGCAATATCATTGGTCAATTGTTCCACATAATAAGAACCTGCCCATGGATCAACCGCCTTAATGATATCTGTGTCCTGCTGTAAGTATTTTTGTGTGTCTCTGGCAATTTTGGCAGAAAAATCGGTAGGCAATGCGATCGCTTCGTCAAGTGCATTGGTGTGAAGGGACTGTGTTCCTCCTAGTACGGCGGACATTGCTTCTATGCAAGTTCGTGCAATATTGTTGTAGGGGTCTTGCTCGGTTAAGCTCCAGCCTGAGGTCTGACAATGTGTGCGCAAAGCCATGGACTTGGGATTTTGCGGATCAAACTGTTTCACTATTTTAGCCCAAAGCATTCTTGCTGCCCGCATTTTTGCAATCTCCATAAAATGGTTCATGCCTATTCCCCAAAAGAAAGAAATACGCGGAGCAAAATCGTCAATCTTGAGACCTGCTTTGATTCCTGCACGAATATATTCCAATCCATCTGCCAAGGTATAGGCCATTTCAATATCGGCTGTCGCTCCTGCTTCGTGCATATGGTATCCACTCACACTGATCGAATTGAATCGGGGCATTTTCTGAGAGGTATATTCAAATATATCCGCAATAATTTTCATAGAAGGTGCAGGCGGATAGATATAAGTATTGCGGACCATAAATTCTTTTAGAATATCATTTTGAATGGTTCCACTTAGTTTTTCCTTTGTCACTCCTTGCTCTTCTGCAGCCACAATGTAGAAGGCCATAATCGGCAAAACAGCCCCGTTCATTGTCATGGAGACGGACATTTGATCTAGGGGAATTTGATCGAATAGAATTTTCATGTCTTCTACGCTGTCGATGGCGACACCAGCCTTTCCGACATCTCCAACTACTCGTTCGTGGTCGGAGTCATAGCCTCGGTGGGTGGCAAGGTCAAACGCAACGGACAATCCTTTTTGGCCGCCTGCCAAATTTCTTCTATAGAATGCATTACTTTCTTCTGCTGTTGAAAAACCGGCATATTGTCGAATGGTCCAGGGCCGAACCGCATACATGGAACTATAAGGCCCTCGTAAATAAGGAGGCAACCCTGCAACAAAGCCTAAATGGTGCAACTCATTTTGGTCATCAGCTGTATAAGCTGACGAAATGGTAATTTGTTCTGGTGTTTGGAATTCTTTTATTTCAATTTCATTCTCAGAAAAAGAAGTCGGAGTATTCCATTTTATTTTTGAAAAGTCTGGACGGTTCATGCCGCAAAGATAAGTGATGATTTAGAGTTTTTAGGATTCGTTACATTTTTTTAATCGAACTATTCTTTAAAAGAAAAATAATACAAATACTTATTTATTATAGATTAGGTTGAATTTTATTTGATTATTACCTACTTTACCATTCTTGATTTAGGGCTTTATTCAATGACAATCTACTTAAGACATCTACCTTTATCATTATGAAAAAAGTATTATCCAATCATTCTATTTTGGAAATCTTCGCAGATAACTGTGGGAAGTATGTATTCTGGAAAGATAGAAATAGTGTTTTTCTTGGTTGTAATAGCCATTTTGCAAAAAACTGTGGTATAGCCTCAAAAGAAGACATCGTCGGTAAGAATGATTTTGACATGCCCTGGAGTAGAGAAGAGGCGGAATTCTTTAGAAGTGTAGATAAACGAGTAATGGATTCAGGTGAAGCAGAATTAGACTTTGAAGAGCCCAAAACACTAGCCAACGGTAAAAAATTGTGGTTAAAAACTTCCAAAAAACCCCTTTTCGATGAAAACGGTCAGGTAGTCGGTCTGTTAGGTTGGTACTCAGATATAACCGCTATAAAGAATATGGAAGAACAGATTGAGCACAACAACAAAAACCTGCTTAAAAACAACCGACATCTGGAAAACCTAAACAAAGAATTAGAACACGCCAATCTAGACCTGGAGAATTTCACCTATGCCGCATCCCACGATCTCAAAACACCAGTCAGAACCATCGTGAGTATGCTCCAATTGATAGAAAGAAAACATGGAAAATCGTTCAACCAAGACGCTTCCGAGCTTTTTCAGTTTACCATAAATGCAGGGAAACGGATGTCCGCACTGATCAGCGATATTCTAGCTTATGCTAGAACAGGCAAATCAAATTCTGACACCCAACCAATCATATTAAGTAAAATCATTGATGAAAAGCTAGTCGACTTAGGACCAATACTAGAAGATCAAAATGCCAAAGTAACACTGGATTTACCAGCTAAAAAAATATACTGCTACCCCCAATTGATCGGCTCGGTATTTATTAATTTGATTAATAATGGTATAAAGTTTAACGATTCTGAAAACCCGACAATCAACATCAATCATTCAGAGAGTGATCAGTTTTACACCTTCCAGGTAGCAGACAATGGAATTGGAATAGACGAGAAGTACAGAAACAATGTATTTGACACGTTCAAACGACTACACAACACTCTGGAGTATGACGGTTCTGGTATCGGTTTGTCTATTTGTCGTAGAGTGGTCACCATTCACGGCGGGAAAATCTGGATTACAGACAACCCTACCGGGGGCACCATTTTCAACTTCTCGATTTCAAAAAGCATATAGCAAAGGTGTCCGTGCACTTCAAGCAGCTTAACTCCCCTACTACCGACCATACAAGGCTTTCCCCGCCTCATAATACTTGTCTCCAGGCATCCAAAACGGTTTATTTTTGTCGTTGGCAATGAGTCTGCCAGCATAAATAAAGGCTTTACTATACTTGTTCAGATAATTAAAATCTAAGCTTTCCACCTCATCTGCTGCTTGATGATAGTACTTTGATATCTCGGCATCAAACGCCGTAAATCCAGGACTGAACGTAGGAGCCGGGATTCCCTTTTTAGCAAAATTCACGTTGTCCGAACGGTCGAATAGTCCTTGTTTTGGGGCAGGGTCAGAGATCGCTTTTAGCCCAAACGTACTGCATGCTTTGAGCAGATGCCCTTGTGCGGTTGTCCGCTCCAAACCTATTACCGTAACCAGTTTGACATCGTTGTAGCCTGCGCCATCTATATTAAAACAGTAAGCAATTTTGTCTAGTGGAACGGGGGAATGATCGACAAACCATTTGCTCCCTAACAATCCTTTTTCTTCTCCTGTAAACAGGATAAACATGGACGATCGTTTGGTCGGATATTTGGCTAAATTTTTTGCGGCGGCAATTACTGCAGAAGCTCCAATCGCATTATCTCTTGCACCATTATAAATGCTGTCTCCTCTCGCGTCAGGAATGCCGACACCTACATGATCGTAGTGCGCAGAATAGATGACATATTCATTTTTCAGCACTGGATCTGTGCCTTCTACAATCCCTACAACATTATGTGCGTCGAAGTTCGATTGCTTAATTCCTGCGGTTTGAATATTCATTTCGCCGCCAGACTTCAAAAAATCGATTAATTCTACATCAGCGGCATTTATCCAAAAGTGTGGGAGATTGCTTTCTTTACCCTTTTGTGCATCTAGCATTACCTTAGCGCCTGTCATTCTGTTAATGATAAATTTCCAAGGCATTTGATTGCTGCGATAAAGCTCAATCAATCCTTCCGCCCCAGCAGATTCAGCTAGTTCAGCTTTTTGTTTTCTAAGTCTGAACCAAGCCCTAGGAGAAGCGTCCTCCCCATTGCCACACAGTGCCACTATTATTTTCCCTTTGACGTCTATTTTTTTCAGATCTGCTTCCAACCCATAATCAGCAAAGACGAACGCTGCATTTAAGGATTGATTTTTAGCATCCATCATCAAAAAATCCTTGGGAAAATTGAGGGTTCGGTCTCCGATGGTCATGGTTCCCTCTTTCATTGGATTAACTTCACGAAATGGGACGGGTTGCAGGTATCCGAAGTCCTTGCTTGCAGGCTCAACACCATATTGGATGAATTTTGCCTTGATATATGCGGCCGCAGCTGCTTGACCATCAGAAGGAGTATCTCTACCTTTCAACGCATCATCAGCCAAAAAATGGATATGTGCTTTCATGTCATTCGGTCCAACCGTTTTCAAGATCAATTTTTTATCTTTTTGACCAAACACCGTCGCACTGGCGACTACTAATACAAACAGAACTATTAAGTTTTTCATCCTGCAAAATAAGGAATAAGTGCCTTTGAAAGTTAATACCTTATGATTTTTTTGCTTGCCCTTATTCACAAATAAAATTTCAATACATTTATTGTAACTTGACTTTGATTAATTATACATAGAAGTTATTCCCTATTATGAAACGTAGACTTTTCCTTTCCGAATCGAGCAAAGCACTTACAATACTATCATTTCTGGGGCTTCCAGGCTGCCAGCAAAAGTCTGTCAGTGCCTCTACCATCACTACAAACAATCAATTTATGGAAGAAATAACTATCCTAGAGTTGCAAAAAGGTTATAAAAACGGCCAATATACTATTCAAGAAATTGTTAAAAACTACTTGGATAGAGTTGACCAAATCGACAACAATGGCCCTGCGCTTAACTCGATTCTTGAGATAAATCCTGATGCATTAGCAATTGCAAAGTCCCTTGATGATGAATTGAATGCTGGTAAATCCAGAGGACCAATGCATGGAATACCCATCATTCTGAAGGACAACATTGACACCCACGACAAAATGAGCACGACTGCAGGCTCAAGAGCGCTAGAAGGGTCGAAGCCCCTACAAGACAGTTTTGTAGCCGCTCAACTTCGAGCAGCGGGAGCTGTTATCCTAGGAAAAGCAAATCTTAGCGAATGGGCCAACTTTAGATCAAATATCTCTTCGAGTGGTTGGAGTGGTCTGGGTGGGCAAACCAAAAACCCATATCGGTTGGATAGAAACCCTTGTGGCAGCAGTGCGGGATCTGGAGTAGCGGTTTCTGCCAATCTGTGTATGATTGCGATTGGCACAGAAACCAATGGATCAATTGTCTGCCCTTCGAATAACAATGGAGTCGTGGGGATCAAACCTACCGTTGGTCTGATCGGACGAAGTGGGATTGTTCCGATTTCTGAAACGCAGGATACTGCAGGACCGATGGCTCGAACAGTGTATGATGCAGCTGTTTGTTTAAGTGTGCTCACTGGTGTCGATCCCAGGGATTCGTATACCATTCCCAGCCAAGAAAAAGCTAAAAAAGACTATACTCAATTCCTGAAAACGGATGGATTGAAAGGAAAAAAAATTGGTCTTTGGAAAGGCGCATTAGGCTTTCATTTTAAGGTGGATGACCTGATGGACACGGTAAAAAGCGACATGGAAGCGCAGGGTGCCGAGGTAATTTACATCGACAAAATCACAGAAGCCCCTTTGCATGGAGAAGCATTCAAGGTATTACTCTATGAATTTAAAAGTGGGATAAATAAATATCTTGCGACACTTGGACCTAATGCAAAAATTAAAAATCTGCTTGACCTCATTAGCTTCAATGAAAAGGATGCGGTTGAACTTAAACATTTTGATCAGGATTTATTGAAAAAATCACAAGCACTTGCCAGCCTCGACACACCAGAATACAAGGAAGCACTAGCTACGATGCTAAAGGGCTATCGCGAAAATGGGATTGACAAAGTGATGAATGAAAATCAGTTGGATGCGATCATTGCACCAACTGGTTCCCCCGCCTGGAAAACCGATTTGATCAATGGAGACAACTACCTTGGCGGGAGTTCTTCCCCTGCTGCGCGATCTGGTTATCCGAACATCTCCGTGCCGATGGGTTTTGTAAATGAGCTCCCAGTTGGCGTTTCTATCTTTGGAAGAGCTTGGAGTGAACCAATTTTGCTGGAAATCGCTTATAGCTATGAACAAGCCACCAAACATCGAAAAAAACCAGAATTCCTAGAATAGCATGAAAATCAATGACGCATACAATCAGTGGGCAGCCAAATACGACACCAACGAAAATAAAACCAGAGATTTGGATGCGCTGGCCACCAGACAATCACTAGCAAATATCCCGTTTTCCAGTGTCCTTGAACTTGGGTGCGGTACTGGTAAAAACACCATTTGGCTTTCTGACCAAGCGGAAAGTGTGCTAGCTGTAGATTTTTCAAGGGAGATGCTACAAATTGCTCGGCAAAAAATCAAGAAGAATACCACCACTTTTGTGGAAGCGGACCTGCTGCAGCCGTGGACATTTATCCAACAACCGGTTGATTTGATTAGTACCAACTTGGTGTTGGAACACATTGAAGATCTCGGCCCCATCTTCCAAAAAGTGAAACCATGGCTAGCGCCGAATGGTCATTTTTTTATTTGTGAATTCCATCCATTCAAGCAATACCAGGGCTCCAAAGCTCGTTTTGAAGAAGAAGGGGCGACGATCACACTTACCGCATTTACGCATCATCTGTCGGAGTATTTGGAGGCTGCTAAAGCTGCAGAGTTGGAATTGCTGGAAATTAAAGAGTGGTTTGATGATGGTAAGAAGGAGGTGCCGCGATTGATTTCTTTCTTATTTAGGAATGGTTGATTGGTTAAAGGAATAATGGTTGGATAATTGTGCAAACGCTCGGAGCAAATCATACACCTAATAACTCAGAAACTTGGACAAATGATTAGAAAATTGATTTGGTTGTTGGTTGTTGTTTTACTGCTCAGCATAGTTCTGGTTTCAGTGCATTGGCTTCCGCGTCTGTATTTTTTGAAAATGAAGTATCAACCCTCTACTTCGTATTCCCCAGTAGATTCCAAGCGGCAAATTGACCATCTCCTGAATAGTTTCGAGCAGATTCCCTATCATAAACTCGAAAAATCCTATTTGAAGAACACACTCTCCAACACTAAAAAATACAAGCCACTCCTTGCTGACAAACAATACTACGAAATTGAACAGGCAGATTTTTTCAAAAAAATAGTTGGCAATTATCTCCTCGTGGATTTTCTACCCAGGGATCAATATTTTAAAGCCTGCCTATTCCACAAGGATAAAAAGATGTATTGGCTCGTAGATGAAAAACTCTTGTACGGACTTCTCCAGCTGCAACAAGAATTAGAAAAGAAAGCGCACGATCCAGAAGCATTTACCATTAGTCATGGCCATCGGCATCCAGCCTACAACGAATCAATCTCAGGTGCTTCGCTAAGTCGCCATATAAAAGGAGAGGCCATCGATTTGAAAATTGGGGATATTGATCGCAGCGGTAGTTATGAGAAGGTGGACAAGCAGATTGTTCTTGATTTGCTGGAGCATAAGATCATAAAGTCCCAAGGAGGAGTAGGTCGGTATCCTGGGACACGGGCGGTGCATTTTGATGTGCGTGGGTATCGGGCGAGGTGGGACAGGATGTAGGTATTGGTAATGGTGTAATTGTTAATGCTGGATTGGGATACTCAAAAAATTATCTTTCTAGATTTAGAGGACAGTTAATAAGGGCTTTATTTCTTAGAAAGAAAACCCTTATTTTCCAATTTCAGTTTATTGAGCAGTTGAAACCATTACGCCAATAACCATAACCTAAATATCCAATAGCAACGTCGTAGGATCTTCCAGCAATTTCTTCACTTTCACAAGGAAAGTAACAGACGTACTTCCATCAATCACTCTGTGGTCGTAAGACAACGCCAAGTACATCATGGGCCGTATTTTCACTTCCCCGTCAATTGCCATTGGGCGTTGCTGGATGGTGTGCATCCCTAAAATTGCAGATTGTGGCTGGTTGAGGATAGGTGTACTCATCATGGATCCGAAAATACCGCCATTGGTGATGGTAAAGGTCCCGCCAGACATTTCTTCAAGCGTTAATTTCCCTTCTCTTGCTTTTTTAGCTAGTGCTTTGATTTTCAATTCGATCTCTGCGAATCCTAGGGATTCGGCATTGTGTACTGGAGGAACAACTAGGCCATTGGGCGTAGAAATTGCAATAGAAATATCCGCATAATCGTGATAAATCAGCTGATCGCCATCGATGATTGCATTGACGCCAGGCATCTCCATTAGCGCTTTCGCGCAAGCTTTAGTAAATAAGGACATGTATCCCAGTTTGACCCCATATTTTTCTACAAATTGTTCTTGATATTTCTTTCGTAGCGCCATGATGTTTGTCAGGTCTACCTCGTTGAACGTTGTGAGCATGGCAGTATCGTTCTTTGCGGACACTAATCGCTTGGCGATGGTGCGGCGCATTCGGGACATTTTTTTTGTGGTGGTTGCCCGGCTGAATGATTTGCCTCCTGCTACTGGGGCAACTGCCTCTTGTACTTCGGGAGCAGGCGTTGATTTTTTCGCTGCAGCTGCTTTTGCGACGTCGTCTTGAGTAATTCTGCCGTCCTTTCCCGTGCCCTTGACATCGGCTGCGCTTAGGTTGTTTTCCTTCATCATTTTTGCTGCTGCAGGAGAAGGGTGGCCTTTTGCGTAACTATCCTCCTTTGGGGAAGGTGCTGTTTCTTTGACTGCTTCTGGAGCTTTTGCTTCTGTTGCAGGAGCAGGATCGGCGGCGCCGTTGCCAGCTGGAGCGGCTACACTGGTATCTATTTTGGCAACCAAGGCTCCGATTTCTAAATCCTCTTCTTCCTGTGCTACGATGATTAGTTTGCCAGATACTTCCGCTGGAAATTCCAGGGTTGCCTTGTCAGACTCAAATTCGCAGATGGACTCGTCCCTTTGTATATAATCACCGTCTTTCTTTAACCATTGAGAAAGGGTTACTTCATTTATAGATTCGCCTATTACAGGCACACGCAATTCGACTACGCTCATAATATATTATTATAGATTTAAAGCAAAAATTTGCTCCAAATGTACAATATTTATGGGGTAATTTCCACCGATTCGGTAGTCGCTGCATAAAATTCTCCATTAGTAAGGTAATAATGGACTGTAAATTGATGTGTTTGAGGGCTTAGTACAGGGTTTTCCAAGCCAATGAAATATTCAACTTGAGTTTCTTTGTCTTCAGATTCCTCATTGTAAACTTCCAAGTTGAAAATTTGAGGATTTTCCAAAAAACCGCCAATGATAAAAAGATCATTTAACGTATCTCCAGCTGGACGAATATCTGTTGAGGTGGTGAAATCTGCATTGCTAAATACAAGAATCTGGTCGACCTCCTCAGTTGGCTGAATGCCGATTGGCAGTGGTGAACAAGCATAAGCGGTATTAATAAATGAAAACCCAAGATGGTTTTGAGGTTCGTTTTGAATACTTGAAAAAACCTCGATTTCCAGTTCCAAAAAGATCAGAAATTGGTCAAAAGTGACAACAGACTGGTCTGGTAGTGTCGAACCCGGAGTCAATTCTGCCCCTTCTATCCGTTCTACATTTTGTGCAGAGGTATTTGTTACATCAAAATAATGGACGGTTCCTCCACGACAACAACCTCCTTGCCAGCAACAACTGGCTACAAATAATAGAAGGTGGAGGCCAAAAAACACGATAAAAATGGAGGGTACGTTCTTAGTCATAAGAGTGAATTTATTTCTAAATAAATCTTAAAAGTTAACCTTTTGTTACAGAACCGACTAGCTGTTTTTCAGTTATTAAGGGGTAACTTCTACTAACTGTGTTGTCATACTATAAAATTCGCCATTCGTTTGAGAATAGTGGATAGTAAATCGGTGTGCTTGAGCAGCGGATGGTGCTTGAATAAGTTTTAGCAGATAGTCATATTCGTTGACCATTTTGTCTGCTGTCCGATTGTTGTACTGATCTAGCGCAACTTCTTCCCAAATGGTGTTGTCTCTTATCGAAAACAGCTCGTTTAGCGTATCACCAGCCATGAAAGTTTGCCCATCTATCGTAAATTCTGCATTGCTAAAAATCGAAATTGAGTTAACTTCTTCATTGCTTGTTGGAGGGGGTGGAGAGCATGCATAGGCAGTATTCATAAACAGGCCTTGCAATTGCCAGTTTGATTTAGTGGCATTTGCATATATTATTTCAGGCTCTAGTGCAATCCCAAATTCATTGAAAGGGATCATTGCCATATCGACAAGCGTTGGACCAGCAACTAAACCATCTACTGATTCTATTGCTACATTTCTTGCTTCCATGTTTATGGTGTCGAATGTATTTGCCGAATTGCCGCCACAGCAGGTGCCTGGCAAGCAGCAACCAGCCACAAATAACATGGTATTAAATAATAATCCTGTTAGTAATAGATAAATAACTTTCCTTTTCATTATTCAGTTTTTTATTGGGGAATATTATAATTTCGATCAAAAACTATTCCTAGTTAAGCTAAAATAAACAATGGTTTGAGCACAAAAAATAAGGACACAACGATTTATCTATCCTAAAAAATCTATTGTCTTTCTGCGAGGCGGTCTGCCTATCAATCCATAAACAAATCACCAATAATACCGTCCGACAAAAACTTGCCTTCTTGAGTTAGGTAGAAAAAATTTTCCTTTCGGATAATGAGCCCCTGATCCAAAAACACTTGCACCTCTTCCAAAAATCGGTCATGCACCCGGTATCCCCAATTGATAATTTTCGACAAATCAACCCCCCATTTAGTTCGGAAAGCAGTCATGATGTATTCATTATAACGGTCCGCTTCAGAAAGATATTCCACTTCAGTGGGTACCTTACCTTCCTTAATAGATTGAATGTATTTTGCATTATTGGCAACATTCCATTGGCGAGAATCTCCATTGAAAGAGTGGGCCGCGGGTCCTAGTCCCAAATACCAGTTGCCTTTCCAGTAAGCGGTGTTGTGTTTGGAATATCGGCCCTCCAGGCAGAAGTTGGATATTTCGTAGTGGTCGTAGTTGGCGTTGGTCATTTCCTTGACTAGCAGCTCAAATTGTCGGGCAGACTGATGGTCGTCTACCGGGACAGACTTTCCGGTTTTGATAAAGTGATCGAGTGCAGTTTTGGGCTCTACGGTCAACGCATAACAAGAAACATGAGGCGCCTTGTAGGCAAACGTTTGATGAAGATTGGCCAGCCATTGGTCGTCATTCATGGTGGGGGTGCCATAGATCAGGTCAATACTGAGGTCTTGAAAACCGAGGTCCAACGCATCCTTAATACAGTCGTCAGCTTCTTGTGCGTTGTGTGCTCGATTCATATATTCGAGGTCGGTTTGATGGAAAGACTGTACGCCGATGCTTAGGCGATTGATGGGGGAACGTTTTAACGCGGCCAGTTTTTGTTTTGACAAATCATCCGGGTTGGCCTCTAGGGTAATTTCTGCATCTTCCTTGACCGAATGGTGGTTGTTCAATGCATTTATAATAACATCCAGCTCTTTTTCTTCAAGCAATGAAGGAGTTCCACCGCCAAAATAGATCGTTTCCAACGGTTCATTGTTCAAATAGTCTTTTTGAAGACCAATTTCAGATACTATCGCTTCCAGCAATTCGTTTTTATTACGCAGCGACGTGGAAAAGTGAAAATTGCAGTAGTGACATGCTTGTTTGCAAAATGGAATATGGATATAAATACCTGCCAAGATGTGTGATGTTTGTTTAAAAAATCAAGTTACTCATACCATCCAACAAATCAGGTATCTTTTTGAAAAAACCATGGACTGCTCACAATATTTTCAGAATTCCTACTTTTTAGTGTAGTACTGTCTGTGGATTCTTATTTTTACATTGAATTGATTGCTAAATTTACCATCAAATTGTAATTCGAAACTTGCGTTTTTTCTTGACACATATCCTTCTTATCTTCTTCACCGCTTTGGGCATCGCTCAAGAGCCGGTGATTTTGCAGATTGTCCCTATTGACAAAGAAGCGTCTTTTATCAAGAAAAAAATCGAGTTTCTCCCATACCAACAAGATTCAACAACCGCAAGGCGCCAATTGGAGACGATCCTGATGGAATTACGAAACAGTGCTTACCTGGCAGCTTCTATAGACAGCATTGCCTACAAGGATTCGCTCCAAACTGCTTATTTGTATGTTGGTGAACCCTATGAATGGGGACATATTGAAAATGGGAATATCGACAATGCATTTATCAGTAATGCAGGATTCAAGGAAAAATTTTATACGGAAAAACCGTTGTATTACAAAGAGATCCTGAGTATTCAAAACCGAATGTTGTCCTACGCAGAAAACAACGGCTATCCATTTGCAAACGTCCGACTGGACAGTGTTCGCGTGTATAATAATAAGGTGTATGCAAAACTTTACCTTGACAAAAACGCCCTTATTGTCCTGGATGAATTAAATATAGAAGGCAATGCAAAAATCAGTAAAAAGTACCTGGCCAGTTACTTGAATCTGAATAAAGGAGAAATTTATAATGAAAGCAAAATCAAAAAAGTAAGCTCCAGAATTCGGGAGACCGGTTATCTAACAGAAAAGCAGGCGCCCTTTATCACCTTCGCCGACAATAAAGCAACCATCAATTTGTTTCTCGAAAATAAGAAATCAAGCCAGTTTGATTTATTGCTAGGTTTTCTCCCAAAGAATAATGAAACAGGCAAGCTAATCCTCACTGGGAATGCAAAAATCGATTTACAGAACCCATTCGGTACAGGGAAAGAGATTTTACTTTCCTGGGAACAGTTAAGACCATTGACACAGCGGTTGGATGTCCATTTTCTGTATCCTTATTTCCTAAAATTGCCTTTTGGGTTTGACATCAATTTTGACCTTTACAAGCGGGATACCGCCTATCTTGACATTATTTATGATCTTGGTATTCAGTATCATTTTGAAGGCCGAAACTATATTGAAGCATTTTGGAATAACTCACAAACCAACATACTTTTTGTCAACACAGAACAAGTAAAAACTACCCGTACTTTACCCAGAAACTTGGACATTAGGAATTCTTCATTTGGGTTAGAATACCGATTTGAGCAATTGGATTATCGATTCAACCCAACGAAAGGATTTGATGTCAAATTACGAGGTGCTGCTGGGATAAAACGGATTTCCAAAAACTCAGATATTGTTAACATCGTCGATCCTGACGAACCGGGATTCTCGTATGAAAGTCTTTACGACAGCTTGAGTCTGCGATCTTATCAATTTAAAATCAATGCTGATCTCGCGTATTATCTTCCACTCGCAAAACGAATGACCTTAAAAACGGGTCTGAAAAGCGGGATCCTGATTGCAGAACGTGAATTGTATCAAAACGAGTTGTATCGACTTGGTGGCATCAATTTACTTCGTGGTTTTGATGATGAATCGGTGTTTGCCTCGTTGTATTCTATATTGACAACAGAGGTGCGTTTTCTGATTGGTCAAAACTCTTATTTGTATGGGTTTGGGGATTTTGCCTACCTGCAAAACAAAAGCAACATTGCTGATTTGACGGACTGGCCACTTGGGTTTGGAGTCGGAATGACGTTCGAAACGAAAGCTGGTATTTTTGGTATCAGCTACGCCCTCGGCAGACAACAAGCAAATCCGATCGACTTTGGATCCGGTAAAATCCATTTTGGCTATATCAATCGATTTTAATCTCAATTTGTGATACCCTTGGATTTTTAGTCCATCGCATTACTTTCCACCTCCAAGCAAAAAATTAGATTTAATAAAAAGTTGACTAGACCGGAAACAGAATAATATGTTTTCGGTTTTTCTCATTGAATAACAACTACAAAAGCTGCCAATCCATTGGTATTTCCCTCGGATTCATAAGTAATTTACTGGCACGGACCGTCCCCACTACAGATAGAAAATACTATTTATTCTCAATAAATAAATGTGAGTACAGGTTGTTAGATAATTGTTTTTTTGCATTATATTAAAGGTAATATTCCACATCAAAATCCTGACTATGAAAACATTAGACATTACCCTTCTACTCTCCATTTTATTTCTATTCTCTACGACTGCAATCGCTCAAAATGTTGGTGTAGGCCAGTCTACCCCTGACAAAACACTGCACGTCACCCCAATTGTACCTGGAGATGATCCTGTTCGAATAGATGGGTTGAATCAAGCTGGGGTACCAGACTCTACCTTTCTAGTAGTAGATCCTCAAACAGGATTGGTTAAATATATATTGCCAGAAGATGCCGTCCGACTACTTGGCACTCCACCAGTCGAAGTGGACAATGGGCTTAACATTGATCCTACAACAGGAAAGGTGCAAGTTGGTGGATTTCTTGTGGAGCCCACCACTACTACTTTGGGTGGTAGTCCGTTTACTTATGACCTAGACGGACCTGGCGATTTTTTCATTCGAGACAATGGTTCTCCACTTTTTGCAGCTACAAACTTTGGTCGGATCGGTATTGGCAACGAAACTCCGTTGTACAAGCTTGATGTAGAAGGAGAAGTTACCTCCCGTTCAAATAATGCTTTCCGACTAAGAAGCAATTCTAGGAGTGTTATCTTAAGAAATGATGAAAATGCTTACTATACGCTGATATCTGACACTCCAGATGCTGGATGGAATTCCCTTCGACCGATAAAAGTTATGCTTGATAATGGGAATGTTTACATGTCAAATTCCACCACTTCATTTATTCATGCCACTGGACGTGTGGGAATTGGCACAACGCTTCCCGCTTACAAATTGCATGTAATTGGAGAAATCAAATCCAACGGTATCACAGAAACTTCCGACGTCCGATTTAAAAAAGACATCACCAATATTGAACGTTCACTAGACAAACTAATGCTACTTCGTGGGGTAAATTATACTTGGAAGAAGGAAGAATATCCTGAAATGGCGTTCAAAAACGGCGTTCAGTTGGGCGTTATTGCACAAGAAATTGAAACCGTTTTTCCTGAACTTGTTTCTACTGACGATGAAGGATACAAATCAGTAGACTACAGTCATTTGGTCCCAGTTCTCATTGAAGCCATCAAAGAACTAAACATTGAAAATGAGCAATTGGAAACCAAGGTAAACGAAATGAATTCAGATTTGGAATCTATAAAAGCGCACCTTAATATTAGTAATGAATAACCATTTTTTTCTATTGACTTTAATTGTACATTCTAAAAATGAATTACTATGAAAAGGAAACTGTATTTCTGCAATGGTTGTTTCTTTCTGGCAATCATTCTACTCCTTAGCCTAATAAAAACAGAACAGGTGGTTGGTCAATGCCCCTTACCAGTTCCTTCCTTGATTCCTAACCCTTCAGGGGAAATTCTTTCCGCTTGTCCTACTGGAGAAAATCAAGTGTATCTAGCAACCCCTTGGTTTAATGCTAGTGCAAAAAGCCCTGACTATTTGAATATTTGTGGGTTCAATAGTCATCCTCAATTTAGCCCTCCTCCTACTCCAACTTTTGGAAATGGTTGTTTTGGGATTCATGTCTTCAACACTTCGGAGGCAACTCCTCTAATAAGTAGTTCTGTTCTGGAGCATGAAGAAGACATTGGAGTTTGTTTACCAACGCCTCTAATACCAGGTGTAGGATACACTTTTCAATTTCATTTAACTGAATCCAGCCTCGGAGTGAACATAAGACCTGACCTTGGATTGTGGGGAACCACGAACTGCAGCAGCAACCCTAATATAATTACATGGGTATACCTTGGAGAGATCAATACTACTCTTAATTCAAGCATATGGATACAGCACACATTTAATTTTATAGCTCCATCTGCCATCAATGGCCTTCGTATTGGAATTTCTCCACAGGCATTCAATAATGATGATATTAGAAGGTATTATTTTCTGGATAATTTTATTTTGAATACAAATTCTGCCTTCCAACCACCAATCGCCGAAGCTGGTCCCAATAAGACAATTTCCTGTAATAACTTGTCTGTTGTCTTAAACGGGTCGGTAGTCAATGGCGCTCCGCCTTACACTTATTCCTGGACACCGAGTTTAGGATTGAGCAATTCGAGCATTGCTAATCCCATTGCATCCCCTAACAGCACCAGGACTTACACCCTTAATGTAACCGCTGCCAATGGGTGTACTAGTTCTGACATGGTTACTGTAAACGTCAACCTTGGTACCGGCCCCAACTGGGTTTGGACAGGTGCGGTAAGTAACAATTGGTTCGACGGATGCAACTGGAGTCGAGGTGTTGTGCCGGATTGCAAATCGGAGGTGATCATTCCTGGCGGGACACCAACCAACCCGGAAATAATTGGAGCTGCTGCAGGTTGTAGCAGTATTGAAATTAATACAGCAAATGGTGGTCATGTGTATCTTAGAACTTCACAAGGTGGCGAGTTAAGAGTTACTCCGGGTCTATGGATTTGTCCTTAGTTGAAAATGGTAGAAAGTAGAAGGTATAAATGCACTTTTGTATTTGTCAATATCCCCTATCTATATTGACCACATTGATAAATTGTAGGCGGCCGCTTGCGAGTTCGTTGATATTATATATGACATCTACCCAGCGTGCTGGATCATCAAATGGGGAGGCAGCTCGGTGCGGGGAAAGTACCACGTTCTCCAATTTGTCAAAAGGAAACTGAGACGGGAATTTTCGGCCTTCCGCATCTGGTTTAGGATCGTAATCATACCATACATCGATGGCTGCTCCTAGGATTTCGTTGTTTTTCAAGGCATTGT
The DNA here is from genome assembly GCA_938016265.1 of uncultured Saprospiraceae bacterium. GTDB lineage: Bacteria > Bacteroidota > Bacteroidia > Chitinophagales > Saprospiraceae > JAHDHB01. The sequence continues at coordinate 83,660 of CALLWB010000007.1, forward strand.
ATAGGGCACTTTCGTGAATAATTTCGCCTCTGCCAATATTGATTAGCAGGCCATTTGCTCCTAGGAGTTTCAGCTCTTTTTTTCCTAGCAGGCCCTTTGTTTGTTTTGTTAAGGGAAGTCCTACGATTAATATATCGACTGCTTCTAAAAATTTGGGTAGCTCCTTGTCGGTATAGGTGGTCAGATCAGCTGGTGCTTCTATCCAGTTTGTTTTTAGTGCGTGGAATTCGACTTCAAATCCTTTTAGAAACTGGTGAATTCTTTTGTTGATGTGGCCATAGCCAAGCAGGCCGACTGTTTTGTTTCGGAGGGCGATGGACTTTGCTTCTTTGTCTGCTGTCCGCCATTTTCCTTGGAGCATGTATTGGTGGTGGATGACTATTTTGTTCATTAGTGCAAGGAGGAGCCCTACGGTATGTTGAGCGGTGTAGTAGGCGTTTCCGTGTCCGTTGACCAGGGTTATTTGTTTGGGGAGGAGGGGGAGTATTTCTGTTAGTTGATTGACGCCTGCTCCTGGATTGACGACTAGTTTTAGTTTTTTGGCTTTGGTAATCAGTTTTAGGGTTGGGCGCCAGCCAATGACAAGATCGATGTCTGTGGCGTGTTTTAGGAGTTCCGCTTCCTCAAACGAATCCGGGATAATGAATTCAACAGACGAACTGACTTCATGTCGGAGGTGCTTCAGTAAATTGGGGTTGGGTTGCCAGAGGAAAAGCGCTTTCATATCTTCAAATTTGTTTGCGGATTACTCGGCCCAAATCATTTCTTTTAACACACGGCTAGTAAGATACTCGCCATACTCAGGAGAGAAAAACTCCTCGTTTGTATAACTAACCTTTACAGAAGCAAACTCTAACCTTTTATAATCATCAACAAGATCTACTTCGTTCTCTACCAAACCTAACCAATGAAATTTCATTACTTTTCCATTTTCATCTTCAATTGAAAAAATGACAAAATCACCTTCTTCGATATCAATAATCAATCCTTCGAAGGAAAGTAATGCTCCTGTTTCTTTTTCCTTCTTCTTGCCTCGTGAAGAATTTTTAATTATTAAATCAGGACAGACAAACGCCATCTTCTTCCCTACCATTTCTCCTATTACCCTCCCATTTCCATAAGGATCATTGATGTCAATATTAAAATCTTTTTTGATTTTTTTCGCGTAAGGCTGGCAAGCACCTATCATACACAATCCAAGTTTTCCTGTAAACTCCTCTCCGTCTAGCGAATCTGGTAGCTCGGCAATGCAATCACAAGTTGCTTCCGCGATATCATCTATATACTTTTGACCATAGCCTATATTAATAGTTAAGATGATCATTCCAGCAAGTAAAATGTTTTTCATTCTATAGTTATTGGTGGTTATTCAGCAAAGTTAACACAGTTATTCATTTCCAGTACGCCATATTTATTTTTACCATTCAAAAAGTCCATACTATTAGCTCTGCTCTTTATAGCGAAGTGTTCATATTCAATCATTTATGTTATGAAGGCTTCATTTCGCTGCTTGGGCCTCCAAATTTTTCAAAAAAAAGAGAAGTCCTATTCAAAAAACCAATAATACTCTTGCGCAAATCGAAAAATACATGACATTTTTTCTAAAAAATGAAAAATTTTGACCCAAATCGTACTTTTTGGCCTGAAAATTGAAAAATTTTTAAAAAATAGTTTCATCGGAATAAAAAACCGTTATCTTTACATCATTATATTAATGATGTGGACTTAACAATCCAATTTTTTAACTTTTACAAATTATAGAACAATGGCAGCTTTAAAATTTGAGTACATCTGGATAGATGGCCACAAACCAGACGCAAACCTAAGAAGTAAGACAAAAGTCCTTAATCTGGACAATTACAATGGAGAAGTCGATGTACTTCCTCAATGGAATTTCGATGGTAGTTCTACCCAACAAGCGGAAGGCCATTCTTCTGATTGTCTATTGGAACCTGTTGCTGTATACAATGATCCAGGTCGTAGAAATGCGTACTTGGTAGTTTGTGAAGTTATGAATGCAGACGGCACGCCACACATAAGCAACTCTAGAGCAACTATAGAAGACAACGATAAGGATTTCTGGTTTGGATTTGAACAAGAATACGTGATCGAATTTGATGGTAAGCCTATTGGTTTTCCAGAAAACGGATTCCCAGAACCACAAGGTCCTTACTACTGTGCGGTAGGAGATGGCAAAGTAGCAGGTCGTGAAATGGTTGAAGAGCACCTGGACATGTGTCTGGACGCTGGCATCGGACTTACTGGTATCAACGCAGAAGTAATGCTTGGCCAATGGGAATACCAAGTATTTTCTAAAGGAGCAAAAACAGCAGGAGACGATGTAATCGCTTCCCGTTACCTACTATATAGAATATCTGAAGAGTATGGTGTAAAAATCAACCTACACCCAAAACCAGTTAAAGGAGATTGGAATGGTTCAGGAATGCACTGCAACTTCTCTAACAGAGCAATGCGCGAGATTGGTGGCAAAGACATGTTTACTGCTATTTGTGAAAGCTTCCGACCTTTACACGATGAGCACATCGCAGTTTATGGTTCCAACAATGACCAACGCCTAACTGGCCTACACGAAACTCAATCCATCGAAGAATTCAGCTACGGCGTTAGTGACCGCGGAGCGTCTATCAGAATTCCAGTTTCCGTACCAACAGACTGGAAAGGATACCTGGAAGACAGACGTCCAGCATCTAACGCAGATCCATACTTAGTAGCTGGCAGAATCGTCAAGACCGTTAAGTCTTCTTCTGTTTTAGCTTAAAAAAGTAATCAAGTAATATATTGGGTAGTTCTAATTTTTAGAGCTACCCTTTTTTATTGCCCGCCCTCCACTAACAATTGCAAGTTGTTGATTTCGAACTATTTCCTAGAAAGCCGAATTGCTGCTAGAAGATGGACGATAGATTTCACTGATGGTCGTTAGCCATTCCCCAAACATGGTGACGGGGCAAATTCGGCCGCCTTACCTATTGACGGCTAGGCCCTTACTATTCCTTTCGACTATTGTGACCTTGCCTAATTCTGGACTTAGCTAGTTTGGAAGCATATAATAAAATTTATTAGTATAAACTAGCAACATTCGGTTGATTCTTTCGTAACAAAAGTGGGCAAAAATTGCAAAATCAGTACTGAACTATATGCAGGCGTTTTTTTTACAAGTTTGGAAAAAAATTAAGTTTTTAGGCGCAGCTCCAGAGGAGATCGGGAACTTGCGAATCACCTTATTAAAGCAGATTTTGCAAATTGCTTTATTGGTTTCTGTGTTAGATTTCACAATTGGACTGTTTTTGGGCAATCCTATTTACTATCAAATCGTCACGTTTTCGCTAATCGTATCTGTTTTTGGGCTAATCCGGCTTAATGAAAAGGGCTATTTCCATAATATAAAATACCTTGTATTAATTGCCCCTCCTCTTATTATCTTGTTTACAATGATTCTTTATGGAGGCAAGTTTGGAGAGGAATATTTGATTGCTGTGAATATTCTATTTGCTTGGTTTTTAATCGAGAATGCGCCGAAGACAAAACTGCTTTTGTATGCTATAGTATTGTTTTCTTACTTATTAGGGATTGCCTATCTTCAGAATTATGAGCCATTGTATCCCAAAGTTGATAACGTGTATGACGATATCCTTACCCTTTTAACGTGTATTTATTTCATTCTGAAAATTGTAGGTAGTTATCAAACAGAAGTGGAGCTGCACCAATCTAAACAGCAGGACTTAATCAAAGAGCTACAAGTAAAAAACAAAACTCTGGAAGAAACCACCCAAGAGTTACAACAGTTTACCTACGTAGCTTCTCATGATTTGAAAACGCCGATTCGGACCATTGTCAGTTTTATAGACTTGATTGAGTACGATATTAAAAAAGAACGATACAACGATTTGCTGCCTAAGCTCGATTTTGCCAGGAATGGTGCTAAACAAATGAGCACCTTACTCGAAGACATATCTACCTATTCTAAATTCAATTTCAAGGAAAAAAGAGCACCGGAAAAAGTACATTTGAACGATGTACTAGACAAGGTGCGTCTCAATTTGCACGCGTTAGTTCAAGAAAAAAACGCCATCATCCTGCATACCGATCTACCAATCATCTGGGGCTTAGAATCCAGCTTAATCGTTGTATTCCAAAACTTAATTGAAAACGGAATCAAGTATAATGAATGCGCGACCCCAACAATATCTATCGAAGTAGAAATAATGGATAAAAATCTCGCCATTCATTTTACAGACAACGGCATTGGCATTGAGCAACAATACAATGAACGAATTTTCCATTTTTTCAAACGACTCCACAACTTCGACGACTACCAGGGAAGCGGTGTTGGTCTTGGTATTTGCAAAAAAATCATCAATAGCATGGATGGCACAGTGACGGTCATGTCTCAGATAAACGAAGGAAGTCGGTTTACAATCGTGCTTCCAAAAGAAATTTTCATTTCACTCCCTGAAAACAAGTCATTTGCAGAGAATGAACAGGTTAAAAAAATAGGGTTTGCTTGATCAATTTGTTATAGATCAGAACGCTTTCCAGCCAGAAAACCGTTCTTCCTTAACCAAACAAACCCTGTGTTATTTAGCTAATTTCCTTATTTGAGATCGCATTTGGTAAAACATACTTTTCCAGCAAATGATCTATAATGCTCTGGTACCAGATTTTCCTAGTGGGGTAAACTGGCTCCTTCTGCCGAAGAATATCGTAGGCAATATACAAATGACGTAATTGATAATTGTTCTTTCCAAAAGATTTAGAGTCTTCCGCTCTACCAGTTAAGCTAACGGACCGAGCGTTCCTATATAAGTATACAAGAAAATTCCAATGCCTTTATTAGAAGCATTGGAATTTAACTTTTTATTAAAACTTATGGGATAAAGTTCTTTTGAAAAAGAGACTAGTACCTCGAATTACTTCGACTGCTTCGGTTGCTTCTACCATTTGAACTATTCCCTTGTCTGCTTTTGTTGCGGGAGGGATTTCTATTCTGCGTTTGCTTGGGCTTTACAGGTGGAGCGACTTCCGACATTGGAAACGGATGATTTTTTACGAACGGTATTTTTTTGCCTATCAGCTTTTGGATGTCTTTGAGGAAGGCTTTTTCTTCATGATCGCAAAACGAAAATGCTTTCCCTTCTGCGCCTGCTCTTCCGGTTCTGCCGATGCGATGCACGTATGTTTCCGCGATGTTTGGTACTTCAAAATTGATGACGGTGGATAGGTCTACCACGTCGATTCCTCTAGCAGCGATATCTGTGGCTACTAGGACTTTGATCCTTTTGTCCTTGAAGTCTTTCAGTGCTTTTTGACGAGCGCCTTGTGATTTGTTGCCATGGATGGCGGCTGATTTAAAACCACTCTTGTTTAACAACCGAACCACTTTGTCTGCGCCGTATTTTGTTCTGGTAAAAACCAAGGCGGTATCGATAGATGGAAATTTAAGTACATGGATCAACAGCTCCCGTTTGTCTGTTTTGTTAACAAAATAGACAAATTGCTTGACGGTTTCTGCGGTGGAAGAAACAGGCGTCACTTCTACTTTTGTCGGATTGGTCAAGATCGTATTGGACAAGGTGACAATGTTCTGAGGCATGGTGGCGGAGAAAAACAAGGAATGCCTTTTCTCAGGAATTGCCTTAATTATTCGTTTCACATCATGAATGAATCCCATATCCAGCATACGATCCGCTTCATCAAGAACGAAAAACTCAAGATCTCTAAGTTGAATGTACCCTTCACTCATTAAGTCCAACAGTCTACCAGGTGTTGCCACCAGGATATCGATTCCTCTACGGAGGGCCTCTTTTTGTGGCTGTTTGCCGACTCCACCAAATACAACGGTGTGTCGCACTCTTGTAAACTGACCGTAGTCCCGTATACTTTCTCCAATTTGCAGTGCCAACTCTCTGGTTGGTGTTACAATAAGCGCTCTGATTTTTTTTCGTTGCTTGTCGTGTTCATACTTATTATGAAGCAGTTGAATAATTGGTATCGAAAACGCTGCAGTTTTACCAGTACCTGTTTGAGCACATCCTAATAAGTCTCTGCCTTCTAATAATATCGGTATGGATTGTTCCTGAATGGGTGTTGGTGTTTCGTATCCTTTTTTTTCGAGTGCCTTAAGGATAGGAGGCACTATATTTAAACTTTTGAAGTCCATTTTCTTTTTTTAATAAACAAATCATTCTACATCAAATTCACAAGCTACTACTCCACGATTTCAAAAGAAGAAACCCAACATTTCACTAGAGAACGCCGCAAAGGTACGATATTTTAAGGTCAAATGCTAGGGCGGCATACCATGCAAACGAGTTGTTTTCGGTTTTCGCCTAATTATTACTTAAGAAAATTAATGGTATAACAAATAGAGTTAATGTGCTATTCCCGTGCAATTTAAGTTCCATATCCAATGAAAAGTGGTCAGAAGACCTAGTCCGTTTTTACCTGTGTTTCAGTTTCCTACCGTAGAATCCCAATCTTTCCCGGTAAGGGCAATCTACTTGGGAACCTGCTGAATGGCCGATCCATTTTTCTAGCGAGAATATAATCGATGATACAAGTTTGTTGCTATGATTAAATCTGAACGAACTTCCCCTTATCAACATTCGATGGCTAACATCTACTTTCCCAAGTGCAGCAGGTCCTAGGCAACCTACAGTGTCTTTTAATCAATATGCGCTAAAAAGTTACAAAATTACATGTTAGCAATTTAAGTAATAAATGCCTATATTGGATTACACAAGTACAGTCCAAAGTATAAAATCAGAACCGACTGTAAATGAACATAACCATCAAGAATGAAACACAAGCCTTTAGATAAAAAAAAGGAAAATAATAGTACAGCCAATGCAGAACAGCAAGAACAAACCAATCAATCAGATGGAACAAAAAGGTTAACCCCTCCTACATTTAACGTTTCGGCTTCCGTTTCTCCTCAAAAAGAGGAAGAGGAAGAAAAAGTAGCCCAAGAAAAAGAAAAAAACAATTCTGGGTTTGCAGATGCTGGAAGCCCTGAAACCCCTCCAGCAGATAATAACGCTGGTCTATCCTCCTTTCAGTTAAGGACAACCACTACGTCTAATAATCCTAATAGTCAAAAATCAGGAAACCACCCCTATCAATTGAATAACGCTCCTTCTGGAAACAATAAAATACCGGAGGAAGTGCAAAGCAAAATGGAAAATGTATTCCAAGCAGATTTTTCAGAGGTCAATATTCAACAGAATTCAGAAGAAGCAAAAAACATGGGAGCCTATGCTTTTACAAAAGGCAACGAAATTCACTTCGCTGCCGGGCAATATAACCCAGAAAGTGAAGAAGGGCAAGAACTGCTCGGCCATGAGTTATCGCATGTGGTACAACAACGTGATGGAGACGTAAAACCAACGACCCAAGAAGAAGGAATGCCCGTAAATGAGGATGCTACCTTAGAAAAAGAAGCGGACGACATGGGCAAAAAGGCTGCAAAAGGAACACCCCCGTCTGGAGGCAATCCAAACCCGGGAACCAACAATTCGGCTAAGTCCAACCTAACTATCCAAAAGAAAGATAAAGGGGATGGCCAATTCCTCGATACCGAACTACGACTCGAAATTGAAAAAGAAACAGGGGCCGACCTAGGGCTTGTTCGAGTACGCACCGACCAGACTGCAAGAAATGTCTGCGAAACGTTTGGTAAAGATATTCATGTTGATGGGTTTAATATTTATATCAATACCAAAAAGATAAATCTTAAAAAGGCAGAAGGAAAGAATGCCTTGCGTGCAGCTGTTTTAGAAATTGTAGCTCTAAAAAACCCAACTGCAGAGAGCAATCAAATAGAACATACGTATCAAGTTACAATAGATGAGATGCGCGCAAAAATGAAAAAGAAGACAGGAGAGGCGGCAATATGGTGCTATGAAAAAATGCACGCAATGACTCCTGAAGCCAGGGACCGTATGCTACAAGAACATCCCTCTTTAATAGCTAATATTTTAGAAAAACTTCCTATAGAGTTTCAGCAAAAACAGGATTTCGGATTTCAAGATGGTATTCAAACGGATTTTGCTAAATCTGAAGGAAACTATACAACCGCAGACGGGGGACCAAATTATGCGCTTTCTATTCTGACAGATAAAACGACATGGGAAGATCAAGAAATGTTAGGACTAGCACTTAGTATTCTTGCCCAAGCAAGCTTGGCCACCAATGAACAACTGAAAACGGAAGTGTTAAGAATAATTGAAGCATATTATACAGAACCTAGTCTTAATACCCTTGCCAATCATGGTTTTACTCTAAATGGTGGTCGAATTACTTACACTCCAGTCGAATCTACTCAATTGTATAACCCAGAAGATAACAAGGAAGGGGTCTTCTCTGGATATGGCTACAATGCGGTAAAAAAAGATGCTAACAAATACATAGAAACAGAAAATCGATATGTCGATATAAAATTAGAAGAAGCAAAAACTAAACTTGCTGAAGCGAATGCATCCGGGGTGTCAGGAAATGACTTAGCCGCTTATCAGGAGGACGTTCGAATTCTTCAAATGCTAGTGGATCAGTCTAAAAACCCTTCTGGTGTTGATGCTGCGCTACATCTTAAAACAGAATCTAAGAAAAAACTCACCTTTACTGAACTTTCGTTGTACGAACTTCAGGACACCAACCTCTTTGGCGGACATGTTGCAGGTTTGCGAGTGGCCCAACCAGAAAATGCAGCCGATTCAAGGATTACTTATCATGCGAATGCTAACGAAGGTATTGCTCGTTTATTGGCAGCGTCTATTCCTTTTGATAGTATCAATTATCCTGCAACAGACTATGTATTCCGCACAGGAGGAGGTTTTTTTAATGGAATTGACTTAAAACTAAATTGGGAACCCAGAGGAAAAGGAAAAGATAAAAAAGACGACAATGAACTTAGTAAAGGAGGCTTAGTCGCAAGTATTGATAGTCTGGAATTTAATAACCTGCGTCAAATATTCCCTGATGTAACTTACGGGATTGGGAAAATAGCGTTGCAAGGATTGAAAATTGATTTGCAGCAAACAATGGGCACTATCGAAAATTTAGATGGTGGGGAAGAAATCATGACCAGGCTAACCAGCGCCCTCACCAATATGAGTTCCATGCTGACAGTAATCATTATGTCAGTAATGGATCAAATGAGTCCAGACCCTGCCAGCAATCCGACAGAAGATTTAAAACAACTCCTTACCGAAGATTTTTACGATGGTTTGGACTTAGGCCTTTCTTTTGCCAGCTTAGATATTAGCAATTTTTTCTCTACAAGTCAAGGAAAAATAGGCGACATTAACGCAGGAGCGACCGATATTAACGTAAAATCCAACTCGGCAGAAGGCAGTGAATCGAGTGATACGAATCGGGTCGAATTGATGAAAGAGCGTAGCAATTTGGCAGAGGCCAAAGGTAAACGCGATAAGAAAAAACAAGAACGCCACAAATTTGATGATGACATCCTTGCTTCCGAAAAACGTATTGATGAGTTAGAAGGTGAAATAAAATCTGCAGATGCTGACAATTCTTTTTCTTTTGATATGAAATCGGAAAGCTTGAAGCTCGAGAATGCACAGTTGGTAGATGCATTGGTTAAAAGCTCCTTCGCTGCTACATTAGAGCCTTACGGATTGAAAGGGATAGAAGGCTTAGGTAATCTTTCTATTGATGGAGGAGTGAGCATGAAGTCCCAACTCTCCGGAGAAGGAACAACAGGCACGGTGATCGGAATTTCTCAATTGTCTGTTCCTTCGCTTACGAGTCCTAAATTCCATTTTGATAACGGCGCTTATTCGATTCTAGGTGATAATTTCACAACTTCAACATTGAAAGTAGATCTGGATATACTGGTTAGAGACCAGGCAGCCGGTCAAAAAAATGGAGACATTACCATTGATAAAATTTTAGTAAATAGTGTCGACATCGCTGAACTAGGAATGGATGCTGTACACCTACAGAAAAAATCCGATCCAGAAAACCCATTAAAACTTACCGGAAAATCGGCATTAAAAGGGCTAAGCATTAAAAACTTAGAAGTAGCCCCAGTTAATGGAGAGTATACAGTAGATTCGGGTAGCCTAGCTATTCATGCTAATTCTTTTGAAACTAACTCAATTTCCAAATATATTGACGACGATTTCAAGTCAGGTAAAGGTTGGTTCTGGATTTCGGGTATTGATATGAATAAGAGCCGTACCGAAATCGCCCCAACAGCTGATGGGAAAGGGCAAATTGTAGATAAAACAAGCCTCTCCCTTGGAACAGGAGACGGCGAAGGGAAAGCAGGTGATATCAACGCTAATGGCGTATCTGGAGGCATGAACGTCAATTCATTTAATGTGGACTATTCCAATGTTCGAGAAACTGAACTCGGAGAAAATGATACGATCCTCGAAACAGGAAATAACCATGACCTTGTAGACATCAATTTCGACTTAGGTAGTATTAACCTAAAAAAGTTGGCACTCAAAAACGATAGTGTAGAAGTAAGAACCTTCAAAACCAAAGAAAACACCAATAATGGGAACGTTGACTTGACAGGAGTTACCGGCAAAATGCAAATCAAACAGATACCTGATCCCAAAAACCCAGGACAATCGAAAATTGAATACATTGACGTCAAATCGCTCAAGGCGAATGCCGTTGATGGGAGCAATATTAAAGTAATAAAAGATGGGACGCCTTACACAATTAGTGGCCCAGCGCATCTTGATGGCTTCGAGTTGCAAGACATGAGGTTGGATGCTGAAATGGCTCCAAAAATAGTACCCGGTGGCTCAGTCAGCTTGCAAAACTTAGACATCAATCAATTCAATATTGGGAAATTAGCAGGTTTTGAAAATATTAATGCTGGCTTAATTAAAGTTGGTCGACTTACTGGAAAGGATGGTGAGGGCGATGGCGGAGGCTATAGCTATGAGGTAAATGACTTAGGCATTGATCAAGTCATTGGTGTTGACAAAGAAAAGAATGCAACTTCTGGCATGACCGCAGAACTTGGAGCAGGAACGGACATCAAAGGAGAATACATGGACAATGGTTTATTAAAAACCAAGGTGGATATTCCAAAACGCTTAGCGCTACCAAACATCTCCATTGTTACAGAAGATGGCAGTTGGATCCATTCGTATGCAAATGATGAGGTGTACCTTGACAACCTTTCTGTAGATGCACAAGTCAAGATGAACCCGGACAATCCTAAGGAGATAGAGTATGTGAATATCACTTCCCTTAGCTTAGAAAAACTAAGTGCTGCCGGATTAGTAATCAAAACAGAATTTAAAGGTACCAAAGTAGATGTACGATTGCCAAAGGACTTACCTGCAACGATTAAGAACCTAACTATGGAAGATTTCCATTATGACATGAAATCTAAAGTAATGACTGGTGAAGCAAATAGCGAAGAAATATTTGCGCAAAACATAGGACTAGAATTGAAGCAAGGCGTTAAAGATTATATAAAAATGACGCCGTCCTTATCCGCTTCCTCCTTCCATTTTGAAGCTTTCGAAGATGGTTCTAAAGAAATAGACTTGGCCAACCCAAAAACGTGGATGGACCATGCTCAATACGATGATTATAATGGAAACAATGGCCAACTTGATCCTTACTTAGAAGAAGGCCAAGAGAGAAGTAACAGGGTCTTTGCTGATGGATACTACTTGAACTTTGATGATGCAGAAGGCAGTCAAGCAGATCCATTATTCCAAGCAGGAAATGTCCACGTAAACCTACCTGGCGAAAATGGAAAAGAAGGAACCTCCACCATAATTAGCGACCCTAAGCTTGGTCGAGTGGTTATCAAGGGGCATCTAGCCGGAAGTTCTGTATCTCAGGAAGACCTGCGATTTAACAACCTTGTACTAGGAGGACAAGTCGATGGAGATTTGAAGATTTCTCAAAGAGCGCATGATTTTGCTAATAAAGAATTGGGTGTTGATAAAGACATGGCACAAGCTACCATTATCGAAGCACCAAATGGCACCATAAATGTTCACGAAGCAGATATAGAAATTCGACGCGACTACCTCAAGTCAGACCATGAAAAAACGGAAGAACATAATGCACAGCAAGGACTAACAGGCGATTATGGCTTCCTTGATGGAGCAAGCGGCATGGTTACGATAAACCTTTTTGGGGAAGATATTACTTTAAGTGCTACACAACTCCATTCAACAGAGCAAAACAATCCAGATGCCGCCTACGTGGATTTAGAGCAGTTTGTAAGTCAGCTTGCCACTGTTTGGGACAATAACACCAGCGAGTGGGATGGTTCCAACTGGGCAATTGGCGATTTAAACATAAAACAAGATGATGGAGCGTTGAAGCTTAATGTTCAAGAGGTTCTAAACCAATACTTATTTACGTTGATACGTACTGTTGAAACCAATGATGTTTATTCTTTCAATGATAGGAATTGGGTGAAATTATCTAAATTAGTAGATACTTTAATTAATGATCAATCGCCAGATACTAAATTAGAAGCAGCGAAAATACCTTCTGAATCTTCTTGGTATGATCCATTAGTCGAAAACCACGTAGATAAAATTGTAAGAGATATTTATACACAAATACATGGTGAAATGAATCCGCAGATTTCAATGGACATGAATATCGATTTAGAGGGAATGACTCCAGAACAGAAAGGATTGCTCGAATTCATGGGTGATGGTAATGGCGGAGAAGGTGATCAAATGCGCTTTAAATTGAAAGGCGGTATGGATCAAACGATGCAAAACGGTCGTAAGAAATTTGGCCCGCAGGGTACTTTCACCGATGTTCATATTCCCTACTTCAAAAAACAGATGATTGACGAAGAAAAGAAACAAATGAACGGAGAAGTCGAAGTTGATGGTATTGATATTGATGAGATTTCCCTTGGAGCGGATTATATGACAAATAGATTCGAAATAACGTCCCCTTATGTAAAAGCAAAAGCGAAAGGTTTATCAATAAATGGATTAAAGCTAATTAAACGAATAGAAGAAGCAGATGCAAAATAAACGCTTAACAGGCATCTTAATAACTTCTATCCTAAGTTGTTTATTGCTGGCAGTACCTTATCTGACTGATACAAAACCAGGTGAAAACTGGACGACTCTTTTTGGTTTTTTGCAGCATCAACTTGACGACCAAATATATTGGTTGATCTTCTTATATACCTTTTCAATACTTTTGCCCGTCATCCTCTTATTGTTGTCTTTGTTTATCAGACTTCCCTTTAACACATTTACTCGAATTTTATTTGTCTGTTTAGGAATCGTTCCAGGTTCAGCTGTTTTATTGTCTGTCTTCGCACTAATTCCCCTTTATTCGCCAGAGGATCTCTTATTGACCTTTTATCTAATCCCTGCCTGGTTGGTCTTCGGAATGGTTTGGTGCTTTGCCTTAGCTCGAAGTAAAGTAAATTGGTTTTCCTCCTTTTTCCAAAATGATACCTTACAGGAGGTAACTGATGTATTGGACAAGGGGCTACGAAAATAATTACTTTCTTATAATGAAAAGATGGTGCTATTTCAGTGCAATCTAAATTCGACCTCCAGTGGAAAGTGATCAGAGAGACCAAGTCCATTTTTGCCTGTATTTCTGTTTTCTACTGTCGGGTCCCAATCTTTCCCGATAAGGGTAATTTCCTTATGTAGCTGTTGAATAGCTGCCCCATTTCTCCTAAGTAGAATATAGTCAATGATAGTCGTTTGTTGCCAATTACTATGTCTTCTCTGACCATGGAGTGGTGTGTCTTCCGCATCCAAAATACGAAGCATATCCTGATAGTCTGTCGGATTAGAAGCGCTGCAATTCATATCGCCTGCAATAATTTGAGGGACGCCGTCCTCTTGAAATGGCTTCAGCAGTCCATCATAAATCATCTGAAATTGATGTCTGTTGATTGGAGCTGGATTGCCATTGGTGTGTGTGCCGACAATCTGAAACTTGTGGCCTTGATGTTTTCCTTCCAGGAGGATGGCCCCTTTCCGGGCATAACAATCCCAACTATCACATTGATCAAATTTTACGGTTCCTTTTTGAGTGAGGGGTTGGTTGCTGAGTACCCAAATACCGCTGTTGGTTTTGAGGGACAGCCATTTTCTATTTGCGGGCCCATATTCGTAGGCAAATTTTTCGGATAGCCCGTGCCTCAGGATTCGGCGTATTTTCCTTTTGAACGCTTCTTGAAAAACGATGATGTCGTCGTCTCTTCGCAGCAGTTCTTCAACAATGGATCGTGCGCGCTTTGCTTTTTTGCTTTTTTGATAGATAACATGCGGCAACATATAAATATTCCAGGATAGAATTTTCAGGGTATTGTCCTTGGGAATACTGTCCTGCTGTGAGCATGCAGATGCGCAATTCGCAAGTAAAAAAAAGGAAATTAATAGAAAAATATATTTCATTAAGTGAAGGGGTCTCTTGCAGTAAATTTAACGTTTTTAGGGAAGAAATTTATCCTAATCAGTTAAAATGTTGATGTGAAGAGATTCCAATGTTGATGTAGTGATGTCGCCAGCCTGCTAAACTAAGTAGAACAAAGGTATGCCGTCCCTACAGGACGAACGACCGCAAGATTATTAATCATTCCTAAGCGTCCTGAAGGGACGGTAGACAGAATTGCTTATTCTTCGTGTTTCTCCCTGGAATATATTCACAATCATAAAACGACTTTTCCATACCAAACCAAATATCCAAATCCATCAATAAACGGTGATACATTCCAATAAATCAACCAACAAATACCCCGAAAAACACGGATAAAAATTTATTTAAATTTTAACACTCCTAGGGGAACAAACTTTGTTAAAATGGCGTTATTAGATTGAATATGTATTTATTTTAAAAATTCAACTACGATGCGACGCTAAAAATCAACCGCCATAATTCAGACACCCAAAGGTTATTTAAATCTAAGCGCACGTCAACTCGTAGTCAATCTTTATTCCGGCAGATTTATTCCATTATGTCATTTCTACACCGGAAAACACCTACACACACTGGTACGAAGTCGCCAAATTTTAATCAAAAGGCTAAGTGATTAATATTGGTAACTAAGAAGCTAATGCTTCGGTAAAAGTAGGAATTCACGAAGGTGAATATGACTTTTATTTTAAGATGATTTTGTCATGAAAACGATCCACCCATTCATCCGTGGGCTCTTGTTATTGAGCCTCCTCCTGGCGTATGTTAATGTGGCTCTGGTATCTCTGCCCCTGGCGGATTTTTACAGCAGATTTCTGGAACTTTCATTATATACGACAATTGTTCTTACTGTTCTAGGCACCTTCTACATGCTTCACTTTTTATTGGAGTTTGGAGAGGCGCAGCATTACGATTTGACGAACAGTTTTTTTCTGTTTATTCCTGTTTTTAATGTAGCAGGATTGATCTGGTTCTTCTATTTGTTTATTGCAAATATTAGTTAGTAATCCCTTGTTTGGAGCATAGATTCCATACTCCTCTCAATTCAATAGCTCATCCGGTTTTTTTGCTTGATACTCAACAGTCCAGCCTGCTTGTTTGGCCATTACTCCGATGAGATCATCTATTTGAGTGGCCTGTTTTTCTGCTGCGTCAAACAACGTCCCGCTCATTGCCTTTTTTTGGATGTGTTCTTTTGCTTTTTTGTTTATCGCGGTTAGTTCTGCGGGCTTGAAACTGTTGAAAGTGCCTTCTGTCAGGTCGTAGTAGCTAATGTCTGTATCAATGTACAACACTTCTGGCCCTGCATTTTTCTTGATGATCATCCGTTTCTCTTCGGGCAGCATTTCAAATTCATATTTAGAAAGATCATACCCTACAGCGACTTTTGCTTTCACTTTTACCAAGGCTTTTTTCCGGAAGAGTCCGATATCCTGCCAGTAGTAATCTTTGTGGCTGTAAACGTCGGAGAACTCCCCTTCTACAGTGACTAGTTTGCAAACGGTTTTTACTCTTTCGAGTAATACGTTTGATTGTTGTTCTACCTTCAAACTGGTGTCCCAGGTGAGGGCGCTTTTCATACCAAAATAAGCCCCAACACCAAGCACTGCTAAAATCAGAAATCTGAATAGGTTCTTTTTCATAGGGCATAATTTAGGATAAAGATTATTGAATTGCAAGTTTATTCGACGTAGCAGGCCTCATTTTGTTGGCACAAAACTGATAGTAGATGGTAGAGAAATTGGTGCTTAACGCGCTGTTTTGCCTTGGCAAAACCATTGATATTTTACTCTGTTGAAGCAGGCCCAGCAAAACGAGTCATTCTACTCAAACTGCAACAACCCCAAACTCTGCCACCCCAGTCAACTGCAAACTGACATCCCACAACTGTTTCGCTTTTTGCATGTCTTCTCCCAAAGCAGCAGTTTTTCGAATCTTCTTTTTGTCAAAATACGCTCCAGTCACCTTGGCAACTTCCGGTGAAGTCGCTAAATGAATAGATGTCGCTGCGCCCTTTTCTGGGGAAATCATAAAAAATTTGGCCGCTATTGGGATAAGAAAACGCATAAGTCCTGAGCCGGTCTCCCTTCCAAAATTAGTCGCCACCACCCCAGGATGCAGGCAATTGACGGTCATCACCCCTTTCATTCTGGAAGCGAGTTCCCGAGTAAACAAAATGTTACATAGCTTCGATTGGCAATAGGCGGCGAACTGTTTATATTCTTTTTCACTCTGCAGATTGTCAAAGTCTAGTTTGGCAGGTCGGTGCGCCTCTGAAGACACATTGACAATTCGTGGATTCGTTCCAGCTTTCAAGGCATCCAACAAATAATGAGTCGTCAAAAAGTAACCAAGATGATTTAACGCAAAGGTCATCTCCAGTCCATCTACCGTGAATTTTCGCTCACCAAACATACCTCCAGCATTATTTACCAGTACATCCAACTTCGAATAGCGCTCCCGAAAAGCTAATCCAAACTCCAGAATCGAAGCTTGAGACGAGAGATCGCACAACATCAAATCTACTTGACTATTGCCGGTTTGACGGACAATATCCTCCTTGGCTTTTGTTCCTTTCTCTTCGGAGCGACAGACCATTATTATGTGGGCGCCTTGCTTTGCAAGAGACTGAGCAGTTATTTTGCCAATCCCATTGTTTGCCCCTGTTATTAATATTGATTGCTGGCTCATTGTGAAGATGTTTGTTGTTTGTTCGCCACTAATTAAATGTATTTTTTTAAAAAATGTTAGTTTTATGCAAAATTATTCTGCTTTCGCAAATTAATCATCATGCTTGAATTCATATTTGGAAGACGTTATCGACATTTAGAGAACCAAATGTCCATCTTAGGGCATCGTTTGGGTATTCCTGCGGTTAAGCCTCCCGGTGGATGGAAGCCATTTATGAACAACTTTCCGCGCATTAAAGGAACCCTCATGGGCCGGGATTTCCATCTTCACATTTACACAAAAGGCAGTGGCAAAAACAAACGCACGTTTATGACCTTCACCCTAAGTGTTGCCAACAAGTATGAATACACCTTAACCTTATACAAAGAAAGACTTTGGTCTAAGATTGGAAAAATGGTAGGGATGCAAGACATCGAGGTCGGCGATCCGCCATTTGACAAAAACTTCATCGTAAAGTCCAACGACGATTATTTTGCACAGGAAGTATTAAAAGACAAGCAAACAAAAGATTATTTCATGTATATCCTTCCGGGAATGTATGGCGAATTTAACTTCGTAGGCCAGGAAATCAGTTTCAAGCAAGAAGGCATCATGCGCTACGAAAGAGACAGAGTACAGATAGAACACACGATTGAAACGGCGTTGATCCTAGCAGAAAAAATTGAAAAATTTGCCAATGATAGGGATACGACTAGGTGGTAAAATTAATGCGAGAATGAGTGAATGCCTTAATGCGCAGCAATTTAGTTTAAAAAAACAAACAACGTGTTTTGTTGACTCCAGGGCATCCTTCAATTTGTTGAAACCAGACTAGCAAAAAAACCTATTAATGCTGGTAAAATTAACATCATAAAAAGTAACAGAGAAAGATACTGATATGACCTTACTTTTTTTGCTATTGCAATAGATTGCGGTTTCTCTTTATCCAAAAATCTCTTAAAGTAAGGCAATGCCAAAAATTGAATTCTAACGTTATAGTTCTCAAAGGTATAAACCGATAAATAAGAGTTGTAAACACCAAATTCTTCTGGTAGCACCTCCTTCAGATACTTCAAATGATAAAACCCTTTGATCGTGCTTACAATTATACACAATGTTAAAATTGTAAAATATACCCCAACTAAGATTAATGTATTTGCCATATCTGTCGCAGAATAGTCCTAGCGAATAACAATCGCTCGCGATAATGCCCAATAATGCGTTTCTGTAGGACCAGCGCCAACTGAAGCAGTATAAACACCTGGTTCCCCATCGATCTCGACCTGTATATCAAATGATTCGCCTCCTGTTATTGGTTGATTCAATAATTCTTCAGAGGTAAGCTCTGGGGTGGTGAGATGGTCTGGTCTTGGATCATTGCAACTAGTAGAACGTTTAAGGATCACATTTCCATTTGGTTGTGTAGCATCAAAAGTTCCTCGCAATCGAATAAATTTTGTTTCTGTAGACTCTTTAAGGCATAAGGAAGCATCATAGCCATCAATAAACAATCGACTATCGCCTTCAAAAATGGCCGTTTTCCCTGCTTGAAGTCCTATCATAATCGAGGGCCAATCCAAACTCGTTGCAAACACTGCAGTCGTCGGATATCCCAGAGAAGGATCGAAAGTAGAGCCTGGCGGATCCGTAAATACCCGATGGCAATCACTCCCACCTACAGCCACTTTGTCTCTCCCTGCAAGCAAATCACAAACCCATGCGTCATGAGCAAACTGATCGTACTGATCAAATCCAAGCGTACCATTCCAAATTTCTATCGCATCATAGTCATAACTTGTCCAGTCATACGTCACCCACTTAAAAATACCGTACGGGTGATTTAAGATCGCAAAACAGCCTGCATCTTTTGCTTGTTGGATGGTCTGTGCGCCATTGACTGTTTCTCTGGGGCGGTCGATGAAGGCGATATTGGGGTCAAAAGTGTTGAGGTCCATTGGTAGACAGCCAATATGGCCAGTTGGTAAATTAGGATTGCTGTCTAATGATCGTGGGCTGATCTCATTGCCGTCTATCATTTTGAAGGAAGCATCAGAAAGCGTAGCTGCTTCATCCCAATAAGGGAATTCTGGTCCTAGATTAAATAGTGCCGGATCTTCGGCGGAGGTCGTGGGATCACTGCCAGTGCTGTTGCTGTGGTCGGTGAGTACTACAAAATCTAGTCCCCGTTGTTTCGCTATTTGTTTGATGTCTGCTGGATAGCTGTCGCCTCCGGTGTCATTGCTCGCTCCGGTGGCGTGGACGTGGAAGTCGCCAAAGTACCATTGTCCTGGAGGATCTGCTTCATAATCTGGTCCGCAAGTAGCAGGTGGATTGTCCCTTTTGCAACCGGAGAGCAGCAGGCAACTTATGAATAAAAACAAGTGGAAATTGGACAATCTGGTCATGATTTTCTAATTGAGTTATTAGTTACTCGGTTATTGAGTTACTAGGTTATTTGGTGTCGATACACTTAATAATCCAACTAATATACTTAATTACTAAATCAACTTAAAAACTAACCTCCAATTATCTACTTCTGTTTTAAATAAATTGGCTGAAACAATTCCTTAGACTACTCCTTCACAAATTTCGCTTGGAAAACCTGCCCTTCGTTTTCTGCTCGCAAAAGATAAATACCAGAAGCCAAATCCGCAACCGACAACGCCCCGTTATGCTGCCTAAACACCTTCAACAATTGTCCAGAAGCAGCATACAATTCGATAGCAAAATCATTGGACAAATCAACCGTCAACAGCTCGTTGGTGGGATTTGGAAAGACTTCGAATTGGGCAACGACTGGTGATTCGAGACCAGTATTGATTTTATTGTAATAGGCATTAGCAAACTCGGTGTTGTCGCACTCCAATTCTACAAAGTTTTCAAGAAGCGGGGCAGCGCTGGTCACTTGTCCGGTTAGCGCATTCAATATAAGCAGCTGCCTGCCATTAGCCGGAGAGCTAACAAAAGCCATGAAGGACTGAGTTGCTTGGTGATAGGTAGATGTCCCTAGACCAACCCCAGCATTATAAGTAGACATTTGAGGAATCAATAGGATATCGGTTATGACTCCCGTTTGCTGATCAATTGAAGACCAATAGACGGTTTGGCTACTTAAAGTAGGTTTATGCATTCCATATACGGTATTTGTGCTGACATCAAACTGCAATTCTGCAAGATAACCAACAGGAATTGGCGCACTATAAACGATAGCCCCACTTTTCATATCGATGGTATACAAACTTTTACCTCCAGCGCCATCAGCCCCTAGCACAATGTAATGTCCCAGATTAGAGTCAAAAGTAGAAGAGCCTGCAACTACTGCCTGAATTGTAGGATAACTACCTACCAGGGTTTGTGCTCCTGTAAGTAAATCTACACTATAAATCTTACTATTGGAATACCCATACAGGATGTCTTCTTTCAGATCATACTCCAACTCAATAGGCGGTGCTAGACTAGCCAAAGGTGCGTTATTGACAATAAATCCATTGGATACGTCCAAGTTGTAGATCCGACGAATATTCTGATCATCCACTCCCCAAAAAATAAATCGTTTATTAAAATGATCGAAGGTAGAAGACCCTAGAACTATACCATTCAAATCTGGCACAATTCCTTGAGAAGTTTGTATTCCGGTGTTTTCATCAATATCCACCAGATGATTATTTCCAATTGGAAAACCATTAGGTTCAATAATTGTATCGCCGTAAGCGGTAATGAAGGTATCCATCATTTCTCCGGTTTGCTCAAACCACAATCCATACAAGTCGGTAGTTTGTGCGTTGGAGAAAAAAGAAAGAAAAAGAAACAAGAGGATTGGAAATGACTTTTTCATAAGATGAATTTTAATGGTGGTTATTCCAAAATAAGGATTTAAAAATACTTTTTTTCTTAAAAATTTAATTTACCGAAAATCTCAAGTACGGTTACTTGAAACACATGTTGGCAATACCAGGTGGAGATTTAATATATAAAACAATGGAGCCTTCAAAATGTTTAAACCTGCTCAATTAGGCAGCTTTTCTATAAGCCACCTTCGTTCCGCTACCTCCTTCGCTTCTTCAATATTTGAGCGCAGTTTGGCAACCTTTTGTTTGTCTTTTGTATTCAATCGAATCAACTTTTTCGCAAATCGTACGAGGTTTAAATATTGCCGCTGATTGGTTTTAGACAACAACCGATTCCGTAATAAAAACAACCGAAAGCTTTCCAAGAGCGACTCCATCGCATCCAGTTCGCTCAGCTCGAAATACGTCTTCAAAAGCAACCATCTGCCATCAAGTGCATAATAAAGATCCTGGTAGACGACCTCTCTCAACAAGCTAATGACCTTATCGTAATTGCCTTTGTGAAAATGAAGATTTGCCATATTGTACGTCAGCGCATTTGCTCTGAAGTCTGCAGGCAAGCGTTCATTTTGCTCTTTGATAAACGCTTCAATCCAATTGTATTCTTTTAAGCGAAGGCCGAGAGAAACTATGTTTTTATAATCCCATGGCAATAATTCTCCATTTTTAAGGATGATACCTTTAGCAAGAATTGCTTGATAAATTTCGAACAATTCTTTGTAAAAAACAACATTCCCTTTATTAATTTTTTTGATACAATAGTTCTGGGCGAAAATAAACATATCTCTGATTTCCAAAGGAGGGAATAAGGAGCTATGCGTAGTTAATAGTTTTTTGAGGTCGTAGAAATGAACGAATTGTTCCGGTTCTAATAAGGTTTTGGCAATTTTGTAATAAATAGCAATTGAGGGCACCTCCAAATAACCTTCCTTCCTTAAAACTGGCAAAATTTTGGCGATCAAGGAAAGTTCAATATCTAGATTTAGTACATTTTTATAGTTTAATGCATTGCAGTAATTTTTCAGTTTTTGCGTCAGGAAATAGCAATCCAGCATTTTGTCGGCTGTTCCAAGATTGACCTGCTTAGTTAACTGTATACTTTTTACTTGAAAATTGTCGACATGTTGTTCCAGGGCATATCGATTCATAAAATAAGTAGCATCTCGGTAGTTATTCTTCTCATAAAGACTCCTTAGATTTCGTTCTACACTAAGGAAATGTTTGTCGAGATCCCGATCATTCAAAACGGCTAATACATCATTGCCTTTTCTAACATTCAATTTCCGATAAGCCGAAACACCCAGAAATTCCTGAATTAGTTTTGTCAAATCAGCACACCACCTTCTAAATTGAATGTCATTAAATCTAACCTCCGGACAGATTTTCTTCCAAACTTCCTCCTTATTCTTAGCTGGATAATCTCGAAGAAGCACATACAAATCAACTAACCGACTATTTTCATTAAAATAGGGCGAACGGATGAACTTTTCGAACTCCTTTTGCTCCGAAATCGAAAGCGAATTCCAAATAATATGAAGCTTTGTTTTTTTCAAGTATGGTTCCTGCTAACTTTTTTGTATTTTGATAATGCAATCAAGATAATAAAAATTCACCTATCAATCACAAAACAAAACAACCGAATCACCTAAACTATTAATTGAGAGGGAATTAGTAGTTTCAATAATTTAAAAAGTCAATCACAATACTGATAATATGTACTTTTTTTAACCTATTATTGATCGCATCTTTATAAGGTAAAGGAGTCTAATGACCGAAAATCTCGGCTTGGGCCCTACCTCAAAAGTTACTTGTAAAACAATACAAATACAGCCGTTATGCGAAAAAATAGTACACTAAACCTTCTCCAATACATTTGGTTACCGTGCCTTATGTTGTTTTCTTTTATGAATCAAAGTCAAGCCCAGATTTGTGTGTATACAATCTTGAGCAATACAAACAACCTAACGGTAGACTTGGATCTTGGCCCAAGTCCAGGAACGGTTGGTACCCTGACAGCTGCCAAATGGTACTACACCACAGGTACTGTATTGCAAACACAAATCGGTGTTGGCAATCCAGTAGCTACAACCTATACATTCCCGGCTCCCGGCACTTATAATGTATGTGCGGAATACACCTCCTCCGTAATTGGTTGTGATGGAACAATTTGTAAAAGCATCACTGTTGGAAACACCTGTACGATTGATTACAGCGCCAACTTCCTCAATGATTCTACAGGAGTTTTTCAAATCGTAAATAATACGCCCAATCAGCAATACCTAAACATACAATGGTTGGTTACTGAAGCGACTACAGGGCCACAAGCCTCTGGGACCGGCGATCCGTTTACTTATGTATTTCCATATTCAGGAGTTTACGAGGTCTGTGTTCGAGCAGAATTTATCGATGCAAACAGCCCATCTCCTTTTCAATGCATCGCAGATACTTGCTACACGTTCACGATCAATTTACCAACTACGACACCTTGTCAATACCAAATCAACAGCACTACAAATAACTTGACTGTAGACTTGGAATTAACTGGCCTAGCCAATTCACCAACACCACCAGATATCGACTGGTACTACCAGACCAGCTCTAGCGGACCAAAAAATTATGTAGGCATAGGTACACCACTTTCCTATACTTTCCCTTCAGCAGGCACCTATCAAGTTTGTGCGGAATACGAATTCACAGGTACAGCTTGCGCAGGCACAGTCTGCGAGACAATCACCGTTACAGCACCACCAACGCCTTCTTGCTCTATTGACTTCACTGCAAACTTCCCGAATGATTCGACTGGAGTTTTCGCAGTAGTTCCAGTTATTAACAACTTCCCTTATCAAAATATTCAATGGTTAGTTTCTGACTCGAATGGACCGATTGGCAATGGTATGGGTGATCCATTCACTTATGTTTTCCCTGCTTCTGGTACTTATGAGGTTTGTGTTCGAGCTGAAGTGATCGATCCTAATAATCCTAGTGTGGTGTGTGTAGCAGATACTTGCTACAACTTTACCATAAATATTCAAACGCCGCCTACTTGTCAATATACTATTGCTAGCCAGATCAATAATCTTGATGTAAACCTTGCTCTTGTTGGTTCCGCAATTTGGCAAGTACCTTCTCAAGTAAGATGGTATTATACCAACCTTAATGGTGTACTTGTTCCAATTGGAAATGGTTCACCCGTTTCATATACCTTCCCTGCTGCTGGCACCTATCAAGTATGTGCAGAATACGAAGAGCCAGGAACGACTTGTGCAGGAACTGTTTGTGAGACAATCACAGTAACTGCGGCACCAACGCCTTCTTGCTCGATTGACTTCACTGCAAACTTCCCGAATGATTCGACTGGAGTTTTCGCAATAGTTCCTATTTTCAATCCTGCTCCATTTCAAAATATTCAATGGTTGGTCTCTGACTCAAATGGACCGATTGCCAATGGCACGGGCGATCCTTTCACCTATGTTTTCCCTGCTTCTGGAAATTATGAAGTTTGTTTAAGGGCAGAAATAGTAGACCCTAACAATCCTAGTGTGGTTTGTGTGGCAGATACTTGCTACAACTTTACGAT
>CALLWB010000008.1 GCA_938016265.1 uncultured Saprospiraceae bacterium
TGCATTACGCCTTTTTTGTAGGCTTCTAGGAGTTCTTTTTTTCGAGTGAGTTGGTTTATTTTTTGGTCTATGGCGGTTAGGAAGTTGGCTATTTTTTCTTGTTCTGGGAGGTCTGGTAGGTTTAGAACAATATTCTTACAAACTTCTGCATTTAACTTTGGTTGGGCTGTACCTGTATTGTATTTTTCATATCTTATTCTTTCCAATGATTCAGACAAAAAATAGTCCGAACCATTTGCCTTTATTACATGAGCGTGGTTATTTACCCAAAACTTCCCTTCTACAACAAACGCTAATTTGGTGCTCCTATTAAGAATATTTGCACCATCTTCACCTAGTAAGATATAAGTTCCATCAAAAATATAATCGTCAACAAAATCTATAACCCCAGATGCTCCATAATATCGAAATTCTCCTTTCCTTTTATCACGTTCTGCGCTACTTAAAGGAATCCTTTTAGAATCTAAAAAAGTAGAAACTGCTCTTAATTTATTAGCCTTCCAACTAGAAGTGAATTCGGAAAACCTAAGATTCGGTATTTTATTTTCATTCATCTTTAGATATTAAAACGGTGTATCAATCCCCAATTCCATGCAATACTCAATAATTATCTTATCAGTAATTTTCATCTTATCTTCCAAGCCTTTTAAACCTTTAGAAACTGCGCTCAAATCTACTGGATCTTCTTCTTCAAACGTATCAACGTAACGAGCAATATTCAAGTTAAAATCATTCTCTTTTACTTCCTTTAAACTGGCTTGGTAGCTGTATTTATCTTCTCTGGTACGGTGTCGGTACGTACTAACAATCTTATCAATATCTTCCCGTCGAAGAACGCTTTGCGTTTTATCTTTTGTATAATGCTGGCTGGCATCAATAAACAAGATATTATCATCCGACTCCCTACATTTTTTAATGACCAAAATACAAGTAGGAATAGACGTACCATAAAAGATATTAGCAGGTAGCCCAATGACGGCATCTAGGCAGTTTAATTCCTCAATAATATATTTTCGGATGTGTCCTTCTGCTGCTCCTCGAAACAAGGCACCATGCGGTAAAACAACGGCCATTTGTCCATTTTCTGCAAGGTGGTAAATCATGTGTTGGACAAAGGCAAAATCTGCTTTGGATTTAGGGGCTAATCTCCCGTACTGGTGGAAGCGTTCATCAGTCAGCAATAAATCGCTGGCACTCCATTTTGCAGAAAACGGAGGATTGGCAACCACGGCTTCAAATCGCTCTCCCTTGTGTTGGGGTTGCTCCAAGGTGTCTTCCTGCTTGATATCAAATTGTCGGTAGTGGACATCATGCAAAATCATATTCATCCGTGCCAGGTTGTAAGTGGTTCGGTTCATCTCCTGACCATAGAAGGCAGAAACTTCCTTTACTTCCTTAGCAACTCTTAGCAGTAGGGAACCACTACCACATGTGGGATCGTAGACAGATTTTAGGCGTTGTTTGCCTGTCGTCACCAGCTTTGCCAATACAATAGAAACTTCCTGTGGAGTGTAGAATTCACCTGCTTTTTTCCCTGCACCGCTGGCAAATTTTCCAATTAGATATTCGTAGGCATCACCCAAAACATCCATTTCGGTATTCTCCAATTGAAAATCTATTTCGTCTAGGTGTCCCAGTACTTTGGCAATGATGTCATTTTTGGCTTTTACTGTTCTTCCTAGCTTGGTACTGGTTAAGTCCAGGTCTTCAAACAGCTTATCAAAGTCGTCTTCGCTTTCGGTGCCCATCGTGCTTTGTTCGATGTTGCGCAAGATTTTTTCCAGATCATCGAGTATGAAGGTACTTTCTTGTGTTTCGTCTGCTTGGTTGTCACCTTTGGCTTCATACGCTTCTTCTGGTTCTGCTACTAGGCTGGTATTTTTGGCGTTCCCTCGCTTCGCTACTGCACTAAACAATTCAGACGGCTTCAGGAAGTATCCTAATTGCTCCACGGCTGCTTCTTTGATAGCTTCTAGGTACTCTTTGCCTTCTTCGCTGCTTTCATCTATAGTGCTGTATTTGATGTCGTCTTCTACCAATTCTTTGTTGGCATAGACATTCATTTTTTCGGACAGGTATTTATAAAAAATGAATCCCAAAATATAATCTCGGAATTCGTCTGCATTCATCTTCCCTCTTAGGGTATCGGCAATATTCCAAAGTTGTTGTTGGAGTTGCCGTCTTTGTTCTTCGGACATTTGTGGTTTTTAGATTTAGGAAGAACAAATATAAGAATAATGGGGAGAATGGGAAATGGATTTTTCCAGCATCAAACAAAAACCCGTTCCACTTCTGGAAACGGGTTCAACCAACAATAAACCGTTGTTTATGACTGGATGTTGGTTAGCCTTCTAATCTCTTTTAAGCGGTGTGTAGTGTCTTTGTAGTAATGTTCTATCTCTTTTGCTATGGTAAGGAGTTCTTCCAACTGCTGGCACTTATCCAGGTCGTACATGGTTTCCAATCGTTTAACCAACTTTTTGATTTTCTTCTTTTTCATGCTGCTAGTGTTTCCAGTTTTAATCACCCAAAATTGAACACATTGACAAAATAGTATCACAATTTAAGAAAAAATGATAATAAAATGTCATAGTTTTCATATTTAACCAACCACATGGGATATAAGCTAGATTTGGGAAAAATTGGGTTTATGAATCTACGAGCAGGCAGACGGGTGTATATCTTGTTCCAGGAAGGGGAGGTTGTTGACGTATGGACGAACTTAAAAAAGTTGTGTACGGATATGGCGACGGATACTAAACGGCAATTTGTTTCTTACTCCAAGCTATCGAAGATGGGGAAGGAATCTGGTAGGCTGGATTTTAGGGGGAAGAATGGGAAGATATATTTTATTATGATACGGGTGGTTCGGTAAGTGAATTCTTTAAAAAAAAGTGAAGTTTAGTGAAGTTTAATCAAATTCAATTACTTGGTCGTTAATGACAAAGACGTTCTTGGGCTTGTAATTGGGTATTTTTTTCTTTGGCTCATTCAATTTAAGGTGATTGTACAAAAGTATCAATGCCTGCATCTTGTTTTGCATCTTAATACTAACATTCCCGTTTTTATCACTTGAAATATGATGGATAGCAGATAGGCATTCGGGCGGTATTTCGTCAAAGTCTCTTAGTATTATCTTCCCGTCCTTGAATTCCTTCACATAGTCCGCAACACTCGAAAAACCAACTTTCACCAATTCACTTATCACCATATCTTGTTTTAAATTCAGACGGAAATTTCGCTTCTTTTTAGCTTCTTTGATTGCATCTATTACTTCAGGTTGCTGCATCAACTGATAACCAATTTCTTTGGCTGTCTTTTCGCTGTATCCGCTTCTGATTGCTGCTTGTTTTGCGTTTAGATCAATCAGGTAGTTTTGGACAAAACTTTCTTGCTTGTCTGTTAACTTCTTTATTATTTCTGTCATTTCTTCTCTGTTTTCTCTCTGTTATTTAACAATCATTCCAGTTATTGGCGTAAAACCATCAGCAACCAGTTTGTTTAAAAGTTCCCATTTCTCCTTGTCTTTCAGTTTATCATATTCATAGGTACGATATTCATTAATTTGAAAAGTAGCCCCAGTTATTGGTATCTGTTCACCTGCTTCAATAGATAGTCCAGGTTTGCCAATCACATGTTCCATAATATCCTTGATGTACTTGTATTCGCCTTTGGTTGCTGCTTGGATAAATGCCTTTGTAGCTACTACAATGATAGCTGGATACCTACCTTTATTGTTTTCAATTTCCTTCAATTCGTCAATTGTGTAGACTGCTAGATTTGTAAATACCTTCCTTATATCTGAATAGCTGTATCCCTGATCTCTAAGGACTGTTTTTAGTTTCTTTGGCCTTCCATTTGGGTTGCCACTTCTACCAGCTTGGAAGGGTTGTAAATTTTGCTCATTCATTGTATTCCATCGTTTTTTAATCTAGTGAATAGGGTTTCTTTTTCTTTGGCTGTCAACTTATCGTAAGTAAATACCTCTTGCTGTTGGTCCAAGTTTCGTTTATACTCCAATACTTCATCATAAGTATCCTGTAACTTTTTCAATAGTTCTATTGGTACTCCATTGAATTGATTTTCTGGTATTGGTTCGGGTGGTAAGTATTCTTTTTCATCAACTCGAATTGATTGTGTTGGTTTGCCGTCCAGATGTTCAATGACTAACTGAAAATACTTTGCTGGATTTTTGCCCCGTATCGCTTCATAGATTAAGCGGTAAACCATCCAATCAAAAACAGGAAGATCATCTTCCAATTCTGGAAACATGGATTTCAGTTGCTTGTCCAATTCTGTATCACTATTCAAACCGATCTTAATACTAAGTAAGGAAGCAAGTATTTTTTTTCGGTTCTTGCTTCCTTTGGGTCGTCCTCTGTTGGTCGGTTGGTTCTCTTTTGAAAATTGGGTTTCTTTGCCGTCTTTGTGAATATCTGTTCTACTCATAACCGTTTTTTAGCCGTTATTTTTATTTATTAAGCAATTTGTTTTTCTGGCACTAGATCAAAGCATTCTACCAATTGTGTAACTAGTGGATTTTTAGATACCATCGTGTCTAGTATCTTTCCTTCTGGGCTTCTAATCCGTTCTTTGGGCTTGGCGTCCGTCACGGGCTTCTTTTGGGCTTGTAATGGAGAATCCCAAAACATTGGGTATCCTGTTTCAGTAAGTGCCCATCCACCAACGGCATCTGGTTTGATTAAATAATCTACTAGGTCAAATCCATTCAACTTATCGTTTTGGTTTGCTTGATCTTCTAGAAATTGAGATACACTAATTTTAAAGCCTATACGCTTCAATAGTTCGGCTTTTTCACTCCAATCGTCATAACATCCCAAATCTGGGAATAAAACTACGTTGCGTCCTTCTAAGGACTTAAAAACGCTTAATTCAGTCCATCGACAACCGTTCTTTCCTCCGGTGGCTAACCAAATGTATTCGGGCAACAATACGGACATAAGTATTGCCGTTTTTTCACTTTCTACAATGGCAACTGATTTGTTAGGCTCCAAGGGAAGTTGGTGTTCACCAAACAAGCATTGTTTTAAATTCGGTTCAGCTATACCCTGACTTTTCAATATTTGCTTCCCTGCAAAAAATATCTTGTTCCTCCCCTGCTCCGGTGGTTGGTCTTCCTTCACCCGTTTTCCGGTATTGGGGTTGTACAACATTACTTTGGCTTGTCGGATATTCCCCAATTTATCCACCTGCCAAAATACAGTTGCTCCCTCCCATCGCTTTGATGTCCCAATTTTAAACCGTTGGATTAGGTCATTGGTAATGTCATCAGCAAACAAAGAATGTAGATAACTAACAAAATAGTTGTGACTATACTTAGAGCAAGTTTTTTCCATCAACGAACTAGGTATAAAGTGGATCGTCTCCGGTTTGGTTTGCGGTCTGCTAGTTGGTAAATCTGGTTTCCTCCAATTGTCGTTTAGTCCTTCCATCAGTCCTGGGTTGTCTTCTATCAGTTGTTTGGGGTTGTAATGGTATCCGCAACTTTGTTCACGGTCACATCTCCCAACGTGGTCTGGTAGGTATTCATTTTTTTCGTTGTCCTTGTATCTTACCATCCGCTTTTTATTGCAGGCATAGCAATTGAATTTTTTAGGACTTTTATCAAGTGAAAATCTGTGATTGTTGTTCATTTTTCATTCTTCGTTTTTGGTGGCTGGCATTTTTGGCATTTATGGCACTAAGCACACAACACACTAACTACCAGTAAATTACAATACAACTAGTGACCATCTTTGTGCCAATAGTGCCATTGCTAGCAACTTAGAACAAGCATACAAAGCACTGATATATAGAACTATATAAACCAAAGTGCCAATTGTGCCACTAGTGCCATTAGAGTAATTTTTCATATTCACCACGTTTTATTTTTCCAAATAAGGTCTTATCCTTTAAAAATCGCTTGAAACTTCTTTCAGGGAAATTTTTAAATACTGCTATTTCTACACCTTGCGCTGTTGTGAAACTTTCTGGTAAGGCATCATATAACTCCTGCTTATCTTTTGTGTATTCCTCCAAGGGGTTGACCTTCTCGATACGATTCAAAACCTTTATCCCCATACTTCGAAAATATTCAGTCAAGGCAATAGCGTTTTCAATTTGGTCGGCTTCAATACTTCCGTTGTACTCTCCACCTGATCCATTACAGACAAACTCCATCAATTCTAAAATTAAGGCAAAACGAAGGCAATATTGCTCCATCTTTCCAAACAATGATTTCATGTTATCATTGAATGTTTCATTAATTGCATCCGTGTTTGTTCGATTCCATTTGTTGAATCTCGTTTTACCTTCTTCAGAAAGTAAGACGGTGACGGGCTCTATTTCCCAACTCCCAGATTGATCCTTAACAATCAAATTGGGTAGGTTGTGCAACCCATTTATCAAATTATAGTAAGAGTGGAATATTTCAGATGGAGGACAATATCCAGATTCATATGGTTTACGCTGTTGCTCCGGGAATGCGAATAAAATTCTAAAAAGAAAACCGTTGTCCTTTTTCCCATTACTTGCTAGATCGTCCAAAACAGATGGCTGAAGACCTCCCAGCACGGATACCGAAGGTTTAGGAATAAACAAAGGGTCTTTTGTTGCCCTGTTAATTTTTGCTCCTGAATTGCTCCAATTGCTTAACCAAAATTCAACATCACTCCCTTTTCGATATTGGTTCAAATTGTTGATCCATGCAATTAGTTCGTCCTGGAATAAAACCAACCCCTTTGGATTTCTGCTAAGTACATTGTGTATGGCTTCAGTGGTAGCGTCATTTATCAATAAATCCTTCCGGTGTGGTTTCGGTGGTAAATCTTTCTTTTTCATTCCTTCGCATTCCTGTTCCCACCTTAGAATGGCATCTTTATAATCCTTCTCATACTGCTCTTCTATTTTGCTTATTGGATTTAAGCATAATTTCAAAGCAGGGGTTTTTCCAATTGAAGAACTTCCCACAATTGCCCCGTAGATGATTGGAGGAAGGCAATACCCATTTTTGTACTCCAAGTTGTAAGCATTCCCAATAACAGCACCACAAGCAACTAGAATACCCAATCCATAGTAATCTACTGGCAATTGGTAAGCCTTGTGAAACTCATTGACAATCTGTTCCACCTTTGCTGGGAATGCGGATACTGGAAATGAAATTGAGTTATTAGGATTAGAATTTTTATCCGTTCGTTGCGCTGTATTTGTTTCCTCCAAACGCTTCATATCCTTCACCAAATCGCCCAATGATATTGATGTTTCCGGTTGTTCTTGTCCCTCTTTTTTCGTATCTTCATTGTGCTTACCAATGATAGGGGTTGTTGTATTATCTTCCATGCTTCACCCCTTTATTTTTTAGATACTCTTCAGCTTCCTGTTTCAATTGGGAAGCGTCTTTTACCTTGTTAGATAATAACCACTTGTCCAATTCGGATTTTTCGAAGTATAGATACTTCCCTCTTTTGCTGTGGGGGATCTGGCCTTTGCTGGTTAGCTTGTAACCGTGGTCTTTTGAAATACCTAAGTATTCAAGTGCTTCTTTGAACTTGAAAACTGTTTTTTGGTTGGTGGTGGCTTGTTGCTTGTTCGCTTGTTCAGAATTGAACAATATCAATTCTTCCCTAAACAGCTTCCTAAGTTCTGCACCAGTAAATTGAGAAAGTAGAATTTTTTCCATGTACTTATTATTTTTTGATTAATAAGCACAAATTAAAGGGGTATGAAATAAAGAAAAAAGTAAAAAAGGGAAGTTGCCAATCTTGCACATCCAACTTTCCCATCTTGCCACTTTCTTAGATGTTTCTTGCTTTTTATTTGCTCAAAACAGACTGAATATCTTTCTCGTAGCTATCAGGTTTTTTTGAAAATCCGGTTTTCATAGTTTTCATTGATGCGGTTTTTAGTGTTGGGAAAACAGCGCGAAGAAAATCTATGAAGTACAAAAGTTTTGGATATTTTCCGTAAAGTCTCAGATGTATTAAATAAAAAGTATAAGTAATGTGTTTTTTAGGAACCGAATTGATCACTATTTTTTCTAGTTTACTGGGTAATTGCTTCTTTTCAACTAATTCCTTTACGTAGAATTTAAGCCTTTGAAAGTCATTGTCCTCCATTATTTTTGTTTTGTCATGCCAATGACCTCCTAGAAATTCAATACAATCATAGGCTATTTCCAAATCACTTTTTTCCATTTGCTCTGTCGTTTCCTGTTGCTCTACGTTTTCTTTTTTGTTTAATGATTCAGCATCTGTGGGGGTCTCATTTTCTATTGGCATTAACCGTGCTAAGTCCTTAAAGTAGTTTTTTTCATTAGTAAGCCATGATTGAAAAATATTAATGTACTCTATTTCTTGTGTAGAAAAATCAGACAAAAGTTTTAGTTGCTTCATTCTATGATTCTCACTTATCAAATCGAATTCATACTTATTATTGTCCTTTAAAATACCCTTTCTAATCATTTCAGGTGTATCTATTAACAACAATAGTTTCTTTGTTGATTCTATTAGCTTTTCACAAATTTCCTCTTCTGATAATAGGGTAAACTCAATCCTCTTACTAAAAATGTTTTTGTTCCAAGTTGCAGCGAAAAACTTAAAGGGTATACTACCTGAGAAGTGTTCTTTATATTTAGAAAAAAGGGATAAGTTTGGAACTGAATTAAGCCATTTATAGAACAAATCTATCAATCTCACAAAGTTTGAACTTGCACCTTTCTCCCCAGTATTTAAGCTATTAGATTCTAAGAAATCAATCAACTCTACTTTTTTCTCTTCAGGAATGTCAGTACTTACATGTTTGATGTATCCCTTTAAATATGCTTTGTACTTCTCACAGCCAACTTCTGGATTTCCGTAACTAAAAAAAGAAAAAGTGAAGTAATCTGTTATTATTTTCTTCCATTCTTCCTTCTCAATACAATAACTAATCAAATGTTCTGTGTACAACAGATTTTTAATAATCCTTTGAGGAGTCCCTTCAAAATCACTTTTTTTGAGATTAAACAACTTCATCATTTTTGTATGATCAGGACAACATTTTGGAAATTCTTCAAACCAGATAAGTGCATCCCGAAAGACTTCCAAATGAAAAAAGCTACATACTGGAATAGGTTTGTAAATGGTTAATGGTTCTATTTTATAACCACCTAACATTGTTTGTTCGTTTGAAAGTGGAAAAATCGGGGGTTTCTTCATAGTTCTATATCATTAAATTTATCAATAGCTTCATTTTTCTTGCGGTCGATGATCTTCCCATAAATTTGGGTAGTCTTCAGTTCCTTATGTCCTAGCAACTTGGAGACTGTGTAGATATCCGTTCCCATAGACAGTTGTAGGGTAGCAAAAGAGTGCCTGGCACAATGGAAAGAAATTTTCTTTGTGATCCCAGCACTAAGTATCCATGCCTTCAACTTTTCGTTTTGCCATGCCGAATATACTAAATTTTTAAATATAAGTGTTTCGGGCTTCCCAGGCTCCCCGATTATATTCAAGGCAATTTTTGAAATAGGAAGTGTTTCGTATCCTTTGGTTTTTTTCTGTCGGTATCGGATGTAGTGTCCGGTTTCTTTATTCTGTTGTAAATCTTCCCACTTCAATTTTTGAATATCGGAGAAGCGCAACCCAGTGAACGCACTAAAAAGGAAGGCATCTTTTAAAACGGGAAAAACACATGGCATTTTTGCTATTTTTTTGATCTCTTCCAATTCCAGGAACTCCCTGTTGGTTTCTTCCGCTTTTGGAGCATCAACATATTTAGTTGGGTTCTCTGGTATCATGTCATCTTTGACAGCCTGTTTTAATGCTGCATTTAGTTTCCCGTAGTAGCTGACTACTGAATTTGGCTTCATCTTAGTTGACATCAAATGTTCAATAAAGCCTTCCACAAAGAACTTGTCTACATCTCCAAAGGTGATACCGTGCGGTCTGTACTCCTGAAGATGTTTGTACACACTTTTCCAATTACCATAGTTACCTTCACTTTTGTATTTCTTACCTACCAGCTTATTGAAATACTCCAAAAAGTCTTTTTTCTTCTTTGCATCAGAATTAAAGCCATAAGTACCATTATTCATTTCTAGTTGTCGGATCGCTCGAATACTTTCGGCCTTCCCCTTGGTTTGCTGATTGTGTTGCTTATCCAATGCTTCCTTCGGTTTCTCAAAAATGTACATCCCTAAGAACTCCCTTCTTGATTCCTTGCCAGTTTCAGGATTTTTGATTGCTGGGTAAAAGTCCAGGTATAAACTTTTCCTTCCCTTGCTGATCTTCTTAGACCTCAATGATACTTTAACATTTTTCATATGAATAGCTTTTGTAAATCTTCTTTGCGAATGATAACCCTGCTCCCCAGCTTTGCCGTTTTCAACTTCTCCAATTTTATCAATCTCCAAATTGTTGTTCTGCTTATGTTGAACAGCTTGCAGGTATCTGCAACACTCAGAAACTCCCTTACTTGAATATCTGTCAATGGCTGCTCTATAACTGCCATGGTGACGTTCTTGCTCTCTTCAATCTTTTCCTTTCGTTTACGTGCCTTGTATGCTCTTTTGGCGCACCGATCACTACAATACTTTGTAACGGTAGTTTTTGCAATAAACTCCCCCTCACAATGCAAGCAAATTTTTGGTAGTCGGATGTTCGAACTCATTGTTATTTCTCTGTTTCAGGATGTTGCCTTATGTTTCAGGATGTTTCTGTGTGTTTCCCTATGTTTCATAATCTCCCCTTTTTTGTACCTCGTTGTCCAAATATACAAAAAAGGTACAAATAAGGTACAAATTTCTAACAACTATTTGCTGACAACGAAATAACAACGGAATGAATACCATAAAAAAAACCTTTGAAAACGATTGCTTCAAAGGTTTAATAATATTTTAATAGATGTTCAGTATTTGCGTACTTACTTTCCAATACAAAACCTAGAAAATATATTCCCTAACAAATCATCTGTCGTCACCTCTCCTGTAATCTCCCCCAAATGGTGAAGCGCATGCCGAATATCCATAGCCACCAAATCCCCAGGCAGATCCGTCTGCAAACCCGTTAGTACTCGATCAAGCGACGTACGGGCACCCAACAACGCAGCATAATGTCGAGAATTAGTCACCACAGATTTGCCAGTACTTATGTTTTCATCAATAACTGATCGATGCAAACAATCTTGCAGGTGGACCAAATTCATGCTGTTGATGGCCGAGGCAGTGATGAATTGATCTTTGGTTACTAGGTCCGTGTGGTAATACGTGGCGGGTTCGAGATGGGGGTTTAGATCCATTTTGTTGGCCACTACCAGGATATGGAAGCTTTCTTTTTTTAACTTTTTTAGATCGGAATGGACTTCTTCAGGTGACATTTGAGTGACGTCAAAAACATAGATCAACAAGGCAGATTGTTCTATTTTTTCGAGGGTTTTTTGGACGCCGATCGCTTCGATTTGGTCGCCTGCTTCTCTGATGCCTGCAGTGTCGATTAAGCGGAACTGAATCCCTTGGATGTTGAGGACTTCCTCGATGGTGTCTCTTGTCGTGCCGGCGATGGAGGAGACAATTGCACGTTCTTCTTTCAGCAGTGCATTTAGCAGGGTTGATTTTCCAGCATTGGGTCTGCCTGCAATGACCGTGCTTACTCCATTTTTTATGACATTTCCAAGTCGAAACGAGTCCGTAAGGTCATGGATCAACCGCTGGATGGTTTCTACTAGTTTGATTAGCCGGGTGCGATCTGCAAATTCTACATCTTCTTCGCTAAAATCTAACTCTAACTCAATCAGACTTGCAAAATCGATAAGCTCCTGCCTTAAGGTTTCAATTTCTTTCGAAAAACCACCACGCATTTGATGCATCGCTACTTCATGCGCCGAAGCAGAATCGGAGGCAATCAAATCGGCGACCGCTTCCGCTTGCGACAAATCCAATTTCCCATTTAAAAATGCCCGCATGGTAAACTCTCCTGCATTGGCCATCCTTGCCCCTTTTCGAATGC
Organism: uncultured Saprospiraceae bacterium; assembly: GCA_938016265.1. Classification (GTDB taxonomy): domain Bacteria; phylum Bacteroidota; class Bacteroidia; order Chitinophagales; family Saprospiraceae; genus JAHDHB01. The sequence continues at coordinate 11,982 of CALLWB010000008.1, forward strand.
ATAACTCAATGACCTGTTGTTGGATATATGCAGACCCATGGCAAGAAATCTCAATTATGTCTTCGCCAGTATAGGAATTGGGTCCTACAAACAAAGAAACCAATACCTCATCCACCACTTTATTTTCCTCATTTCTTATACTTCCAAAATGAATCGTATGGCTTTGCTGTTTGGATAAATCTTTCGAACGGAACAGGTGATCGCAGATAGAAATGGCTTTTTTCCCGGACAATCGGACTACCCCTATTGCTCCGGGTCCTTGTGGAGTAGCTAACGCAACAATTGTATCATCAAAATCTGAAATCATATCAACGGTTTTGGCAAAGATAGCCAACTACCTGTATTCTCCCAATAAAGATACTACCCCTGATTATCCAATAGCAATTTAATTTGATATTAAATTGAATCAAAAAATTTAGATCCTAAATAAAGAATCGTCCAGCATTACACAAAAGTAAAGAGGGAAATTTGCAATAAAACCATACATCAAATAGTAAAATTTGCTAGATAAATACCTCAACAAATTTTATACGCTTCAAAATGAAATTTATCATAATTTTTTCTAAATTTGTTGATAATCTATTAGTTAAGCAATAATCAGAGCCAGTTATACTTCTACATCATTCTAGAAATTTTAACAGATTATTTGCACATCAACTAAAAGAGCGCATTTTTTAAATATTCTAGAAGACAATTTTGTATGAAATATGTCGTATACCTGTTTCTCTCTCAAATAGGGGTGGGAAGCTATGCCATTGGTCTATTCCTTCTACTTGGAATAGCAGCGTACCTTTACATCAGTAAAAGGAAACTCCAAACGCAATATGAAGAATTGATGAAGGGAGCAGAATCCTATTCAGAAAAGAAAGGGAAACCCAAAACACGAACGGTAGAACCTGATGAGCGCGCCCAATTGCCTGTAAAAATGACCAAGAGCTTAACTGTGTCCTCTGCAAACAATACACATTCCAAACAACCAGAGCTTCCAAGAAATCAGATCCATGTGATTCACAAAAATGGGCTAGACCATTTTCAGCCAATAATTGATCATTTGATCCATAAAAAGGATTTTCTTAAGCGAATGAAACAAGAACTCCGATCAGTATCTTCAGAAAACAAGGATCCAGAAACGATGACGTATGTCAATCGTTTGAACAGACTAGTAGATAATGAACAGAAGATGGAGAAGGAATGGGCTATTTTCAACAGATATTTCCAACAAATACACCCAAATTTTCAGGAACGATTAGTACAACAATTCCCAAAATTAAGTGCTAAAGATATCAGGATCTGTTGCTTGCTGAGAATGGATATGTCAACCAAGGAAATGGCACCACTATTAAACATCACCGATCGCGGAACAGAAATCAGTCGATATCGCTTAAGAAAAAAATTATCGCTTAGTCCAAAGTCCAATTTAGTTGACCATATCAGGAATATTTAATACGTAAAACACGGACACATTGCATTCGAAATATATGAATACAATAAGTATCTCTCCGTTGTATCCCTTGCCAATCCTTAGTTTCGAGATATAGCAAAGTAATTTACCTTGCTATAGTAGATTTTTTCGTATACATGTAGTACTTTTATAACAATCAATCTAAAAATATTACAATCATGGGAGCCCACAAAAATTTCATCGACTCTGTCGATAATATTATTGATATACTTAGTACTCAAACAAAGGCCGCACATCTCACTGTAGATTATTTATCCCCATTGGAAAATACTATTACGATAGAAGGCAAGGCGTTGATAAATTTCGGCTCTTGCAGTTATATGGGGATGGAGTTTGACGAACGATTAATTGAAGGCAGTATCAAAACCTTACGAAGATTTGGGAGTCAGTTTTCTTCTTCCAGAGCATATTTATCAATCAGTGAATACGATGAATTGGAAGGTCTTCTCTCTCAAATTTTTGAGGCGCACTGCATTGTCACTCCAACCACAACTCTTGGTCATATCTCAACACTCCCTATCATAGTAGAGGAAGATGATGCTGTTATCGCAGACCAGTTGGTTCATAATTCTGTCTTTACCGCAATAGAATTGCTAAAGTCCAAACGTGTCCATGTAGAACGTGTACGTCACAATAATATGGAGGCACTAGAGAAACGAATTATGGAGCTGAAAAATCGTCATTCCAAAATTTGGTATATGGCTGATGGCATCTATTCTATGTACGGTGATACCTGCCCTATTCATGAGATCGAGCGTTTGTTAAATAAGCATAAGGAATTTCATGTTTATCTGGACGAAGCACATAGCATGAGTTGTTATGGAAAACATGGTCGAGGCTTTGTGCTTAGCAAGATCAAAATGCATGAACGAATGGTAATCGCCTCCTCTCTGAACAAAGCGTTTGCTGCAGGAGGTGGAGTAATCGTCTTCCCAAATAAAGAATGGAAACGAAAAGTTAGGAACTGCGGAGGTCCATTAATGTTCAGTGGCCCTGTGCAGCCAGCCGTACTCGGAGCAGGAATTGCTAGCGCAAAAATACTTCTTAGTGATGAGATAGTCAGCCTACAAGATCAACTACATAGCAATATTGAACATACACAAAAGACGATAGAGCGACTTGGGCTTCCTTGTATATCAAACAACAAATCGACGATTTTCTTTATCGGAGTTAGTCTTCCCAAAATTGCCAAGGAAATTATTCCTTTACTCAAGGAAGCGGGGTACTTTCTAAATATTGGCATCTTCCCTAGTGTTCCCATGCGTAATACAGGTATTCGATTTACGATTACACGTCTTCATAATAAAGAAGAGATTACTAAAATGTTGGTCACTTTTGAAAGGATATTAGGTGAAGTATTGAAGAGAAACAACTTTAGTTACAACGATATTTATCAGGCTTTCAGGATGAAGCCACCCCAAGCCACTAAAATCTCAGAAAAGGCAACTATCGCAGGATTAAAAATAGAACGTTATTCCACCATAAAAGAAGTAAACAAGGAAGAATGGGATAGTATGTTCTCCAATTGTGGGATAATAAACTATGGAGCAATGGAGCTATTAGAATCTTCGTTTTCTGGAAATTTCCGAAAAGAACACAACTGGGACGTTGAATACTTGATTATAAAAGATAAAAACAACAAACCTATATTAGCCACCTATTTGACGATCAGCCTAAACAAAGATGACTCTATGAGTGATCAGGAAACGTCAGAAGATTTGGAAAAAATCCGTAAGCACAATCCTTATTTTCTATCCTCAGAAATCTTGTCTGTTGGTTCCGCAATTACCGATGGAGAACAAATGTATCTCGACAAAAATAATCCAAATTGGAAAGACGCACTTCATGTATTGCTTGATCTAGTCAATAAAATTCAGCTCAAAAAAGGGATCAATCAGATTATGGTGAGAGAGTTTGTCGATCCTTCCCCTGAATTGGAAAAGGTTTTTATGGATAACGGTTTTTTCAAGCTCAAATTTCCTAATAATAATTACTTTGATAATTGGGACTGGGATGATATGACAAGCTATCGAGCAACACTTGCCAATAAAAGATATCGTAAAAGGTTTTCTTCTCATATCAAACGATTCATTCCCAATTTCGACTTCTGCGAAGCGACGAATCCAACTCCAGCGCAAATTGACTATTGGTACGAGTTGTACATGAATGTTAAAAATAATAGTCTTGATTTTAATACCTTTTCCTTACCGAAAAAACTGTTTGAAAACATAGTAAATAATAAGGATTGGAAGGTATTTGAATTGTATCCAACTGAAAAGTCCAATAACGGAGAAGAAGTCAAGCCAGCTGCTGTCATATTTATTCATTTTAATGGCGTGATGTCTAATCCTGCCATAATTGGAATCGATTACAAATATCAAGAAGAAGGACGGGTGTACAATCAGATGCTCTATCGAGTAGTACTCTGGTGCAAAGAGCATGGAGGTATACAACGTATTAACCTCGGCTATACCGCTGACCGTGAGAAGAAAAGAATAGGTGCCAAGCAGCAAGAAGTCTTTGCTTTTATGCAAATCGAAGATGACTACAATATGAAATTGATTGCAGAAAAGGATGGCGGAGTTGTAAAAGTCAAAGCTAAAATTTAACTTCCGTAGCGGGACAATCTTGTTATTTTCATATATATTGTAAACGATTTCTTGGTTTAAACAAAAAAACGATTTGAAAATTTTAATGGTTTGCCTCGGAAATATTTGCAGATCTCCATTAGCGGAAGGGATCCTAAAAACAAAGATAAATGATAGGAACCTTACTGCGTGGGCAGTAGAATCTGCTGGCACCGGTAGCTGGCATGTAGGCAAACTGCCAGACTCCAGATCTATAGATAAAGCCAGGGAATACAATATCGATATAACTGATCAAAGAGCAAGGCAATTCCAAGTTGCTGATTTCGATGTATTTGATAAGATTTTGGTGATGGATGCATCTAATTATCAAGATGTTATTAAACTCTCCAGATCCGAAGCCGACAAATCGAAGGTAGAAATGATTATGAATTTTGCTTCGCCCGGCAAAAACCAGCAAGTCCCCGATCCATATTGGGATAACAATGGATTTGAACAAGTATATCAGATGTTAGATGTTGCTTGTGATAGGTTATTAGATCAATTTTTCTGAAAACATTAAACATTTTCAACTTTTTACCGTAGAAAAGTAAAGAACCTACTAAGAACTAAGCAAAGGTGCATGAATCCTAAATTTGTTACCGAAATTGTTGATCCTCAAAAATATATTCAACTTGTTGATGAATGCTTCATCAGTAATGACTTTACCAACGTTGTCCCCTATTCAAAAAAAATAATTAGCCTTGGAGAACAGAATAACGATGAGGTATTAACCGCTAAAGGAGATTTTTTCCTAGGAACGGTCTTGTCCATGCATGAAAATTTTGAACAGGCAAGAGTGCACCTCGAAAAAGCTAAAGCTGTTTTTGAAAAGGATGCTCAACTAAACTCCTACCTCGGTGCTTGTCTCTTAGAAATTGCTTTTTTATATAGAAGCACTCCTAAAGATCCTTCTTTGGAATACGAGTATAGTCTAAAAGCATTCGAACTACTAAATGCCATCGAAAAACCTTCCGCTAGAGATAAAAAATTTTTGGGTTACGCAAATTATCACCTAAGCCTTGTCTATAATGTACTCGGATATTTCGACGATAGCTTTAGGCATGTTAACGAAGCAATCAAAATTGCCAAACAAGAAAATGACCACATAACACTAGCTACTGCTCACAACCTAATTGCCAACCTTTATCATAAAAGAGGGGATAAGGAATTAGCAGAAAAACACTTCTTACTTGCCTATGAGTGCAAGCATCAAATCAATAAGTCGCTTAAAGAGGAAGGAAAATTAACGAAGGCCAATATATTTTCAATCGCTGTTACAGAAGCAAATCTAGGATATTTCTATATCAAGCTCAACCAACATGAAAAAGCATTTAAATTTCTGGACTCTGCTTTAAAAAATAGTAATTCCTTTGAAGGTCAAGCTGGAAAAGAGGTAAGATTGAAACTCGAAATCCGCAGTGCAATGGCTTATGAGGCAGTTGAGAAACAAGAATTAGCCATTGATCATTTTAAAAATGCACAGGAACAAGCCCTAGATTTAAAGGACGATGACAGTCTCTTTTCTATCTATGATAGCCTAAGATTGATTTTTGAAAAAAAGAAGGACTTCCAAACTGCTTACCATTATTCAGTGAAAATCAATGAGCTGAGTAAAAAAATGCTCGACAATAAGAACAATAAAATTATTGCCGATCTAAAAGTTCAATATGAAACCCAGCAAAAAGATGCGGAAATCTATCGGCTAAAATCACAAGCACTTGAAAAATCAAATGAAGCACTAGATGAATTTGCACGTGTCGCTTCCCACGATATGCGCGAACCACTCCGAATGATAAATAGCTACATGGGCCTACTGAAACGCCGATATCAGGATAAACTGGAAGGCTCCGCTATCGAGTTTATCGATTTTGCTGTCGACGGTACGCATCGAATGATTGCAATGATCGAAGATTTGCTTGCTTATTCTAAAATTAGTTCTGACGAGATAAAATTCTCAAAAGTTAATTTGAACGAGGTGGTTGAAAATGTTACTATCTACCTGAGAAAACAAATCGAAGAAAAAAATGCTATCCTTGAATTTGACCATCTCCCGGATGTCTATGCAGGGCAATCCGAAATGATCAGATTATTCCAAAACCTAATTGGCAATGGCATAAAATACAACGAAAACAAACCTCCAACCATCAAAATCCAAGTCAAAGAATTGGATAAAACCTATGAATTTTCAATTATAGACAATGGGATCGGAATCGATGAGGAACACCAAAAAATGATTTTCGAACCCTTCAGAAGATTGCACTCTAAAGCAGAATATTCAGGTTCTGGTATTGGTCTTTCTATCGTAGAAAAAATTGTAAAACGACATAACGGGACACTAAATCTCGATTCTTTTCCTGGCAGTGGATCTACTTTCCGGTTTACCCTTCCCAAGGGAGTTAGTTAATGAATGGATTGGTTGATAATGGAAAATGGTTAATGGTGAAGTAGCACCTAGATCGTGAGTTTAGTTAAATCAATAACCTCAATAACCATTAACAAATCCGACCATTTCCCTATCCACAATTACCTTAACCAATCAAATTATTAACTATTATCCATTAACCAATTTTATTGAAATTGTAGTACCTTCGTAGCGAAATACGTCTAATAAATAAAAACAACGAATGAAAAAGAAATTGTTGCTTGGTCTTGGAGTCATTCTACTGATTGGTTTATTATCAGGCTCCTACGCCGTTTTTGGAAGCTACAGTGATGGCTATCGCGCCGGAACTGTTATGAAACTAAGTAAAAAAGGGTTTGTCTTCAAAACGCTAGAAGGCCAATTGAATATGGGAGGGATGGCAGGCTCCGATGGTGGAGATATTGCCTCGTCTGTCTGGGCCTTTTCCGTACACCGCGGCAACGAGCAGGTCGTTCAAGCGATAGAAGACGCAGTAGATACAGGCTCCAGAGTTAAATTGTACTACAAAGAAAAATACTACCAATTTGACTGGCGAGGAGACACCAAATACTTCGTCTACAAGGTCGAAGAAGTAGGCAACTAAGACCTGACATAAAAGATAAATACAAGGAGGTTCTCTAAAGGAATCTCCTTTTTTGATGCCAAGGAATTATTCTCCTTATATTATTGTTCTCCTAAATTATACACCAGATACCACACCATTAGATTTATTATATTACTATGAAACCATCCATCCCAAAGGGAACTAGAGATTTTGGACCGGAGCAGGTCAATAAACGAAACTTTATTTACGATACCTTAAAGTCTGTATTTGTCAAATTTGGCTACCAACCTATCGAGACGCCAACAATGGAAAACCTGTCTACGCTTACTGGTAAATATGGAGAGGAGGGCGATCGATTGCTCTTCAAAATATTAAATTCGGGCGATTTTCTAAAAAAGGCAAAAACTCTTGATGACTCCCAAAAACTAACCTCGGAGATCTGCGAAAAAGGACTGAGATACGACCTCACCGTTCCTTTCGCCAGATATGTAGTCATGCACCAAAATGAAATAAATTTCCCCTTCAAACGCTATCAAATTCAAGCAGTTTGGCGTGGAGATCGTCCTCAACGAGGGAGGTACAGAGAGTTTTATCAATGCGATGTGGATGTGGTTGGAAGTAACTCTCTCCTCAACGAGGTAGAGCTTACTCAGATTTTTGATGAAGGGTATACCAGACTTGGTATTCCGGTTACGATAAAATTAAATAATCGGAAAATTCTTGCGGGTTTGGCAGAGGTAGCTGGCATCACCGACCAATTTATGTCCATGACCATTGCGATTGATAAGCTGGATAAAATTGGGATGGACGGTGTTCGCAAAGAAATGCAGAAAAGTAATATCCCGGAAGATGCTATTACCAAAGTAGAATCCGTATTATCCGCAAAAACTATTGATGATTTGCGTCCTATCCTAGCCAATAGTGAAACGGGAATGAAAGGAATAGAAGAACTTAGCACGGTATTCAACTATCTAAAAACAGTAGATTTGACCAATGAGGTCGCTTTTGATGTTACACTTGCTCGTGGGCTGACTTACTACACCGGAGCAATACTCGAAGTGACGGCTAATAATGTGAAGATGGGGAGTATTGGAGGCGGTGGTCGGTATGATGACCTTACGGGAATATTTGGGTTGAAAAACGTTCCTGGTGTCGGAGTTTCGTTTGGAGCAGACCGTATTTATGATGTAATGGAGGAACTCAATCTTTTTCCTGAAACACAGGAAAATACAACAAAAGTTATGTTTCTAGCCTTCGACCAGGTAACCCACGACTTTGCATTCCAACAATTACAAGCGGTTAGAAAAGCAGGGATCAATGCTGAAATTTATCCTGAACCAGCTAAGTTCAAAAAACAAATGAAATATGCCAATGCTCGAAAAGTACCCTACATAGTAATCGTGGGAGAGGAAGAAATGAATTCTGGCAATCTAACTGTAAAATCAATGGCAGACGGTGACCAGAAAAAAATGCCCATTGATGCATTAATTACTCAATTACAATAAAACAACTTGTTGGATAGTAGCAAATACCTGGATTTTAGCCCTGAAGTACAACAGGCAAAAAGTGAAAACAAACCAATCGTAGCGCTCGAGTCGACGATCATCTCCCACGGTATGCCCTACCCCAAAAATGTGGCAACCGCCCTCGAAGTAGAAGCCACCATCCGAGCACAAGGAGCAATCCCTGCTACCATTGCCATCATAAACGGACGTCTAAAAGCTGGCCTCACCCAACAGGAAATCGAACACCTTGGAAAGGCTGGGCAACAAGTACCTAAAGTCAGCAGGCGCGATCTACCTTTTATAATTTCCAGAAAATTGGATGGGGCAACTACTGTTGCAGCTACGATGATCATTGCTCACCTTGCGGGTATCCCAATTTTCGCAACTGGAGGAGTTGGTGGCGTACACCGTGGAGCAGCGGCATCCATGGACATTTCTGCAGATTTGCAGGAGCTTGCCAATACGCCTGTCGCAGTAGTTAGTGCTGGGGTAAAATCGATTCTGGATATTGGCCTGACCCTTGAATATCTCGAAACTTATGGAGTCCCTGTAGTCGGATATCAAACGTCGGAATTTCCTGCATTCTTTACTAGAAAAAGCGGATTTGGAGTGGACTATCAAGTAGACACTCCTGAAGCTATCGCAGAAGCGTTGCAAGCGATGAAAGACCTTAATTTTTCTGGGGGAATGCTCATCGCCAACCCTGTCCCCCAACAACATCAAATGGACAAAACGGTCATCGACCAAGCCATTAACCAAGCTATTCAGGAAGCTACTCAGCAACAAATAAGCGGAAAAGCGGTGACCCCTTTCCTACTGTCCCGCATCGAACAAATCACTCAGGGGAACAGCCTATTCTCCAATATACAATTGGTTTTAAACAACGCGATATTGGCTTCCAAAATCGCCATCGCTCTAAACAAACCTGCATAAGTAAGTACATAAATATTAAATCCACGAAAACAAACCGGTACGTCAAAATTCGAATTTTCATCAAAAAACCCGCTTATTTCACCAAAAATCATCCTTTTTTATCCTTAATTCCTTGTGAGACAAGGATATTGTAATATATTTGTTAGAAATTATTAAACTAATAAAAAATCACAACTATGAACAAGACAGAATTGATTGACGCGATGGCGAAGTCAGCTGAATTGTCTAAAGCAGACGCTAAGCGTGCGTTAGAAGGATTTATGGAAGCAACTTCAGATGCATTGAAAAAAGGAGACCGTGTTTCTTTGATAGGATTCGGATCTTTCTCTATTTCTGCTCGTGCAGCTCGTATGGGACGAAACCCACAAACTGGAAAAGAAATCAAAATCGCAGCGAAGAACGTTGTTCGTTTCAAAGCAGGTGCAGATCTTTCTAAAAAGGTCAACTAATCCATCTGTAAAGTATTTATTAGGGAGCGCCTCACGGTGTCTCCCTTTTTTTATATCCACTTATTACGGATTATGGAATGAATTGGCCGTTTTCTAGGACCTGAGTATAAATCAATTTATCATCCTTCCCGACACTCCTTTATTTTCCATTAGGTAGTTCAAACCATTATATTATTTTTGCGTATAAATTAGTTTTCAAACGGTTTTAAAAAATAAATCAATGGCAACAGCAAACTTTTCGGAATTTATGGATTATGCAAGCGCACTCAATCCAAATGAACCAGAATTTATTCAAGCAGTACATGAGGTAGCAGAAGCGGTGATTCCGTTTATTGATGCAAATCCCAAATACAGAAAAGCTAAAATGCTGGAACGAATGATCGAGCCAGAACGTATCATCATGTTCCGCGTACCATGGATTGATGACCAAGGAGAATTTCAGGTACATCGTGGGTATCGAATTCAACTGAACAGTGCGATTGGACCTTACAAAGGTGGGTTACGTTTTCACCCAAGTGTCAACCTGAGTATCCTTAAGTTTTTAGCGTTTGAACAAACCTTCAAAAACAGTCTTACTACTTTGCCTATGGGTGGAGGGAAAGGAGGTTCCAATTTCAATCCTAAAGGAAAATCGGATAATGAGGTTATGCGTTTTTGCCAAAGTTTTATGACAGAATTATTCCGACACATCGGCCCTAATCTGGACGTACCAGCTGGCGATATTGGTGTAGGAGGAAGAGAGGTCGGTTACTTGTTCGGCCAATACAAAAGACTAAAAAATGAGTTTACAGGAGTGCTAACTGGAAAAGGGCCTACTTTCGGAGGTAGCCTGATCCGACCAGAAGCAACAGGATATGGATGCGTCTATTTTGTCCAGGAAATGCTAAAAACCAGAGGAGAAAGCCTGGAGGGCAAAGTTTGTACTATTTCCGGTTCTGGAAACGTAGCACAATATACCGCTGAAAAGCTAATAGAACTTGGCGCAAAGGTCGTTACTTTTTCTGATTCTAGTGGGATGATTTATGATAAAGACGGAATAACCAAAGAGAAATTGGAATTTGTCATGGACTTGAAAAACGTACGAAGAGGCAGAATCAAAGAATATGCTGAAAAATACGGAGTAGAGTACCATGAAAAAACGCGTCCTTGGGGAGTAAAATGTGATTTGGCCTTCCCTTCTGCCACTCAAAACGAACTCAACGGAGAGGAAGCAAAAACGCTTGTAAAGAATGGGTGTATTGGGATTGGAGAAGGAGCTAACATGCCCTCAACTCCTGAAGCCGTTCAAGTTTTTCTCGAAGCCAAAGTATTATTCAGTCCAGGGAAAGCCTCCAATGCTGGCGGTGTTTCAACCTCTGGATTAGAAATGACTCAAAACTCCTTACGGTACTCGTGGACAAGGGAAGAGGTCGACGCAAAACTTCATCAAATCATGAAAGACATTCATGCTACTTGTGTAGAATATGGCCGCATCGACAGCAATTATGTTGACTATGTAAAAGGTGCTAATATTGGAGGTTTTGTTAAGGTGGCCGATGCTATGATGGCTCAAGGACATGTTTAAGGGGATAGAAGGTATTGGATAAGGGACTTGATTTTCGCTAAAGCAAAAATCTGACTCGTCCGGCTTCAGTACCTAATAACCAAGATACGAGACTCCTTTTGCTAGCACAAAACTGTTGGTAAAGAGACAATTAAAATAGCTGTTTTGCCCAGGCAAAACAGCTATTTTAATTGTCCAAGAGTGCTTTTGTCACTATACGCTCTACAAAAAGTCCATCTACATGGCTTATTATCAAGCCACTCGCATCTTCAATAAACAACATTGTTAAAATAAATAATTTATCCTTACTTTTAAGTCCCCCCCACTAGGTATTTATTCACATTCAAGACTTATTACCATGAAGAATAGTATACGTGTTTCTCTGATTTTACTAGGGACAATAATCACCTTTTTAGTATCCGCAGAGGAAATTATGGTGGGGAATATCCCTGTCGAAATTTGCCATAACCAAGAAGAAATCACCCAATCTGCTCCGGTGGTCACTACAAAACTAACCGCAGATTACCCATTAGAAATGCCAAGCCTAATGGCCTACCCACTATATGTCAATGCATTAGCGGACACTGCAAATCAAGTCACTATAAGTAATGTAGAGATAGAGATTGGTGGCACTACAATCCCTGCGCAATTGATTAGCGGGTACTATTTGGGTTGGTGGACTCCATCTTCCTACGGCAACCATACAATAAATATCAAAGCCACGGATAGCAATTCTCAGGTAAGCACAGAAACAATAACTATTGAGGTCGTCTCCTCTGGAACTTCTCAAAATGTACAAACATTCAATGGCGAATTGATTAATTTTGATGGGTCCGGTGAATCTCGTTGGTTTTATTCCAGCTATACCCTACCCCAGTCAGTTGGAATATATGGCCAAATCATGGCAAATTTTGAAGTAACTTGTCCTTCCGTCAGTGGGGGGTGCGATGACTGGGATCGGCTAGCCTACATAGAATACAAAACCCCAGACGGCAATTGGATGGAGTTATTCCGATACATTACTCCCTACGGGATAGGCTGCAGTCATGAGATAGACGTAACTGATTATTCGTCCATGTTACACGGTAATCTAGAACTGCGTATGTTTGTAGATACTTGGGGAACTGGTGGCTGGGATGTCCATTTGGATTTTGATTATGTAACAGGTACTCCTCAATATCTGTATTCCAATGTGAAAGAATTGTGGCATGGATATTATAGTTTTGGTAATCCTGCTAACTTACAGCCTTTGGATACATTGTCTATTGATTTCCCAGGAAATACGCAGCGAGCTCGTTTCAGAATCACCACCACTGGCCATGGTTGGGGGGATAACAACTCCAATAATGCTGCTGAGTTTTACAACGCCTCTCATAATTTTAAGATTGATAACAGTCCGATTTTTGCGCAAAACTTATGGAACGACTGCGATCCAAATCCTGACAACTGTAATGGTCAATTTGGTACCTGGCAATACAATAGAGCGGGTTGGTGTCCTGGTACAATTGCCCCTCCAAACAACTATGAATTGACCAACTGGATTGGGTATACCCCATTTGATTTTTCTTATATTTTTGCGGAGTCCTACCAGGATGAATGCCACGTTAATAATCCATCCTGCATCACCGGAACAACTTGTCCTGACTGCAATGACGGTTACAATCCTGCCTACCAAATCGGTGCTTATTTGATCACCTATAGCGACGTCCCACAGCTTATTACTAGCAACTTTGGGATTCCTGAAGAAGCAGCCTTTGATATTTCCATATTTCCTAACCCGGGAGACGGCAGATTTTATATGGACCTTTCCAGGGATTTAGGAAAAACGACCGTGACCGTCGATGACGTGCGTGGAGCAACACTCAAGACCTTCCACTTCACCAACAAAACACAATTAGATAACTATCAATTCGACGTGTCTTCCTTAGGATCTGGAACTTATTTTGTAACGGTCAGGACGCCTAATCAATCTGTGGTGGAGCAGATCATTGTGCATTGATTTAAAGGGATTTTTTTGGTAGAAAGAATGGTATCAAGTAGAAAGTATTGACACTCATTTTGCTTTGTAAAATTAGGGTAGAGTGCAGAGTGGCTTGTACTTAACTCGCTGTTTTGCCCTAGCAAAACCACTCCTTCATGTATCCATCTACCGGAAGCTGGTTCACCCTCTACCAACAGTTTTGCAAAGCAAAACGAGTCCCTCTACAAAAATTTATCTATATTCGTTTTTTGCAAAATCAGAAAACACAACATGCAATTTTCATTATCTCCTGGGTTTATTTTACTCATTGTTGCCTTGTATTTCGGTCTCTTGATGATCGTCTCCTACTTTACAGGAAAAGATTCGGGCAACGATAATTTTTTTATTGCTGGTCGGAAATCGCCTTGGTACCTGGTGGCTTTTGGGATGATTGGGGCTTCCTTGTCGGGGGTCACGTTTATCTCTATCCCGGGCGTGGTCGGAGCTGGGAAGGGGAATATGGATTTTTCCTACATGCAGATGGTGTTTGGATATTTGGTGGGGTATTTTGTGATTGCTACGGTTTTGATGCCCGTTTACTATAAGCTCAATTTGACGACGATTTATGGGTATTTGCAAAATAGATTTGGGGAAGTTTCTTACAAAACCGGATCTGGATTTTTCTTGCTTTCGCGAACGATTGGGGCTTCTTTTCGATTGTATTTGGTGGCAATTGTGCTTCAAAAATTTGTGATGGAGCCTTTTGGGCTTCCTTTTTGGGCGACGGTATTGATTACAATATTGCTGATATGGATATATACTTTCAGGGGCGGGATTAAAACCATTGTTTGGACGGACACCCTGCAAACCTTTTGTATGTTGGCCGCTGTGATTCTGACCGTCATTGCAATCGCCGGAGAAATGAACGTCGGTGTTGGTCAAATACCTGCGCTGATCTCCGAGAGTGAGTACTCCCAACTTTTCTTCTTTGAAAACGGCTGGAGTGATCCAAATAACTTCTTCAAACAATTTATAAGTGGTGCATTGATCGCCTTGGTAATGACCGGACTTGATCAGGATATGATGCAGAAAAATCTGACGTGCAAAACGCTCGGAGATGCTCAAAAAAATATGTTTTGGTTTAGTATCATTCTTGTCTTTGCGAATATTTTATTCTTAGGACTTGGTGCTTTGTTGTATATCTATGCGAACCAGGCAGGTATTGAAATTCCTGCCAAAACGGATCAACTGTTTCCTACGATTGCACTGGAACATTTGTCGCCTGCGGTTGGTATTTTGTTTGTCCTTGGATTAGTGGCTGCTGCTTATTCGAGTGCAGACTCGGCATTGACTTCCTTGACTACTGCTTTTTGTGTGGATTTTTTGGGATTCAAAACGGACAAAGTGCAAGCTACGCTGTCGGGGGCTGGAGATCAGGAAAAAGTGCTGGATGCCGACGAAAGCACCATCACTACCAACAAATTTGGGGATGAAAATAAAAAAACTCGTTTCCTGGTGCATATTGGCTTTTCTGCCCTTTTGTTTTTTGTGATTCTTGTATTTTATGCGGTGAATGATACGGCGGTTATCTCACAGGTGTTTGTTGCCGCGGGTTTTACCTATGGTCCCTTGCTGGGATTGTTTACGTTTGGTCTTGCGACAAAGCGAGTGGTGAAAGACAATCTTGTTCTTTTTGTTTGTCTGTTAGCGCCTGTTTTTTCTTATTTTTTGAATAAATATTCGGCGGAGCTTTTTGGCGGATTCACGTTTGGATTTTTGATTTTATTAGTGAATGGCGCATTGACTTTTCTTGGATTGTGGTTGGTTTCTTCTTCGGAAGAGAAATTGGCTTGATTGAAGAGTTAAGGAAAGTTGATTGGCCCAATTTGATAGGTAGGGCGTTCAGGCGACTGAAGTTCCCGCTACAAGGGCTCGTTCCTTGTTTTATATGGTGTTAAAAAATCAGTTATTCCCCAATCAAAAAAGATAACCGTTCAGATTCCTGCGTATTGTACCTTCTCCACTTAACTAATTCCAACGTTTTCACAAAATAAAAAAGCCCTTTACCGAAACAAGGCGGCAAAGGGCTACAAATAAACCTATAAACTTAAGATATTAATTCCTTAATGTTGAGGAGAATCGAAATCAACTCTCAGTGCTTCAAACCCTTACAGGTAAAACGCTACAATACATGACATATAGTTATCTACATACCCAGATAAGGGTTCGTAATATTTTGGTTGGAATAACTTACCAGAATTGTTGGAGGAACATCCTGATATACTAAAAGTAATAATAATTTATTGTAATTCTAAGTGGTGGGGCGACAAATTTACCATAAACATTAAAATTATATTTAACATATTCGTTTTATGATTTAAGCGAGATGTTATTCTAATAAAAATTCAATATCTGTTTGGTTGAAACTTATCTTATCGTTATGGTTGATAATGTCATCGGCCAATTGCATTTTTCGTTGCTGGAGCACCAGGATTTTTTCTTCGATGGTATCCTTCGTTATAAACTTCACCGCCATCACATTTTTGTCTTGCCCGATTCGGTGCGCCCGTGCAATTGCTTGTTGCTCTACAGAGGGGTTCCACCAAGGATCCGCGATGAACACATAGTCCGCTGCCGTAAGATTTAAACCAGCACCACCTGCTTTCAAAGAAATCAAGAAAAACTTAATATTCGGATCCGTTTCAAATCGTTTAATTTCTGACTCTCGCTTGTCGGTTGGGGTCGATCCTGTCAGTTTTGTATAGGGTGCTTTTTCTTCGATTAACCATTCTTCAAACAAATTCAGATGTTTGACAAACTGAGAAAAGATCAACACTTTGTGCTTGCCTTTTCGGATCAGCTCCATCCGATGAATGATGTTATTGAACTTTCCTGAGCCTTTGTCGTATTCCTCATCGTACAATCTTGGGTGATTGGCAATCTGTCTTAGTTTCAACAAGGTAGACAAGATCATCATGTTTATTTTAGTATTCCCATTAGGCAGGTTATCTAAAATATAGTTTCTTGCTGCGGACTTTTCACTTTCATAGAGTTTTCGTTGCGCTTCGGTCATCTCTGTGTAGAAGACTTTGAAAGCCAATTCGGGAAGGTCTTTTGCCACTTCGCCTTTCGTCCTGCGCAATAGGTACGGCGCTACCAGTCCACGAAGTTGTTCTTTCTTTTCTTCATCCTGATGTTTCTCAATTGGTTTGATAAATTCTTTTTTGAAAAACCGGAAATCTCCAAGGAGTTCTGGGTTGATAAATTGCATTTGCGACCAAAGATCAGACAAGGAATTTTCGATCGGTGTACCACTCAAGGAAATTTTGTGCTCACTATTCAATTCATTGACTGCAGTAAAAATCTTCGAATTTTTATTTTTTATTTGTTGACTTTCGTCTAATATTAGATATTCTATATCCAGCGTATTGAGCAATTCTTTGTCTTTCAAGGCAGTATTGTACGAAGTAAGAATAACGTCAAATCGTTTTAGGAAGTCCTGACTACGCTGTCTCTTTACTCCCGTAAATTTATAGACCGAAAGGGATGGTGCAAATTTTCGAATTTCATTTTCCCAGTTAAACACCAAAGAAGCAGGCATAATGATCATGGAGTTTAATGGGGTCTCTTCCTTCCCACTAGCAAGTCCCGTTGAAAACAGATCTAATTGTGGTTCTTTTTTATCGTTCGATTTTTTCGATTGCTTTCCTTGCAATTGCTCCTTGGCATAAAGCAGCATAGCAATAGTTTGCAATGTTTTACCAAGTCCCATATCATCTGCCAAACAGGCTCCCAGGTCGTTATGGTAGAGGTGAATTAACCATTTTATCCCTGTAATCTGGTATGGACGGAGTGTCGCGAGCAGGGTATCTGGCTTTTTATAGCGCAGCCGTTTGTAGTTTTTAGAAAGATCTTTTGTGTTCTCCTTGTTGGTCAGCTCCAGATCTTCAAGCAGTGTATACTGACTTTTAGCGACCATCAACGAACCATTCTTCACTTTACCCATTTGAAAAAGTGAAGAATATTTATTCATCCATTCAATAGGAATAATAAAAAAAGAACCGTCCGGCAATGGGAAAAATCGATCTTCATTTCTAATATAATCTGCCAAGGAAGAAAAAGGAAAAACGTGTTTGCCGACGACTATATTTCCAAACAGGTCAAACCAATCATTTTCTTGTGATAAATTAAGCTCAATGGAAGGAACAAGCAACGTGATTTTACGCTGTTCAATTTCCGGCATATCCAATCGGAATCCAGCTTTTTTTAGTTTTTGATAGTTTTCGCTGATCCAAGCGTGCACAAAGTAGGGATCAAACTCTTCTTCCTCCGTATTCGTTTCAATAAATTGAAAAAAGCTACCGTAATTTAATTTCAGGCCAAAGGATTCTAACTTTTTGACGATTGCCTGTTCTTTTTTTGAATTCCTTTTATGCTGGTAAACAATTACATCGTCCCCATTATCAAAATGCAATTGGGTTTTCTGTGTAGCAGTTTCTCCATGAAAAAAACGATTATTCGCGTAAGCAAAATTTAAACTAATCCCGTATTGCTGATCAAGAAAATCTTCCACCACCTCCAACTCCCCTATTGGGTCTACCTCATCATTGACCACTGTAAACCCTTCTGCATTGATCGTCGCTTTTGCCACTACCCGTAGAATGAATTTTTGAAAATATTCCTTCACGTAGGACTTAGGAATTGCTAACTCCTCCTTTTTCAAAAACGGTTTCAGCATATTGCCATTGATATCCGGGATATTATAAAGTACCTGGTCAATAATTACCCATGCTGGTTCGTTGGTAATCACTGAAATATTTTTGCTGCTAATGCCCCAAGGACCATTTTCATCAATAAAACTCAGCCGATATTGGATACCCGCTTCGGTGCGTTTAAAAAACAATTCTGGTTTGGGGACTTTTTTGGAAAACGGGACAAGAATTGTATTGATAAAATCTTTCCGCTCAAAGTTGGTACTCAATAGGTACTCATTCTTGACTAAAATTCTTAGGAACTGATCGAGGTTTCTTTGAATAAACTGGACAACCACTTTTTTCACTTCCCGGTCTTCGATTATCTCGTAGATTGGTTTGACCTTTCTTGCTTTTTTCGGTTTAAACCGAATTTCTAGATTTTCAATTTGCAGGAGTTCAATAATTTCGAACAGCTCCTTTCTGGATTCAGTATTTTTAATACCGTAGTCCTCTAGTGTTTGGCTATAAACTTTATGCTCAGCATAGGTAGGAACGCCCTCTGAATTGCATTTCACCACCCAAGCTGAAGGCAGAAATCCCAACTTTTCATATTCTACCAAATTGTAGGTGACTACATAAGTTATATTTTCAACAAGATTGGTGCTCAAAGTTTAGTTATTCTTTACTTAATTCAAAAAAGGCTACAATATAACTATTGTTTCTGCAACCGAGCAAAGAGCAGGCAAAGAATATTGAGAATTAGGAAGATTACCCACTATTTTTCCAGAATGTGCAGGCAGCAGCCAATTCACGTTGATCCTTTTCTCTGACCAACCGATGGAGGAATTTGTTTTCAGACAATTGTTGGGTTTGGGAGACGATTTTATCTTTCCAATGGCTTTCCATTTTGTAGGCGATCTGAAGCTGTTCTAACTCCGCATTTTCAAGCACCTTATCGGGGATAGTTTCCAGCATCCACCGTACATATTTCACATTCCCAAGATGTCCGTTAAAATCCAAATCAAACCAATTTACTTCAAAGTGTTTTTCGAGTGTTGGTTCTTCAATTTTAGATAGTTTAAACTGCGGTCTCGGAAGACAGGAAGCGGGGTCAGGCAAGTTGTAGTCGAATAAATAGGGGGGAATGGGCGCCATTTTTCGCTTTACGGTATCCATCAGTAACCAAGTAGAGGCGGCTTGCGCAAGGAGTGCTCCTTCAGAATCGTATACTTTGTAATCTCTGTAGGTAAACACCCGTTCAAATCCAGCAGGATGCGTTTCTATTTCGATGGTTTCTCCTAGTAGTGGTAGTCTAAAAATGGTAAGTTGTTTGCGCATCAACACCCAGGAAATCTGTTGGTCTTCCAGATCCCAAACGGATATATTTAAGTTGATCACGTTTTGCATTGCGGCTTCCTGCATGAGCTGAATCAGGCCCGGGGCCGTCACTTTCTTACGACGATCAATTTCATAAGATCTAATCGTATAGGGGCCTTTAAAAATTACATTTGGAGAAATTTGCATAGTAGTACGTGATTTAACAATTTTGTTTGTCTATTGATAAAGAAGTAAAGGGTTCTTATGTCTAAATTTTTTCTAACAAATTTCCCCTTTTTCATTATGTTCTTAAACATTCTTTGCGCAAAAATCGGAGTTACATTAAAATAATTACGCTTTATTAATATCTTCACCAAAATAAAAAAAGTTATGAAAAAACTACTAATAATCCTGTTTGTCATTTTATCCGTTTTCGGTGAAATAGTTGCTCAAAAAAATGTGATCAGGATAGGAATTCCTTCCCTAGTTTATGGTCGAGTCAATCTTAGTTATGAACATTTTATTGGGGAGAATAAATCGATAAATATTCAAGCAGGTGTCCAGGTACCAAGAAGTTTTCCGCAGTTGATTGAGGAGCTTGATCGGCAAGGAGATTTTAGGGTGAATGGTATCAATTATAAGGCAGTTGGCCTAAGTCCATCAATACGATTTTATCTTAGTAAAAAAAGGACCACTCCTGGTGGGTTTTATCTAGCGCCATTTGTAAATTACAATTACAATCAATTGAATTTTGCTACGGAATACGATGATGGAAACGTACGCGACATACCTGCGACTATTGACGCTAATCTGCATGGTTTAGGCCTTGGTGTTTTGATAGGATCACAATGGATTATAAATGAACGTTTGGCGATTGATTTTAATTATTTTGGGATAGGTTTTGGCAGGCAATTTACAAATACCAAGTTTAGATCCTCCGACAATACGGTTGATTATCAGCAATTGGCCGACGATTTTAGTGAAGAGACCAACAACGAGAACACCATAGGTTTTAACAATGTTTCTGCTGAAGCAGGTTCAGATTACTTTAAAATTAAAACCGGATCATTTTCCCCAGTATTTAAATTTTCGTTTGCCCTAGGATATGCCTTTTAATAAAACAATAATTAAACACCTCCTTTTTGCGCTTATTTTCTTTTTAGGTCTTCCTAGTTTACAAGCACAAAAGAATAGTATCAAACTAGGAATATTTGGTCTCACGTACGGACGTACTAATCTCAATTATGAACGAAAATTGGGCAAAAACAAGGCAATCAATGTACAGGTAGGCTTGCAAACACCCCGAAAATTTCCTTCTGGTATTAATACGTTTGTTCTAAATCGCGACTGGGATATTGTGGCTGGTAAATGGAGAGCTAATGGAATAACTATTGATTTTCGTTTTTACAGAAAACAAAGGAAAACTTCTCATGGGGGGTTCTATCTGGCACCTTTTCTATCCTACAACTATAATAAGTTGATTCTCGTTGGCACCTATAATGATAGCAATAATGGAGTAATCCCTACTAATTATAAAATCCATTTACATAACCTAAGCATTGGTGTAAAAATAGGCCATCATTGGATCTTAAACGAACACCTTTCTATTGATATTTCCTTTTTCGGTTTGGGCATAGGAGCACTGTTCACCGATTCTATTTTAAAAGTAACGGGTTCCTCAAAAAATTACCAGGAGCTCGCACAAGAAATGGAGCAACAACTTGATTTTGGCGGTTTAACTAACTATGGAGCTGCCCGCTTTGAGGGAACTTCTGATCATATTAAGGTCACCACCTCCCGTCCACTTCCTGATATCAAATTTTCCTGTTCAATGGGGTATGCCTTTTAAAAGCAAACAGCTCAAAAGACCATAACTAAACAAACAATGATTTGCGTTTTCCCATCTAATCTTCTATTTTAAGGAGAAATGACAATTTTGGATAATGGTCTCCTTCTAATCAACAGCATGGTTCATTCGATATCAATAAACTTACTAGTATTCGTTGTATTTGTTATGCTAAATCTTCCAGTAACAGTTGCTCAAAACAATACCGTGGATTATCAAATAGAACACCTAAAAAAATTAAGCCGTGATTCGTTAATCAATCTCGCAATTGACCTTATTGACCAACCGATTCAAAAAGAAAACTTCGACATTACTGTCATGGCCAATCAATCAGATATGGTGGTTTCCTTTCGAACACCTATCAAGTTTGTCCCACAACAAAGTATCCATTATTACGACATTGGAGTAATCCTTACAAGCAATCAAACATCTTATAATTCTGTGGCCAATCCGCAGGACTTCCTCTCCAAAAATCAAACTTCCATTTTTTTACCTACAGAAGAAGGCACAAAACATATCAATTTTGTCATCGCAGCCATCAATGAAAGCAACGAAGTAGGCGCAGTAGATCGAGAAAACTTTAAAGACAATATGGTTATCAGAGATCAAGATGAATTCTATGATGTGTTAGTGATCTCCTCCAATCAAGAATCCTGGTATAAAATCGACAAAGCTAAAGGAAACGTTTTTGACTATGGCCACGCTCATTTTGCGGCCTATCCCTTTGTAGAAGAGGAATTACCAGATCCTTATATTGAAATAAAAGAGTAGAAAGTAGCAGCTATAATGCGTTTAAAACGTTGATTCATTTCGATTTGTGTTTAACAAATCTATCGATTGGATCAGGTGCGGCTACTTGGTAGTCACCAAGCAATGATCTAGAAATTTAGACACCAGCAATTTATCATCTAACACCTTGAGGGGCGCGTCTTTTGAAAATTCAGGATGCCACTGCACACCGATTATAAATCCATCAGGACCGCCTGTCCATTGAAAAGCTTCTATCAACCCATCTGGTGCGGTAGCTAGCACTTCCAAATTAGTCCCCAATTGTTTGATCCCTTGATGATGAATAGAATTTATAAGGGAGTTATTTTTGATCCCCAGATTATCCAGTAACTTCCCAGGTACAATACTTATCGGATGGGTGATCGAATCGTAGGCTACCCGCTCATAATGGCAAACAGACGAAGGGAATTGGGTAGGGAGATCCTGGTAAAGTGTACCACCGAAATAAACATTCAGTAATTGAGCGCCTCGGCAAACTCCAAAAATGGGAAGGCGTTTGGTCATCGCCAGCCGAACTATTGTCAGTTCATAATTGTCTCGATAGCTGTCTCCTGGCCACGTTTGTTTGTCGATGGGGGTTTCTTGGTAGGTAGAAGGGGCCAAATCTACGCCTCCGTGCAGGGCAATCCCGTCCAACTGGCCAATAAACGAGGTGAGTTCCTCGGCTTCCAAATCTGGTATTAAGATCGGCAAGACACCGAAAGAGGACCAAAACCTGAAAAAGTCTTTTTCTACAAAACACAATTGTTTTTTCCAGTAGGTTTTCCGGGTCTGGTCTGGGTAGAAAAAGCAGGAACTGATACCGATTTTTAGCATATCAACAAAAAGTTATTCAAAAAAAAAGAACTGCTTTTAGGTTAGTAAAAACAGTTCTTTTATAGTTTAGTAAGATCAGTGGTTGATTATCTCAACACGGAGATCTTTTTAGTGATTACGTCATTATCAACAACAAGAGTTACCATGTATACTCCATTGCTTATACCAGCTAATTCTAATGTTTCCAGTTGTGTACCTGAATTTACAGAACCCAGATTTTTCTCATAGATCACATCTCCAAGAAGGCTATGCACTCTAATAGATACATTACTTTTCTCAATAACAGAAAAC
Source organism: uncultured Saprospiraceae bacterium (assembly GCA_938016265.1). Classification (GTDB taxonomy): domain Bacteria; phylum Bacteroidota; class Bacteroidia; order Chitinophagales; family Saprospiraceae; genus JAHDHB01. Next base: position 35,180 of record CALLWB010000008.1, read on the forward strand.
TCAACATTGGTGAATGCTCCATCCACAGGATTTGGGAAAACATTGAATGTAGAGGTTTCAATTACATCTTCGATATTTGAAGACAATTGAGTAGTGAATGCTCGTATGAATTCTGATCCGATTGCACCACCCTGAGCAAGAGTAAATCCTTGATCGTCATATACTCTAAAACTTCCTTGACCATAGGAACAGCATATGCCATCACCATAAGAATCAAGAATCTCAAAATAATAACACTCTGAAGGATCTAATACCATATTGACAGGAGTCTGAACGGTAGTTCCATTTGCAGTAAGGTTTTGGTAAGGTCCTCCAGAATAAGCTACAGTTCCATCACTTTTGACCATTGCCCAAGTTGTTTCTGAACCATAGCGGTCAGTTGTGAGCTCAAGAGTTAGTGTTTGAGTGGCCTCATAGTTTTCAACTTTTGCAGAGATAAATTTGTTGTTGTTTCCTGGCAATTCATCAGCACCACCATTTACATTAGTAATGGAAGTATTTAGGTTTTCAATTCCTAAAGTAGTAAGTGCTGCAATTGGAGGCAATACAACTTGCTCCTTACCAGCGGAAGGAATATTCCCAGTCCAGTTAAAGGTAACTGGGGAACCGCCAACGATACCATATTCGATATCCATAGAAGTAATCGGTGTTGAACCAAGATTGGCAACCTCTATACTAGGAGTATAAGATCCACCTTCACAAGTCAATACTTTTGAACAACGTTGTTCTCCTGATACGCCCAAATTCATTGCTTCTACAGAATGTGGAGAAGTATAATCTTCTTTAATTCCTGCTTGTAATATTTCCTTTCCATTGTTCTCCTGAATAAATCCAATAACTGCAAATTGGCTAGGATTGTATGCAGAGGAATTCATCCAGGATAAGTTGATTACCTCTGTTTGTCCAGCAGTCCAAGTTGCAGGAATACTAGTTCCATTTGCAGAAGGAAGCATTCTTTTCATAACATAATAAAAATCTGTTTCTCCATTGTTGCCTGGAGGTTGGCAAAAGCTAATTTCTTTTTCTACAATTACTACATGTGCTTGCAAAAAAGAACCAGTGTAAGCCTGAGTCGCTTCTATTGTCATAGTAACGCCAATGGAATCAAACCCCTGACGAACGCCATAGTCCATAGTAATAGTAAAAGGAGAAGTTACTGCACTTCTGCCAGCAATTGTTGATTCATTCCATCCACTTGAAGAAGAAATGGGTGCTCCATTGTGGATATTTCCATCAACAACAGATCTTGGTACTGTATTTACGCCATAGTAGGATTGTCGGTTGTCTACAAATGCCTTTGAAAACGTATACATAGGATCTACTCCTGGAAATGATGCTTGATATTTGACAGAAATCATGTCATGGGTAGTCGTATTAAGATAATTTTCAACTGCAGGATTGAATGTCGCACAAGGACCACATGAGGCTTGTGTGAAATGCTCAAGTAGCACTGTCCTTGGAGATTGGGCAAAACCCACCACAAAGCAGACTAATGACAAAAAGAGTATAGATGTTTTTTTCATGGTAACTAATTTCAAAAAGTAATGGTTAGTAAAGAAATTTTCTAAAATAATACAAGTTTCTAGTACGGAGCAAATACTATTGACGGCAATTTAATGCTTTTACAGCTATTAACAAATTTTGTTCTACAATATTAACAGAATACAATAGAAAAATTCAAATTTCAGCAATTCGCATATGTCCTATTTTATATTTATTGCAATTTGTTAGGATATAAAAGTTAAATTATTTTTATTTTAAGAAGTATTCTTTTACATTGTAACTAAAATCTATCAAAGCCGTATAAACGGTAAAAATGATTTACCTATGAAGCACATATTACTTATACTATTCTCTTTTTCTATGTCTGGGCTATTTGGTCAGGATTTGACCATTGCGCCATCTCCTGCTTCAAGTACTGGATCCCCCACTGATCCCTACATCAAGGTTTTTTCCAATGTAACCAACAATACGAATGCAGCGATGGATGTAACCTGGGAACGCTACAATGTGCAAGCTCCCACAGAATGGACGACTTCTGTCTGCGACAAAAATTTCTGTTATGCTGACTTTCAGAGTTCAGAAACATTTAGTCTTGGTGCTGGCGAAACGGAAAATCTTGACATCTGGTTTCTTCCTGATAATGTTGTCGGCGTTGGAACTGCAGAAATAAGAATTTACAATGCCGCAGATAGCGCAAATACGGTAGTTTCCAATACTTATACAGCAACAGCATCAACTTCTACCAACAATGAAGATGTGCTAGCAGTAAAGTATAAGGTGTTTCCTAATCCTGCATCTAACTATGTACAGTTACCACAGATAGATGATATAGGTGAAATCAGATTGTATGACATCCTAGGTAAAGTGATCCATCAAGAGTTTGCTGACCAGGGAAATATCCAACATTTGAATGTAACTAACCTTCCAAAAGGAACTTACCTACTTCAATTTTTAGATGAGAAAAATAATATCTTGCACACCACGCGAGTAATAAAACAATAATACCTTTTTACAGGAATTTGTAAGCCAGTTCAACTCATGTTGACTGGCTTTTTTTATTGGAAAATCGAATCCATCTCTTCTCGATATACTAAATAGAGCAATTTTTGATAAATTTGGGAATAAATTACTCCAATATGAAAAAACTCATTGCAATAGCGTCGTTCCTCTACTTATCCCTGCTTATTATTAGTTGTAGCCAAGAAAGCAAAGAGACAGAAGCAACTGTCCTTGAATTTTTAGAGGCAATGAAAGCTCCAGTAGATTTTAAAAAAATAAAATCGTTGTACAAGGATTTTCCGCTATACAATGTTCCTCGCGTAGATCAATACAACATACAGTCTACCAATAAAAATGAAGACAACACCTTCCAGACCACAATTAACACCTCCTATACAAGTTCAGACGGAAAAAAAAGTGAACAATTGGTTCTTCTTACCCTACAAAAGGAAAATGGCCAATGGATAATCACAGACAGCAAAGGACTTCTCGACCCAAAGTCCAGCCATAAAGAAGCATTTAGCCTTGGCATAAAAACAGGATGTATTGTCAAGCCGGAAAAATCTACCGACCGGGAACTAATGAACGGGCTAGAAAAAGCCAAAAAGCTCCTAATGCAATTTAGTCAAACCAATGCTGGAATGATCTCAAAGCTACTAGAGGTAAAAAACGTCACGTGGAAACCAAAAGGCACAAAAATCGAAGGCAAGGTCCTCAACAAATCAAAAAGCTCGATCAGAGAAGTTGGTTATCTAATTCAATACCTTAACAGTAAGGGGAATCGAATTGGGAAACATAGCGGTCTTATCAGTAGTGATTTAGGCAACCCTTTTCCAGCGGAAAGCACCTTCCCAATTTCTACTAAAGTTGATCCAATTCCAGCAGCGACAAAAAATCTGGAAATACAGTTTTTTGTCAATCCAAAAGACTTGCATCAGATGGTTACAAACGCCACCTATACCGGAAAAGAATGCGCCACCATCCAATAAACTCAACGCTGTTTTAAAGTACTCCTTCGTCTGCAAAGCTGTAGTAACCCGATTCTGCAATAATCAAGTGGTCCATCACATTGATATCCAATACTTTCCCTCCATTTCTTAACTTTCGAGTCAATTCCAAATCTGCAGAACTGGGATTCAAATTGCCCGATGGATGGTTATGACAAAGTATAATACCGGAGGCCAGCATTTCCAAAGCATGTTTGAATATGATTTTTGCGTCTACCACTGTCCCGGAAACCCCACCGGAACTTATGCGCTGTCTTCCTATCACCCGGTTTGCCCGATTTAGAAACAAGACCCAAAACTCCTCGTAATTTAGATCACAAACGATTGGCGCCAGCAAATTGTAAGCGTGTCTGCTTGTTTTTATTTGTGGCCGTTGCTGCACCTCAGATAGTTGCCTTCTACGTCCCAACTCCATAGCCGCGGTAATAGAGAGCGCCTTGGCTTCGCCAATACCTTTGAATTTCATTAGTTCATTGATGGACTGCCTGCCGAGATCATTTAGGTTGTTTTGGTACTTGCTTAAAATTCGTTGTGCGAGGCCGACAGCAGATTCTTCTCTGTTTCCTGATCCGATGAGTATGGCGATAAGTTCAGCGTCGCTGAGGTTTTGTTTTCCTTTGAGGAGTAGTTTTTCTCTGGGGCGGTCCTCTTCTGCCCACGCTTTAATCTTTAGATTGGTTACTTCATACGTATTCATAATTTCGCACTTTAAGTTAAATACAATAGTGTATATTACTTAGAGTCGGAAATCGAGATTTTACATAAATTTTTAGTGCCTATTTTTCAGATAAGTGGAAACTTTAACATTTTATTGATGTAGAGATTCCAGAACGATCTCGCAGAGTTTCGAAGGTGGTCCGACTTTCGGCAATTCAAAAAATGAAGGAACCACGACGGCGGTTGTTCCAGACCGATCCTCTTAAAAAGTAATGGAACCGCGATGGCGTTTTTTTGTAGAAGGTATAGGAACAACTACAATACTTTAGGATTTCTTACCTCCTAGTTATTAACTAATCCACCATTAACCAAGAAAAAGGTATAGCAGCCTATAAGCAGTTGCTATACCTTTCATGTTATTTTGCCTTCAATTGGTTACTTATACCTTAATAAATAAGAGATTACCATTTCCGTCGAACCCAAGGGCCAATCGATTTCCATTTTGTGTAAGGATTACCAAAAACTTGCCTCCTTTGGTAAACGCTAACCGTGGAGTGGCATTCGGATAATTAGTAGCGATATACATCTTTATAGACGCGGGTAAAGCTGCCAGTGGAATTCTGTCTCCCAATCGATCAAATCCGCGACACGGGTGATGCAACAACTGCACCTCTTTAACAAAAACACCATTCGCATCAAAAACAACAATCGTTTTAGACATTAGGCCAACAAAGTAGCTGCCGTTATTCAATTGCTTAGCCCCTCGAATGGCATCGGATGGATAGTTCGTTGCTAGGTAACCTGCAATAGTTGCAGGCAATGTGTTGACATCAATCTTATCTGCACGGCAGAAAGCTCGTCTTAGCCTTTTTAGCTTGGCACCAGTCTTACTATAATAAGTAGTTTCGCCGGATGCCAATACCAATTCGTATCCCTTATCCTCTACCAAATAAGCTTCATCAATATATGTCTCAAAGTATTCTTCTTCGATTTGTTCAGTAATGGTCGCCGGTAAATCAGATGTAGTAAGTTCAATTTTGGCATTAGAATTCATAATTTCTTCAACCAATAGTTCATCAGAAGTAGGTACTGCGTCTTTTTGACAAGCTGTAAATAGGGTTAAGCAGCAAAATGTGATAAAGACTCCCAAATAATTTTTCATCTTAAAAAGTTTTAAATGTTAATAAATTGGATAGTTGCTTAAGTGGCCATTATAAGAACTAAAAAATAGAATATTTAACCAGGGTAGGTAAATTGATTTACTCTTTCGACTTACCATTTTCGAAAAGGTTTAATCTGATTATTTTTTTTAAGTTATTGTATTAAGGAAGGAAGGCATATTGGTTAATGTTAAATACCCGCAGTCGCGGTTCCTTCTTTTTGAACTGCCGAAAGTCGGACCACGTCCAAAACCCTTCGGGATCGTTCAGGAACCCTTTTGGATCTTATCCCAAGTCTCAAACAACACCTCCTGAGAAGGTCGATCTTTTGGAATTTCAGTCAAAGGTTCGCAAGGACGCAGGGAATCATAACAATCTTTCGGAAGCGCTTGGTAAAGTCGAGTGCCTTTTGTTTTCCAGGAGAGCATGGCATCGCTGACCTGTTTGATTACTTTTCCTGGATTGCCGACAACGAGGCTTCGCTTTGGGATATGGGTATCCGCTTTTACAAAACAAAGCGCACCAATGATGCATTCGTCTTCAATAACGACATTGTCCATAACGACCGCATTCATACCCACCAAAACATTCTGACCAATTGTGGCACCATGAATGATGGCCCCATGACCAATATGTGCCCCCTCCTTCAACCGCATCGTCACCCCTGGAAACATGTGAAGGGTGCAGTTTTCCTGGACATTGCATCCGTCCTCGATCACAATCCCACCCCAGTCGCCCCGGATTGCCGCTCCTGGACCGACATAAACATCTTTTCCAATGATGACATTACCTGTTACAGCAGCTTGCGGATGGATAAAAGCCGAGGGATGGACAACAGGCCGAAAACCCTTAAATTCATAGATCATAGGTGGTTATTTGGAGTATTTTATAATTCCTCGTTTGGATGGGAAGGAGGGGCGATTAGCTTGCCCTCATATTTTTCAATGGCATCTTCGATTTTTTCCATTCGATTGCCTGGATCGGGGTGGGTACTCATAAATTCAGGTTGACGTTTGCCGTCACCAGATGCGGCTTTCAAAATGCGCATTACCCCTATCATTTCTGACGGATTATAGCCTGCTTCAATCATAAATCGGACGCCCAGTTCATCCGACTCCAATTCTTGCTCTCGACCATATTTCATATTGACCATCCCTGCAATCATCTGCGCCGCTTGTGTAGAACCATAATCTCCAGCAGCAATAACCGCCGCCCCAGTCAGTCCCTGAGTCAATTCTTGCTTGGCAATACGTTCTGCCCCATGACGAGCAATGACATGACCGATTTCATGCCCCATCACCCCAGCCAACTGATCTTCGTTTTCCAGTTTTGCATAGAGCGCTTGGGTAATAAAACATTGACCACCAGGCAAAGCAAAGGCATTGATCACATTTGGATCTGCTAAAAGATGAAAATCATATTCATAATGTGTCGATCTTGCAATCGAGTTGTCTACTAGGCGCTTCCCTACTCTTTTTACTAATGCCTGTGCTTTTTCATCGGGATGGAGTCCGCCATGTTGCTGCATCATTCTAGGTGTGCTCTGTAAGCCAAGCTGAATCTCCTGATCCACCGTAAGGCTAATTCGTTGTGTTTCTCCGGTGATTTCGTTGTACTGACTTTGAGAAAAATACTTAAATAGGGAAAACCCTACCATTACTAAAGCGATGATTAGTGTTATTTTGTTGAAACCTCTTCGTTGGCCACCGTAGCTGGGGCGTCTGTAATATGTCATATCTCTTTTTGTTGTAGTAGAGGGACTGGTGCATAATTCGTTGTTTTTCCTATTGCAAAACCCATTAGTAGTGTTTGTCCCTTTGCCCTTGGTTTGAGAAGCAAACGAGTCGCTCTACTTTCTACTAATATTTTCAATAATTGTTGCGTAGCCTTGTCCTACGCCGATACACATGGTACAAAGTGCGTACCGTTTGTTTTGTTTCTGTAATTCAATGGCGGCGGTTTGTAAAATTCGGGTACCTGACATTCCTAGGGGATGGCCAATTGCTATTGCGCCGCCGTTGGGGTTTATCCTTGGATCGTTATCCTTTAAGCCCCAAGCACGGATGCAGGCTAAACTCTGTGCTGAAAATGCTTCGTTTAGCTCGATAATGTCCATGTCTTCCATCGTTAGGCCTGCTTTTTCTAGTGCTTTATTGCTTGCTCCTACTGGGCCGATGCCCATGATTCTGGGTTCAACACCGACTACGGCAGAACTAATCACTTTAGCCATGGGCTGTAAGTTGTATTTTTTAACTGCTTCGCCGGAAGCGACCAACATTGCAGCGGCTCCATCATTTAGACCGGAAGCATTGCCTGCGGTAACGGTTCCGCCTTCTTTTTTGAAGACGGTGCGCAGCGTAGCTAGTTTTTCTAAGGTGGAATGGCTCTTGATAAATTCGTCTGCATCAAAGATGATGGGGTCTTTTTTTCTTTGTGGAATTGACACCGATACAATCTCTTCTACAAACCGTCCTGCCTGTTGTGCCTTGGCCGCTTTCATTTGTGAATTGTAGGCGAATAAATCCTGATCTTCTCTGGAAATATTGAATTTTTCTGCTAGGTTTTCAGCGGTTGTTCCCATTCCATCTGTTCCGTACAGCTCTTTCATTTTGGGGTTTACAAAACGCCAGCCAAAGCTAGAGTCATGCATTTTCGCATCTCGTCCGAAGGCTTTGGAAACTTTTGAAATCACCCAGGGCCCTCTAGTCATGTGTTCTACGCCTCCTGCTATAAATACTTCGCCGTCTCCTGTCTGGATGGCTCGGTGTGCGTGGATGACGGAGGACATGCCGGAGGCGCAAAGTCTGTTCACGGTTTCTCCTGGGACGGTCCAGGGGAGGCCTGCTAATAGAGCGGCCATTCTTGCTACATTTCTGTTGTCTTCTCCTGCTTGATTGGCGCAGCCTAGTACTACGTCTTCTATGGATTCTTTGGGTACGTTGGGGTTTCTTGCCATTAGTTCTTTGATGACGTGGGCGGCGAGGTCGTCGGTTCTTATTGGGGATAGTGTTCCTGTGAAGTTAGCTATGGGGGTTCTTATTGCGTCTATTATGTAGGTTTCTTTCCTGTTTTCCATTGAATTGTTTTGAGGTAATTTCTTAGTTTAGTTGTTATTAGTTACAAGATTTGTGGTTGCTCTTGAGGTATCTTCATTTTTTACAATTAATGAAAAAACGAACCAAAAAAATCTCGTTATTATAAACCGGAAGCCGGCCCAGTCGGACCTCGAACATATAATAACTCCATCCCGCTTGGTTGCTTCATTAGTTTTGTGGTCATTCAAAATGAGTAGTTCCTAGTATTTAGAAGATTCTATGAGATTTATTGTTTTGTGTTGATTCTATTTCATTTGAATAATGCTTGTTTATTAATTGTTATTGGCAAAAGTGGACGGAATAGACCATAGGGAGGTAGTGGCTTAGCGCCTTCCAGTTTTCTCCTTTGTCGTTAGACAAAAATAGGTTGCCAGTTGTTGTGCCGAAGACTAAGTAATCGTCGGAAATGTCCAGGGCGTGACGGTAGACTATGTCGAAACTGTTGTCCTGGGGAAGTCCTGATCTGTATTCTTGCCAAGATTTTCCGCCGTCGTCTGTTCGGCAGACCACCAGTGCACCGTCTACCGCTACTCGGATTTCATCGCTGACTCCGGGGATCACCCAGGCTTGGTCTGGGTTTTTGGCGTCTACGGCCATTGCGAATCCGAAGTTGGCTAGTTTGTTTTCTGCGGTGACGTCTATCCAGTTTTTTGCGCCATCTGTACTTTTGAAGATGCCGCAATGGTTTTGTTGCCAGAGGACATCAGGATTGGAAGCACAGGCGACTAGCATGTGTGGGTCGTGCCCTACTTCAGCTTGTGGATTGGGTAGGTAATCTGCGCGTAGGCCATTGTTTCTTACTTCCCATGTTTTACCCGCGTCTGTGGTCTCGAAAACTCCTGCGCAGCTTATTCCTACATAGATATGGTCACTGTCTCTTGGATCTACTACGACCGAATGGATTGCAGCATAGTCCCGTCCTCCTCCGAACCATTGTTCCTCCCTACCAGGAAAATTCCAGAAAGACTCATTGAGATTAAAAGTATTTCCGTTGTCTGTGCTTTCGAAAAGGCCACCGGGTTCTGTGCCCATCCAGAGTTTTCCAGGGCGGTCGTCGCCTCCTTGTTCGAAGGCCCAGATGAGTCGTAAGGAGGCAGGGACGCCTTCTTTTATTTCTGCTCCTTCGGGGTATTTGGGTGCGGGGATTTCTTCCCAGTGCTGCCCTTGGTCTATTGATCGGTGGAGTTTGCAGCCCCAATGACCGTGGTCTAAACAGGCCCACCAAGTATTTGTCCGCTTATCGGAATAGGCGATAGACACTGGGATTCCTGTAAAAAAGGTGCTTTTGTGGGTCCAATTTCCGTTGCTAAGTTGATAGACTACCAATCCTTTTCTGGTACCGATCAACAGGTGGTTTGAAGTTGGCATAGTGTTCATTTTTATCCCCCGGAAAGGGCTTGCATAATAAAGACCTCGTTATCTGGTGCTACTTTGTCGGTTAGTCTGATCCTATCTTTTATGAGCGTTTCATTAATATAAATATTTACATGCTTCCTCATTACCCCTTGTTCGTCTACTATGTAGCCTTTCATTCCCGGGTGCAGGAGTTCGATTTCATCTAAAATCTCCTTGATACTAGTCTTGGAGGTTTCGAGTTCTTCCAATCCTGGGAAAAACCGTTTTAGTGCGTAGGTAAATTTTACTTTAGTCAAAGCGATTATTTTTTATTCACGTAAGTGAAAAGTTATGCTTCTTCCTCAGGAAACCAGAACTTAGACGACCGATAAACAGTGCCTTTGAATAGCGCCACTTTCTCCTTATCCTGATTGGTAATATAGATGGTATAAATCCCAATTTTCTTAGTAATTCGTTCCTCCTTGGTCGTCGCTGTCAACACGTCACCTTCCCGGACTGGCATAATATGAGAGATCGAAGTCTCCACAGAAACCGCCTTTCTACCATGCGAATTGGAAGCAAACGCCAGCGCACTATCCGCAAAAGAATAAGTAATTCCTCCATGAGCAATGTCCATCCCATTCAGCATTTCGTTTCGAACCATCATCTGAAGTACAGCTCTTCCTTTGCTGATTTTCAAGGCTTCGATACCTAACCATTGGCTCATCTTATCATTCTCATACATTTCCTTGAATATCTTTATTGCTAGTTCTTTTCGTTTCATGTTTAGTTGATTTTTTAGTAAAAAGTTTTGGTATCTCTAGCCATTCTTCTGAGTAAAGGGCTGCACCGGTATCGATCTTCTAGGTATTCGTGATACAATTTATCCAATTGATTGACCACCTCCTGGATGCCTTTTTCGTCTGCCCATTTTAATAATCCTTTTGGGTAATTTACGCCTTTTGTCATTGCCAGATCGATGTCTTCTCGGGAAGCGATATTCAAATATAAGGCATCTGCTGCTTCATTGATCAACATCACTACAATTCTATCAACAATGTAGTTGCCTAGCGTTTGGTCTTGATTGGGAACAGGCTTGGTTGCTCCTTCACTGTAATCGTAGTAGCCACGACCAGATTTCCGCCCTAGGTAACCCGCCTCTGCATATCGTTTTTGGGTAAAAGAAGGTTTATATCTTGGGTCGTACCAGAAGGATTGGAAAACCGTTTCTGTTACGGTGTAGTTAATATCATTGCCAATATAGTCCATCAATTCAAAAGGGCCCATTCTAAAACCACCGATCTCTTTCATCGCCCAATCGATCGTTGCTGGTTCGGTGTATCCTTCCTCGTAGATTCTGAGGGCTTCTCCATAGAATGGGCGAGCTACTCTGTTTACGATAAAGCCCGGGGTGTCTTTTGCCAGTACGGTGAGTTTGCCCCAGTCGTCAATCAGCTTTTTTGTGGTTTCTACAATAGTTGGGTCAGTCTGTATAGCAGGGATTATTTCTACTAATTTCATCAAGGGCGCCGGATTGAAAAAATGAATACCGATGACCCTTGAAGGAATTTTGCAGGCTGCCGCAATCGATGCTACGGAGAGCGAAGAGGTATTGGTCGCCAAAACACATTGCTCGGAAACCACTGTTTCTATTTTGGAGAATACGGATTTTTTTATGGTAATATCCTCAATTATTGCTTCTATGATAAGCCCGCAATCCTTGAAGTCGCTGAGGTCTTTTTTGTAGGAGATGCGCTGCTGAATTCCTTTGGCTGTAGCTTGATCGACTCGTCCTTTTTCGATGAGGCGGTTCATTATTTTCTGTAGTTTTGCGGCTGACTTTTGGAGGGCAGCTTCATTGGTATCTATGAGGATTACTTCGTGTCCTGCTGTGGAAGCGACTTGTGCGATTCCACTTCCCATTGCTCCTGCGCCTAGTATTCCTACTTTCATTTTTATGATTTATTTACCTTTGAAAACTGGTTTTCTTTTTTCTAAAAAAGCGTTTACTCCTTCTTTGTAGTCGTGTGTTTGTCCGGCTTCGTGCTGTAAAGCTTCTTCCATTGCTAGTTGCTGATCGAGCGAATTGGTGAAGGAATTATTTAATAATCGCTTGGTTAATCCGAGTCCTTTTGTTGGCATTTTTGCCAATTTCAACGCTAGTTTCATTGATTCCTCCTGAAACGATTCTACGGGAAACACTTTGTAGATCATGCCCATTTGTTCTGCTTCATTGGCTTTTACTTTATCTCCTAACATCATGAGGGCGGAGGCTTTTTGAAGTCCAATAATTCTAGGAAGGAAAAAGGTCCCGGCACTATCTGGTACCAATCCTATTTTACTGAATGCTTGAATAAAAGAAGCGGCTTCAGAAGCAACAACAATATCACAAGCAAGGGCGATGTTTGCTCCTGCTCCAGCGGCTACTCCATTTACGGCAGCGACAACTGGTTTTTCGATGGCTCTAATTTTTTGAATGATTGGGTTGTACGTGTGTTGTACAATTTTGCGAATACCGGGCCCGTTAATGGCTTCATCCAGATCCTGGCCTGCGCAGAATGCCTTTCCGGCTCCAGTGATGTAGACCGCCCTGATGTCTTCATTTGTTTGACACTCGTCTAAACATTTTTGGCATTCGGTCGCCATTTCCATATTAAAGCTGTTAAAAACAGTAGGTCTGTTTAAGGTGATTGTTGCTACATTTTGCTCTACTGAAAACAGGATATGATTCATAGTTTATATTTGAATGCAAAATAGGTATTTTTTGGTAGAAAGATATTGGGTATTGGGTAGAAAGTCGAAGGTATGGAGAAGGGACTCGTATTGCTGGCACAAAACTGATGGTAGAGAGCAAAGGGACAATGCGCTGTTTGACTTAACCAATTCCTATTGTACCATTAACCAGGTTCCGCCTAGAAGGTTTAGGTCATTTGTTGGCGGTATGTCCAGGAATGGGTAGGTTATTTTGCTTAGGTAGAGGCCATCTGGGTTGGCGGGGTTTTTATGTTTGGTTGGTTGTTGTTCGACGAGGTAGGATTCGAACTCTTTGTAGGAGATTTCTCCGCGGCCTAGTTCCAGCAGACGGGCGACTAGGAGTCGGATCATGCCTCTGACGAAACGGTTTGCGGTGAGTTGTAGCCTTAGGCGGCCTGTCTTTTCTTCCAGGAATAATTGTGCTTCACTGACTTCGCAAAGGGTATGTTTGTAGACCCTGGGGGTTTTGCAGAAAGACAGAAAATCATGGTGTTTAGTCAGCAAATTTACTGCCTTGGCGATCGTGTTTAGATTCAGTTTGTCTCCCTTGTAAAACGTACTTAGGTTGTTTAATAAAGGGTGCTTTTGTGTGTGCAGGTAATAGTTGTAGGTTCTGGAGGTTGCGTGGAGTTGTGCATTTGCCCTGTCTGGAACTTGGATTATATCGAAAAGAGCAATATCGTGTGGTAGTATTTGGTTGAGGTGAAAAATTGTTTGTTCCTCCAAGGCGGTTTCCAAATTGACATGTGCAAAAAACTGACTCGCGTGGACACCGGCATCTGTCCTCCCACAACCCCAACAGTTTATTGGACGTGCAAATTTCTTCTCTAGTGCTTCTTCGAAGGTTTGCTGGATGCTGATGGCGTTTTTTTGTCGTTGCCAGCCGCTGTAGTTGGTGCCGTTGTATCCTAGGTGGAGGAAGTATCGTTGCGGGTTTTCCATTCTACGAAAGTAGGAAATAAAATGTTCTTGTTGGTGTTATAGGAAATCGGAAGGATTTTGGGTTAGGCTGGCAAATCCCCCCCTGCCCTCTTGCGGGGATAGTGTGCATTGTTTTGAAAAGCATCAATTTCATAGTATTTCGATTTATCTGGTATTGATTTTTTCGTCGAAAAAATCAACATTCCAATTTTAGAATAGTTATTTTAGTCATAATTAACACTTACAACGATGAAAGACTCAAATAAAGCCCTTCGAATTTTATCAAATGTCCAGATATTAAGTGCGTTGATCTGGGCGATTACCATCATTGCTTGCGGTTGGGTGTCTGACAAAAGCTATGTTCCTACGATATTAATTACTGCAGCAGGATTTCATGTTATTTTAATGACGCAGATGTCTAAAAAACAATCTAGAGAATAACGGCTAAGTAGATTGGCCTTACTTTTCGTTTTCTCCTTCATAAAGTGCCAGCATCATTTTCAATTTATACAGCACTCTGTTTCTCAATTTTTGAGGTTCTAGTACTTTGATGCTTTGGCCGTAGCCGATGATTTCTCTTTCCAATTCAAAGTTGAGTTTTACTTCTAGGGTGATTAGGACACCATTTTCCAATTCTTCGATTAGTTTTTGAGACGGATGAATAGGTTTGGTGAGCACATAGGGCGCATTTTGATTGTCCACAAACAATTTTACGGTGCGGATCGGTGTTCCTTCATTGAGCGTGACACCGACGATGTGCTTGAAGTATTCTTCCGTATCAAAATCGACATTGTACCGAAAATCTTCTTCTGGAAGGGTTTTGATCTCCTTGATTCGATCCAAGGCAAGGATTATCGTCTTTACCTCCTTGTTTTTTTTGCCAAGGACAAACCATCGGTTATTGTATTCCTTTAGCAAATAAGGATGAAATTGAAAGGAGTTTGCACTTTTGGCGCGAAAGGATTGATAAGTGATTTCTATTACCTTTCGGTGAATAATGCTTTGATATAATGGGTCAAGAAAATCCAGACCTTTCAAATTGGCGTTTTTATCAAAATCAATGACAGGTTGTTGCTTGGTCTGCTTGGAGTGTATATGGTCTTCTAATTTTTGAACCATACCATCCAATTCACGAAAGTGAGAAAATCCTTGAAATTGTTTTAGAAACCCAACGGCCTCATTCAGTTTTCCTAAATCCTGATCAGATATCGGAGCATTAGTAATACTATAATCAGGATCTTCGTAAGTATAATATTTGCGTTCATTGACCACTATTGGCGCATTGTAGCCTAGTTTGTCACTGCGCATCGTCTGAATATCTGCCTGGACTGTTCTTTTACTAACTCCTTTTTCAATTCCTTCATATTCATACAATACATCCGAACATTCATCAATCAAATCCTCCAAAGTCCAGCGGCGTTGCCGGTTTTGCAGACATTTATCAATCGTTTTGTAGCGAATAAGTGCGTTGCGATTTACAGGCATTTCTAATTTTTTTTCATTAAAATAATAAAAATTTTTCACTACGCAAAAAGACTGCGCACTAGGGTTCCATCTTTGTATTGTCAACGGAAACGAAGTGTTTTGAAAAAGACAGGAAACGGAAAGTTGACTAACAAAATTTTCTAATTAATAAATCTTATTGTCATGAAATTCAATGTATTAAACCGAAAGAAAAACCAGGTAACTAGAAACCACCAAGGAGGTCTTGCATACAAAATGGCTCCAAAGATGGAATTGTACACTGCTGTAGTAACCGCTAGTTTGTCCAATAAGATTTATGAAACGGACAAAGAGCGTTTGAAAAGAATCATCCAATTGATCAAAAAAGTAGATCACTATTTTGTTGCTCAGTTAGCGATTTATACTCGGGAAGCGATGTACTTGCGTTCTATTCCAATCGTTTTGGTGGTCGAGTTGTCAAAAATCCACAACGGTGATAGCTTAATCAAAAATACAGTAGCACGAGTTGTGAAACGAGCAGATGAAATCACTGAATTACTAGCGTATTATCAATTGTCAAACCAACGAACTGGCGAGAAAAAATTGAACAAGTTGTCAAAGCAAATCCAAAAAGGATTGTCAATTGCGTTCAACAACTTCGACGAATACCAGTTCGCTAAATACAACAGAAACACAGCGGTCACTTTGAAGGACGCTTTGTTCTTGACACACCCAAAAGCAAATAGCGATGCGCAACAACTATTGTTTAACAAAATTGCTAAAGATACTTTGGAAGTGCCATATACATGGGAAGTAGAGTTGTCGAAAGTTGGTCAATTGTCTTTTCGTTCTCCAGAAAAAAAGGCGAAAGCTTTTACTAGAAAATGGGAAGAATTGATCGATAGCAAGCGACTAGGCTACATGGCAACAATGCGGAACTTGCGTAACATCTTGCAGGCAAACGTCTCTGGTCAGCACATCAAAAAAATTGGTGCGTTGCTTTCAGATCCAACCCAGGTAAGAAAGTCCAAGCAATTGCCTTTCCGATTTTTGGCAGCCTACAGAGAGTTGGAAATATTTCAATCTTCGTATGCGTCTTACTTGATGGATTGTCTTGAAAAAGCGGTACAAGTGAGTGTAGAGAACATCAAAGGTTTTGGCATCGATACGAAAG
Organism: uncultured Saprospiraceae bacterium; assembly: GCA_938016265.1. Taxonomy (GTDB): domain Bacteria; phylum Bacteroidota; class Bacteroidia; order Chitinophagales; family Saprospiraceae; genus JAHDHB01. Next base: position 51,228 of record CALLWB010000008.1, read on the forward strand.
TAGTCCTTGCGGCCGATGTCTCTGGTTCGATGTACAGCCCAGTGAGTGCGAAGAGTAAGATCCGTTGTTTTGATATTGGTTTGGTGTTGAGTATGTTGATGCGTAGTAAGTCGGACAATGTGATCACAGGTATTTTTGGTGACACCTGGAAGACGGTTAATTTGCCAAAAAACAACATCCTTGGAAACGCGCTTGCGCTAAATAGAATTGAGGGTTCTGTAGGTTATTCAACGAATGGCTTCCGGGTGATCCAAGATTTTAACAAGCGACGAGAGGTAGTGGACAAGATCATGATCTTCACTGATGTTCAACTTTGGGATAGCACACACGTCGGAAATTCCTTGAAAAACGAATGGGATAAATACAAAAGTAATGTAGCTCCAAAGGCCAAACTCTACATTTTTGATTTGCAAGGCCACGGCCACTCGCCGATCAAAATTGCGCAACGAGATGTATTTCAAATTGCAGGCTGGTCGGATAAAATCTTCAATGTACTGGACGCTATCGAAAGAGGCAAGACGGTATTGCGAGTGATTAAGACTTACTAGTCCCATACAATACACAAAAGGTACAGGGCGCGTACTTATGGCGCGCCCAACTACCTGAATGCCGTAGATCAGAACTTCTTCGCTTAGAACGACTCAAAAGTCTGATTGTTTGTTGCTTCGGGTTTATTTTTTCATAAGAACAAAGAACGGTGTCGTAGAGAAAAGGATACTTCGACTCTTAATCCAAGCCTTTTTCGTTTGTTGCCCGTTCATTTTTTAGCATGCTCCGAAAGCGGGGGATCGCACAATATCTAGATGTAGTTCAATCCGGTAGAATGGTCGCTTTGGAAGCGAGCGGTTGCAAGTTCGAATCTTGCCATCTAGACATAAGGAGTAGAAGGAAATTCTGATAAAGATCGGAAGAATATACTTCAAGAACAAAGAGCAAGGCGTCGTAGAATAAAGGTTACTTCGACTATGAATCAAAAATCACCTTTATCGTTAATTATCCTTGCTCCTTTTTTTTGTTGGAATCCTTCGTCTCTAAAGATATTTAAAACATTGGGTGCCGTATAATAGTCATACTTCGTTTAGGTTCCGGAGGTTGTTGGTTCGAATCCAGCTCTCAATAGGGATAGCTCAAGATGGACAGAGCGCCGGTAAGAAAAAGACTAATAATTTTTTGCCCCAAGATTATTAAGGTAGTAGAAGATTCCTGAACGATCCAATAAAATTTTGAACGACTGTTCAAAAAGTGAAGGAACCATGACGGCGGGTATCACAGGAATACGCTTTACACAACTACCACTACAAAAGAACAATTCCAGGTGTCGTAGAAAAAAGTTACTTCGATTCCACTCGGGGAGGTCGCAGGTTCGAATCCTGTCAGCACTGCTAATTTTTATTTTGCAACACAGTGCTGTAGCTCAGCGGATAGAGCGCCATATCTCTTTTTTCGTTTTTTACCCTGGATATTTTATTAGTAGAAGATAATATATACATGGTGTTTGGGGGGAAGCATCCCTTTACCCATAAGTTTGTATAGCAAACGCGTCCATCTTCTCTTTACCCAAAAAAGTAAAAGTCATGAATCCTAGCAACCCAGCATATGCATTGAAGGAATACATTAATGTGCACTTTTCGGAGTGCTGTGGATCGTGGGAGTATGTCCATACGCCACATATAGAATCGGTATTGAATGAAATGAATGATCTGGAGACACAGGAGTTCAGTTCTACAGTTTGGGCTTGGAACGATAATCTATTGTATACACTTGTAGATCCCATTATGTGTTCCATAAATGTGCATCTTGATGCCGACCTTATCTACTGCAAAATATTTGCTAAGTTGGATGAGGCCGATTATTTAGTAGATATGGCTTCTAATTTACAGGAAAGTATTCAAGGTTTGAAAATGGAAACTTGTAGTCGGGAACTACTAGAAAAGATGAGAGACAATTTGTTTTTTATTATTAATAAAACCAATCACTTTTCGAACATTGATCATTATACAACAATAATTTACTTTTTAGAAACTGAAATTAATAAGAAGTAGTAAGACTCCTAGTAGCAAGTCAAACTCTTTCTACTGGAAGCCGGCCCAGTTCTACTTCTACCAACTACCTATAACCAAAAAAGATGTCGTTAGACTAAGTTACTTCGTCCACCAACTAAATGGGCATAGGACTCTCTGAAAAGGGAGCGGGGTGCAAATCCCCAGCTGACGCGCCCAATATCTTAGTCGTTTGTTACTCTTTTATTGTTTCTAATTATTTCTTTAGATGACGATTTGAAATTGATTCTCTTTTGATCCAACTTCTGTCAGGGAAGCACCAGGTTCTCTAATCACTGCAATCCCTCCAACCGCTTAGCGATATTCCGAGTACACTCGATACAGATTTCTATAAATTTGGAAAGGGAATGGATATTAAACTGCATCCGGTGATCTAGCTTGGCTTCAAAAATAAACTGATTGGTTTTACCCAGATTTTCAACACTGGCATTTGTTGGATCGGGTTTTCTTGTTCCTTCATTTTCTAGAAGCTGAAAGTCCAAAATGTCCTCCTGGTCTTGCAACTTAAAATCACTTTTTTGGGGTTTCCTATTGATTAACTCGTCAAAGTTCCCAAATCCAAACGTGCACTTACTTACGCTAGAACAATCCATGATTTGGTTTTTGATTTCTTCTGTAAGCAAGTATTCAAACACCCCATCTGCAGAAGCTTGAAGAATAAAAGTGTCATCAAAATCAGGATCATCAATAAGGATATCTTCCGCTTGGCCAGGATCATCCAATTGCGGGTACATAAAGAAAAAATGATTGTTTTCGTTCGGGCAGTTTATCGTAATCCGAACATGTTTCAAAGGCATTGTTTCCGGCAATTCCATCAAAAATTTTCGACCATCTAACAATCCACTAACTTGATTAGACAATACCGCATCATTCGTAGAAGAATAATCAAATCCGTAGAGCGAACAAATACCAGATATTTCCAAATTCATCACTCTTATTGGCTCCCGAAGTTCCCAAATTTTAATAAAATCAGAAATACCACTTCCTATGTTTTCAAAATGGAATAAGGTGACGCTTTCTACATATTCACGGCCTTGGTAGAAATCTGCATATACCGTGTAGCCGTAAAAAAAGAGGTCATACCGATCTAGTTTGTCCTTGTATTGATGATCGTAGCTATAAATTTCGTGATAAAAGGCGTGTTCCTTTAATTCGCCATTTATAATTTTCGCAACGGCATGAGTGGTCAGGACAAATTCGCTTATTTTTTGTTTAAAGAAACCGGGTGTACTGACAGAAAGGGTCCACATAAGTTCTTCTCCCTTCTGGAAATTTTCACCAAATAATTCTTCAATATTTAAGTCTGCATCCATAGGCTAATTTGGGTTTTGGAAGTCGTTATATTTCCAATTTACGATCTTTTATCTGAACGAATTACATTTTCACCGAAACTGACCGTAAAACACTTACTTCCTGCCATTTGGGGATTAATATTTGGCAAAAGTCTTGCACAAGTTTCCTTACTACGTGCCCTTTACTATCATAAAAATATAAATGCATTCTAATCCTAAACAATAAAATCAATTATTGTTATCTTACAGACTAGCTAGAGGTGACATTAAAATAGTCAATTGAATGAAAAAACGTAAAAATGGGAGTGGTAAAGAGACAACTAGAGCTTCGGCAACACCAATCGAACAATCAAATACGTCTTCCAAGTCATTAATACCTCCAAAGTTACAGTTGTCCTGTTCGGGGCATCCCACGCATGAAAAGGAGGAAACAACAGGCAAAACGAGCACTGCATCAACAAAAGCAGCCGAAACCGACGGAATAACTACCATCGGTTCCACTACTACAGGTATAGCTACCGCAGGTCCAACAGAAAAGGGAGCAACTACAACTGGTGAAAAAACTACCGAAACAGCAGCCAAACCAGCAGCATCAGGAGATTCAAAATTTGAGCCAATCGAAGCCATTTTGAAACAAATTCCAACTGGTGTAGAGGCGCTTGCCCTATTAAAAAAATATGGTACCAAAGTAGAATTTAAAGCAGGTGGCGGTTCTTATTTTGACAGCAGTAAAAATAGTATGGTCATCGACTCTTCCAAATCCCCCGAACAAGCAGCGTTGACCTTTGTTCATGAAATCTACCATACCTATTATCACGAAGAAGGCTTAGTGGCCAATGCGCAAACTGAAAAAAAAGAAGAATATGTTAGTGGTGCGGTAAGAGAAGAAGCAGAAGGTACCGTAAAGTCAATCGAAGCAAAAATTGAACTGGAAGGGACTAAGGTAAATACGAAAGGATTGACATTTCCATTAGAAACGCAATACCGAACGGTCTACGACAAAATCATAAAAGATGGGACGAAGGACGGTAAACCAGCAGATGAGGCACTAATCAAAACCGCAAAAGAGAAAGGACTGGAACGAGTGATCAAGGGATTTATGGATGGAGAAGTTGTCACCTCAAATACTGGAGCATCTTATGCGAAATACTATGGCGACTACTGGGACAAAGTCAATCCAAAAAAGTAAACACAAAAAATGTCAAAACTATTTTTCTTAGGAATAATATTAACTGGATTAGTAGCCGAAAAAAGTTGTACAATGAGTCAAGATAAGCAATCTGATTTTTTAGAAGTGTTAAAAAGAACGAACGAATATTTCACGAATATCGACAGCGCCCTTCTGGAGATCAAGCAATTGGACCTCCCATCGTCAAATGGCTATGAGGTACATCAGGTGACACATTTTATGCCTCGTCGCCCACGTCAGTTCATTTTTGCTTTTGACGGTGTATCTGAAATCACTTCTGTAGCAGAAAATAAAGATAACTTTTTTGATATCGTAAAAAAAGCAAACATAGATCTTCAAACGACTGCAGATGCCCAACAGTTTATTCATACTTTTTTTGAAGTCGTCCGCAGTCAGTCCACGCTTAGTTATATCCTGCATTCAGCTAAGGATATCAAGTTTCGACCTAACCTAGAAGGGGAATCTGCTCTTTTGAGGGATTCATTAATTGCTAGTGGTGAGGAAACGGATTATGGGATGCAAATTACTAAAAAGGAAGAAGGGTTTGAGTTCGCATATTTCGTTATTGTCGGCGATCGGTTGGAGCGGCATTTTGGTCAATTGTCCAAGAACGGTTTGATTGAAGTGGAAAAGGAGTTGGTGCAAGAAGGCGTGCCTACTGTTTATAGTTATTAACCTACTATTTCCAAATTCTCAGCAGGTTACGATCTTTCCAAATTCAAGCCTTAGATTTACCGAAACTGATCCAAAAACGCTTGTTTCCGACCATTTGACACCTGTATTTGCACCTCATTTTCTAGTACGACCGTGCCTCCTTTCCCCTTCACATACCGCTTTACATAATCCAGATTGATCAAATGTGAACGGTGCACTCTGTAAAACCCGTACTCTTTCAAATGGTCTTCATAGAATTTCAACTTCCTACAAATCAACGCTTTTTTTCCACTGACAAAATGAAAACAAGTGAAGTTGTCATTTGCCTCACAGTATACTACTTCAGTGAGTTTGACGACTTCAAAACCATCCATCAACGGTAGCGCGATCTTGTGGTTTTGAGACTTTTTTGAAGCCATGTTTTCTAGGAGAATCTGTGTGTGGTTGATTTGTTCTTCGCTTCGCATACGTTCCTCCGCTTTGTCCACGGCAAGTATCAGTTCGTCAATATCCATTGGCTTCAAAATATAGTGCACCGCCGACTGATTAAATGCCTGGACGGCATATTGGCTGTAGGCAGTAATAAAAATCACTTGAAAATTGATGTCGTCAAATTGTTCGAGTAGGTCAAATGCATTGCCATACGGCATTTCGATATCCAGAAAAACCAGGTGCGGCTCGTGCTCCTCAATGGCTTTTTTTGCTTCCTGAATATTGCTGCACTCTGCAACGATTTTGACCTTTGGGGTGTATTTGGCGGTGTAGTTTCTGAGAATCTCCCGACTGTCCTGTTCGTCATCGACGATGATTGCGTTTATTTTTTTCATGAGGTAGGATTGTTCGGGATTTTAATACTGACAAAAGTACCTACATCTGTTTGATCATTGAAGGCATTCGTGATCTCAATCGCGTAATTTTTGGCGTAAATATCATTGATCAGTTCGATGCGTTTATCTACATTTTTTAGGCCGGTGCTTTCGTATTGTTTTTGGTTTTTTGTTTTCAGTGCTTTCGATTTTTCACGCCCAATACCGTTGTCTGTTATTTTGATTTTCAGATGATCGGTTTCGCTGGTGATGTCAACGGTCAATTGTCCTTTGGTTTCTTTGTAGCGGAGGCCGTGCCAGACTGCATTTTCGATAAACGGCTGAATAAGCATTGGGGGAATATCCAGTGAATTATAGTCTACCTCTTCTTCCTTATTAATCACATAATCAAACTTGTCTCTAAACCGTGCATGCTCCAATTTGAGGTACAGTTCAATCAGCTCAATTTCTTCTTCAAAGGAGATAAAATCTTTTTGTGAATAATCCAATACTATTCGCATCAGTTTGGAGAAATTGGCTAGAAATTTATTGGCCGCTTTTTCATCATTTTTAGAAATGTAATTGTTCACACTATTCAGGGCATTAAAAATGAAATGTGGGTTCATCTGCGTCCGCAAAGACTTCAACAAAAGCAAGGAGTTTGCCTTCCGTTTCGCCTTGACATTCCGCATAATAAAATAAAAAGAAACCAGCGCTCCTAGCAGCAACAAACCTAATAAACCAGTTACATATTTTTGATTTTTAAGCTGTTGCTTCAGCAGTTCTTCCTGCTTCTCTTCTATCTTTATGTCCTTGTTGAGGATATCAATTTTAGCCTGATCTTTTAGTATTTCCAGCTTCTTTTCCAGCTCCATACGTTTGTTCTGATTCGATTTATCGATGGCCAGGTCATACTCTTTGTAGTTTCGATCTGCTTCATCAAAAGCCCCTCTTTGTTGGCTGATTTCTGCTGCTTTTTTGAACACCTTTGCTGTTTGTTCTTGATTTGTTTGATTGGTGGTGAGTGATTTGGTGGTGAGGATTAAGGTTTCGGCCTCATCGATTTCTCCATTTTCCAAGTAGAGATTTGCCAATTCCAATTGCTCTTTGATGATGGATTGCTTGGAAAAATTTCGTTGATTTTTGAATTTAACATTATCTCGTCTTAGCGCTATTTTTTCATCAATATTGCTCAGATTCGCTAGTATATTATCGTTCGCCAATTCTACATTTCTGAAAGAATTTTCATTGTACGAAGAAGTTGGAAATGTATTTAATGAATTGAAGTAAAACTCTTTTGCTTTGTCTAGTTCCTCCGTATTGGAGAAGACCAAGGATTTTTTTGCTTCCACATTTGAAAGAGAAATACTGTCCAGAAAGCCTTCCCATCCCTTGTCTATAGTGCTGAATATTGCAATACTTTTCTCATAATCTTTCTTGAAATAAGCGACATCTGCCCGACCGATTTCACATTGGAGTCTTGTCGATTTATTGGTGGAGAACTTTAAGCATTTAACAAACTCTTGTTCGGCAGATTTAGCATTCCCTCCTTCCAAACTTAACCGTCCAATAGCCAGGTGATTTTGAGCCCGGAGTTCCATCAATTTTGTTTTTTCCAGAATGCGGCGGGCCTGTTCGTACCGTTGTAGCGCGAGTTTTTTCTGATCAATTTCTTCGTAGATATTTCCTAGCAGCATATATGCTTCAGCTTCCCGGCCCGGATCATAGATTTTTTTTCTTTTGGATTCTATGACGGACTCGATGAGTTTGATGGCTTTATTTGGGTCACTTGACTTAAGGTTTCGAGCACGATCCAATGTAGTCGGCACCTTCGATTCTACCTTCTCCTTATATTTTTGCGCAAGCAAGGCACTCCCGCAAAAAACGAGCAAAAGTAGTGTGAATATGGACTTCTTATCAATCATTACCAACAAAGATAAGATACTTTTAGAATTGTGTATTCCGTAAAAAAGTGATTTTTGACAGCTTCACAAAGTCAACGGGTGCACTCACCATCTCAGAAGACCAGGTACTACAGTCTAGCTTTTAATTCTTCTTTTTTTGAAAGAGATTTGAAGTAATTATTCATCAAAAAATAATCTTAAAATTATGAGAAAGTCCACGACCATATTTATTACTTTTTTACTGGGAATCGCCCTGTATCTTAACTTCAGTTTGCCCTTTACATTTGTAGAAAGTTTCAAGAGCTGGGCTTTCAACAAAACAGAAACCAAGGACCCTGCAAGCACTGTGCAAATCGCGCTTCTGCTAGACACCAGCAGCTCTATGAGCGGATTGATCGAACAAGCAAAATCCCAACTATGGAAAATCGTCAACGAACTCAACAACGCAGAACACAGCAATCAAACACCCAATCTGGAAATTGCCTTGTATGAATATGGCAACTCCCGATTAGCCCAAAGCACTGGATATATTGAGCAGGTAGTTCCTTTTACCAGAGACATGGATTTGGTGTCGGAGCACTTGTTTGCGCTTACGACCAATGGCGGAGACGAATATTGTGGACAGGTCATAAACACCGCTTTAGAGGATTTACAATGGAGTCCAAAATCGAGTGATTTGAAGTTGATTTATATCGCAGGCAACGAAAGTTTTAACCAAGGAAGCTTCCCCTTCTCCACGGCTTGCAAAAAAGCAAAAGATAGAGACGTCATTGTCAACACCATTTTCTGCGGCGACCAAAAACAAGGCCTCGAAATGGCCTGGAATCAAGGGGCAACTCAAGGAGGCGGCAACTTCATGAATATCGACCAAAACTCCGTCACCAAATACATAGACACCCCTTTCGACGACCAAATTGCTACCTTAAATGACGAGCTAAACAACACCTACATTTCCTACGGAAAAAGAGGCGCAGAATTAAAAGGTAATCAAACAAAGCAAGACAGCAACGCCAGCTTTTACAGCAAAGCAAACAAAGTAGACAGAGCCGTTTTTAAAAGCTCTAAAAACTACGACAATGAAAAATGGGATTATGTAGACGCCTACAAAAAGAACAAAAAAATCCTCAAAGACAAATCCAAAACCCCAGCAGCATTCAGAGGAAAAAGCAAAGAAGAAATTGAAAAATTAGTCCAGCAAAAAGCGACAGAACGCAAACGTATTCAAAATCAAATCAAAACATTAGATAAAGATAGAAGAGGCTACATCGCCAAGGAGAAAAGCAAAATGGCGAAAGAAGACACTAGCCTCGAAAGTAGCGTTGTTGCTACGGTAAAGGATCAGGCTCGGAAGAAGGGTTATAAATTTAAGAAGTAAGAGGTAGAGAGCGACTCGTTTTGCACCAGCAAAACGAGTCGCTCTACTCCATACCTTCTACCAAAGCCCTCTACAAAAAAAAGCACCAAAACTCTTTAGCATTGGTGCTTCTTAGGGAAAAAACAGTATTAATACAGTTAAGATGATCTATTACCCTAAACCAATTTTTAATACCATAAGAATAATACCCTAAAGATGGCCCAACCAAAGTATGAAATCAAGAAATAAGGGATCGTTTCCTATGTTTAGGAAATGTTTGGAAAATATTGAGCGAAAACCCACTCCTACATTCTCGCATTCATACATTCTAGCATTCGCTCCTTCTCGCATTAAAACTCCCTAAACCAAAGTAATCATCTCCTTATCCGTCAAATGCGGCAACCGATTAAACCCATTCAATGTAAACCGATCACCAGACACCAAAAAATCAGTCATCGAACTGTTATTGACAATAGAATTCAACTCCAAAATCTTCTCCGCCTGCAGCCCCAAATTAGAACCAACAATAGAAGAAATTGTTCCTCCAGAAGTAAATACGCCAACCGTTTCTCCTACTTGTATTGAACTTTTTATTTGCTGGACACCAGCCGCCACTTTCTCATTGAAAGCAGGCCAGGACTCCACTTCCTGAGTGATCTCATCCAATTCTCCAGTCACCCATTTCCGAAGGACTATTTCATATATTTTGAAGTACGTTCTGCCAGTTGCATTTCCGTCCTTGGTTTGATTGACGAGTTCCATCAGTTTTGGGTCCTGTTCCAACAAAAAGGGCATTGCTTGTTCGACGACTGCAGGGCCGTGATGTTCTTCCATCTCAATTACCGTTTCAATAGGTGGGATGTCCAAGCCATTGGCGGTAAAAACGGCATGCACAATTTCAGCAGTTTGCTGTTGTCGCACCAACGGGCCAGCATAAATTCGATCAAAGTGCGGTCCAAAAGCAACCAAATGCTCTCCTAGTCGTTTTGCTTGTGCTTCCCCTTTATTCGAAAGCAGGTCATAGTTTTCCTGCATAAAAGAAGCTTGTCCATGGCGGATAAATATCAGTTTACTCATAATTAGGCAATTGTTTTTCCGGTAGCTGCTTGCAATAATTCGTACCAGTGGGTTCTAGATAGTTGAATATCCAATGCTTCTACAGCGGATTGTACACGGGCAAATTTGCTGGTCCCTAGTACTGGCCGTATCTTAGAAGGGTGTTGCCTCAACCAACTGATCATTATTTGATCCATCGAGGCACTGTATTCTTCGCAAAGCATTTCTGCTATCATTCTTATTTTTTGGACGTTTGACGCATCAGAACGGAAGAGTTGCCCTCCACCAAGCGGTGACCAGGCCTGCGGACTTATTTTGTGCTGCAAACACTGATCTAACGTCCCATCATCCAAGGGATCAAGATGCAACAAGGATAATTCAATTTGGTTGGTTTGAAGCGGATAACTCGCATTTAATACTGCAAATTGGGAGGCCGAGAAATTGGAAACGCCAAAACTCAATACCTTTCCCTCTTCTTCGAGCTGTGTGAATGCTGCTGCTACGTCATCCGGGTGCAACAAATAATCGGGACGGTGCAACAGGAGCAAATCCAAATAGTCTGTCCCTAGAGCCTTGAGCGAGTTTTCCACAGAAGCAATAATATGCGCCTTGCTGCAATCGTAGGATTTTATCCGATGTTCTGGTCGGTTTTCGGCGACCATTCGGATCCCGCATTTAGTGATCAGCTCCATCTTCCCGCGAAGAGAAGGTTGTTTTCGCAGGACGTTACCAAACTCTGCTTCGGTGGTGTAATCACCGTATATATCTGCATGATCAAAGGTAGTCGCGCCAATACCAATACACTGTTCGATAAATTTTTGATAGCGACTTTCGTCGAATTTTTCGCCCCAGCTTCCTAGCCGCATTGTACCCACAATAATGTCAGAAAAGTCCATTTTTTATTTTGCTATTGAATCGCAAAGTTGGCAAACTAATCTAGTAGAACAAAATATAGAGAACATATTATTGGGAATCGACTTAAAATCGAACAGAATCTGCTTATTTGCCAGAGAAGAACCGGCACTAATTGTCTTTTAAAATGAATCCTAAAGCAAGGGCTTGCCTGTCTCGTGCTTCTATGGAAGGCAGGTTCTATTGGGACTATTGATCCTAGGAGACTTGTATTGATGAATTAAAGTTGCTGGGTTGACTTTCATTGGGCCGGCACACCGGTAATAGAATAGGATGAACTACCAAAAAGTGTTTTGCTAACAAAACAGCTTGTTATGTACAATTCCCAATACCATATTTTCTTTCCTAGATATAAGTCGTTCAAATTCCTAAAATTCTTTAATTTTACGATCTAATTTAAAAATCAATAATTTCCATGAATAAAATAATCCAATTTCTACTAGTACTCCTCGTTAGTTGCACCTTCTTTCAGTGCGGCCCAACAGCAGCAGAACAGGAAGCAGCAAAAGCCAAACAAGAGGCAGCCATTGCAAAGGCAGAAGCAGATTCTCTGCGCAAAGCCATGCTGGATGCCAAACAGCTTGCTGATGAAAAAGCATCCAGTCTTGGCCTTCCTTCCAAATCAGTTAGAGAAGTTGGGAAATTGAATCCTGTCGATGAAGGCCAACGAAGCGCCAGCTTCCGAGCATTCAGAAAAGATCTCCTAGAGATCATTAAGAATAAAGACATGGACGGTCTAATGAACATCGTAGATAAAGAAGTAAAAATTGACTTCGGTAGCGATAGCGGAAAAGAGGCCTTCAAGAAAAAATGGAAACTAGACACCAAACCTCAAAAATCATTAATCTGGCAAGAACTCCGTAACGTAGTAGAACTTGGCGGGACCTTCGACAACAAAGATCAGACAGTTTTTACTGCTCCTTATATCTTCACCTCCTTCCCGCAGGGATATGGAGACGCTGAATATGGAGCAATCACCGGCCAGGGCGTCCGCGTGCGAAACGAACCTAGCAGAGGAGCAAGACAAGTAGGACAATTATCCTACGATGTCGTTCTTCTACTAGAAGATCCAGCCCCCATCACAGAATACATCGGCAAAGAGCGCCATCCTTGGGTAAAAATCCAAATGCCTAATACCAATGAAGTTGCCTACGTCTATGGCAAATACGTCCGTACTCAACTCGACTATAGAGCTAGTTTTGAAAAACAAGGAGATACTTGGAAGATGTTCTACTTTGTGGCTGGAGACTAAGGTAGTAGAAAGTTATTAGTAGCAGGTAGAAAATAGAGGGACGGTCAATTTTGTATTGCAAAATTTTATTGTAGAGTGTAGAAGGACTTGGGGTCTGCCTGCCTGCTGCACGTAGGAAGGCAGGCCTACCTGCTGTGCTTCGGAAGGCAGGTCTACCTGCTGCACGTAGGAAGGCCTACCTGCTGTGCTTCGGAAGGCAGGCCTGCCTGCTGCACGTAGGAAGGCAGGTCACGTAATTATCAACTCCTGCTTATTGAGTTAATAGTATAATGGAGATTGGTAGATATTATGGAAGATTCAAATCCAATAATGTAAGCCGAATCATCTTGTACACGCTGCCAATTGATCTATTGGTTGGAAAAGGTCTTTCTACTATCTACAAAATTATCCACCTACAAACAGACCTGTCGTTTCGGTTACTTCCCTTTTTAGATTGTCATCCAAAACGCTATGAGATCGTGATGGAGTCACTAAAGACCACCAACAAAAAAAAGTGTACCTCGGTGGAGATACACTTCATTCAAATAAGATTTAAGGTGCGAATCTTATAAGCTATTTACAAAACGCGTCAATTTTCCTTTCAGATTGGCAGCTTTGTTGCCATGAATTTGATTCAACTTCGCTAGTCGGTCAATCTTAGAGATTACCTTTGGTAAGAAAGTCTCTGCTTCTTTTTTCTCCGTCATAGCTCTTAGCTTTTTGATGGAAGAACGCATAGTCTTCTTATAGAAGCGATTGTGAAGTCTTTTTCTTTCGTCTTGACGAATTCTTTTCTTTGATGATTTATGGTGTGCCATTTCTTATTTTTCCTTATTGTTATTAAAACGGAGTGCAAATTTAGGGACTTTATTTATTAAATCAAAACCTTTAATGTAATTTTCGCTAAAATTTCCCTAATTGTTGTGAAATGTAGATTATCAAAGGGGTTCCGTTTTCTAAAATCTGGTAGATATCTCCAACTTCTTGAACCTTTTACCAGTTTTCCCTCAAAAACTTACTCAATAGCTTGTAAATTTGAACAAATACTGTCAACTTTAACCTTGCTTTAGAAAAAAATTAATTCATATTCAACAATACATTAATGTCAATCCACTTGGCATTAACGTTACTCGCTGAATACCAACTAGTTAAAATAAAATGAGCGATTATTCTTACATTTTTAATGCGCATCCTACATACATCGATACGATGTATCAACAATATAAATCAAATCCTGAGTCCGTTGAAGATGGATGGAGAACGTTTTTCCAGGGGTTTGAGTTTGCTGCCACCAGCCAAAATGGTAATGGGCAAGCAGGCGGACTTTCCAACAAGGAGTTCAATGTCCTGAATATCATTCAGGCTTTCAGAAGCCGGGGCCATTTACTTTCTGACACGAACCCAATCCGGCAACGTCGGGATCGTCAACCCAGCCTGGACCTAAAAGATTATCAACTTACTGAAGCTGATCTGGACCAAAAATTTGTCGGAGGCCAGGAAATTGGACTGCAAGGCGCAACGTTGCGCCAAATCATTGACCACCTTAAAAAGATTTATTGTGGGAAAATAGGTGTAGAGTATACCTATATAGAAAATAGAGAAAAGAGAGTTTGGTTGCAAAACCAAGTAGAAGAAACCCTTGGCAAAGGCATCCAGTTTGATATTAAAAAGAAACAACGAATACTAGAAAAGCTGAATGGTGCAGTAGTATTTGAAAAATTCCTGCATACAAAATACGTCGGCCAAAAACGGTTCTCCCTCGAAGGAGGCGAAACCACCATTGCCGCACTCGATGCCATCATTAATGAAGCAGCAAACGAAGGTGTAGAAGAAGTAGTGATCGGTATGGCCCATCGAGGTCGATTGAATGTCCTATGCAACATCATGGGAAAAACCTACGATCAGATTTTTAATGAATTTGAAGGCGCCGTAGTACCGGACCATAGTTTTGGTGATGGCGATGTAAAGTACCACCTTGGATTTTCCTCACAGGTAAAAACTAGAGACAATAAAAACATTACGCTAAAACTCACTCCCAATCCTTCCCACCTAGAAGCAGTAAATCCAGTAGTAGAAGGATTTTCTCGAGCAAAAGCAGACCTTCTCTACGGAAGTGATTATGATAAAATTCTTCCGATTTTGATACATGGAGATGCAGCAATTGCTGGGCAAGGTGTCGTGTATGAAGTAGCTCAAATGAGTAAATTAGAGGGGTATTATACAGGTGGAACTATTCATTTTGTAATTAATAATCAAATCGGGTTTACCACTGATTTTGATGATGCCCGTTCTTCTAATTACTGTACCAGTGTCGCTTCCGTTGTTCAGGCACCTGTTTTCCATATCAATGGAGATGATCCAGAATCGGTTGTTTTTGCAGTAGAATTGGCCACTAAATATCGACAGAAGTTCAATAGTGATGTGTATATTGATATGGTTTGTTATCGTAGACATGGGCATAACGAGGGCGATGACCCAAAATTTACCCAGCCAACGATGTACGAAATCATCTCCAAGCACGACAATCCAAGAGACATCTATTCAAAGCAACTTATAGAAAAAGGAGAAGTAGAAGCAGAATTGGCGAAGCAATTGGATAAAAAATTCTGGGACTTCCTGCAGCAACGGTTGGACAATGTAAAACAGAAGCCCCTTCCCTATTCCATGCAAAAACCAGAATTGGAGTGGCAAAAATTGAAATCAAGGACAACAAAGGAGGACTTTGAAGTTTCTCCAGATACTGGAATCAACAAAAAAACAGTCGACAAAATAATCAAGCATTTGATGTCGCTTCCCAAAGACTTCAAACCATTAAGCAAAGTAAATCGCTTACTTAAGGGAAAACAAAAATTGCTGGACAAAAACCACCTGGATTGGGCACTTGCCGAGTTATTGGCTTATGGTTCGATTTTGTTGGAAGGGAAGGACGTCAGAATGAGCGGACAGGATGTGAAGCGGGGTACTTTTTCTCACCGCCACGCCGTACTGACTGACGTAGAAACCAATGAAGAGTACAACCGCCTGAATCAAATCACTCCCAAACAAGGAAAATTCAGAATTTTCAACTCCTTGCTTTCCGAGTTTGGGGTGTTGGGATTTGAGTTTGGGTATTCGCTGGCGTCTCCTCATTCCCTAGTGATCTGGGAAGGACAGTTTGGTGATTTTTATAATGGCGCACAGGTTATGGTCGATCAGTTCATCAGTGCTTCAGAAAGTAAGTGGAATTGGACAAGCGGATTGGTCATGTTATTGCCGCACGGTTATGAAGGCCAGGGACCAGAACACTCCAGTGCACGGTTTGAGCGCTTCCTACAATTATCGGCAGAATACAATATGTCCGTTGTCAATATAACGACTCCAGCAAACATATTCCATGCGTTCCGTCGCCAGTTGGAGCGTCCTTTTAGAAAACCGTTGATCGTTATGTCTCCCAAATCGCTCCTGCGTCATCCGCTTTGTGTCTCTTCCATTGAAGACATCACAAAAGGAAAATTCAAGGAAGTGTTAGATGATGAAGCGGTAGGAAACAACAAAAAAGATATTGCAAAAATCAAACGTGTCCTTTGCTGTACTGGAAAAATCTACTACGATCTATTAGCCAAAAAGCAAGAAGACAAAAGATCGGATGTTGCCATCATACGTCTTGAACAATTGTATCCACTACCAGAAACACAAATAAATGCCCTAATCAAGAAATATGAAAAGGCAGAAGCTTTCTGGGTACAAGAAGAACCTTCCAACATGGGCGCTTGGCAATTTTTGCTATCAAGATATCGTCATAACACAATGAAATTGATTGCCCGAAAATCGAGTGCCTCCACAGCAACTGGATACAAAAAAAGGCACGACGAAGAACAAGCTGAATTGCTGGAAAGAGCATTCAATACCAAATAACGAACTGATTTATAAGACATATTGCCCCTGAATTTTGATAAAACAAAATTCAGGGGCTTTTTTGTAAAGTACAGAACATCTAATTTTTGCAGCAGTAGCAACGTACAGAAAATCGAATTACAAATTGTTTGAGAATACTTAGAAGAAAAAGTTTTTTTGAGCCGACTCTTTTTCGATTTTTTTTGTCTAACTTTATGAATACCATATACTTCCATACTACCCTTTTCCATAATCAATTCCAAATGTTCGTTTTCTTTTACATGAACGTTGGTAGACTCCACGTACACCTAACCAAAAAAAATGCATAGATAATGAGAAAATATGTTGTATTCTTTGTTCTAATAATCCTTATTCCATTAGTGGGAAATACTCAAATCTGTGTTTCTTATCGATTAGAAAACAAGCAAATCCAAGGTGCTGATTTGTACTTTGATCTTTATTTAAATACTACGGCTTCCAGTACATCAGACTTATACCTAGGGAATAGTGACTTTATTGTTGATTTTAATAGTAGTAATTTTCTGAATCCCGTATTGACTAAAGAAGCTTTTCAAGAGCCAATTCTGGGGATAAATATTGGATTTTGCACCTTTACCGCTGCAGATACTAGCGCAGGCACCACCTTGTTCCTAAGATCGAATTATTATTCAAGCACTGTAACGCAAATCATCGGAAGCGAACTATTTATCAATCTACTGGGGCCAACTCCAAGCAGTGTCGCAACCTACAATACTGACGTCGCTAAAATTGATGGCGCTGCACAAAATCACCGACTCGGCCGCTTCAAACTTTCTGGGTTTACCGGAACTACATTAGCAGATGCAGGGTTGCAATTTAAAGAAGGAACAACTGGATTCCAAACAAAAATTTATAGCATGCAGAATGACGGACAAGTATTCCCAGAAGAATTTGTCACTTGTCGATCTGCTTTCAATATGGAGTTGTTTGCATACCTCGAAGGTCCATACAATACTACCTCTGGAATGATGGATACTTACCTCAACTTAAAGGCTGGAAATGGAGCTTATAGAGGATTGCTTCCTGGGCAGGCCCCTTTTAGCGCGAATGCTACTCCAACTCCTGCAGGACAACCTTATTCTGTCGCTCCGTGGAGCTACAGCGGTACGGAAGGGGACAATGTTACGGATTATCCGGAGAGTGTAGTGGACTGGTTATTAATCACCCTTCGAACAGATTTGAGTACAAATGTTTGGAGATCAACCGCCTGGCTGCATGAAGATGGAAGGATCACTCTCCTTGAAATTCCTGAAACGGATCAGTTGCCAGATTCTGCATTTGTGGTCATTCACCATCGAAATCACTTGGCGATTATGTCTCCAGAGAAACTCCCTCTTGAAAATCGGGTCACTGGATTTGACTTTAGAAGCAACGACGCTCAAATTGTGGTGCCTGGTGTCGGGCAAAAGCAAATACTGCCTGGTGTTTATGCGATGCATGCAGGTGATGGAGATCAAACTTCAGACGTCATCACTGGACAGGATATCAACGGATCTGACAATGTAATTTGGGCAGTCAACAATGGACTATTTGACACCTACGACCCTGCAGATTATAATATGAGTGGCGATCTTTCTGGAAACGACAAATTAGTTTGGTCAGTAAACAACGGATTGTTTATTCAAATACCAAAGTAGGTTATTAAGTTGATTGAGTTATTAAAAATGCACTTAATAACTCAATCACCTAATACACTAAATAACTAAATTTTGATTAGTTAAAATTCAAGTATCGATCTAGGACCCAGCCTTGTTGTCCGTTGTAGTCAATGAGTACAAATCTTGAATCGGCCCCATCCAAATTGATAGAAATATCCGACCATTCTAATATTCGAATCATAGAGCTATCAGGAATACGGATGGTATTAATTGGCGCTCCCATATCTGGATTCATCCGGATACCAAGACTTCCTCCGTTGCTATTGGTCATTGCTTGCGTCTGCTTGTAAATGTCTTTTACTATTGGAGCGGCTGCTTCATGCTTGTTTTCAAGTGCTTCCGCTGCAGCAGCTTTTTTCTTAGCTTCTTCTTCAGCTAGCTTTGCTTTAAGTGCTTCGATTTCCATCGCCATGTCGTTGAATACAGATTCATCTGCTGTTTCGACATTGGGATCGGCTTCATTTTCGTGGCGAACTTCATTTACTTTTCCCATTAGATCCGGGAAACTAGCCATTTCGATTTCCTCACTTTCCGTTTTGCCAAGACGATCGTTTAATTTATCAAAAACAGATTTATCAGCAGTTTTCACTTCAGGATTGCTTTCATTTCTATCCTGAACAGCTTTAATGGCCCCTTTTATTAGGCTATAAAATATAGACATAATTAATGATTTATAAGTTTAACATTTATTGACTATTGATCAATTTAACGCGTCAAAATTACAAATAACTCTTTGAAATAGAAAAAGTATAGGTGGTTATTGGTTATTAAGTTATTAGGAGTATTGCGTTATTGAGTGGATTTGGGCGTATTTTACCCAGTATCCAGCTTGTTTTTAGTCCAATCATCCGACCATTCCCTACCATTCACCTACCCCTAATTGCTCCATTAACTATTGAAAATTATTAAAGACCAATTCAAATTCTGAGAAAAAAGTATAATATCTATTTAACTTTGCAGACTATGAATTCTTTGGCAAATCCAAATAAAAAAGGCTATTCACTGGCTGCTGTCCTAATAATTTTACTAGGAATGGTAGTCCTGCGACTAATGGTCCCACGATGGGACACGAACAATGTTTTGGCGGTATTGTCCTGGGATGTTCTGGGGTATTACTTGTATCTGCCTGCCGTATTTGTGCATGGAGATTTATCCCAATTGGCATTTATCCCAGAGATTTTCGAGACATATGATCCAAGTAGTTCTTATTACCAGGCATTTCCTGTAGAGAATGGTAATTATTTGATCAAGTACACGATGGGACTGTCCCTCTGCTATTTGCCATTTTTTTTAATTGGCCACTTAGTTGCTGTTCTTGGCGGATGGCCAGTCGATGGATTTTCAGCTCCTTACCAATTTGCAATAGGCGTTAGTCCACTGTTTTATGCGGGGCTGGCGTTTTATCTTTTGCGAAAGGTGCTCCTTCGATACTTCACAGATGTGTCTGTAGCATTGGCTTTACTGGTTTTGGTGTTGGGATCAAACTATGTGCAGTACGTTTGTATAGATGGCGCAATGCCCCATGGGTATTTGTTTGCGATGTACGCTGCCGTCATTTATCTGACAATGCGTTGGCACGACACCCCTAAAACCTGGATTGCCATTTTGATTGGATTTCTGATTGGATGGAGTACGTTGATTCGACCAACAGAGGCCATTATGGGAATGATCCCGCTATTCTGGGGAGTAACCAATTGGAAGGAGCTCAAAGAAAAAATCGTTTTACTTTTACAATATAAATGGCAAGTGGTATTGCTTGTAGTTTTTGCATTTTTGCCCATATTACCACAGTTACTGTACTGGAAATATATCAGTGGCGATTTCATTTATTATACTTACAAGGATGAAGGATTTGACTGGATGTACCCTCACTTCAGGGATGTGCTGCTTGGTTTTAGAAAAGGCTGGTTGATTTACACCCCGTTGATGTGGCTTCCGTTACTTGGATTTCCATTTTTATATAAAAAAGCGAAACCTATTTTTGCAGCTTTATTCCTGTTTTTTCTGCTCAATCTATATGTGGTATGTAGTTGGAGCATTTGGTGGTATCAAGGGAGTTATAGTTGTCGGGCGTTGGTTCAATCCTATCCGGTGCTGGCATTTCCGTTAGCTGCTTTTTTTATGTGGCTGGTCCGAAAGAAGTTAGTTTTTCTACTTAGCAGTGTTTTGATTGTTGGTTTATTTTTATTGAATAATTTTCAACTTTGGCAATACAATCAGAATATCATTAAGCCAAATGGTATTTCCCTCGCTTATTATAAAGCGATATTTGGAAAAACAGAAATCCAAAAACAGGACCTCGTGCTACTTGATACCGATGAAACCATAAGCGATGAAAGCAAATACAACAAAACGTTGATAAAATTAGTAGACCTGGAGCAAGATACGGCAGACGCCAATGTTATGACAGGTGAGGGACACTCAGGAAACCGATTTTACCAATCAAGTAATAAAAACAATTTTCAAAAGACCATTTCATTCAAACGAAGTGCCTTTCCAGCAGATGCAGACACCTGGCTAAAGTTGGGCATCTGGTGCCATACCCAATGGGGAAATCACTATGTTAGTTTTGTGACAAGCTGTGCAACGGAAGATAAAAAACCAATCAAGTGGGTAGGCATCGAATTGGGTAAGTTCATTAATAACGGAGAGGATCGATGGGAATACATTCATTATTACTACAAATTGCCGCCACCTAGAGACAACGACTACTTGGTAGAAATCTACGTTTACAATGTTGGAGAAACAGCTATATTGTGGGATGATTTGACAATAGAAACGCTCACACCAAGGAAATAACCAGTTATTGAGGCAATCAAAACTTGAACATAGCTAAAATTAGCTATTTGTTGTTGGCTATAAATGAGAAGAAAGTAAATTAAATTGCATTATTTATGATTAATTATAGAGAATAATTGCATTTCATTTCAAAAATTAGACAACAAGGACTAAATTTACATGCTATTAATACGAATAAACTAATAGATGTCAGGAAGTAGAATTGTTACTACGATTATTATTCTTTCATATTTGATTCTTGGTTCTTTTCGGTTGTCTGCGCAATCAGACTCAACCTCAAGGGGGTATCCTCCTATCGACGAGAATCTCATTATCGAGTCTAAGTGGCTGTATACCTATACTGCGCACTCTCCGTCCAATTCTATCATCCACAAGGCAGACGAATCCTACGAATATTATCTTTATTTGAAGTTTGACAACACTTATGAGCATTACCTTAACGGGAATATCTCTAATGGAGGCTGGTTGTTGAATGAAACCAAGAATGAACTGTATTATAGTTTCCGACAAATTCGTTGGTGGAAAATCGCCGAACTAAAAAAAGAGACCCTCGTACTCGAGTTTGAAGTAGATGGCGTCCCATATCAATACCACTTCGTCCGTGTGGTAACTGACAATGCCCCCTTCAGAAAAGCAAAAAATGAACTGCCAGATATCGAGGTAAATGCAGAAATAACTACCGAACAATTGGTAGAAGCCGCCAGAGACCAACTCACCGCGAAACAAAGAAAACAAGAAGAAAAGAAAGAAAAAAGGCGCGCCCGTGAAGAAAAACGCGACGAACGAATCAACAGCCTTGCCGTCAAACCTACTACAATTGAAATTGCAGTAACTGGTGGTGGTTATTATGGTGGGCCGGATCCTGTCATCAAAGATTTTACCGTCATTAAGTCGGATGGTCGGTTAGTCAAAGAATTCGAAAGTATTTCTCGTGGTCTGATAAAAACAAAAAAAGATATCGGTCGGGAGGAAACAGAAAAACTAGCAGAGTTTATTACTAGTAAAGGGTTTTTCGATTATAAAAATCTGTATGATTGTCAAACCGTAGACTGCAATAAACGGAAAACAGCTAAACCGACGCCTATTCCGCTCCGAATATCATTTACCTATGGCAATCGCCGAAAAGTAGTCACCGTTAGTATTTGGGGACTGGATGACAAGAAAATCCAGTACGTCAATTATCCACCAGATTTGGACGTGATCATTGAAGGAATTCAACGTCTGGCGTCAGGTATTTAGGATAAAAAATACTAAGTTATTGGATAGGATTGGCCCTGGTAACTGAATACCCAACCAACCCAATTTTATTCAGCGTGATTGAACTTCCAAATTCGTTCCCGGTACGCAAGATAGAGGATGAAGACACCTAGTACCACATACCCTTCTATACAATACAATCTTCGAGTCACCAAGGTTTCAAACGGAATTTCAGGAGCCCCATTACCAAGAATCACCCCAATACCTTCCACTTTAAAAACAACCAGCCCTACGTAAAAAGCATACACCAAGCAGATGCTTAAATTTATCATAATTATCAAGTCCAACAGCCTTTTCCAATGTTTCATAGTTGTTAAGATTTGTGTTCTTCCTCTAATTTAACTAATAAACTCAGAATTGTAATGTAGGAAGTATTGATTCGTTTTGCTTTGCAATACTTGCCAACCTAGCTGATAGCTTCTGCTTTCTACCAACTACATTCCGCCAATATGTCTCTCCACGCTGTGCAAAAATGTCCCTATACCGTCTACCTCTACCATCTTTTTCGTAAGTTTATCGCATGAGGCAAATTGGCAATTATTTTCTTGAATCTCTTGGTTTAGTCTGGACAGACAAAGCCACTCTACTGGCACGCGTGCTGCTTCCCCTAGGATTGCTGTTGGCTAGCTTGTACATTGGGATTGCCATTTCGATGAAAAAAGCACCAAAAACCGAAAGCCGAATCGCGATCGTCTACAATGGCCCCGAAACGGACCTGGTAAAAACCCTTTCCAACTTACCCAATACCTCCCTAGTACAAACAGTAGACAGACAACAACTTAAAGATAGGATTGCAGATGGAGATTTGGAAGCTGGTTTGGTTATCCCAGACAACTTCAACAATACACTTGCTGAAAACAGATCAGTCAGTATGCAATTGTACTACAATTCTGAAACCTCCCGCGGTATAGAAAAAACCATTACCAAAAAAATAGAACGGTTTGAAAAACAAGAATTGAAAATCCGACTCAAAAACCTTGAAATCATTCAGCAGCATATCGACCCTATAGCGATAGACGAATATGATTCTTACAATAAAATGGAAAAAATTCCAACAATGGTCAGTGCCTTGGCTCCATTTCTCGTGCTGCTATTTAGTTTTCTAGCGTGTATCTCTCCTGCTCTTTTGATTACTCGCCCTACAAAAACAGTAGCCTTTTCTTCCAGCAAATTTCTTGGCCACACCCTAGCAGTTATGTTCGTCGGATTTCTAGTAGGCACGATGACGATGTTTGGAATTTATGGCGTTATTAAATACCATCCTGACTTAAATCCGATGATCAAAAACCTGATCACGGTGCTTTTCAAATGGAAGACGGCGGGTTGGATGTTGATGAGCTTATTGCCTTTTTTATTTTTTGTGGGTACATGGCTTACTTATATTGGTTTGTCTGCCCGTACATTTAAGCGGGCACAAAATGTGATTCAACCTATCAAAATTGTAGTGTTGGGATTGCTCGCGCTTGCTTTTTTACCAACGCTCTATCTTGCTGGAAGTTGGTTTGCGATTCCATTTGTTTCCAATGGTCTGCTTGGCAGGGAGTTGTTTATGGAGAATTATTCCCTTTCCAACCTATTGCTTACCAGTTTACCATTAATTGTCTATGGGTTGGTTGGTTTATTTTTGGCAATTAGAAAAGGCACCTCTAATTTATCTTTTAACAACGATTTACAAAATAACAGTAAGTAGACAAAACACCTATCAAACAGAGACCAAACCTCATCGCCCCCTACAAGGCACTGTATATCAGCAGTTAGTACAAATCACAAACATAAATAAAGCGCCAGCACCTATCTAAATTAGATCTACCGAAGAAGAACTCACATTATCTATGTCACATTTTTTTTTACTAACTATATGTGGATAAGTTTATTATTCTGCCTAGTAAATTTTAGATAATTTCGCATCTAACTAAGTCCTAATATTAAAATTATACTTATTTAAGTTAACATTAAATCAACCTTATGAAAAAGTTTTTCAAAAGATCGTTATTCTCCTTTATGACGATTATGTTGGCTGCTTCTTTTGCCTTTGGGCAAGGAGTAACCACAGCCTCTTTAAATGGTCTCATCAAAGACACCACCGGCGAACCGTTAATCGGTGTTAACGTTGTCGCGGTGCACACTCCTTCTGGTACTATGTATGGTACAACTACTCGCTTGGATGGACAGTATAACATTCCAGCTGTTAGAATTGGTGGACCTTATACGGTCACTATTACTTATGTAGGATTTCAAGAACAGAAACAAGAAAATCTGTACTTCTCGCTTGGTGAAAACCGGGTACTGAATTTCAAAATGTCAGACACTGCGGTAGAGATCGAAACCGTTACAGTAACGGCAAACCTCAACAGCGTGCTCAACTCCGATCGAAGTGGAGCAGAGACTCGTATTGGCGCTGAAACAATTAATACGATTCCTTCGCTCAACTACGGTATCAATGACTTTGCAAAACTGACTCCACAAGCCTCTACAAGTGGAGACGGACTTTCTATTGCTGGTATGAACAACCGATTTAATGCGATCTACATTGATGGAGCCGTAAACAATGATGTATTTGGACTTGCCGCTGACGGTACTAACGGTGGACAAACCGGTATCACGCCAATTAGTTTGGATGCGATTGAGCAATTTCAGATCGTAGTTGCCCCTTATGATGTTCGTCAGGGTGGATTTGCTGGTGGTGGTATCAATGCTGTGACTAGAAGTGGGACTAACAAATTTGAAGGTTCTGTGTACTTCAGAACAAGAAATCAAAATTTAACTGGTAAAACCAATCGCGAGGTTTTTGATTATGAAAAGACATTGTCTGATGCTGCAGTTGATTCACTTCGCACCAGAGTAGACGAATTTTCTGCGAATACCTACGGTCTTAGAATTGGCGGACCTATTATCAAGAACAAGTTATTTTTCTTTGCGAATGCGGAAATTCAAAGAGACCAAACTCCTCGCCCTTTCCAATACGCCAACTACAATGGAGATTATACCGAAGCGGATATCAATAGTTTAGTAAATCACCTACAGACTGCGCATGGCTATAATCCTGGTGGCTACCTTGACAATACACGTGAGCTAAAAGGAGAAAAATTCCTAATAAAATTAGACTACAATCTAAATCAAACACACAAGTTGACTGCGCGTCACTCTTACGCGAGAGGTAGAAGCTTAAGTCCAAGTTCTTCTTCAACTTCTAGTATCAATTTTGCCAATAACGGCATCTTTTTCCCATCCACTACCAACTCCTCTGCCATAGAATTAAAAAGTATCTTCGGGTCTTCTTCTGCTAATGAGTTAACAATTGGATTTACTAAGGTATTTGACGACAGAGATCCATTAGGATCAGATTTCCCTTGGATTCAAATCGAAGATAACGGAGGTCGGGTGTTTGTTGGTAGTGAGCGTTTCTCTACCGCAAATCAACTAAAGCAAAGTACGTTTACCCTTACGGATAATTACACCATGTACAAAGGGAAGCATACCATAACTGTAGGAACACACAACGAGTTTTTCTCCATATACAATCTGTTTATCAGAGAAAACTTTGGTGTTTATAAATACAATTCTATTGATGACTTTATTTCTGGTGCTGATCCTTTTGATTATGACAGAAGTTACTCGCTCGTTGATGATATCACTGGAGATGGTTCAGCAGCTGCGTCTTCCTACAATGCACTTCAGTTAGGATTGTATGCTCAAGATAAAATCGCCATTGGCGACAAACTGACAGTAACAGCAGGTCTGAGAATTGACGTCCCGTTCTACACTAGTAAGCCAGAAGAGGATACCAACTTCAACACCACTACAATTCCTCTAATAGAAGCACAAGGATACGATCTTGAAGGTGCTGAGGCAGGAAAAATGCCAAAGCCTTCAGTAATGTTCGGGCCAAGAGTAGGCTTCAATTTTGATCCGATTGGTGACCGGTCTACACAAATCAGAGGTGGTCTTGGGATTTTCACTGGACGGATTCCATTTGTATGGCCAGGAGGTGCTTACACAAACAATGGATTGACAATTGGAGGAGTAAGTGTTGGAGGTGCTGATTTAGAAAATCTAGAATTTGAAGCAGATCCTTCTAAGAATTATGAGCAAGTAGATTTTGGTGGTATGGATGTTGTTCCTTCCGGTCAAATGGATTTATTCGCTAAGAACTTTAAGTATCCACAAGTATTTAGAGCAAATTTAGCAGTAGATCGTCAATTGCCTTGGGGACTGACTGCTACACTAGAAGGTTTGTATACTAAAACAATAAACAATGTGCTATACAAAAACCTAAACGTCAAGCCATCCACAGAAAATTTTGCTGGAGTTGATAACCGCCCCCTTTACGATCGTTTTGATGAAGTAGATGATACTTATGGCAGAATTATGCTAGGCACAAACACCAGCAAAGGATACACCTACAATATTACTGCTCAGGTTGAAAAGAAATTTGATAAAGGATTGTCAGCTAGTTTAGCCTATACCTACGGTTCTTCTTATGCTGTGAATGATGGTTCTTCTTCTCAAAACTCTTCTCAATGGAGATATGTGGAGAACATTGGCGGTCGTAATAACATTGGACTTTCCCGTTCAGATTATGATCTAGGTTCTAGGATTGTTGGTTTGGTTTCTTACCGATTGAAATATATCAATGATCATATCGCTACTACATTCTCCTTGTACTATAATGGTCAATCTGGCAATCCGTTCTCTTATACCTATGGAGGAAGAATGCACAACGATGACTCTGCGTTTGATAACGATTTGATTTTTGTGCCAGCTGATGCGAGCCAAATCAATTTATTAGACATTACAGATTCTAATGGAGACGTTGTAAATTCTGCAGCAGATCAATGGGCAGATTTAGACAACTTCATCAAAAATGATGATTACCTAAGCACAAGAAGAGGACAATATGCGGAAAGAAATGGAGCTAGACTGCCTTTCACTTCCAACTGGGATTTCAGAATCGCTCAGGATGTTGGTCTTAAAGTTGGAAATGATGTACATCGCCTGCAAGTGACATTTGACATTTTGAATTTTGCCAATCTACTCAACAACAGCTGGGGCGCAAGATATTCTATGAGTAATGACTTGTTTGCTTTGATCGATTATGAAGGATTCAGCGAAGATGCGGCTGGAGCCAAAACGCCAGAATTCACTTTTGAGCCACCTAGAAACAGAGTATATGGTGTCAATGATTTATCTTCTCGTTGGAGAATGCAAATCGGCCTTCGTTACTTGTTTAATTAATTGCTAATAATTGCTGACTTTTCGGAGTTGGTAGTTTGATAAGAGATAAACGGTCAATTTTCTTTTGGGAATTGGCCGTTTTTTTATTGGCAGTTAGCCAGTTTGCTTGATTATTGGATTTGAGTTTATCAGTTGTATGAATCAGGGTTTTCTTGATTGACGGATTTTTTTTGAAGCATTCCTATGAAAATCCTACTCATCCAAAAAGCCTTTAATTCTGATTCTGCATTGATTTACCTCCGCGCATAACGCATAGACTCCGTAGGCAAAGAAACATCGTCATCCCAAGCATCTACCCACTCCACTCTTCGAATAAATTTAAATCCAAGGGTGATGTCAATCGCTCGATTGACAACGTTTTGGGACTGTGTTCTGATGTTCCCATTTCGATCTACTACCGTTATATTCTCAAAGAAAATCTGCTTGGAAAGATCATTGTGAAACTGGATCTCAAATTGCAAGGCGATTGGCGAATCTGCAAAATGAAACTCCAAACCTCCTCCAAGTGTAACCCCATAATTAAACTTATTAACGTAGTCATCGATGTTAGAAAAGGCCAACTCATAAGAAACCAAATAGTCTCCTCGCAGCCCTAAAGCGTAATAGCCATTGATACTTTCCGTCAATCGATGCAGATTGCGTGCTCCAATTATTAAAGATACCTGATTGAAGGGTTGTCGGTAGATTCTCCTAGGAGTAGTTACCATGGTTTGTGGATTGTAAAAGCTATTCGAAACTATTGCACTGCCTTTTGCTGCATAGCCTAACTGTCCAAAGAAGCTAAGGCTAATACTGTCGTTGACAGATTCTAAAAACAAACTACCATTATAGGCAAACAAGGGATCACGTTCACCCCCATTCCAGGACTGGGTACCAATCGTCAGACCGCCCTTCATACCATAGGCGGTACCAGTTTGCTGAGCAACTAATTCTGGAACTGAAAGAAAAAAAACGGAGAGCAATAATAAATAGCGCATAGTTGAAAAATTTCTTCAAAAATAGGAAATTTTTCGGTGTGAATTGCTGGATCAATAGAAAGGGATGCAGAGAGACATTTTTATAGCGGGTAAAGAGACAAATACATTTGGTTGATTGGTGTTGGATTGGATTCAAAACAAATGATAGAGGGGCCGATTAATTTCGGTTTACCAAGATCTGAATTGGCAATCTAGATAAGGGCTAAAGCAGAAGCATCCTCCTTTTTCGAAGCAGTACTCTACCAACAATCATAACAAAGCAAGAGGAGTCGCTCTACAACAAAAAAATCCCATACAATTACGGTTATATTTAGAAGTGAGCCTGTCTTTTACGTTAAGGATGCCAGGATAGTTCAGTAATCCCCTTGACTTGGTACTTACAACGGTGAAGTGAGATACATGGTATATCTGTGTGCAGTACGAAGTAATCTTTTCAGATTTGGGGCCCGCCTTAGATATCCTGAGACAAACACTCTATATTTTTAATGTTAGGCTCAATCAAATAAATGGATTGTAATCGTATGGGACCTATACACTTGAGATCAAACAAGCGTACAAATTGAAGTTATTTAAAAATTCGTTATTGTTGATGAGAAAATTTTTAGAATAACTCCGATAACTAGAAGACTTAAATCAAAGAACAATTATTTCTTATTTCAAATATAAATATATATTTACAGAAACGCAATCTTTTTTATTTATAATTTTGAATTTTCAGTAAATGACTTATCTTTTACCTGAATAAGTCCGCAGAAGCAAAATAGACTGCTTTATTGCTGCCAATTTACGGAATTTAATTTTAACGTGGGGCCATTATGGAATATTGAACCCCCTTATTCCCATCCATTAAAATTGTTTTTTGAAATTTCATTCCGATTTTTGTTAGTACTTTGATCGAAGCCTTGTTGTCGCGCATTGCTCTACCTACAATAACATTCAGGCCTAACTCTTCAAACCCAAAAGTCAAACAGCCACTAGCAGCTTCCGTAGCAAATCCCTGATTCCAAAATTTACGAAAAAACCGAAATCCAAGGTCTGTCTCTTTGAGATCCGGTGTGTATTTGAGGCCGCACCAGCCAAGATATTCCTTGGTTTCCTTATTCAGGACTGCCCATCGTCCGTAGCCAAACTCCTTGTAGTGGCTGGGCCGGCTTCCGTTGGGCCGGCTTCCGGTATAGTTGCCAATAAACTGACTGGCTGCCTCTACAGAAGAGAAAGGTGGGTCGCCAGTATACTGAATAACTAGTGGATCGTTATTCAAATCAAACAGTGCCTGGGCGTCTGTCGACTCAAACTCCCGGAGCAAAAGGCGATCAGTTTTAAAAACCATGTTACTTTTTGTGGAATAAATGAATTTGCGCCTCCTCTTCTTTTCCTTCATTGGATATCCATACATCTCCATCGGTATCAATGAACAAACCTTCTGGTTGAGTGTGTATTGTTGGCGCAAGTGGTTGCAGATGAAGCAATTTTCCAGATTTCATATCTAGAATCCCCAAGAGCTTCGGAAACGCAGACAGCAGAAATAACTCCTTTGTTTGTGGATGGATAAAAAGCTCAGAAGGATTAAAAACCATCTTTGTTTTATGGTCTTTCATAAATTTTTCCAATTCAGAAAGAATGGCAGGCTCGTTGGTATTCTTAAAATACGCAAGCACGTCCTCGTTTGAAATGGAGTAGACCGATTTTTTTTCAAGCTCCTTGGTATCCAGGTTAAAGGCGAATACTTGCCGTTGGTTTTCTATTTTTTGTTTTTTAGAACCTCTTCCCTTACAAGCGATTAACAATCTGTTGTTTTCTGGATCATGGGTTAAGCCTTCTGCGTCAAAACCAGCAGTCAAAAAAGATTTATGCTTGATTGTTGTGCTTACTTTCTTGCTATAATCTTCAATTTCGTAGATGTTGCCATTGTTTTCCAGTACATAGGCAGTGCTGTTTACTATGGAGAGCCCCTCATAATCTCCTTTCTTTCCAAATTTGATGGTCCGGGTTATCTCATTTTTTGTGGTATTGAAAAGGAAAATAGCCCCTTTTTCGTCCTGAACACAAGCAAACTCATCGGGAGCAACCTGGCAAATGGCAGACACTTCTTTTAGCTTTTTTGGTAATTTGTAAGAGAGATCAGGCTGATCAAAATTGTATGGCAGGTGATACGAAATGGCAGACGCTTTATTTTGGTGATTGGTATTAGAAAAACAACTAACAAACAATAGGCAGATTACAGATAAAATAACATAAATGAATTGCCGCCTCATTGATTCGAAAGATGTAAAATTATTGACCATAAAATAGATATTAATCGTTAAAATTAACACTTTAATAGAAATTTAACGACAAGAATACTTAAAATCCATTATTATACAATTGAAGTAATTTATTGACTCTTTGCTGACTAAAAGCGGGAAATTTAAACCTTCGACATTAATTCATTAAACATTATCAAACTATGAAACAACTAATTGCCGGTATTGCTTTGCTTGGCTTTGCAATTTTTATTACTTCTTGTACAGGTTCTGCGGTCTGTTCAATCAACAAAAAAGGATTTTTGAACGGCTTCGATGCACTAGTGACTAGTGCCGAGAAAAAAGATATGAAATCTAATGATCCGACATGGGAGAATTACGACAAAAAGTTCAAACAAATTGTCGAGGAGTGTTATCCTTCTTACGAAGAAGACATGACGCTGGAAGAAAAGAAAGAGTTTGCTTCGAAATCAGTGGAATACTATTGGCACCGACATGGACTGGGTTTCGTAAAACGTCTGGGTGACAAAGATGATCCACTTGCACAAGAAATCGTAGAACAAAGTCGTGAAGCATGGGGCAGTCTTGATGCAGTAATTAGTGAGTTGCTAGACGAACTAGGAGTTACCCTAAAAGATTTTGACACCAAAGAGTTTGAAAATCTATTTAAAGAAATGGGAACGGATATGGAGAAGTGGGGTAAAAAAATAGAAAAGATATTCCAAAAGAAATAACATCTTCATCTAATAATAGAAGTGGAGGAGAGTTATTACAACGAAAGAAAGGCAAACAGTCAATTGACTATTTGCCTTTCTTATTTATTTCTTAGAAGTTAGTGACTAGCTTACTGACTTCACCACTGCGCTAAACGCTTCTGGGTGATTCATAGCGAGGTCTGCTAGTACTTTTCTGTTTAATTCTACGTTGTTGCGAGCTAGTTTGCTCATCAATACAGAATAGGTAGTTCCTTCCATTCGTGCACCGGCGTTGATCCGCGCAATCCATAATCTACGGAACTCGCGTTTCTTATTTCTTCTATCCCGGTAAGCGTAGGAAAGTCCTTTCTCTACAGCATTCTTTGCTACTGTATAAACTTTACTTCTAGCACCAAAGTATCCTCTGGCTTGCTTTAATATTTTCTTGCGTCTTGCTCTGGACGCTACTGAATTTGTTGAACGTGGCATTCTATTATTCTTTTAGAACGAATCTTATTAACAATAGGCATCAAATTAGATGCACAGTAATCTTTTTAGTCTTGGTGCGTCTGCTTTGCTAACGACTGCAGCATGAGAAAGTCTCAATTTCTGTTTTTTCGTTTTTTTACGTAGCAAGTGAGAAGTACCAGTTCTAGATCTTTTAAGTTTTCCGGACCCTGTTACGCGAAAGCGTTTTTTAGTTCCAGAATGTGTTTTCATTTTCGGCATTTCCTTCCAATTTTATTAAGGGACTGCAAATATAAGGCAATAAATACGAAAAGACTAAACAAAATCCTTTTTATTTCAGATTTTATTTAGTCTTTCTAAGTTTTATGGCGAAACGCTATTCTTTTGCGCTATCGTCAGCTTTTTTTTCGACCACAGGGTCGCTAGAAACTACTTTATTTTCCACTGGTGGCTTCGTTTCTTCAGCCACTGTAGGTTTTGTTTCTTCCGTTACAGGTGGTTTTGTATCTTCCGTCACAGGCGGTTTTGCTTTTTCTGCCGCAGGTTTATTCTCCTTTTTAGGCTTCGACTTTTGCGGTTTCTTTTTGGAAGAAGGTTTTACTATTTTCTTTGGAGCGATGAAGACAAACATTCTTCTTCCTTCCATTTTAGGTAAAGCTTCTGGCACACCAAACTCTTCCAATTCCTGTAAAAATTTCAACAATAGTAGTTCTCCACGTTCTTTAAAAACGATGGTTCTACCTCGAAATTGAACATAAGCTTTTACTTTGAAACCACTCTGAAGAAATTTCTCCGCGTGTTTTGCTTTAAAGTTAAAGTCATGATCATCCGTATTCGGTCCGAATCGGATTTCTTTGATTACTGTTTTTACAGCATTTGCTTTGATCTCTTTTTCTCGTTTTTTCTTTTGAAAAAGGAATTTTTTATAGTTGATGATTCTACAAACCGGCGGTTTTGCGTTTGGTGAGATCTCTACCAAATCTAGATCAATCTTGTCTGCGAACCCTTGTGCTTGTCTGGTGGTGAATACTCCAGCCTCTACCTTCTCGCCGATAGCTTCGCTAACTTCATCCATATTGTCTCCAACCAATCTTACTTCAGGAACTCTGATTTGTCCGTTTATACGAAATTGTGGTTCAATTTTGGGTTTGTATCCTTTACGTTGTCTTCTTGCCAAATTTGTTTTTTTTGTTAAATAAATGTTTGTTATTCCCTTTTCGGGAAATGACTTAATCTCAAGTCGATACTAAAGTTAGAACATTTCTAGTATAATTAATAGTTCCAACGTTTAAATATAATTTTAGATTCAATAAAAATCTATTTTTTTCTTAAAAATTGCATATTTTTTCTTTTCCGCCGTTTATTATTTGGTAAAACGGGCGAAATTTCCAAACATTCAAGACCTAATTTGGTCAATTACCAGGGGCGGGTGTGGTAGAAGTCTTATGTACCTGAGCAAAAAATGTTTTTCCAGAATCCGACATATTGCTTGCGTATTGCGGACGATTGCTCTTATCCAAAAATACAAAATAGCCACAGCTGGTCTTCGGATTAAAAAATACCCGGGCCTCCGCAATATGATCTCCCTTCGCTTGATAATAAATAGATCCAATGGCTCTGGCACAGTTGATATCTTCCACCTGTGCTATTGTCAGGTAACCAATGTTCCCTTGCACACTGCTCCGTTTTTTCACACTCACACTAAATGAAAAATCGTCAAATATATAATCAATGAAGTCGCATTCCTCATGCAATCTTTTGACAAAGTCAAGGGACGGCGGTTTTAATGATGATTTTTTTCCTGAAGGAGTTGATTTCGCAGCAGGCTCTTTCGTACTAGTCGCAGGCTGTTTGCAGCTCCCTAGTAGAAACAAAGAAATAATCAATGTACAAAGGATAAAATTTATACGCATCAGATCTATATTTTCAGTGAATGAGCACAAATGTAAGCATTCCCGATCATATTCCGATTATTTTCTTTCCTCTCCAAGGTCCAAAATTTTCAATGAAAGAGATTCAATTCCTTGCAAAGGATCTGTGCGCATATATTGTTTTACGGTAAAGGTATGCTTTCCTAGTTCGTTGAAAAACGCTCTTGGTTGTAAGTTAGCCCGAAGGACGCAATTCGTCTTCCCACAGTCTCCATACCAACGACCTGAATTTTCAGAAAGATTGATACTCAGCCGTTTACCCGGGCGTTCACCGTTTGGAAATTCGGTGTTTATATAAACGTATAAATTTTGATTGGAATACTCTGTATCATGAACGATATCTAGGTACAAGCAATAAACCTTAGTCGTATCCTTGATGTCTACAGCAAAACTTACGGAGTCTTGATAACTCCAGCCTGCTTGATCAATAATTTTTTCTTCATCAAAAACATAATTTTCCCCACAACTACTCATACTCATAGCCAACAGAAAAACACCGACAACAATCCAAATCCAACGGATTCCGCTCATAAAGTAGGCTTGATGAATAGAGAAAGTGAAAGAATATGCTCGATATCCATCCTCCTCCATTTCATAATTAATTAAAATAATCTCTCATTTTATCAAAAAATCCTTTCTCCGATTTTGAGGGACTAGGGATGAAGTTTTTAGACTCTCGTAGTTTTTCCAGTATTTTTTTCTCCTCTGCAGAAAGTGATTTTGGGGTCCATATATTGACGTGGATCAGTTGATCTCCTGCCCCATAGCCTTGTACAGATGGAAGTCCTTTCCCTCTCAATCTGAAGATTTTACCTGCTTGCGTTCCTGCAGGCAATTTGATTTTCACCATCCCATCTATCGTTGGCACCTCAAGGCCAGTCCCCAAGGCTGCATCAGCAAAATTGACAAACAATTCATGGATCAGATTGGTGCCGTCTCGCTGCAAATCATCGTGTGGTACTTCTTCGATATTGATTAGCAAGTCGCCAGAAGGGCCGCCACGCATACCGATATTTCCTTTTCCGCTCATAGACAACTGCATGCCTTCACTAACGCCTGCCGGGATATCAATATTGATGGTTTCGTCGCCATATAGTCTGCCTTCTCCCTTACAGCCAGAGCATTTTGCAGTAATGACGGTACCTTGTCCGCTGCATGCCGGGCAAGCAGCAGTAGTTTGCATTTGGCCAAGAAAGGTGTTCGATACTTTTCGTACATAACCTGCACCGCCACAAGAACCACAAGAAGAAACAGATCCACTGTCCTTCGCTCCTGAATTATTGCAAGTTTTGCAACCGACGTATTTTTTGACTTTTATTTTTTTGTTGACTCCTTTGTGGATTTCATCCAGGGAGAGCTTCACCTTGATTCTAAGGTTGTTTCCTCGGTGTCCTTGTTGTCTTCTGGCCCTTCCGCCACCTCGACCGCCTGCAGCACCACCAAACATACTTCCAAACGGACTGTCGCCGAAGATGTCTCCAAATTGGGAGAAAATATCGTCCATAGACATGTTTCCGCTATATCCTCCGCCACCTGAAGCGCCACCAACACCAGCATGCCCAAATCGGTCATATCTGGCGCGTTTATCATCATCGCTCAGTACCTCGTAAGCTTCTGCTGCTTCTTTAAATTTATCTTCTGCGGCTGTGTCCCCTTCATTTCGATCGGGGTGAAATTTCATAGCGATTTTCCGGTACGACTTTTTCATTTCTTCTTTCGAAGCGCCTTTACCTACGCCAAGTATTTCGTAGTAATCTCTTTTTGCCATATTTATTGGTCTGTTACCAAACTTTTAGAACGAAATTTCTTCCGTTATATTATTATTTACCGATAACCACCTTAGGAAATCGGATGATTTTATCATTTAAGTAGTAGCCTGTTTCCACAGTATCTACAATTTTGCCTTTTAGATCTTCCGTTGGAGCAGGGATTTCAGTGATCGCTTCGTGCAAATCAGCGTCAAACACCTCCCCATTCGTTTCCATTGGCTTGAGTCCTTTTTGTAAAAGGGTAGAATTTAGTTTTTCATATACCAACATCACGCCTTCACTCACCGGTTCTGTGCTCGTATCGTCATTAGCGGCTTTGATGGCTCGTTGAAAATCATCTAAAACTGGCAACATAGAAATGATGGTCTCTTTGGCTGCAGATCCAAGCAAATCAAGTCGTTCGCGGCTGGTTCTTTTTTTGAAATTATCGAATTCTGCTACTTTACGGAGGAACTTGTTTTTCAGTTCGTCACGTTCTTCAGTCAGTTCTTCAATTTGTTGACTAAGCGCGTCTTCCTTCTTATTTTTCTTAGTCTTTTTGCTATTAGTTTTACTGGTTTTTTTTCCAGCGGCCTCGTTGTTTTCTTCCTCTTCAGAATTGATTACCTCGGGCGATTTATCTTTACTCATTTTTCCACAGATTTTATTGAAAAAATTCTTCATGTTGTTCTTGTCAAAGTTTTTGCCAATCCTGCATTTCAAGTCATTTTGTCATGCTTTTGGCAAAAGAAGTGCAAATATGGCAATTAATCGGAAGAAATTGTTGATGTGGCTGTAAAATAAATAGATTCCTTCACGATCTCTAAGAGTTTTGAATGTGGTCCGACTTTCGGCAATTCAAAAAGTCAAGGACCGAGTCGGCGGAAATTGATTGATAATTCAAAAGTTAAGGAATCACAATGGCGGCATGCTGAACGAAGAGCCGTGTCTATGACACCTAAAATGCGATTAAATCTCCTCCACCTCTAAAACTAAATTTGCTACACAGAAATCACCATTCGACGTTTATTATGTTTTACATTACCGCAATTTCCCAGCAATAAAAGCAGTCGTCCAGGCCGATTGAAAATTATAGCCCCCAGTGATCCCATCAATGTCCATCAGCTCGCCAGCAAAATATAGATTTTTGCAAACCGTACTTTGCATTGTGTTCGCGTCAATACTTTCCAAACTAATCCCTCCACAAGTAACAAACTCCTCCTTGAACGTAGTTTTCCCCTTCACCGTGTATACATCATTAGTTAGATGAGTGACGAGTTTATTCAAGCCTTTTTTCCCAAGCTCTGACCACTTTTTTCGGGCAGGCAACGCTGATTTTTTCAGTAGAAAATGCCAAAGACGTTCTGGGAGCAAATAAGGGCGATAATTGGCGAGTATTTTATTGGAATGTTCCTTCGCGATCTTTTGCAATTCCTCCAATACCAATTGGTTGTTTGCCTGATTGACCCAATTTACTTGTAGTTTGAATTCGTATTTTTTCTCCTGGAGAATTCGAGCGCCGAAGGCAGACAATTTGAGGATAGAAGGACCGCTCATCCCCCAGTGCGTAATCAATAATGGACCATCTGATTTCAGTTTAGTACCCTGGATACTGGTCAACGTTTTTTCGACCACAATTCCCATCAATTCCCTCACCGATTCTCCGGGCATATTAAATGTAAACAACGAAGGCACAGGATCTTCAATTTTATGCCCCAGTGCTTCCAACCATTCCAACCCACTTCGCTTTGGAGACCCACCAGTAGCAACAATGACTTTGTCAAAAACTGCTGGCGAATGTTCTTTCGTGAAGCCCAATTCTAGCTGATAGTTCTCCGAGGAAATCGATTTTACGCCTTTCTCCATTTCAATAACAACGCCCAACTTTTTTGCCTCCTTCACCAAGCAGTCAATAATACTCTGGGAGCTTTGAGAAACTGGAAAAACACAATTGTCTTCTTGGATCATCAAAGGCACGCCCCTGGATTCAAACCACTCCATCGTTTCCTTGGTACTGAAAATGGTCAATGATTTTTTCAAAAATTTCCCACCACGTGGATAAGCAGCTGTCAGTTCTTTGATAGACACAGTGCCGTTGGTGACATTGCAGCGTCCGCCTCCTGATATTCTGACTTTTGCCAGCAGTTTTTTTGATTTCTCAAACAACGCAACATGTGCATTCGGATAATTTTCCTTTGCTGCTAGTGCTGCGAAAAAACCAGCGGCTCCTCCTCCTATTATTGCTACTTTCATTTATTGTATTGATTGGTGCAAAAATAGAGCTATCTGTGGTAATTTATAGTAAAGGGATGTAATTTGGTTTGCAAAAAATACTGTAGACCACAAATGGACAGGTCTTAACTCGCTGTTTTGCTTTGCGCTAAGAGATTCTCTAAACCTAAAAGGATTAGTAAACTCACTTAAAACTCAGAGAATAACCTCACTCCATACTAGGAAACAAACACCAGATTAGCGGGCTTACCAAGCGCTCGTTTTGGTCAAGCTTAGGAATACTTTGGTGATTATTGAGTCGCTCAACTTGCTGTTTGGTTTCGCCTCTCTCTGGGTTTAGGTCAGGAGCCAGTTCTTGAGTTTTGGATATTTAATCCCTTCAGGATTGACAGCTGCGATTTTTTTTTGGAATAAACATCTCTTCATTATTAGATAAAATCGTCCCTATACCCTTAGTTTTACGTGAGCAAACCGAATCTATCTACTCCAACAAAAACCAGTTATTTTTATGTTAAAAGTCCTTTTTTTAGATGTGAATTCAAAACTTCGGTTATATTTGACATTAAATAGCAAATCTCCTGCATTAAAATAAACCGTACAAAGAATTATTTTCTAGTATTAGAAAGGTATTTATGGTGAAAAATATAGTCATATTATTGTTTATTGGACTTCTAGGAGCAGGAGGGTATTATTACTATCAGAATAATTATACCGAGGCGGCAACGGATACTAGCATTATGGTGCCAGTAAAGAAAGGCCCATTCAAAATCAGTGTGATTGCAACAGGCGAGTTACAAGCTGCCCGTTCCGAAAAGATATTAGGTCCACAAGGCATGCGCTCTGTCGGTATTTTCCAAACCACCATAACGGATATCGTTGCTGAAGGGACACTGGTACAAGCAGGAGGCTATGTTGCTGCACTTGATCGGACTGATCTCGGCAATAAAATGAAAAGTGTCCAAACCGACATTGAAAAATCGCAATCACAAATCATTCAAGCACAGCTCGACACGGCTATCCAGATGCGTGGACTGAGAGATCAAATGGCAAACATCCAGTTTTCGATGGAAGAAAAAAGACTGGAAGTCAAAATGAATATCTATGAACCGCCAGCTGTCCAAAGGCAAACCATGTTGGAGTTAGAACGTTTGCAAAGGGACTTCATGCAAGCGGAAGATGGCTATCTCCTGAAAAAAGAACAAGCAGAAGCTAAAATCACTGAAATAACTGCTTCGATGCAGCAATTTCAAGATCAACTCGAACAAATGAATAAACTGTCCGGGGCGTTCACAGTGACCGCGCCCAAATCAGGAATGGTTATATACGAGCGGAGTTGGAATGGGAAAAAAGGCCCCGGGTCAAGGATCAACGCCTGGGATCCGGTAGTCGCCCAGTTGCCTGATCTGACCGATATGATTTCTATTACTTACGTGAATGAGGTCGATATTAGCAAGGTAAAAATTACGCAGCCAGTAGATATTAGCATCGATGCATTCCCAGATAAAAAATACGAAGGCCGCGTATTGAGCATCGCCAATATTGGAGAACAACGACCGAATTTTGACGCCAAGGTCTTTGAAGTGAAAATACAAATAGAAAAAAGCGATTCCATCCTTCGACCAGCAATGACGACCGCCAATGAGATCACTACCAGAGTATTCAATAATGTACTATACATACCACTCGAGGCACTTCACAGCAATGACAGTTTGTCCTACACGTTCCTAAAAAAGGAAGGAAAATATACGAGACAAGAAGTGCTACCTGGCCCAAGCAACGAAAATGAAGTGATTATCAAAGCTGGATTGACAGAAGGACAACAAATTGCACTCACCATTCCCTTAGAACCGGAAAAAATACTTATTGATATACTTTCCGACGAGGTAAAAAAGAGGTATTCAAAAAAACTGACCTCCAATTCACCTCCGCCTACTGGAAATTCCAAGAAAAAGAACAGTTCAATTACAAAAAAAGAATCCTAGCAAAACCGATCCGATGCAACGTCTTCTTTTCAACTTTGGAATAGCACTGGATGCTGTGTTTATGAATCAGATGCGTGCTTTTTTGACCGCACTCGGGATTCTGTTCGGAGTAGCTGCAGTTATCGCCATGCTCGCCATTGGTGCCGGAGCCCAGCAAGAACTACTCGCACAAATGAAACTGGTTGGCACCAACAACATTGTTATCAAATCTATCATTGAAAATGAGAAAGAAGAAGATTCCGATAAGGAAGTGAAAAAACCATACTCGCCCGGACTTTCATTGACGGATATTGCAAATATGGTGGCCGTCATTCCTACCATAGAGAAAGTCAGTCCCGAGATCGTCCAACCAGTAAGTGTTGTCAGAAAAGGAAAACTGAAACGGGCAAAGTGTGTAGGAGTAGAAAATGCTTTTTTTGAATTGAACAACCTCGAACTAGCTTCCGGATCAAAATTTCAGGAAACGCATTTATTGAATGGAGCACCTGTTTGTATTATTGGAAAAAACATTCAGTCTCAATTTTTTAGCAGTGAAAACCCAATAGGCAAACAAATAAAGTGTGGCACCACATGGCTGCATATTATTGGAGTCCTGGACAAACGAATGGCCTCTTCACAAAGTCTAACGTCTTTAGGGATTCGTGATTACAATTCGGACATCTATGTTCCGGTGCAGACTTCCCTTATCCGATTCAAAAACCGGACATTGCTGACGGGAAAGATGCTGGAAAACAAACAGACCCGCTTTATTAATTCAGATGACAACAATAAAAAAAATACCGGCCCGATCAACTATCATCAGTTAGACCGTCTGGTCATCCGTGTAAAAGACTCCGACTATTTGCAATCGACCGCTGACGTCGTCGCCAGAATGCTCAACCGCAGACACTGGGAAGTCATCGACTACGAAGTAGCCGTACCAGAATTATTACTAAAGCAACAACAACGCACACAAGATTTATTCAACTACGTTCTAGGAGCGATTGCCGGTATTTCTTTGCTTGTTGGGGGGATTGGTATTATGAATATAATGTTGGCTTCTGTGCTTGAGCGGATCAAGGAAATCGGATTGAGACGATCCTTGGGAGCGACACAAACAGACATTACTTTGCAATTTGTTTTTGAAGCGGTATTTATTAGCCTGCTAGGAGGCGTCCTAGGGATTGCTGTCGGCATTTTGATGGCAAATATGGTGACGAAACTAGCCGATATACCAACAGTTGTTTCGTTGTGGTCTGTTCTTTTGTCTTTTGGTGTTTCAGCCACTATTGGCTTATTGTTTGGTATAATTCCTGCCCAACGAGCCGCCAAGTTAGATCCAATAACCGCATTAAGAAATGACTGAAACCTGTTCCAATTCTACTGGCATATTATTAACATTATATCCATGAAAAATATTCTTACCCTGCTTGTTTTATTATCGATTGGTAGTACTTTGTTCGGACAGAGCGCCCCTAAGAATATGGTAATGACACTAGATGAAGTTATTCGCATGGCAAGAGGAGAGTCGCCGGACATTCAGATTGCTTCTGCTCAATTAAATAGAAGCTATTGGCAGCTAGAAGCCTTCAATGCAGGATTTAAACCACAAATAGATTTAGAACTCAAAATCCCTTCCTTGAATAGCGCAATAATCGAAGATCCGACGACCTTGGAATTTCTAAGTGTAAGTAGCGCGAATTCTTCCTTTAGTTTTGAAGCGTCCCAGGAGATTGCTAAAACGGGAGGACGAATTTTTGCTAGTTCTGGGTTGCGAAGAAGCGATCGTTTTGAAAAATCCGGTAATTCCGTGTCTTATTTATCTACACCTATTAATGTAGGAATAAATCAGCCTTTGTTTGCACACAATACAGCCAAATGGACGAGGCAAATAGAACCGCTAAAATACGAGGAAGCGGAACGACAGTTTACAGAAGAAAAGGAGGACGCCGCACTACAAGCGACCACGCTGTTTTTTAACGTCTACATCGCTCAAATCAGTATGCAAGCCGCTAGGGCGAATAAAGCGAATGCAGATACCTTATTTAGACTAGCAGAGGGACGGTTTAGTGTTGGGAAAATAGCTGAAAACGAATTGCTACAAATGGATTTGAGTGCAAAGCGGGCACAGAGTAGTATTGCTAGAGCCCAACTCGATTTGCAAACCAGCACGGAGAACTTGCGAAATTTTCTGGGCATCAAAGAGTACGTAAGTTTTGATTTGACTCCTCCTGCCTCTTTGCCTGATTTTGTGATAGATGTGGACAAAGCTCTAGCTGAAGCAATAAAAAACAGGAAGGAGCCACTTGGGTTTGATCGCAGAATGCTGGAAGCAAATAAGGAGGTCGCAAGAGCCAAAGAAGAGGGGGGTGTCAATGCCAATCTGTTTGCCAGTTTTGGACTCTCGTCTACCGGAGCAGATTTGGGAGAGACCTATTCGAAAGCATTGCGAGCGCAGCAATTGGAATTTGGGGTTACGATACCTATTATGGATTGGGGAAGAGCGAAAGCTGCAAGAGAAATAGCCGCTTCCAATTTAGAAATCACCCAACTTCAAATCGAACAGGAACGCATCAATTTCGAACAGAATATCTTATTAAAAATTAATCAGTTTGGTTTGTTACGCGACCAAGCGGAGCTGGCAAAAGTGAGTTACGACATCACCCTAAAACGATATGACATCAGTAAAAAGAGATACCTGATTGGTCGGATAGCGGTTACGGATTTGAATATTGCCCAGGCAGAGCAGGACAGTTCATTGGAAGCCTACATGCAATCATTGCGCGCTTTTTGGACGGCCTACTATGAGCTTAGAAAACTAACCCTCTACGATTTTGAGAAGAATGCTGTTATTGGCGACTAAGTTGGATAGGAAGTAGAAAGACAAGCATCTACAGCATTTATGTGAATTATCAACAAGTTAACTCTTTTCAATAAAACATACATCCCAGCACTAATTCATTGGGAATATTAATATTACACTTGTTTTATTTTGTGCAGGTGCGATCAAATTATTTGATGTTTCTATCTATAGTTTTTAAAGAATTTCATTTTTTTAGCAAAAAAATAAATAATCTTTTTTTTTGCTAAAAAGCACTCGATTTTAAAAACTAAAAACTGATAGTCAATTGATTAAGCTTTAAAAATGATAAAATAAGATAATTCGAGTTACAGATTTAAATTTTTTATTATTTGTCACTATTTTTCAGAAGGAATTCATGACTAATTATATTGAATAGCTCAGAAAACCGTGGATTTTTCATCAATGATATTAAAAATAAAAACCATAGGAATTTAGTGCATTATTAAATTAATCAAGTCACAAATCACAACTTTAAAGAATGTCGGGTGCGGCTTATCCCCATACATTTGAATCGAACAACATAACCACCACTTAGAACAAAACAAAGAACAACATTAGACTCACGTACTGAAGGACCACTATCCATCAACAAAAAAAGTACGTGTAATGAAAAATTTATCAACACTTCGAGTGATTGTAATCGCTTTGGTATTATCCATTAGTTTTTGCTCAACCATCTTTGCTCAATTAAAAAATGACCAGTATACTATTCCTTTCAGGTCAGGAGAGTTTTTACCACCAAATGAGACGACAAGTCTACTGAAACAGTCCAATTTTACGGCAACTAACCAAGTAGGAGATAAGTACTATGTTTTAATTCAGTTCAGAAACGAGCTAAATGAATTAAGCACAGCAGAGTTGAAAGCGGCAAACATTACGTTATTAAACTACATCCACAAGTTTACGTAT
This sequence comes from uncultured Saprospiraceae bacterium, assembly GCA_938016265.1. Taxonomy (GTDB): domain Bacteria; phylum Bacteroidota; class Bacteroidia; order Chitinophagales; family Saprospiraceae; genus JAHDHB01. The sequence continues at coordinate 94,574 of CALLWB010000008.1, forward strand.
ACGGCTTCTATTCCTGTTACTACCAGCCAAAATACCTTAGAAAAATTCAATATACGCTCACTGAGTGAGATCCCCACAATAGCTAAAATATCCTCTTCAATTAGCGATCAAGAAATTCCTGATTGGGCGAAAAATTCACCAGGAAAAGTAGACGTTTCTGTGCTTTTACAGAAAAACGTCGACTACAATCTTGTTGAACAAGCACTACCAACATTGGGCGCCGAGTTACTAGACAACAGTTTGTTAAACTACCACCTTATCACGCTTAGAGTGGAAGAAAACAGACTTAACGATCTTGCAAACAACGGATTTGTTCATTTTGTAGAGCCTATCGAAGCCCCAATGGAACACATGAATCACAAGGGACCTCAATCAACAAAATCTGCCTTCGTAAAAAATAACTACGGTTATACTGGTCAAGGGGTTGTTGTAGGAGTAGGTGACGGAGGAAATGTCTCTCACATTGACTACGGAGATAACCTACTTTACCAAACAGCTACTGCAGATTCAAATTGGGGCAATCACGCTTTCCATGTAGTTGGTACAATTACTGGAAATGGTAATTTGGATCCTTGGTTTGAAGGAATGGCAATTAACACTAAAGTTATCACTGAACATTCTAGTTCAATAATTAGCAAAACAGCTGATCACTACGATACATACGGAATGTCTTTAACCAACAACTCCTATGGCCCTAGTAATTTCCAGTGTTCAACTGCTGGTCTTTACAATTCAAATAGTATTATTATCGATCAAAGTATGCATGACTTTCCTAAACTGCTTCACGTTTTTGCAGCAGGCAATAGTGGAGCATTTGATTGTAACCCCTACCCTTTTGGTTATGGAACGGTTATCCGGTCTTATGCTTCTTCTAAAAACGCATTGATCATTGGAGCAATTCAGCATAGAGGTCAGGAAGTTTCTTTTAGCAGCAGAGGCCCTGTAAATGATGGCCGAATCAAGCCAGAAGTCGTTACTTCAGGATACGGTGTGGTATCAACGATCAGCAACAATAGCTACAAAGCAATGCACGGAACAAGTATGGCGACAGCAACCGCAACTGGTGCTGCAGCAATCATCACAGAAGCATACATGGCTGAAAACAATGGCGAAAAACCTAGCGGTGACGTACTGAAGGCAATCATTACAAACTCTGCTGAAGATGCAGGTAACGAAGGACCTGACTACTCCTACGGGTTTGGAATCATGGATGTAAAAAGAGCTGTTGAAACGATTAAAGAAGGAAGATTTGTTACAGGTTCAATTACTAACGGAGTAACTAACCACGAATTTATTAATGTTCCTGCTGGAACACATCAAGTAAAAATTATGCTCTACTGGCATGATAACCCAGGATCAGGTAATGTCTATAGAGCACTAGTTAACAACCTGGATATGGAAGTACTTAATACTGCAGGAGAAACATTTCTTCCATGGGTTTTAGATGCTACACCTGCCAATGTTGCACTACCAGCAACAAGAGGAATTGATACCTTAAACAATATCGAACAAATCACATTGACGGCTAATGAAATCACATCTGGTCTTGCTGTAAAAATTAAAGCAACTAATGCACCGATGGGTCCACAGAAGTATGTACTTGTATACGATATCATCGAACCAGAAGCGGAGCTTACCTTTCCTGCTGGTGGAGAAAACCTCGCCCCAGGATACAAAACAGATGTTATCCGCTGGAATGCCTACGGACCAGATGCTGAAAACGTAACTTTAGAGTATTCTTTGGATAATGGTAATAGCTGGGAAGCATTCCCCCTTTCACAAGAAAATAAAGAATTAAGATATTACAATTGGGCAATTCCAGCTTCAGTAACTTCTGAAGCAGCAAGAGTCCGAGTTACTATGAACGGAAGTTCAGATATGAATGAAATTCCATTCACCATCCTCCCTACACCTTCTAATTTAACTGTAGATGCAGTTTGCGGTAGTAAAGTAAAATTATCTTGGGAACCTACTAGCAGCGCAGAATATTATGAAGTAATGAAACTTGACGGTGTAATGAAGGTAATAGGCGAAACTTCCGCAGCAACCTATACTGTAGAAGCTCCAACTGTAGGTCAAGAAGAATGGTATACCATTAGACCAGTGTCTAAAACAGGAAATATAGGAAGTAGAATGGTAGCGGTAAATGCTACTACAACTGCAACAGCTTGTGGATTGGTTGTCGATGCAGGAATATCTGCCATCCTTAGCCCAATCAAGGATGGAAGAGAGTTTACCTCTACAACACTTAGCAACAAACCAGTTATCGTTGAAGTCCAAAACTTTGGTACGACACCAATTTCCAACTTCCCGATTTTCTACAGCGTAAACAATGGGGCTGAGGTTCAGGAGACATTTACTGGAACCTTAAATCCTGGTGAAAAAACAGAGTTTACTTTTTCCACACCTGCCTCTATTAATGCACCTGGCATCTACAATATTAGTACAAGAACTGGAATCACCGGAGACGTTGAAGTAGACAATGATACTCCAGTAAAAACTTACGAAATCAAACAATACGAAAATGAAGCATTATCTATTGGTAGTTTTCCTTTCGATATGAACTTTGATGCATCTTCTGCGCAGGTATTTCAAGAAAATATGACCATCGATCCACTCTCTAGAATCGACTACGTAACTGAAGGCATCGGAGGACGACTAAAGATAAATGATGATGTAGATTTTAATAAGAATGGGTCTACAAATGCAATAACACTGGACGCAACGTATCCAGTAAATGGCGGAGACATTACCAATGAAATGATCCTTACTTACAACATGGAAAACTTTGACCCTTCCTGGTTAGAATTTAAGCTTGACTTCAGCTTTATGAAGCATGTTCAAAATCCAACTTCTGAAAATAGAGTCTATGCTAGAGGAAGCGATACAGATACATGGATTGTGGTTTATGATTTGGCTACGAATCCTTCAAATCTTGGAATGTACTACGACATAGTTGACATCAACCTCCTTGACAAACTGACTGACAAGGGACAACAATTGACAAGCAGCTTCCAATTGAAATTCAGCCAGACTGGAGAAACATTTGCCGCAGATATCCTTGGAAATGACGGGTATACATTCGACAACATTGCACTAAGAATAGGTATCACCTTACCAATAGAACTAGTAAGTTTTGAAGCAGTAAAAGAAGGAAATGATGCGGTATTAAACTGGACAACTGCATCGGAACTAAACAACAAGTATTTCGAAATAGAAATGGCAGAAGAAACAGTAGCTGGCGAACTGGAAGACTATATTGCAATTGGAAAAGTGGATGGTGCAGGCAACAGTTCTACCTTCATAAACTATTCTTTTTTGGATGATGAATCTGGCAAAAATAGCAGAAGATACTACCGTCTGAAGCAAGTAGATTTTGACGGCTCTTTTGAATACTCCGATATTAGAGTTCTAGACTTCAGAAGATCTACAGAAATCGAATTTACCGTATATCCAAACCCAGTTCTTGAAACACTCAGTGTCGCTGTAAAATCAGACCAAGAAGAACCACTAAAAATCATTGTAACTGATATGTCAGGAAAAGTAATGGAAAATATTAACGAAAGTCAAATAAACGGATCAACCATCAAAACAATCAATTTTGACGACAGTTATGCAGAAGGATATTATATGGTATCCACTCAAATTGGAAAAACAGTTAAAACGCATAAAGTACTAAAAGTGAACCACAAGTAATCTACTTGAAAGATCACTCTTAAATCAACAACAACAATCACTATATATATTAATTAACAACGCAAGTACTCTTATGCCACTAGTGCTCTTCTTGAAAAAGGAGAGCACTTTTTTATTGTATTTATGTTGGATAATAAATATTTCAATTAATTTCGCGATCATTACCAAAACGTTTTACTATGTCAACGAAGCTTATCGAGTGTGTACCTAATTTTAGTGAAGGAAGAGATCCTTCTATAATCAAACAAATAACCGATGCTGTAGAAGCAGTTGAAGGGGTAAAACTACTTGATGTAGATCCCGGTAAAGCAACCAACCGAACGGTGGTCACTTTTGTCGGTACACCAGAACGCGTAATTGAGGCAGCATTCCAAGCAATAAAAATGGCTAGCCAAGTCATCGACATGAGTAAACACTCCGGTGAACATCCAAGAATGGGCGCCACCGACGTTTGTCCATTGATCCCAATAGCCAATGTAACTATGGAGGAGGCGAGCGAATATGCACGTCAACTGGCAAAACGCGTTGGTGAGGAACTGGATATACCGATCTACTTATACGAAAGTTCAGCCTCTAAACCCGAATGGAAAAATCTGGCAACCATCCGCGCTGGTGAATACGAAGCACTGCCCGACAAACTAACAAAACCAGAATGGAAACCGGACTTCGGCCCCGCTAAGTTTAATCCTAAAGCAGGCGCAACAGCCATCGGTGCACGTGACTTCCTAGTCGCTTATAATGTAAATTTGAATACTACTTCTGTAAGAAGATCCAACTCGGTCGCCTTCGATATCAGAGAAAATGGCCGAATCAAACGCGAAGGCGGAAAACTCACCGGCAAACCACTTACCGACGATCAGGGCGTCCCACTTAGAGAACCCGGCGCCTGCAAAGCCGTCAAAGCAATTGGCTGGTTTATTGAAGAATATGGTATTGCTCAAATCTCCATGAACTTGACCAATATCAACACGACACCAATGCACATTGCATTTGAAGAAACCAGAAAAAGTGCCAACAAAAGAGGCTTACGTGTTACTGGTTCGGAACTGGTAGGAATGGTGCCCCTGAAAGTAATGTTGGATGCTGGCAAATATTTTCTGAAAGCACAACAACGATCAACAGGAATTGCAGAGGAAGAAATCATCCGCCTAGCAATCAAATCGCTTGGTTTAGACGAATTGTCTCCCTTCGATCCCAGAAAAAAAATCATCGAATACAGCCTACAAGATGCAGGCTTTGCGCCACTTATTGGAATGGACTTAAAAGCATTTGCCAATGAAACAGCTTCTGAAAGCCCTGCTCCGGGAGGAGGGTCCATTTCTGCTTATGTTGGTGTGCTTGGAATTTCTCTAGGAACAATGGTGGCCAACCTTTCCGCCCACAAACGTTCTTGGAATGACAGATGGGAAGAGTTTTCTATCTGGGCAGAGAAGGGCCAATCCTTAAAAGATGAGCTTTTGCGTCTAGTAGACGAAGACACCCGATCCTTCAATGGCATAATGGAGGCGTTCCGACTACCAAAAGGTACAGAAGAAGAGAAAAAAGCCAGAAAATCAGCGATCCAAGCCGCTACCAAATACGCCATTGATGTCCCTTTTCAAGTGATGGAAAAATCATTGGCGACCTTTGAGGTAATCAAGGCCATGGCAGAAATTGGAAATCCAAATTCCGTCACTGATGCTGGTGTTGGGGCCTTGTGTGCTCGGACGGCAGTAAGAGGCGCCTTCCTCAACGTAAAAATCAATACGGGTGATTTGGACGACAAAGATTTTGTAGCATCCATTCTTCAAAAAGGAGAAGCCATGACACAAACCGCAGATCGCCTCGAGCAAGAAATTATGGATATCGTAAACAGTAAAATCTAGTCTACTTTTGGCAGAACGACTATTTCAATTTAAGAAATTTTCGGTGCGCCATGCGCAATCTTTGATGAAGGTAAGTACGGACTCTATCCTTCTTGGTGCTTGGATTCCTGTCGATTTTACTCCTCAGCGCGTCCTTGATATTGGAGCGGGCTGCGGGCTATTGTCTTTAATGATGGCACAGCGATTTCCCGCAGCAAAGGTGGATGGTGTGGAGTTGGATAAGCCCTCTTTCGAGGAATGTACCGCTAATTTCATGCGAAGTCCCTGGGATGCCCGTCTCTCTGTTTTCCATCAGCGTATTCAAGACTTTGCCCGGGATAGCAATGCGAACTACGATCTTATCATTTCAAATCCTCCTTTTTTTACTAGTGGTGTGTCCCGCAATTCTGCGCGGCATACGGTGGAGTTGTCGCATGGGGAATTGGTTTCTGTTGCTAGTCGTTTGCTAGTGGCCGGCGGTGTTTTGGGGTTGGTACTGCCTGTTGATTCTGAGTTGTCAGTTGTTGGTTTGGCTTTGGAGGTAGGTTTGTTTTTGGCGCATCGGGTAATGGTGCATACTAATTCGGGTAATGCTGTTCGTGTTTTATTGCTTTTCAAGAACCTGCCTTGTGAATGTGTTGATGAACAGTTGTTTATTTATGAAGAGGGCGTTTTTTCAGAAGTCTATTTGGACTTGGTGAAGGACTTTTATTTGTGAATTTTCATTTGTTAAAACAATTGGCCCTTTTTGAAACTTTCTGTTGAACATTAATTTTTCTGTCTGAATTATCAAATAGAAAGATAGCTACCCCTTATTCCCACAAGTGCCATCAATACACTTTTCATTACGGTTACATTTAAGCCTTGTTATTCAATGGGAATTTTGTTTTGTTATTGGAATACTAAAAAAGTCAAGAAGAAATTCCTAAAACAATTTACAGTAAAACATATCACTAAACAGACAAAATATCTACTTAAATTTCCACACACTTACTACTACTACAAGACCATTCAGTTCAAATAACAAAATTATTTATGTAAAACTTGATTAACTTTGAAGCTGTACTACCTAATTGCTTTAATTAATTTTGACCTACTTGTATTCTAGGTATAAATCAAAATAATGACAGCTAGCAATCCCCCCCAATTTCAGAGACACTCATCAAGCATTTTGAAAGAAATTTTACCCACTTCCGAAATGCTCCCTGTTTCTTTTAGGAGAACATTGTTCCTTTTTTGCCCAATTCAATCCATCGCTGCCCTAAACACACAACCCTTTGGCAGTCAATTGATTTTAACAAAAAAGACAATCATTCCACTAGATTTGATCAATAATAGACCTGAATCGTTAACAATTTGATCTTTTGAAGGAAACTTGTAACCTCTTATAGAGGTGCAAAACGATAGATTCTATTCTTCTGTTTATTTTTAAAACTGAAGTACATATATTAATTTAGACAAAATTAACTACTATGAAAAAACTATTTTTTTTACTCGTTACCTCCCTATTATTTATCGAGATTTCCCAAGCTCAAATGGTAAGTTCGATAACTCAACATGGTATTACCTGGACATTTGACCAGCCTTATCAAACTGGCCAATATGCAAACGGAGACTATTGGGTATTAGGTCCAGTGACAATTATTTCAATAAGTCCTGATTTTTCGGCTGGAAGAAATGGGTGGGAAGTAAACCCAAAGACATACAACTCCCAAGGATTCGATGACCGACTCCCAGGATATGACCAGAATCTTATCCCAGCGCTACCCTATACATCTTCTGGCACATTAGAATCTATCGTCAAGACAATCAGCAGAGGAACAACAACGGACAGACCAAAACTGCAAACAGCCGGAGTACTAACAGTTGTCAACGCCATTCCAATAAACAATGGCGCAAATTTATTCCGACCTGCCTACTTTGGCACCTTGTGGAAACCCAATATTTCAACGAATTCAATTGCGACCAACTTATTACCTTCCTATTCCGCAGTTGCCAACGCCCCAGCCCTAAGTGCTATAGCAGCTAATTTTGCAAGGGTACAACTCGACCATAGAACTGATTGGCGCGGGAGGGAATTTCATCCAATCGACAACATGCCAGCTTATGGAGCCAACGTAAACAACCATACAGCATCCGGTGCATTGCGATTGATGTTGGACGATCCAATTTCAGCAAAGATGCCTGCCTTGATCAACTATTTGCAAGCAGGTATTGACTTTTACTCCATCGCAGTAAATGGAGGTGCCTGGCCTTCGAACGGCGGCCACGGAAACGCTAGAAAACTCCCCATCACTTTTGCGGCCTTAATGCTTCAAGATCCTGCTATGCAAAATAATGTTTCAAATTGGGCACAATCCCGCTCCAAATTTCAAGAAGATCAGGACTATTACTTCAGTCAACAAGCAAACAACGGGACAGGCCAGGTTCTATACGGACAACCAACTACCTCAGAGTTTAACTATTGGTCATCCATCATCAAACTAACCGGTAGCAAAACCGCAATTGATCCCTACGGTTTTATTGATGGAGGAAGAGGTCCTGGCGGTTCTTATCAATTTTGTTGCACTTCTATGCCAAACAAGGGGGTGGCCACCGCATTATTAATGTTTCCAGAGCTTCAGTGCGTTTGGAACAATGACCAGTTTATTTCTTATGTTGACCGATGGGTAAATATTGGTGCATGGGCTCAAAATGATCCTTGCGCTCCTGCTGATTTATCGGATACAAACATGGCAAATTATGGAGTTACTTATGGCCCTGATGGGAATGGTGGTTGTATCCTTGACACCGACCCTTCTGATGGGATTGGCAGATACCCCAACAATCATGCGATCAATGCTGATGGAGGCAATTATCAAAATCCCTTTGCCAATAGTCTATGGACAGCCTACAGAGCCTCAACTCAAGTCAACCCTTGCGGTCAGGTGTGTGTGGTCAATGCAGGCACTGGTAGCACATTGATCTACTGTGATACATCGCAGCTTGCTATAGGATCAATCGATTTGTTTGACCATTTAACCGGAGGCCCTGACTTGAATGGCATATGGTCTGATCTGGATGGTTCGAGTCAGCTTACTGGATCAACTTTAAATGTTGAGCTATTACCATTAGGCACATTCACCTTCCAATATGTGGTAACCAATCCACTTTGCGCAGTCACGAATGATACGAGTGAAATTGTTATCACCATAAATCAATGTATTCCGCCACAACCCTGCTCTACCTCTTTCACTCCGATTATTGATGGGCAACAAGATAGCGGATGGGGAGCTATTCCAAGTCAAAACATCACAAACAACATTATCGGTATTGTGGGCAGCAGTAGTGACCTAAGCGGTTCATTTAAGCTGCATTGGGACACTGACAATTTGTATTTGTTTGTAGAAGTTCAGGACGATCTATTAATCAATGACAATTCGATCAGACATTTTAATGACGATGGTGTTTCCGTTTATCTGGATGGAGGCAATGAAAACACAACGACTTATGATACCAATGATCACAATATGCAATTTCGATGGAATGACCCTGTGGTGAAAGACAATGGCAGTTTGAACCCTGCTGGAGTATTGAAGGGAGAGTTTCAAACGGCCACTGGTTATTCGATGGAGATGAGTATTCCATGGTCTACGATTGGCTACCTGCCGACTACCGGTCATACTATAGGTATAGACATTCACCTCAATGACGATGATGATGGGAATGATCGCGATAAAAAACTGACCTGGACAGACCTTCAGGACCTTGCTTGGACAAACCCATCTGTACTAGGAGACTATGTGCTTAATGATCCTTGTAATACCAGATTGGTAACTTGTGACCTGGCGGTATTAATGGAAGGGCCTTTTGACCCATTGCTGGGAATGATGGGCAACTCCTTATTGCAGTCTTCGATATTGCCAATGGGCCAGCCATACTCCGCTGCTCCATGGAATTATCCGGGGACGGAAGGGACAAACTGGCTGCCGAGCGACTATCCGGCAGGATCGGTAGACTGGGTACTTGTTTCCTTTCGGGAATCATTGCTTGGTTCTAGTAAAGTAGCGGAAGTTGCAGCCGTAGTATTGCAAGATGGCAGCATTCCTTCCTTTGATCTCTCGCTTGCTGCTAGCTATGATGCCTTGTACGTCGTTATTGAACACCGCAATCATTTACCGGTCATCTCGTCGCAACCAGTAGACATCATTAACAATACGATCACCTATGACTTCACCTCCACCAACGGGTACGTTGCCGGTGCTGGGTTCAGCCAGAAACAAATAGGTCAAAACTGGGTACTTTATGCTGGGAATGGGGTACAAGATAATCCAGGCGGCTTTGATATTATTGGAAGTGATAAAATTCTTTGGCAAACGATCAATGGTACGTTTGATTTTTACCATCCTGCTGATTACAATTTGGATGGAGACATTAACGGAAGTGATAAAATAATCTGGGATGAGAATAACGGTATTTCGTCTTCAGTACTTAAATAGGTAAGTGTTTACAAAAACAAAAAGGTTGGACAGTCCTGAGTGGATGTCCAACCTTTTTTTGTTTCCTTAAGGAATAATAGTTAATGTTTTATGAACTTGGTTACTCTTCTGATTTCATTTTCGTTGGTAACATAAATAAAATAAGGCGCAGAAGATAGACCTGATGTTTGCATTTCAATTTCATTTATGCCAGGTGCCACTTCGACTATTTTGGAAGAAACCACCCTTCCTAGCACATCAGCAATTGTAATTTCCACTTTACCTGATTCGACGCTTCCAATATTCAAAATGGAATTGCCTTTTACCGGGTTGGGGCTAATTGTAATGCTGTAATCCCTTGATTCTAACTGGGCAGTCACGACATTGCTAAACTCAAAACTACCATCAAAGTCAACAATTCGAAGTCGATAGTAGTAGAGTTTTTCTGGCAGGACGGCATAATCATCTATTGAATAATTGGCCGCATCATTGGATGTTCCAGCTCCAGCAACCATATTAATTGTTGAAAAATTGGTACCATCTAAACTACGTTGTACTTCGAAACGATCATTTTCTATTTCTGAGATGGTTGTCCAGGAAACGTTTATGTAGCGATTTAGGATTGGTTGTGCCTTCAGTTCGACCAGTTCAACAGCAAGAGGAGTCGTACCACTAGCAAAACTAAAACTGGAAAACCCTTGAAATCCCCCACGAGACAAACCGACAGGCGATGGCCCACAATCGCCTAAATTGCCAGTAATTGCATCATCTTTTGTAATAAAAAAATCGGAGTTAGGGCAAGAGGTAAAATCCTGTGGCCATATCGTCATCTTATAGGAGTAGGGGCCGGACGATAGAGAAGTAAACTCCCATTCACCATGGTCTGCTCCAGAGAAGCAATCAATAATGACATTGCACTCTTCTGGCGTACCAACAATCACATTTGGGCTGCCTTGTTCAAAATATCCGGTAATCACATCATACCCATTAAACCCATGTTCCATATTGGCATATTGGACACCTCTGGCAGCGGCAGTTGATGTGTTTGGTTCCAGCCCAATTGGAAAACCGTAATCTCCTCCAACTGGAAAGATGGCCCTTCTGAGCTTACCTTGAATGTACCCATTATCAACTGCGGAAGTATTACCGTTTGCAGTAATGGTATTGTTTAAAAAATTTCCTAGTCCAGGTGTATTACTCATCATTCCAAATGTTGCTTGATAAGCAGCTCCATTCACCTGATCTGTAGCATCTGTACGCAAACGATTGACAGGAGAGTTTCCAGATCCATTGGGTGAAAAGTTTATGGTGCTTCGGACATCGGTATTACTACCTGCACCGTTTAGGTAGACTAACCCTTGCGTATTGGCCAATTCCAGATTATAAAAGGAGCCATCATTGACTCCTATTTGACTTTGTCCGCCACGAACGGCATTATCGCCGGAAATAAACTGGGATTCCGTCACATTGACATCATTGTTTTCAAATCGGACAGTGCCGGTCCCTGATTGTTGGTAATTGTCGTCTACAGAGTACCAGTTTCCCTGGACTTCTATAAATCCGTTATTTTCTAGTTTCCCACCGGTTGCATTTTCTTCTATGTGCACGTCCCCCCAAACATAAACATCGGCTCCTGCCTGAATGAATAGTTCAGCGCCCTGCACATTTAGCTCATAGTCATGCTGTTGTCCAACAACAGTACCTGCCATGAATAATGCGACCAGAAAGAATATTGTTTGCATGTTGTTTTGCATACTACACTTCTTTTAAGGTTAAGTAATAAGATGAATTACTGATTCGCATTATTTTCTAGTTGAATCGTTGTGCTTTGGTTCGCACCTTTTATTGGTTCTGCTTCTGGCCCCGGGGCAAATCGTTTGCTGGAATCAAAAACTACCGTTCTTCCGTTGTGTTGCATATTGGCTCGGTTGGCGACTACTTGATAGCTGAATGGGATATTGGAGGTACCTCCATCTAGTTCAGTTACCTCAAACCCCGTAGCTGACTTATTGGTCACATATACTCCTTTACAATTGCCTTCTAGTTGAATAAACACTCTCATTATATTGTCCGCATCAACAATTATATTCTTGGTATAAATAGGATCTAAGTTGATTGTGGCCTTGCCATTTACAAGCATTCCTCCGCCATAATCATTAAACAACACCTCTGGTGCTTCGATGGAAGTCATTAGACGGGGCTGTTCATTTAAGTCGCGAACGATGGTACCTGAAGCACCTGGTCCGTCTATTTTCCGAAGGGTATTGGAGGCGTCTTCGTAGCAAACTCTTAGCCAGTTGTCGGTGGTCAGGCTGGGGCCATAGAGTTGGGCAAAATAGCCCGCTTGCGTATTAGCTAGTGAGGTTGCTGTGGTTGCAGTTCGTTTCCAGAGGTAGCCACTGACTCCTGCCAGTCCGGTCTCTGACATTCCTTGGACGCCTGAAGCAATTGCACCTTCACTTGCAGTATACCAGGAAACTCCATCATAGATGTTTGTACCGATGATACCTTGTGCGTTCGAAGAACCTGCCCCTCCATATACACCTACAGCTGCTCCACGAGCCACTGAGAAAATTCCAATGTTTTCATTTAGGGTATTCTCTAACACAATTTGCGCTCCTCTTCCTAAGCCTTCATGCCAAACTGTATTTCCAACCCTAGAGTTTGCAGTATTGTTAAGAAAAATGGCTGTACCGGCGCCAAGGCCATCATGGTTGACCAGAACGCCTGTTGATGTAGTAGTCGCATTTAGCATTTGTACGTTGTGACCGGTACCTACTGAATAATTTTTCAACCAGACAGCAGAGCTAATATTTGCAGAATTTACCACATCAATGTCTATTGCATTTCCGGTAGCTCCCAGATGATCCATTTCAATACCATCCTGATTTAAAGTATTAAAGATATCAAGCTTAGCATCTGGAGTAGGTTGGCCTACTCCTACATTCTGAGCGGACAATGATAAGGACATCAATGTCATCAATAAGAGACCAAAGTAGTTTTTTCTCATGGTGTTTGGGTTAAATCGATTTGTAATAATTACTCAAATACAATATTGTATATAATAAATATAAATAATTCAATGCAATGTCACGTTTGCTTTGTATTAAATATAATTAAATATTTCGTAAAAGCCCAACAAAAACGGGCTTTGCAATCATTTATTTACTTCATCACCACCATAATACGCTGTCATTTTGGGTCAAATATGGGCATATTGCACAAAAGAATATTTTTAGGAAATACACTAAATTCTTGACATTTAAGACATAAGGTTGCATATTAGAGGCGTAGACTTCCAATTATATCTAAAAAAGAAATAAAATAGTAAAGCAAACTAATTGAGGAAATTGCCGTAAAACTGAGCAGAAGTAGGTTATTTGAGGATATGGCATTTGATTTGCAGTACACAGATTGGATAATACAAAAAAACCGAGATATGAATAGATTATTAATTGTAGTTTTTATGCTCTCTTTTGGGTATCAAATAGTTTCTGCACAGGATACAGAAGCGAAACTTACTACAGTAATCAGAGACTGGGATGCTTCTCAAAATATTGATCATCTAAATGAGAATTACAATATAGATGAGGTATCCATGGATGAAATTATTTTTATAAAAGGAGATCAAAATCCATCGGAAATATTGGGGACTTCCTCCGTTAGCTCTTCTTCTTCATCCGTAGGCGGAGCTGCAACTTCAGCTTCACCGCAAATACCGCAGGCTAGTACACCGGAACCAGTGCAGGTAAACACACCCGCACCAAAACCGAAACCAGTTGCAATCTCAACGGCTAACAATACTTCCACAACTTCTTCTAGTGCTTCGACTGGCAACTACAGAAAAACCAGCTCTACGAAGAAAAGAACGAAGATGAAACGTACTAAGTTGAAAAAGAAAAAATTTAAAAAATATAGTGGTAAATCTTGCTTTAGATTCTAAAGAGCTTTTATCAAATCAAAAAAAGCGATATCCCTCCGATATCGCTTTTTTTATTCCGGAGATCTGCACAATCTATTGAAAAACCTCCAGTTATATTAATACAAGTATTATGACTGTTGTCGCTTAAATCTCCTACATACACTTGTTTACAACTCCATTTTCAGGAATCTCCCAGTGTGACTTTTTGTAGATTTCGCAATTTTTTCTGGAGTCCCCTGAGCAACTATTTCTCCACCGCGGTGCCCACCTTCTGGTCCGATATCTACCACATAATCTGCTACCTTTATGACATCCATATTGTGCTCAATGATCAAAACGGTGTTGCCTTTTTCTACTAGTTTATTAAGTACTTTCAATAGCAGACGGATGTCCTCAAAATGCAATCCTGTGGTCGGTTCATCCAGAATATAAAGCGTGTTGCCTGTATCTCGTTTGGCTAGTTCTTCTGACAGTTTTACCCGCTGTGCTTCACCGCCAGAGATCGTAGTAGAGGATTGTCCAAGGGTAATATAACCGAGCCCTACATCTTGCAGGACTTTCATCTTGCGATATATCTTAGGAATGTTTTCAAAAAATTCGACCGCTTCATTCACTGTCATTTGCAAGGCATCGCTAATCGATTTCCCCTTAAACAGTATTTGCAGCGTTTCCCGATTATACCGTTTTCCCATACACGTTTCGCAATCTACCAGAACGTCAGGCAGAAAATTCATTTCGATGATCCGTTTTCCTCCTCCCTGACAAGTTTCGCAGCGCCCCCCTTTCACATTAAAAGAAAAACGGCCCGGTTTATATCCATTGATTTTTGACTCTGGCAGTCCGGCAAAGATATTTCGGATATCAGCAAATACGCCAGTATAGGTGGCGGGGTTTGATCTTGGAGTTCTGCCAATTGGCGACTGGTCGATTTCGATGACTTTATCAACGTGTTCAATACCTTTTATCTTGCTGTATTTTAATGGATTTTTCTTGCTTTTGTAGAAGTGTTGTCTTAAAATTGGATAGAGGGTTTCATTAATCAATGTTGATTTACCACTTCCTGAAACACCAGTAATACAACAAAATAGTCCTAGAGGCACTTTAAGGTTTACGTTCTTAAGGTTGTTTCCAGTTGCGCCCTTCAGCTCTAGAAAATTACCGTTTCCTTTTCTTCTTTTTTCAGGTATTTCAATGACCAATTCATCATTCAGATATTTACAAGTAAGTGAATTTTGCTTAACAAACTCCTCAGGAGTGCCTTCCGCTACCAACTTACCTCCATGTTTACCTGCGCCTGGTCCAAGATCAATGACATAATCCGAAGCCATCATGATGTCTTTATCGTGCTCCACTACCAAAACGGTATTCCCAATTTCTGCCAGCTCGTGCAACGCTTCTATGAGCTTCTGATTATCTCTTTGGTGCAAGCCGATGCTCGGTTCATCCAGGATATAGGTAATCCCAGTCAGTTGGGATCCGATTTGAGTAGCAAGGCGAATACGTTGCGATTCTCCACCGGACAAAGAACGAGCAGGCCTGGTCAGTGCCAGATAGTCTAAACCAACATGCAATAAAAATCCAAGGCGCAATTTCAGCTCCTTCAGAATATCTTTTCCAATGGCTTTCTGCCTAGCGTTCATGTGGTCCTCCACAGTTTCTATCCAATGAAGCAGCGCGCTAATATCCATTTCTGCTAATTCAGAAATATTGGTATCGTTTATCTTAAAGTGAAGGGATTCTTTTTTGAGGCGACTGCCGTTGCAGGATGGGCAACTTACCACTGACATAAAACCTTCCGCCCAACCTCTAATCTTATCCGAACTGGATTCTGTGTACCAGCGTTTCAGCATACTGAGCAATCCTTCATAAGCAAGGTTGTAGGAGTAGTCTCCCTTCCCAAAATTCATTGCCACGTCAAACTTATCACTTCCTCCGTGGAGTATAGTATCGATTGCCTCTTTAGGGATGGCGTTGATGGGAGTTGCAAAAGTAAACTTGTACTTTTTAGAAATTGCTCTTAGTTGTTTGAAGGTAATGTTATCGCGAACTTCTCCGAAAGGAGCAATTCCAATTTGATTGATGGTTTTCTTTTCGTCAGGTATAACCAAGTTCATATCCACTTCGTGCACCTGACCTAATCCTTTACAATTTTGACAAGCCCCGTATGGCGAATTGAACGAAAAAGCATTTGGAGAAGGTTCTTCGTAAGAAATACCTGACTCCGGGCACATGAGATGTTTGCTGTACTGGAGCATTTCATTGGTGGAATGATTCATTAGCATAATCAGCCCCTTGCCAAGCTTGAGCGCTGTTTTTAGCGATTCGGCAAGTCTGGCTCTTCGATCATCCTCAATGGTGAGGCGATCGACCACTACCTCGATGTCATGCGTTTTGTAGCGGTCGACCTGCATCCCGAGTTTGATGTCTAATATTTCTCCATCTACCCGAACTTTTGTGAATCCCTGCTTTCTTGCATATTCAAACAATTCCCGATAGTGTCCTTTTCTGGCGCGTACTAATGGTGCTAGCAATATTGCTTTTTCGCCAGCAAGATGATCAAAAATATGTTCTACCATTTGCTCCTCGGAGTACTTGACCATTTTCTTGCCGGTGACGTAGGAATACGCCTCTCCGGTTCTGGCAAACAGCAATCGCAGAAAATCGTAGATCTCTGTCACTGTGCCGACGGTGGATCTGGGATTTTTGCTAGTTGTTTTTTGTTCTATTGAAATGACGGGGCTTAGGCCATTGATTTTTTCAACATCAGGCCGTTCCATTTCACCGATGAACTGGCGAGCGTAAGCAGTGAAGGTTTCCATGTATCGTCGTTGGCCTTCTGCATAAATGGTATCGAATGCAAGAGAAGACTTTCCGCTACCACTTATTCCTGTTATTACTACAAGTTTGTTGCGTGGAATTTTCACGTCCACATCCTGTAGGTTGTGCACTTTGGCTCCTATTACTTCAATAAATTCTTGTTCTGGTATGTTTGGCCCTTTATTTTTACCCATCTGTCCCCTAGACTAATTTTGGTTGATATCAATCCGCAAAAGTACTGGAAATTTACTGATTTTTTTAGGAATTGTTGAAATTTAGAATTTCCATTGGAATGGTTTCGAAAAACAACAGTGGGCCCAATTCAAGCATTGGGGCGTAAACAAAAAAAGACCGTTACATCTCTGCAACGGTCAATAATTAATGTTTTACTTCGAAAGCGTATTCAGCCTCCTAAGATCCAATGGTTATCGGGCGAAAGTTATTGCGCGCTTTTCGCGAATAACGGTCACTTTGATTTGGCCTGGATACTGCATTTCGTCTTGGATTTTTTGAGAAATCTGGAAGGAAAGATCATCTGCATTTTGATCAGAAACCTTTTCGCTTTCTACGATAACTCGAAGCTCACGACCTGCTTGCATCGCATATACTTTTTGCACACCATCGTAAGAAAGGGCGATATCTTCCAATTCCTTAATTCTCTTCAGGTATCCTTCTAAGATCTCCCGACGTGCGCCTGGTCGAGCACCAGAAATTGCATCACAAGCTTGTACGATTGGAGAAATGATGTATTCCATATCAATCTCATCGTGATGCGCTCCTACTGCATTGTTGATTGGAGCACGTTCGTTGAATTTTTCACAGATTTTCATTCCTACCAACGCGTGTGACAATTCTGTTTCTTCTTCAGCTACTTTACCTATATCGTGCAGTAAGCCGGCACGTTTAGCCATTTTAGCCATTTTCTTAGGCAATCCTAACTCGGCAGCCATAAGTGCACAAAGATTTGCCGTTTCGATAGAGTGTTTCAGTAAATTTTGTCCATAAGAAGAACGGAAACGCATTCTACCGACCATTCTAACCAATCCTTGGTGTAAACCGTGGATGTCTAATTCGATAACGGTTCGCTCACCGATTTCCATGATTTGCTCTTCGAGTTGTTTGCGGGTTTTCTCCACAACTTCTTCGATACGCGCAGGGTGAATTCTTCCGTCCGCCACTAAACGCTGCAATGAAAGTCTGCAGATTTCTCGTCGGATAGGATCGAAACTAGAGATGATTATTGCCTCTGGCGTATCATCAACTATGATTTCAGATCCAGTAGCCGCTTCCAGTGCACGGATATTTCGTCCTTCTCTACCGATAATTTGCCCTTTAAGGTCATCGGAAGTCAGGTTGAAAACAGACACGGTATTTTCGATTGTCTGTTCGGCAGCCATTCGTTGAATAGACTGGATGATAATTTTCTTTGCTTCTTTGTTGGCAGTTACTTTAGCTTCATCAATTCTGTCTTTTACGTAAGACATGGCCTGTGTTTCTGCTTTGTCCTTGATTGCTTTCATCAGTTCTTCCTTCGCTTCTGTTTCCGAAAGACGGGCTACTTTTTCAAGTGCTCTGATGTGAGTTTCGTTTGCTTTTTCCAGGTTTTCTTTCTTCTTAGCAACAATTTCAAGCTGTTTGGTCAGGTTTTCTTTGATCGCCTCAACTTCTTCGCTTTTTCGTTCTGCTTCTTTGAGTTTAGATTGCGCGGAGTCTAGCTTTCCTTGAATACTTTGTTGAGATTGTTTCAGTTTCAGTTCCTCCTCTTTGATTTCCTGTCTTCTTTGTGAAGTGTCGGACTCAAATTTTGATTTCATTTTGACGTAGCGCTCTTTGGCTTCTACGATTTTCATTTTTTTGATTCGTTCGTTTTCCGCCTCTGCATCTTTTATTTTTCTTTTTGCTTCGACACCAGCCTCTTTCTTCGTTCTTTCGGCGCTTTCGCGGGCTTGTTTGATGATTCGGTCTGATTCTTTGTCGAGTTCATCTCGCTTAGCTTTCAACTCTGATTCAGAGCCTTTTTTGCCAAATAACCAACCAAGGCCACCACCTGCCAATAGCGCTGCGACAGCGGCCATTAGAATTTGTTCCATGATAATATGATTTTAGTAAATTAATTATTGTCGCCTGATCGTTATCAGACGATTTATGAATAAAGGTGCTTATAATCGCTTTTATCGGCATGCCGAAGAAAGTCAGTAGATTATAGAGCGTAGCGAAAAGAAAAAAGGAAAACTTAAGAGGTAGAGGGTAAGGCGGCATCCAACAAGGCCGAGATACTATCCATCTTTTCCGAAAGTATAGTATCTGTTTTTTGCTGTCGTGCTTTCTGCAGTTCTACGGCATAAGTCAATACTGCCATTGAAAGGCAATCTTGCTTATCTTTTTGTGTATAGGTCTGTTGAAAGGAGTTTACTTTATTGTTAATTTCCTTTACAAGCGTCCGAATAGTCTGCTCGTCACTCGCTTTTATTTTTAGCGGGTAAGGGCGTCCTGCAATTAAGACAGTTATATTCAAAGACTCGTTGTCCATGTACACTAGTTATTATTCAACCATTCAATACATTTATCAATCTCTTTGGTATATTGATCGATTTGCTTGATAAGTTGTTTTGTGTTCTTGTTGTTTTCTTTTTTTACCATCGCTTCCGGTACTGCACCGGCTGTGGTAAAACCCGGACTTGTTGCTTGATTTCCTCCTGCTTCAAGTCTGGAATTTAAATCCTTATTTTGTGCGACCAACTCAGCATTTAACTGGCCTAATCGGTTGTTTTCTACAATCAACTGATTGACTTTAGCCTCTATTTCTGCTAATTTGTGCGCTAATTCTTTCATAATATAGTTGCGAGTACGCTAGTACTAATTTGGCAAATGTACGGATTTTTTAGATGGTATGAAATAACTTGAGGAATTTGTTCTATTAAAACTATAATTATTTGTAGATAATGTGCTTAGGACCTAAGGAGTAGAGGGACTTTTTTGCTGGCGCAAAATTGGTAGAAGGTAGAGAGACTGGTTCTTAACTCTCTATTTTACCAAGGCAAACCCTTGATTTATAAGTGGATTGTAAATAGGTGTTTGAGGTTAATAGTCTAAGGCATTTGTCTCTATACCGGAGTTCCGGCCCAGCTTCTATCCTGAGTTTTGCACCAGCAAAACAAGACTCACTGCTCCTACAAACAAAACCTATCTACGAATAAGCGCTCCCAATTTCCCTTCACAAGAAGTCATGATTTTATTCATCACCTGATCCACCTCTTTATCTTTCATCGTTTTTCTTGGATCCTGAAAGGTCAAGCTGACAGAATAAGACTTCTTCCCTTTGCCCAATTTTTCCTCATTTTTGTAGACATCAAATAAATTGAACGAGGTCAACACTTTTTTGCCTTCCTTATGGGCAATTGCGGCCACTTCCGAAAAAGAAACCCGATCATCCAACACCAATGTTAAATCCCTGCGCATCGTTGGAAATTTTGGCATATCCTGAAAATGAATCTTGTGATTCCTCAAGGCTTTGAGTACATTATCCCAATTAAAATCAGCAAAAAAGACAGCTTGCTTGATGTCCATCTTTTTCAAAATGGTACGCTCTATTTTGCCAAAACGGACTAACTCATTTGGTCCTCGAAAATACCGTAAGCCGTAGGAAAGTTTTTGGTCGGTCACCTCGTCCGATTGGAAACCACGTATTCCTAATCGGTCTAAAACATTGTTGACAAACGCTTTTATCGTGTAGAAGCCTGCTTCCTGTTGCTTGCTGATGTGCCAGCTTTCCGCATCTCGGTTTCCAGTGACAGCAAGCGACAAATGCTTGGTCTCCTCGTATCCTTCTTCTGATTTTTTGTACGTTCTGCCAAACTCGTAAAACCGCAAGTCCGCATTTTGGCGATTTTGATTATGGACGATTGCCTCCAGCATGCTCACCATAATCTCTGGGCGCATTACGTCTAGATGTTGGTTGGAGGTATTGTTGATCAAAACATGCTCTTCCTTAACAGAAGGAATCACCTCGAAATGCTTAGATTGAGTAATCGACAGCCCCATAATTTCATAAAACCCATTACTAGCCAAAAAGTCTCCCACTAAATTTCTAATCTTATGGGGAATAGGTTGTTTTGTAAACGACAGTGAACTCTTCACCTGACCGGAAAATTCTACTTTGTTAAACCCATAGATTCTCAGGATCTCCTCGATCACATCTACCTCCCGAAGGACATCCGCCTTATTCGTTGGTATAGAAACGCGGAATCCATCTACTGCCTTGCTGTCTGCTGAGGTCAACTCTTCCAGGACCTCAATATTAAGTGCATCAAAAATTGCGTTGATTTCCTCAGCAGAAAGTGATGTTCCAATTAGACGGTTGACATGCTTGATGCTAACGGATATTTCTTTTTTCGCAATTGGTGTCGGATACAAATCAACAATGTCTGAAGAAATCTCTCCTCCAGCTACCTCTTGAATCAATAAAGCGGCACGCTTCAAAGCATAAACCGTTCGATTAGGATCACTTCCTTTTTCGAAGATTTTTGCTGCGTCTGTTCTCAGGTTGTGGCGCATGCTGGATCGGCGGTTTGATTTAGCATTAAAATGGGCGCTTTCCAGAAAAATAGCTGTAGTGCGCTCGGTTACGCCAGATCCCAGGCCACCGAACACTCCTGCTATACACATTGGAGCGCCATTCCCATCACAAATCATCAAATCTTCTGCGTTGAGTTTCCGTTCTACTTCGTCTAGTGTCGTAAATGCGGTGCCTTCCGACAATGTTTTTACGATGATCTTAGTATCCGCTACTTTGGCCAGGTCAAAGGCATGGAGTGGCTGTCCCAGTTCATGCAAAACAAAATTGGTGATATCTACTACATTATTGGTCGAGCGAACACCGATGGATGCCAATCGATTGACCAACCATGCGGGTGAAGGCCCCACCTTTATCCCTGTTATCGTTAATCCAGAATATCTAGGGCAAAGTGTTGCGTCTTCTACCTCCACCGTTACTGGAGTATCTTTAGTGTTTACGGCAAAGGCGCTGACGTCTGGCCATGCTACTTTTCCGTCTTTTCCATAGTTTATTTTCAGGGCGGCTGCCAGATCTTCTGCTACTCCAAAATGAGCAGTTGCATCTGAACGATTAGGCGTAAGCCCAATATCATAGATGGAATCGTTTTCAATTTCGAAGTAGGAAGCCGCTTGTGTGCCCGCAGCTACTTCTTCTGGCAAAACCATAATCCCATCGTGTGATGCTCCTAGTCCCAATTCGTCTTCCGCGCAGATCATCCCGAATGATTCGACGCCTCTGATTTTTGATTTTTTGATTTTGAATGGCTCTCCTTCCCCAGGATAGAGTTTGGTACCAACAGTTGCCACCAAAACTTTTTGGCCTACAGCGACATTAGGCGCACCGCATACAATTTGCAATTCCTCTCCAGTTCCTACATCTACTTTTGTGAGGGACAGTTTATCCGCATCCGGGTGTTTCTCGCAATGGGTGACGTGGCCGACTACTACACCTGCCAGACCGCCAGGTACACTTTCAAACGTTTCAATCCCTTCTACTTCCAGGCCAATTTCTGTAAGAATATCACCGACCTCCTCTACGGGTAGATCAAGATCTATATACTGTTTCAACCAATTGTATGACGTTTTCATATTGTTTTATTTAAGAGGGCAAATATAGTAATTATTGTGGGAATGCGTGAATGTTGAGTCTACTACTAAACCAATTTATCCAAGACGTATTCTTCTACCCAGCTTGGAATTTTTGTGGAGTAAAATCGGATTTCTTCTGCCTGGATAACTTCAGCGACCAGGTAATTGTCTTTTCCTGAATTGTCGAATAAAAAGGTGCGGTGGGTTTCCTGAATAGCATCACTTAATAATCCAAGGGAGTTGTAGTAGCGGCTGGTAATTTTGTCAGCGGGAACTGGGTGTCCGCCTTTGCTTACGCGGTTATTGACTCTTGAAACATTGATAATCGGAGAATCTGTACATATATAATATAGGTAATTTCGATACTCGTTTGCTTTTGAATGCGCAAGAATATCCACTTTTGAGGAATGCGACATTACAGTTTCGAAAGAAAAAGAACTATTTTTTTTAACTAACTCTCTTCTTAAATATCCGGTGACAAATGCTGCTTCGTAAGAATGTGTGTTCCTAGGAATATTGATAAGAATATTGTCTTTGAGCTGAATGTCTATGGTAAACCCTTCGAGTTTGGAGCGTTTGTAAAGGGAAGATTTTTTTTTGTATTCTGCTAAGGAATTGGGGTCGACATTTAATTTGTAGTCTGCCAGGTTTAGGAACCCTTTGTGGCGCAGTTGCTTTTCGATGTCATCAGCATTCAGGTAGTTGCCGATCCAGACTTTTTGTTCTATAGATTCAAAAACGGTGCTTTTGCCAGAACCATTTGGTCCGGCAAAAACACGCATTCTTTTAATTCTTTTTGGCATATAGCTTTTGTCCTTTCACTATTTTTCGAGTGGTCTTTTTTGGTAATGCGCCAATTTTTTGAACTTTACCATCAGGAGTTTCTTGGAAAATTTCTCCATTTTTTAAATAAGTAATAGACAAGCCTACTGCCTTCGATTCGCGAATCGCTTTTCTAGAAGACTCTCTAGCTATTTTGCCAAGAGAAGAGGGCTTCTCTTCGTAGTGTCTAAAGTTGTTTTTACGTACCATGACCGAAAAATTTATGGGGTGTATGTTGCTACTTACAAATACATAACGCAATTGACTACCTGAATCGTTCAATTTATGGAAAAATTTATACTTGACCAAGTATTCCTTACATTTTGCTAAATTTGCACAAACTACCAAAAACCACAAATAAGAGAATGCCAGAATTCCATAAATTACAAGTTGCAGACATCAGACGAGAAACACCAGATTGTGTATCTATCGCACTCCATGTCCCCGAACAACTACAAGCAGCCTACCAGTTTGTCCCAGGACAATACCTCACCTTCAAACACCAAAGCAATGGCGAGGAGATCAGACGATCCTACTCCATTTGCTCAGCCTTGCAAGAAAAAGAATTGCGAGTAGCGGTCAAACAAGTAGAAAATGGTCAGTTCTCCACCTTTGCTAATCATCAACTCAAGGTAGGGGATGTGTTGGAAACCATGACACCTACAGGCAACTTTACAGCTTCCATCAATGAAACCCAGCAAAAAAAGTATGTCGCATTTGCTGCAGGAAGTGGCATTACACCAATTCTGTCCATTTTAAAAACGGTATTGGAGCAAGAGCCCAATAGCCATTTTACATTGTTTTATGGCAACAAAAATTTTGACTCCATCATCTTCCGAGAAGAAATTGAAGCCTTAAAAAATGTATACCTTGGAAGATTCAGCCTTTATCATGTCCTTAGTAGGGAGATGTTGAATGGTCCATTGTTTTCTGGTAGAATTGATGCTGGGAAATGCCAAATATTTTGTGAAAAATTAATCGATGTACAAACAATAGATGCATTTTTCGTTTGTGGCCCCTTTTCAATGATTACTGCGGTAAGAGATACACTGGCGGATATGCAGATAAACGCCGAAAAAGTCCATTTTGAGTTATTCAACACCCCGGATCAGGTGCCCAAAACTACAAAAAAACAAGAGCAACCGAAAGCAACCATTACGGATGCAGATGCGATGGTCACCGTGATCAAAGATGGCATTGCAATGGAAGTCCCTATGCACTTTGAGGGTACCTCCATCCTAGATGCGGCCATGGCACAAGGAGCAGACCTACCCTACTCTTGTAAAAAGGGAAACTGCTGTACTTGCCGCGGCAAAATACTAGAAGGGGAATCGCACCTCGCCATCAACTATGCATTGAGAGACGATGAGTTGGAGCGTGGCTATACCTTGACCTGCCAGACATTCCCTAGAAGCAAAAAAGTAGTTATTTCCTTTGATGAGTAACCTTTGTTCAGGAAATATATTGGGTGAACGAACAAAAGGACCGTATTATTCGTTTAAAATATTAAATTTGTAACGGACATGCTTCCAATTCAAAACCAGTAGTTATGAGTGACGCAAAAAACATTTCCCTTGAGGAAAAATTCCAGGAAAAAATTGATTCAGACATTCAGATCGAGCCAAAAGACTGGATGCCAGAACGCTATCGTAAAACGTTGATTCGTCAAATATCGCAACATGCGCACTCTGAGATAGTTGGGATGTTGCCAGAAGGCAATTGGATAACACGGGCCCCTTCCCTGCGTCGGAAAGTTGCTTTGCTGGCAAAAGTGCAGGATGAGGCAGGACATGGTTTGTATTTGTATGGCGCGGCAGAAACACTAGGAGCTAGCCGGGATAGCATGATTCGGGATTTACATTCCGGGAAGGCAAAATATTCTAGTATTTTCAATTATCCGACGCTAACTTGGGCGGATATTGGAGCAATTGGCTGGCTGGTAGACGGCGCAGCAATCATGAATCAGGTCCCACTTTGTAGTTGTTCTTACGGCCCTTATGCCCGAGCAATGGTACGAGTTTGCAAGGAGGAAAGTTTTCACCAAAGACAAGGCTTTGAAATTATGATGACCCTTTGCAACGGGACGCCTGAACAAAAAGCCATGGCCCAAGACGCCTTAAATCGGTGGTGGTGGCCTTCTCTTATGATGTTTGGGCCCAACGATGCAGAATCTAGTCATTCTGCCCAATCAATGGCTTGGAAAATCAAGCGGTTTTCAAATGATGAACTACGCCAACGCTTTGTTGACATGTCTGTCCCGCAAGCAAAAATACTGGGAATAACAATTCCAGATCCAGATATAAAATGGAATGAAGAGCGCGGTGAACATGACTTTGGAGAAATTGATTGGGAAGAATTTTGGAATGTGGTAAAAGGAAACGGCCCATGCAATAAAGAGCGAATCAAAACCAGAGTGAAGGCATATGATGCCGGGAAATGGGTTCGAGATGCCGCGGTGGTTTATTCTGAGAAAAGAAGAAAAAGAAAAGAACAAAATCTATCTAAATCTGCATAATTAATAATTAATGAATTCCAACAATTGGCCACTTTGGGAAGTTTTTATACGAAGTAAACTCAGTCATATTCATGTTGGGAGTCTGCATGCTACAGATGCAGATATGGCCTTGGAAAACGCTCGCGATGTCTACACTCGAAGGATGGAGGGAGTGAGCATTTGGGTCATTCCTTCTATTGAAATCGACGCTTTTGACATGTCTGGGGGTATCGAAAACCCAACATCAGAAGTCATTCACGCTCATCCAACGTTCGAAGAGGAGCAACCAATTTCGAAAGCCTCTAATAATGAGGATTGGGTACAATGGGAAGTCTTTTTTAGAACAAAAAAGGGGCTTAGCCACAAACATGTCGGCAGTATCCAATCAGCAACAGCTCAAGGCACCTTAGAAAAAGCACTGGCCATCTACCAAGATACTTTAAAAGTCACAAACATATGGGCTGTACAGTCTAATCATATAACAGCCAGCAATCCAACAGACAAGGAGGCCTTCTACGATCCTGCAGAGGACAAACACTTCCGTCATGCCACTTACTATGACATTCCTGATGAAGTGAAACACATGTAGTTGCGACCACTCTTTCTCACTACAAAAGCCAATAATTAGATTAAATTCGATTCCATTTCTGGATAATATCGGTTCGATTTAAGTAAATTACATTGAAAATAAAACAATTTATTTGTCGCCCAAATGACGTAAAAAAGAGAGACTTAAGTATATTTTTTTTTAAAATTATTTTTTAACATATCGTTTGCAACCTTTTCCAGCACAAACCCCTCTACTTTAATATAGATAAATAAAAAATTTATTATTTGGAGAAAGCATATCGTCTCTAAGTATACTCAAATCTATACACTGCTTGCCCAAACAAGTAATTCTAAAAAACTGATTAACGAACTGCCCAAACGTTTGCGTTTTTTTGTGATTAAAGCAATGCTTTACGCTTTAACCACTGTATTCCTGTACCTGCTTAAGTACAGTATTTTTTATTTGTTACATCCAAAAAAGAGTTTCCTATGAAAAAACTTTATTCTAACCTCGCACTCCAATTTATCCTTGTCAGCTTATTAATGGTATTCTCTATTCCAACAATTTTTGCCGTAGACAAGGAGGAAAATGAAGCATTCGCCAACCCATCCATTGCCTACAGTGGAAAAGTGAGACCAACCTGCAACACTAACTACAGTCCTTACTCCAATGGGACAATTACGGTGTATGATCCGACCTATGTCGCAGTTCAATTTGCAATTCTTGAAAACACGCCCTATAGAGC
Source organism: uncultured Saprospiraceae bacterium (assembly GCA_938016265.1). Classification (GTDB taxonomy): domain Bacteria; phylum Bacteroidota; class Bacteroidia; order Chitinophagales; family Saprospiraceae; genus JAHDHB01. Next base: position 121,564 of record CALLWB010000008.1, read on the forward strand.
AGGGGTTGAATTTACCCAATGGCAATCCAGCGGTTATTTTACAAACCTCGCTCCTGGGAAATACCGAGTACGAGCAAGAAATGCGCAAGGAGTTGAAGTCCAGCTGTCAGGAAGTGTCGTTTTGGACGCGACTTGTTGCAACAACATATCTAATGGTGGCGATATTGCTACTGATCAAACCATTTGCGGAATATCGACGCCTGGAAATAAAATAAGTACGCAATCAGCAAGCGGTGGCAATGGCCCGGTTACTTATGTCTGGATGAAAACAACTGGAGATTTTCAAACCTGGACACCAATATTGGGAGCAAATACCGCAAGTTATCAACCAGAGTTACTCACTGAAACAACGAGATTCCTTCGATGTGCCAGAAGCAAGGCTTGCGGCTCATTAAGTATCTATGAATCCAGCAAAATTTTTGTGGAAGTTTTGACGACGGATATGATTGATGCCAGTATTACTGGGGCGACCAACTGTGCTTCTGCTGACGGATCAATTACGATCTCTCTTACTGCTTATACTGCAGGATTTAGTTATGAATATAGTATTGATGGAGGTGCCACGTGGAGTACCAATCCCCAGTTCAACAATCTTCCTCGTGATAAATACACCATTGGAGTGCGGTCTAACAAAGGAGATGGATGTTTCATAACAGCGGTTATGGAAGTACTTGCACCATCGGATTGCAATGATTTTCCACCAACCACAGAAGGAGATATCAATACGACTATCAAAAATACGCCTGTCAATGGAAATGTGCTTACCAATGATACGGATCCTGAAAATGACAACTACTTCGTCAACCCTATTTTGATAACTGATCCTACTAATGGTAGTGTTACTATCAATCCAGATGGCAGCTATACTTATACTCCGAATACTGGATATCTAGGACCAGATGTATTCGAATATGAAGTTTGCGACGACGGGAATCCTGTAAAATGTGCAAGTGCTGAAGTCTACATTACTGTAATTGATTTGGATGCTGATCCAGCAACACCTATTTCTACTACCACAACCGGAGTAGGTATCCCTAATAACAATGTAGAAGGAAATGTTTTAGCCAACAACTATAATCCAGGAATAGATCTAATCATTAATACCCTACCGACTTCTCTTCCTACCCACGGAACAGTGACAATAAATCCTGATGGATCATACATCTATACTCCTACTCCAGGGTATGCCGGACCAGATGAGTTTTCCTATGAAGTCTGCAACACAGAAACGCCAGCCAGTTGTGCAATAAGCGTTGTTCAAATTATAATTAAAGATCTTGAAAATCATCCTCCTGTTGTAACCAACGATGGTTATATTTCTATAAATGGTAACACAATAAGTGGCGACGTCACAGCCAATGATACGCACCAAGGACTAGAAAACATAAGTACTACAACAACACCAATCAGCCAACCTGCAGGTGGAACAGTGACTATTAATCCTGACGGTACATTTGTGTACAACCCAAATCCGGGCTTCATTGGACAAGATCAATTTGACTATCAAGTTTGCGATGTAAGTGGTGATTGTTCCATAGCAACAGTCTTTATTCAAGTCACTGGAAACCCTTCGATCAATCAATCTCCTGTTTTCGTACCGGGTTTCGAAATATCAGTTGGAGGAACATCAGTATTAGGCAATGTCTATAATTATAGTGCAGACCCAAACAGTAGTAATATTTCAGTAGCTACTACTCCAATGGAAATGCCAATGCATGGTTCTGTAACGATTTCGCCAAATGGCACTTATAGTTATACGCCAAATCCCGGGTATGAGGGAACTGATCAATTCACTTATGAAATTTGTGAAACTAATAATGCCTCCAATTGTACGCAAGGAGTTATTACGATGAATGTCCTTAACCAAACCATTAACCACGCTCCAATTTCTATTGATGAGACGCATGGTACAGTCACAAATGCCTCACTAGAAGGCCAAGTACTTCTAAATGATTATGATGTAAAAGGAAGTAGCAACCTTCAGGTAGTGACGGTTGCAATTTCAGCGCCGCAACATGGCACATTGAATATTAATAGTAATGGAATGTACAGTTATTTACCAATTCAAGGGTATACGGGGATAGATAGATTCGTTTACGAAGTTTGTAATGATGCAAATCCTGCTGCCTGCTCTAGGGCAACTACTTATATTGTTGTTTATCCTGAAGCATGTTTAGAATTGGACTTAAAAGTTCAATTGGAAGGAGCGATGATTGATCATTTGAATCCATCTAATTACCTTACGGTTATGCGTACGGATCTCAATATTTCGCGGGGCCTGCTACCTGGCCAAACACCTAAAAACGCTTTAGTTCAAGGAACACCAGCTGGGCAACCGTACAATATGACACCTTGGAATTATGAAGGTGCAGAAGGTGCTGGCTGGACAGATGTTGATTATGAATCATTGGCGTCACTGCATGGCGCAGAAGTAGTAGATTGGATGTTGTTGTCTCTGCGTACTGGAGTCGAAAAATCATCCGAAGTTGCTCAAAACGCAGTGCTGTTATTAGCCGACGGACGAATTGTAGCTGCTGATGAAAATTGTTTATTGCCAGGCACTATACAAGGAACTTACTATGTCGTCCTTGAGCATAGAAACCACCTGGGAATAATGACTCAATTTCCGGTCACTGTTGCAAACAGAACACTTTCGTACGACTTTACGCAAAACAATTCTTATAGAGATTTGCCAAGTCCTACAGGATATGGACAAAAACAATTACCAGCCGGCAATTGGGTAATGTACTCAGGAGACGGACAACAAGTTTTTGACAGTCCAAGTTTTGACATAAATGGAAGTGATAAAGTTTTGTGGTTGGATAACAATGGTATATTCGATAGGTACCAAACAGCAGACTTTGATTTGAATGGAGATGTAAGTGGAGTAGACAGAATTTTATGGAATGATAATAACGGAATTACTTCAAGAGTTCCAAGATAATATTTTAGTGTTATGGAGCGAACTCCATGTCCCTATCCTTTAGTTCGACAAACTAAGCCTCACTTTATATTTAAGGTGAGGCTTTTTTTGTCAGATGTTTCGAAGTGAACGAACTGTTCTTATCTTTGTTTAATTATGAAGTTGTTCAATAATGACTCAATTTAAAATCTATTGTTTTGAATAAAAATACTTCCTCTTTAATAACTTATCTATTAAGAATTGCAGATAATAATCTGATCCTTGGACATCGGGTTTCGGAATGGTGTGGCCATGGTCCAATTTTGGAACAAGATATTGCGCTGACCAATGTCGCCCTTGATTTGATCGGACAATCAAGAAACTATTATCAATATATCGCAGAGCTGGCTGGAGAAGGAAAAACGGAAGACGATTTTGCTTATTTACGCGACGTCTACGACTTCAAGAATTTGTTGTTGGTCGAGCAGCCGAACGGACATTTTGGAGACACTATCGTCCGTCAATTTTTATATGATGCGTTCAATTATTATTTCAATCAAGAACTAAAAAAGAGTACCGATGAACGAATAGCTGCTATCGCAGAGAAATCCTTGAAGGAAATTACTTATCATCTAAGATTTAGCTCTGAGTGGGTCATCCGCCTAGGAGATGGAACAGACGAGAGCCATCAAAAAATACAAACCTCTGTAGACGACCACTGGGCATTCACCGGCGAGTTCTTCGAAGAAGATGCAATAGACAAAGAACTAATTGCAAGCGGAGCAGGCGTCAATTTGCAAATCGTCAAATCACTTTGGGAACAAAAGGTAAAAGACATTCTTCAGGAAGCCACCATCAAATTGCCAGAATCAGGCTGGATGCAAACTGGTGGCAAACACGGAAAACACAGTGAACACCTTGGATTTATTCTTGCCGATCTTCAGTTTTTACAGCGCGCCTACCCTGGTGCAAAATGGTAATCAAATGACTACAACCAACACACAACACATATGGCAATTGCTTGAGCAGGTCTGCGACCCTGAAGTTCCAGTATTGACTGTCGTTGACCTTGGTGTGGTTAGAGAAGTGACCATAAATGACAAGAAGATAGAAGTCACTATCACGCCAACTTATTCCGGCTGCCCTGCGATGAATGTCATCGAAATTGAAATCAAAGCAATTTTGCAAGAGCATGGATTTGAACCGATTGTAAAAACAGTGCTTAGCCCAGCTTGGACGACCAATTGGCTTTCAGAAAATGGTCGGAAAAAACTAAAAGAATACGGCATTGCACCTCCCGTTGAAGGCAGTATAGATAAGAATGCCCTATTCCCCGAGGAAAAAAATATTCATTGTCCTCAATGCGACTCCTCTAACACCCAACTGGTAAGCCAATTCGGATCTACTGCATGCAAAGCACTATATAAGTGCAAAGATTGTCTGGAGCCTTTTGATTATTTTAAGTGCCATTAGGGCCATCTTCTCCTCTTCCATTTCCAATTTTTCGCAAAAAAAAGCTTCCCTTTCCAAATCAATTTGTATTTAATTACAAATAAATAAAGACGAATTTAACTACGATTTTCTGCAAAATCGAAGTGCAAAGGCGATTTCGAAGCTCTTATCTGAATTTAAATTATTCTAAATCAGAAAATTAACTCAAATTTAAAAGCAAAATTATGCTCGCTTTTAGGGATAACTACATTGGCTAATTTTATTTACTTTGTGAATATCATTCCATGTTATCCAGCCTTATACCACCTACCGATTACCGTGGTATTTATTTTTACTTGAAACTAACTACCTATTTTTATGAAGAAGACTAACATCACTTTATTACTATCATTTATCGCAATTTCTCTATTTGCACAGACGGGAAATGTAGGTATCGGGACTATTACTCCTTTACAAAAATTACACGTTGACGGCAATTTGATGCTGGATGGGCGCACCTTGTATTTGGGGCCGTCCTCAACTCTTTTTACTGGAGTGTCGACGCTTTATTTCGATTCACAAAGTTCTAACGCTTCCCAATTTATTTTACGCGATTTGGAGAATGATTATTATGGACGTGTTTATGGTTCTGGAAATGGAAATAGCTTTGGATTGATGGACAAAGATGGGAATTGGGTGTTTCAATCAAGCCTTGATAACTATTTAGGGTTTCGGATTGACAACTCAGAGAAGGTCCGCATTTTGGCGTCTGGCAATTTTGGAATTGGAACCACTGGTCCGACACAAACCCTAGACGTAAATGGTACTGCAAGAATCCGATCTCTGGGAGCAGGAGCAGTAGGAGACCAAGTTCTTGTGGTAGATAACACCGGAGTAATAAAAAAACGTGCTGCCGGTGATGAGTCCTCCACCAACGAACTCCCACTCGAAGGAGCCGACACTGACGTAACTGGAAATGTGGTAAACATCGAACCTCAACTGGACTTCGTGCATACCATAAACTCACCGGCCACTGCCTTCGATCTTCAGATAGGTGGTTCAGAAAAACTAAAAGTAAAGTCGAATGGTTATGTGGGTATTGGCACCTCTACTCCTGTGCAACAGCTGCACATCACCGGAAATATGAGAATAGAAAACAGGCGACTTTATTTAGGTGGCTCCCAATTGCTGTATGCCGATAATTCTTCTGCTTTGTACTATTATGGCAATCATCCAACTACTTCTCAATTTATTGTAAAAGACGGTGATTCTGAAACATATGGCCGATTGATTGGAACAAGCAATGGAACCTACTTTGGTCTTTGGGACGCTAATGCAAAATGGATCATTCGAAATAAAGTAAACGATTTTCTTGGTTTCTATTCTAATACTGTTGAAGCCATGCGAATAAATGCCACAGGAGATTTAGGAATTGGCACAACTGCCCCGACACAAAAATTGGACGTCAATGGAGGTGCTCGTATAAGAACAATTGCCGCCGGTGCTGCTGGAGATCAAGTACTAGTAGTCGATGCAACTGGTTTAATAAAGAAAAGAACAGGTGGAGACGAATCTTCTACCAACGAATTACCACTGGAAGGAGATGACACCAATGTTTCGGGGAATCAGGTAGATATTGAACCTAAATTGGACTTTGTTCATACGGTTTACTCTCCTGCTACGAATTTAAAATTGGGTGTCGGAACTACGGAAAGAGTGCGGGTAATGGCCAACGGTTTTGTAGGGATCGGTGTTACTGCTCCTGATCAACGATTGCATACCGCTGGGAATCTTAAAGTAAATGGTCGTACTGTTTTTTTAGGCGCAGGACAAACTATGTATGGAGACAATAATAGTGCAATTTACTTCGATGCGAACAACTCCATTCAAACCCAAATTGTTCTTAGAGATTTGGAAAATGAAAAGTATGGCCACCTTTACGGATCTGGTGATGGACAAAATTTTGGTTTATTAGATGCCGATGGTAACTGGGTGTTGCAATCCTCCCTTGATGACTTTGTAGCAATTAAGATAAACAATTCAGAGAAATTTAGAATCCTTACAAATGGTAACGTGGGTGTAGGAGTTACCGCGCCCTCTGAACGACTATCCGTCGCTGGAAACATAAAAGTCAATGGACGACGGATTCGTTTTGGCAATACGCAACAACTCTATGGAGATGATGCTTCTGCTTTGTTTTGGACTTCTGCAAGTACAGTGTCTAGTCAAATCATTTTGAGAGATCAGGATTTGAAACAATATGGAAAACTGGTAGGGAGTAGCAATGGAGTCAATTTTGGCTTAGCAGATGGTGATGGCCATTATGTATTCCATTCTTCCTTGGACCAATTTATTGGAATGAGAGTCAACAATTCAGAGAAAGTAAGAATCCTTGCAAATGGAAATGTAGGTATTGGCACTACCACTCCAGACAGCAAACTTTCTGTAAACGGCAAAGTCCGCTCGAAAGAAGTCCTAGTCGAATTGGTCAATTGGCCGGATTATGTATTCAAAGAAACTTACGAATTGCCTTCTCTCTTGCAGGAAGAACAGTTTATCAATGAAAACGGTCACTTGTCTGGCTTTGCTTCTGAAGCCAACATGAACGGAGAAATTTCTGTAGGAGATGTTACAAAAAGACAACAAGAAAAAATCGAACAAATCATGCTCCACCTCATCGATATGAAAAAAGAAATGAAGGGCATGCAGTCGGAAATCAAAACCCTAAAAGAAGAAAACAAAGAGCTCAAACAACAAATCAAAAACTAATTTGGACCATGAGAAACTCTATTTTAATTTGCTTGATTTCCTTGTTTTGCTTATCTGTATTTGGACAGAATGGGGTTTCTATGCAAGTAGATTTACTTAAACGAAATAAGGAGAACTTCAAAACTCAACAATTGTTCAACACAAATGTCCAGCCGATTTCTATCGATGAGGAAATTACTCAACATTTAAGAGCGGGGATATTTCTTGAATTAGATAAAAATAAATTAAAAAATCTGCTGGCCGAAGCTCCTGAAACAATGGAGCTCGAAGTACCCTCTGGCAAAAACGCTACAATCAAAGTGCAGCTCTATAGAGTTACAACCACCAGCGGGAATTTTGAAGTAATTCCAAAAACAATCGCAGACAAACAAACGGTGGAATCTATACACTACCATGGGATAGTAGCCGGAGATCAAAATTCCCTCGTTGGTATAAGTTTATTAGACAACGAAGTAATAGGGATGATCAATACAGAGGATGGTAGCTTAACACTAGGAAGAATGGAGGGAAATCTCAACAAATACCATATTCTTTATAAGGAGGTAGATTTTCTAGTACCACAGGAGCGCCAAGGCTGTGCAACAGATGCCAGTGCCGCGCTACCTCAAAACTATCAAAAAACACCTGATACCGCAAAATTTCAGCAAATGGCGAAGTGTGTAGAAATTTTTGTTTCTGTAGATTATCCAGTCTATGTAGACAAAGGTGCTGGAACCTCCGCCTATATTAATGCACTATTTAATCAAATCGCTCTATTATACGCTGCTGAATTTATCACCGTTCAACTTTCAACGCTGCATATTAACTTCAGTCCTACTATTTATAACCAGGTTTTAACAAATGATTATCTTACAGATATCGTAAAATGTTTAAATGATTTCCAAGCAAATCATAGTGCTACATTCCAGGGAGATCTTGCTATTTTGATGTTCTATGGAGCACCAGGAGGAGGAGTAGCTTATATGGATGGATCAGGAGGTTTATGCCACTGGAATCGTGATTTAAGTATGTGTGTCGCATTTATAGAATCTAGCTACGCCAATGTACCTGCTTATTCTTATCCTATCTACACCACAACTCATGAGCTGGGGCATCTTATGGGATCTCCTCATACTCAAACTTGTTTTTGGAATAGTAATAATACTGCTATTGATGGTTGTGTAAACTCAGAACCTGGCCCTGGAGGAGTGACTTGCCCTAACGGACCGTATCCACCGATTGGAGGTGGGACAGTTATGAGTTACTGTATTAACCCATTAACACTCAACTTCAATAATTCTTTTGGCCAACAGCCCGGGGATCTTATTTATAATTATTACCAAGCAGCAAATTGTACTTTTTGTCCTGGGTCTTGCAGTCTGACGGCTAGCATCACTCCCACTCCAGCTACTTGTTCCAGCAATGGATCTGCTACTGCTTATCCTTCAAATGGGCAGTCGCCTTTTAGCTATTCGTGGAGCAACGGTCAAAATGGGCAGACGGCCGTCAATCTAGTTCCCGGCACCTACACCGTCAATGTTACGGATGCCAATGGATGTCCTGCACAAGCTTCCGCGACTGTTGTAAAAAATTGTACCTGCAGCATGACAGTTAATATTACACCGACACATGTTAGTTGTTCTGCAAATGGTTCGGCTACGGCGTATCCCGTTTCCGGGAATGGGCCTTATTCTTATTCGTGGAGCAATGGACAAAATGGACAGACTGCCGTGAATTTAGTTCCGGGTAACTATATTGTGAATGTTACTGATGTAAATCTGTGTACTGCTTCCAGGTTGGTAACGATTATTGATGATTGTAATTGTCCACCTGTCCTAAACTTAAATCAAACCCACAACGCAGGCGCAAACGAAACGTATCAGGCGGAAATCACAATCAATGACACTGATAAGATAAACAATGGTGCCTCGATTAATTGTAAAGCAGGTACGAGGGTAGTATTAAAACCTGGATTTAATGCCAAACCCGGAAGTTACTTTAGAGCAAATATTGAAAATTGCCCACCTTAGTTTATTGGTAAATGGTGTTCTAGTTATTGGGTGGAGTTAGAGGTATATTCCGTGTTGATAGCTGGATATTTATGGTGTTAAATGAGGTTAGTTTAAAAAGAAATCCCTGAGCATCTATGCAGATATTCAGGGATTTTTTTTTGTTTCTTACTCTATTTTTATCCTTTTACAGCAGCTTCTTTTTCTTTAGCAAGGTAATCTTGTACCCACTTTGAAGTAACTGACTTCGGACGTTCCAGCGGAAAACCAAGCGCACGTGACCAACATAGTTGCGCCAAGACTCCCAAAGACCGGGAAACGCCGAACAGTACGGTGTAGAAACTGAAGTCATGCATTCCGTAGTGTACAAGCAACGCGCCAGAGTGTGCATCGACATTCGGCCATGGATTTTTCACCTTTCCAAGTCCTTGAAGGATTGGAGGAACTACATCGAACGCTTTCCAAACTACATTAATAATGTCGGAGTTCTTGATATATTCTTCGGCAAATGCTCGCTGTGCTGTGAATCGTGGATCTGGTTGACGTAAAACAGCGTGTCCATATCCTGGAATTACTTTTCCGCCATCGATTGTTTTCTGAACGTATTCAGCGATTTGTGCTTTGCTAGGTGTTCTTGTTCCTAACACGTCCAACATAGTGAATACCCATTTGATCACTTCTTGGTTTGCTAGTCCGTGTAGTGGGCCAGCAAGTGCGTTCATTCCACTAGACAATGATTTGTAGGCATCACTCAACGTAGAACCAGTAAGGTGTGTGGAGTGCGCAGAGGCATTTCCTCCTTCGTGGTCGGCGTGCAGTGTCAGGTATAAGCGCATCAAGGCTTTGAAATCAGCTCCTTCTATGCCTAGCATATGGGCAAAATTCCCACCCCAATCCAAAGAAATATCTGGCTCAATGTGGTCGCCGTTTTTAAATGTTCTTCTATAAATATAGGAAGCTACTCTCGGAAGTCTAGCGATTAGATTCATGGTATCTTCATAGGTGGCATCCCAGTATTCAGATTTGCCTAATCCTTCTGCATATCTTCGATTGAAGACAGATTCTGTTCCTAATGCAAGAATCGCCATGCTAAACTGTGTCATTGGATGTGCATCCTTTGGCAGTGTTTCTAAGGCATCGAACACGTGCTTTGGTACATTACTTCTTCGTTGCCATTCGCCAGAAAGCCAATTTACCTCTTCCTCTGTTGGTAATTCGCCAATCAACATTAGATGGAATAAACCTTCTGGTAATGGTTCTTTGCACCCTGGTGCAGTTGGAAGTAATTTTTTCAGCTCCGGAATTGAATATCCTCTAAAGCGAATACCTTCTTGCGCATCAAGTTGGGAAGTTTCCCAAACCATACTTTTCACACCCCGCATTCCTCCAAAAACTTGTTTCAAGTTTACCTGGTCTACTACAGTAGCTCCATGTTCTTTAACAAGTGCTTTGTTTGATGTATAAAGTGCAAAAGCTTTTTCTTTAAATTTCTTTTTAAGAGGATCCATTTATTACGTTTAAATTTTATTGGTAGTAGGAATGTGTGTGATTTTTAATACAAAAAAGACATCAAAGTACCTGTTGTCAATTATGACTGCAAATTTAGCAAATTTTCGCCAAATAGTAAAGTCAGAATAGGTCATTCCACTAGATTTTAGTATAATTATATTGTCAAGTTGCACGAAAATTGACAATTCTTCGAAAATTTAGACCTTTATTAAGAATTTTGTTTCGCTTATAGTAATTTCTATTAAGCAGATCATATCCATAAAACAACAACAAATGGCACAGGGCAAGGTATTTATTTCTTTTCCACTAAGTGATGAATTGCACCAACGACTTTCTTCTTACATCGAAAAAATTGGAGCAACTACAAATAAAAGCGCACATAACAGTGAGCTTTCCGAACTAGTAGAAAATTGTGTCAATGAAGGATTGGAGCATTTTTTCTGGACTCCTGTCGAACTTGCTGGTCTGGGAGCGGTAACCCGAAAAATGATCCGAATGGGAATAAATTCAGGAAAGAAAACACTGAATGTCATTGCAGGGAAGGTCATCAAAGGTTTTTCTGACGATCAGGTAGAAGCGGTTGGTGGTTTTTTAGAAAGCTTATTGCTAGAGACAGAGTAGCAGGTAGTTGATAGAAGGTATTTTAATATAAAGGCATTTTTGTAGAGGATTCCTTCACTATCTCGCAGAGTTTCGGTTGTGGTCCGACTTTCGGCAATTCAAAAAGCGAAGGAACTGCGACGGCGTAATTATTACGCTTGAAGGGCTGAAAACAGATAACTCACAGATTTTATAGTACACCTATATAATCAATCTGCAGAAGGCGAATGATGATTCGTCCGCTACGTTATTTTTTAAAAAAACCAACACCAAACAACCAATTTCTCCTATACCGCCTACCAATTATCCCTTAAATACTTCGATATTCTTCTTTTTCATTACCAGGTCGGTAAATTTCCCTTTGAATCTGGTAGCTCTAACCATGTGATTGTCAATCCAATGATAGTTTCCACCGCGCGGTTTATTCAGTAAAAGGAAGTGGTATTTGAATCCGTGGGCTTTAAGCCATTCTTTTGTTATTTCTCCGTGTTCTGTTGTTCTGGAAGTAAAGAAAGTGATGATATGACCTTCATCATACCATTTATTTAATATTTCTAACGCGTCAGGATATGGAGTTGCTGTACGCATACGATCTGGTTGCTCATTTGGCACATCGTCGCAGATTGTTCCATCTATATCGATCAGATAATTTTTTACGCCATCAGGAAGTTGCGGGCTAATTAAGTTTCCCGATTCATCGAACTTCTCTTCTAAGTCTTTTTTCTCACTCATGATAATACTTTTACTGTTCTGGAGGAACGTGTAGTTTTATTGTTTGGGGACGGCAATTTGCTATCCTTTAATTTTTGAAGCTTCAAATTTATGAAAATTACACTCTAATTTTGCTCTTTCTTTAATAAACTTTACTAATTGTAGAGTATAGGGATTTATTTTGCCGCGAAAAAAGTACGGTAGAGAATAGATGGGCATGTTCTTCACTCGCTGTTTTACTAAGGTAAAACCCGCGCAGTATTAGTCCCTGTTGCAAAAAGTACTATTTCCCCCTTTCAGGGTTTAGATCAGATGGCCGTTTGGATTATTGGTATGGTCCGACTTTCGGTTTCATCCCTTCGGGATTTGGTTATTGTTAAATTCTACAAGATGAGTGTAATGTCTCTTGTCTCCCTCTACCATTAGTTTTGCGCCAGCAAAACGAATCGCTCTACCATTTACCTCCCAATTGGATTGCCATGAATATCCAGCACTTTAGCTGGCCCCTTGCCTAATTTATTGACTTCCTCCAGTTGAGTGGCAGCGTCCCCTACGATCAAATAGATCATTTCTTTTTCCTGTAAATATTTGTTTATAAGGCTTTTGAAGTCGGTTTGTTGCATGTTGATCAGTTCTTCCTGGCTTTCCTCCAGGTAGTTGGCCGATTTGCCATACTTGCTGATGTTTTCCAGGATACTCAATTTTGAGCGGGCACTTTCGTAGGCTCTGGTATTTGTTTTCAGTACTTTATTCTTTGTTATTTCTACTTGCTCCTCAGAAAATTGAGCACTGTAATTCTTTAACAATCCCTCGATTATTTCCAAGGAGGGTAGTGTTGCATTTGCCCGTACGCTACTGAAAACGATATAGGGAACAGTTATTTTCGTGTTTCTCAAAAAAGAATACGCGCCATAGGTATATCCCTTCTCAATTCTCAAAATCTGAGTCAACTGTCCGCTAGAGCCACTCCCAATGATCTCATTTGCAAATTTCAAGTTATCGTACTCCTCATCTTGTGCAGAAACAGCAAGTTTTCCAATGGCAAGAACAGATTGCTTAGCTCCCGGAACATCAATAAAAAATAAACTTTCTGACTTTCTTTTTTGTGGCAACGGATAGACAGGCAATAACAAATCATTGGTTGTTTGCCAACGGTTGTTTAAGGACTGTAAGCCCTTTAGCACTCGATCTTGATTGATGTCACCAACAATGTGAAAGCTGGCTTCTTTAGCAGCCAATCTGCTATAGCAATTTTTCACTTCATTTAAAGTAATGGTGCTAATTGTTTCTAGTGTACCGGATACCGGTTTACCGAAAATATGGTCCTCCCCGTAGAGCAATTTATTAATAACAGTAGAAGCAATAGATCTGGCATTGCCTTCTTTTCCTTTGAGATTCGTTTTTAGTGCTTCTTTCAACCGATCAAACTCTGCCTGGTCAAAACGGGGTTCTAACAATATCTCTTCTACTAAAGCCAGGGTGGCTTCAAAATTTCGACTCAGGCACTTCGCTGAAATTTTTATCTCCTCGCTAGAACAGCTAGTGCGAATATCTGCCCCCAGCAAACCAATAGCCTCTTCCAAATCTGCCGCCGTTCGTTTTATCGTCCCTTCCATCAACAAATCAGTCATCAAACTTGCAGTACCAGATTGCTCAACAGGATCCAGCAAATGACCACCATTAATAGTAATATTAAAAGAAACAAGTGGCACTTCTTTACTTTCAATACCATAAACCCCTACCCCATTGTCCAAGGTTGATTCCCAAATTTCGGGCATTTGAAACAAGGGCGGTTCGCCAAAATCAGGCTCTGAGCGATCAAACTTGGTTACTGTTTTTTCATAGGTGGCTTCTTCTCCTTGGCCGACCTCTTCATTTTCAATTTCTGATTTGATTTCTTCCTCCCAAACAATTGCCTGTTCTGACTCTTCGACCATCAACTCTTGATTTCCTTTAGGGACAAAACTTGTCATTATATAGTGCTTATCCTTTATGTATTTTTCATACACCCTCATCACGTCTTCCCTGCTTACTGCTTTAGTGCGTTTAGCGTCTTCAATTATTTGTGTTGGATTTCCAGCAAACTCATTATCCTGGACCAGATTAAATGCTTTATCTAAAACGGTCTCTATTTCTTCATAGCGTTCAGTTTCCAGTTCAGTCTTTATTCGGGTAAGTTGGTCGTTTGAAAATCCTACAGTTTCAAATTTTTGAAAACTTTCTTGAATGCTGGAATACACTTCATCCAAATCAACATTTTCATTAGCACGGACAATGATATTGAAGGTCCCTGCCAATTCATTGCTATTTTGGTAGGTAGATACTCGTGGTGCTAATTTTTTGTCCTCTACAATGGTGTTATAGAAGGGTGATTTTTTACTTCTGCTTAGTAGTTGGCCCAAAACACTTAATGCATAGGAGTCTTCATGATAGTCTTCTACCGTAGGAAATACCATTCTCAATTCAGGAAGTTTTGCAAAATTGTCCTCAAAAAATAGTTTTTTGGAAGCTGTCAATTCTACTGGCATTGGAGGAAGTGGTTTGACCAATGGTCCTGCTTCTATTTCTCCAAACCATTGCTCCACCTTCTTTTTGGTTTCTGCAATATCTATGTCTCCTGCAATAACCAGAGAGGCATTATTCGCACCATAATATTCTTTATAAAATTCCTTAACATCTTCTAGTGTTGCCGCTTGCAAATCTGGCAGGGATCCGATGACGGTCCAGTGATAAGGGTGATCTTTGGGATACAAGTTGGATCGGATGACTTCATTGGTGTAGCCATATGGATTGTTGTCTACGCGCTGTCTTTTTTCATTTTTCACTACCTGTTTTTCTCTTTCGAGGGCGGCTTCGGTGACAGTATTGATCATAAATCCTAGTCGGTCGGAATCAATCCAAAGTATTTTATCGAAGGCATCCTTGGGTACGACTTCGTAGTAGATGGTGCCGTCAGGCCAGGTGCCTCCATTTCGATTGCCCCCCCATTCAGGGATCAGTTTCCTATTCGCTCCTACCGGCACATTTTCAGAATCATTAAAGGACATATGTTCAAAAAAATGAGCAAAGCCTGTTTTTCCTGGTTTTTCTCTGTTAGACCCCACATGTACAACGGTAGCGACAGCTACAATCGGATCAGAATGGTCTTCGTGCAAAATCACCTCCAAACCATTGCTCAGGACAAATTTTTCATAATCAATATTAAATTCGTCCTCCTCCAACATAGGATCTACTACTTCTTGAGTAGGCGCTAGTTCTACGGTTTGGTCCTTTACAGTAACACAGGAGATACTAAATATCACTAGCATCAGGCAAAGTCCTGGCAATAATTTGGTTTTCATTGATTAGCAATTTTCCTAAATATAAGGATATTCAGCCATTTTATAATGGGAAGCATTATAATTAACTAAAATTTAAGTTGTATAGTTTGCAGCCTTCCAAAAGGCAATACTTCCTAAACGGAAAAGTCAGGAATAGGAACACTTTTGACAAAGACCGAGTCTTTACAATAAACTTGTTTGAATTGCGGCAGCTAACGGACGAGATACCAGTGCAGACAGCAAGCTCCAGAATATGATGGAGACCAACAAGGTAAAAAATACTTTAGGCTTATTTTTATAGATAGAAGTAGCGATAACTGTTCCTACAGGAATCGATAATATCGGTGGCGTAATTAGGGCAATACCTATCAAACCAAATCGTTGACGTACACGCACGATGAACCGATTCATTTTTGTAAACTTTCGTTTTGCTTTTTTAGGAAAAAGTTGCTTGTACCAACTCTTGAGAGAATGCGCTAACAACATAAAGATAACCATACCTGCAATTCCGCCAGTAGCACTGTAGAGGACTACTTCCAGTAGGCTATACCCATACGAAGCGGCAAGCGGCACACCAAAAAAAGTGTGTCGGACGCTGCTTAGGCCAATTACTGAAAATATTTTTAAGATTTCTTCCATCTGGTTTTTGTTTTTCGGGGGGTAGCACAAGGGAGCATGCTGTCATTACAATCACAAATTCTATACCTAAAACGAATTTTGGATCCACTTTATTAGATTTTTTTTAAGATTCCTTTAACAGAATGAATTTACTTATAAAAATTGTTTCCATTTCTTTCTAGAATCAAAAGGTAATTACTGTTTTTTGTAAAACAAGGAGAAATTAGTATTGAATCTATCGAAGCAATTGAAATTCAGGACACCTACAATCAGCCAGAACTTGAATGGAGAGTCGCCACTGACAGAGAAATTGAAACGCTAATAAAGCAGGGGATGTTGAGTAATTCAAGAGCTGAGGATTGTAATTGGGCGGATGGCAGATATGGATCGGTAGATTGTGAAGATGGAGACGGTTGTCAAGCGGTGTTTGGCTATACCAAAAGTGGCGTTAAATTTTCAGTAGCTCTTGGATGCGTAAAGACAGATGGGACCATTATACGTATCGGAGCAGAAAGACCATTAAACAACTAAAAAACAGTATTGAGTGGTCGGATACCAACTAAAAAAAATTGAGGCTATCTCCTTCCGGAGATAGCCTCAATTTTTTAATCCGTTTTTCAGCTTAACAGTAGTGATCAAATGCCATTTTTAGATTGGCAGCAATCATTTCGTCCGTACTTCCTTCAATGTGGTGGCGCTCCA
>CALLWB010000009.1 GCA_938016265.1 uncultured Saprospiraceae bacterium
GCTTTTATAGAAAATATGGTTCTTGCCTACTTCCTAGGTATGTGTTCCTATCTAGCCGTTTCAAAAACAGTAAAAACAGCTGTCGGACTTGGTCTTGCAGTGATTTTTGTACTAGGAATAACGATGCCTATCAACTGGGTAATTAGTACCTACTTACTAGAACCAACCACCAGTGTTTTAACTCCAATATTAGGGATAGATGGCGGTATGGATCTAACCTTTCTCCGATTTATCCTGTTTATTGCAGTAATTGCATCGATGGTACAATTGGTGGAAATGATAATAGAAAAAGTTTCTCCTTCCCTATATGTTTCGCTAGGTATTTTCCTTCCGCTAATCACTGTAAACTGCGCCATTTTGGGTGGTAGTTTATTTATGGTAGCCCGGGAATACAATTTTACAGAATCAATTGCTTTTGGACTGGGATCCGGCTTCGGATGGTTTTTAGCGGTCATCGCAATTGCAGCGATTCGGGAAAAACTGCGTTACTCAGCTATTCCACCAGCATTGAGAGGTTTAGGTATAGCTTTTATCCTTACCGGACTGATGGGAATTGCGTTTATGAGTTTGATGGGAATTGATCCCGCAGCATTGATGGAAGGAAAGTAATTAGAAAAGAACTAGAAAAATTATTGATATGAGTATTTTACCAATTTTCTTGTCAGCTATTGTTGTTTTTACAGCGGTGATTATTGCCCTCTCTTTTGGGTTGATTAGTGCTAGAAAACGGTTAGTCCAACAAGGTGATGTTCAAATTGTAGTAAACGGAGAATCCGAAAAACCGTTGATTGCGCAGCCTGGAGCTACTTTATTGTCTACACTTTCTGACAGCAATTTGTTTTTGCCGTCTGCTTGTGGTGGCGGTGGAACCTGTGCGATGTGCCTTTGCCAAATTGATGATGGAGGAGGAGACGTATTGCCTACAGAACTCAATCACCTGTCTCGCAAAGAAGTGCGGGACAACTGGAGATTAGCCTGCCAGGTAAAAGTTAAAAATGATATGACCATCCGCATCCCTGAAGAGATATTCGGCATCAAAAAATGGGATTGTGAAGTGGTTTCTAATTACAATGTGGCCACCTTTATCAAGGAGTTTGTTGTAAAACTTCCAGAAGGAGAGCATCTTGAGTTTGAGGCAGGAGGATATATCCAAATTGATGTTCCACCAGTAGAGGTAGACTATCAAAATTTTGATATTACTGCGCACCCGGATTTAGGGAAGAAACCAGATGAATTTCAAACAGAGTGGGATAAATTTAATTTATGGCCGCTAAAAATGAAAAACGACGAGCAAATTTTCCGTGCCTACTCCATGGCCAACCACCCTGCTGAAGGCAACATCGTTATGCTAAATATTCGTATCGCTTCTCCACCTTGGGATCGCGCTAAGAATACATGGATGAACGTAAATCCAGGTATCTGCTCTTCTTATGTATTTGATCAGAAACCAGGGGATAAAGTAACTATCTCTGGTCCTTTCGGTGAATTTTTCATCAAACCTACGGAAAACGAAATGTTGTATGTCGGTGGTGGAGCCGGAATGGCGCCAATGCGTTCTCACCTCTATCACTTGTTTCATACCCTAAAAACAGGAAGAAAAGTAACCTTCTTTTATGGAGGTAGAACAAGAAGGGAATTATTCTACATCGATGAATTTAGAGCCATCGAAAAAGAATTTCCAAATTTCCGATTTGCTGTAGCATTAGATAATCCGCTTCCTGAAGATAATTGGGAACTTAAAGAGAATCTTGATGATCCTAATGGAGATGGTTTCAAAGGCTATGTGCACAATGTGGTTATCGAAGAATATCTAAGCAAACATGAAGCACCTGAGGAAGTAGAACTTTATTTCTGCGGTCCTCCATTGATGAACCAAGCTGTCATCAAAATGGCAGAAGACTGGGGAATTCCTGACGATCAGGTTGCATTTGATGATTTCGGTGGTTAATTACTATCACTTCAAAAATATACAAACCTCTTTCATTTATTTGGAAGAGGTTTTTTTTATTGCTGAAATCAAAATATTTTAGCTAATTACTTGATATTATTCTGGTTACCCCTTCCAATTTCTAATGATAAGTCTTTGTTTAAAACACAAGAAAACAAATTGGAATTTTACACCTTTGACAATTTCATGAAAAATACATAACTTTCCTACTATGGAAACTAGGTTACTATTCATGGTAGAGTTTATTCTACCTCAACACTTAGATGAGAGCTTCACCAAAAGACTACCAGAACAACGGGTAGTAGTAGACGAGTTGTTTGAAGACAACCGAATTCTAAGCTATACATTATCACTAGAGCACAAACGAATCTGGATGATTGTAAGTACAGAATCGGAGAATGAGCTTCAACAAATCATCGGACTTTTACCATTGTCTAAAAAAATGGAAAAGGACTACTGTCTGATTACCTTTCACATCACCAAGCCGAGTGAGCTTCCGGAGTTTTCCTTAAATTAAACTTTACAGTCTGATACCAAAACATTATATTGGAGAATTAATTTATTTGTAATTGTTCATTATCATAATTTGAACAACTTCTTTGTATAATCTCCACTATGAAATTCAAAGGTTCCACCTTTTTGTTAATGGTAATTTCTTTCCTCTTTTTCTCTTGCAATTTTGACAAAATTGGTGATCAACTCGTTGGCGACTTGCAGAAGGGAGTAAAGGGGATTCAATTGGATTCCGTATATGTTGAATCTCTTGTCAGATCAGCGGTCAGCGACGCAATCGACGAAGCATTCAAAAGTGATCTCAATGGTAAAATTAGTAGGGAGTTGGATCCAATACTTGCCCAACTGCAAGATTCTATAGGAGTCATTTCCGACGAATTGGTCGAGAAAATAATCGGAGATCAAACCGCCCTTTGGCTCGATGCCAGAATGGCAATGGTCAACGAACAACTCACCCAAACCGCCGCCAATGTTAGAAACGAAATCCTAGGAGAAGAAACAAGAGCATTAACAGAAAAATTTATTCAAGAAGCAGTCGTTCAGCAACTAGACGGAGTTTTCAAAAATTTACTAAAAGACATTTCGAGCGATGCCAATCAGGAAGAACTGGTCGCTATTCGTAAAATCGTTTCTGTTCAGTTGGATTCAATTATTGTTGCTGGCTTTCAGACGGCAGCGGTCAATTTTGACCGGTCATTCACGCCAGTTTTAGAAAAGTATGTTAAAGAAGCCGGCAGTATTATCGAAAAAGGAGATGATTTAGGTACAAGTACTAAGATTAATGCACGGTCTATTCTCTGGCAAGCTGTCGGTGGGATTGCGGGGTTGATAGTACTTGGAGGGTTTGGCTGGTTATACCTTTGGACACGACGTTATAGGAACATGATAAAAATTCTCACCAAAAATATTGACGGAATACCAGACCAAACCATCTATGACAAAGTAGTCGGAGATATCCGAAAAACAATGGACAATAACGGATTAAACATACACCTCAAAAAAATACTGCAAGAGCAAGAACTCCATGACCAACCAGAATGGGACGACAAAGACAAACAAGTACTTCGTCTTCTCAGTGAGCAATTTGCAGATGCCGAAAATGCGAATTTGAGTAAAGATCAATTAACAAAAAAATTGTTCTTTCAAGCCCAACAACTAGGCCTGGAGACACATCTAAAGAGTATTCTCAGACGTATTGGTAAGTAATTTTAATGTCATATTCCTGAGAACTTTCTCCCAAATGCTAAGATATTTGTAGTTTAACAGAACTCCATCAAGGCAATTACTATAGTATTTCGCGCCTTATTTACCTTTCATACTACCACACCACTAATTTGTTGTAAATCAAACATTCCATAGGCTTACATGGATATTAATCAATTATAAATTTTGCCGCTAAAACAATATATAGTACTTTAGTTCTTCAAATTTCCTTACTACTAAACAAACATTTCCAATGAAAAGTATTAAGTACCTATTCCTCCTCCTCTTTTTGTTTACCATACAGTACGCTTTTGCGCAAGGAGATTCCTGCACAACTGCTACGCCTATTGTGGCAACTGGCAACTTTACTGCAGATGGTCCTGCTACAGGTGGGGGAGCAATAAACCCTAACGCCACCAATTCGGATTGGTACACCTTTGTTTGCCCTGCAAATGGTAAAATAACAGTATCTAGTTGTAATGACCCAGGAGGAACTGATACAAGACTATGGATCTATTCTGGAACTTGTGCTGCACTAATTCCAGTGGCTGATAGTGATGATGAGAATGGTTGTTCTGCATTGACTAATTTTGCTTCAGAAGTTGCAGACTTAGACGTTATAAACGGTACTACCTATTATATAGAATGGGATGATCGGTGGACTACTAATGGATTTGATTGGGAATTTACATTTGTTCCTAACCCACCTAATGATGTGGGTACCAATACGATAATAGAACCAAGTGTTTCTGGATGTGGACTTTCTAATATGACTCCCGTCGTAGCAAGTATTCAAAACTTTGGTACAGATCCCGTTTCAAATGTGAGCGCTTCTCTTTTTGTAGATGCTGCATTGGTTGCCACAGAAACTATCGCAGGACCAATTGCCTCAGGAGCAAGTCTTAATTACAACTTTACCGCGACTGCCGACTTAAGTGCAGGAGGAGTTCATACTGTACAGGTGGTCTCTACGGTTACAGGAGATGTTAACATGGTAAATGACACCGCAACTACTTCTGTAGAAAACTATGCAACGGTCAACCAACTTCCTGTATCAGATGACTTCGAAAGTTATGCACTAGGTGATATTACTTTTGCCAAGTTGTTCAATAGTCCCGCTTCCAATATCGATTGGGAAGTAAACTCAGGTACTACAACTTCTACCGCAACTGGTCCTACAGATGATGCATCTGGTGGTGGTCAATACATTTATATGGAGACTTCGTCTCCTGCAGTAGCTGGAGATCAGGCAATTTTACTGACAAATTGTATAGATCTTACAAATGCAATAAACCCACAACTGGATTTTGCTTATCATATGTTTGGGAGCTCCATTCGCTCTTTGGATGTAGATGTTATTGTAACAGGTACCGCGACTAATGTGTTGTCCCTCACAGGACAGCAACAAACTGCCAATGCAGATCCTTGGTTGCTCTCTAATATTGATTTAACTCCTTTTGTTGGAAACATTGTACAAATTGCATTTATTGGAGAAATAGAGGCCGATGCTTCTGGTACGACATTTAATGGAGACATTGCACTCGATGAAATTGAGATAACTGACCCACTCCCCTCTGATATTGGCGTTATTAGTATCGATAGTCCGTTGAGTGCTTGCAGTCTGACTAATATGGAAACGGTGACTGTAACTGTAGAGAACTTTGGAACTACGTCTGAATCCAATTTTGATGTATCCTATACCGTATCTGGTCCTGGAGGTCCAGTCAATATCACAGAGGTATTTACAGGAACACTTGCTCCTAATACTTCCGCACAATTTACATTTGCTGCGACCGTAGATATGTCTGCTTTGGGAACTTATATGCTTACAGCAACCACAGGGTTAGCTTCAGATAGTAACACAGCCAATGATGCCTTTGCTGCAACAATTCTTTCTGGTGGCGCAACACTACCAATCTCAGACAATTTTGATTCTTATCCTGATGGAACAGATGTTTTTCCTGCTTTATTCAATGATCCATCGGATCAAATGGATTGGGAAGTAAATTTTGGGGCTACCGGCTCACTAGATACAGGTCCAAATGATGATGTATCAGGAGGAGGTGGTTATTTATACATTGAAACTTCTGGCTCTTCTACCGGTGATGTAGCGACTATCTGTACAGATTGTATTAATTTAACCGGCGCGAATAGTCCGAGACTTGAATTTTCATACCACATGTATGGAGGTTCAATTGATTCATTGATTGTTTATGTTAACAATGGAACAACTACAACTACTGAATTCGTATTGATCGGGGAACAACAAACCTCAGAAAGTGATCCATGGCAGAATGCTTCAGTCAATTTAGGAGCTTATGTAGGCCAGGTAATCTCCATTTGTTTTAGTGGGAATGTCAAACCAGGACCTACCGGTAATCTCTTTAACGGAGATATGGCGATTGATGAAATTGCAATCATTGCACCTAACCCAAATGATATGGGTGCTGTTGATCTTGTGAGCCCAATGCAACGTTGCCAACTATCCAGCACTGAAACAATCACTGCTGAACTATATAACTTCGGAGCAACACCTGAGACAGGTTTTGATGTTACTTACGAAATAACTGGTCCTTCTGGAACAATTACTCAAACTGAAAATGTCGGAGCACTAAATTTGGCTGCTGGTACTGGGGGCAACTATACCTTTTCTGCACCAGCAGATATGAGTACACTAGGCACCTATACCATTCAAATATGGACTGATTTAACTGGTGATTCGGACACGACCAACGACTCTACTTCCGTTATCACTATTACAACAGGTGGCTCTCCTATCCCGCAGGCGGAAGATTTTAACAGCTACGCAGATGGTAGCACTATTTTTAATGACCTGACCAATCAACCTGGTAATGATATTGATTGGCAGGTGAATTTTGGAGGAACAGGCTCTGCAGATACCGGTCCACTTGATGATGTTAGTGTTGGAGGCGGATATATTTATACAGAAGCTTCTGGTTCTGCTGATGGAGATGCTGCATCAATATGTACTGGATGTCTTGATTTAACTACAGCGGTAAATCCTCAGTTAGAATTTTCCTATCATATGTTTGGTAGTTCGATCGGAGACTTAACAGTTACTATTGATGACGGTAATGCGGTAACAACCCTTGTTACACTCAATGGACCTCAACAAACAGCTAGTGCAGATCCATGGGTTCCAATAATTACAGATTTAACGCCTTATGTTGGATCAGTGGTTTCACTCTGTTTTACAGGAAGCATTCGAGTCGATTCAACAAATATTACCTTCCGTGGCGACATGGCATTGGATAACATCATTGTACGCGAGCCTCCCACTTGTCCAGATCCATTTTCATTGACTGCAATAAATATAGCGGATGTTAGTGCAGAGGCAAGTTGGATGACTGGTGGTAATGCCGTTGACGCTATTGTCGAATATGGTCCTACTGGATTTACTCCGGGAACTGGTACTATTATTAACCCCGCTACGAATCCTCAACCAATTACAGGATTAATGCCGCAGACAACTTACGATATTTATGTAACTGAAAACTGCGGTGCCATGGATGGAATGAGTCTCTTGATAGGCCCAATAGCCTTTACCACCAACTGCGCTCCTTTCCCATTCCCAGGCAACTATTTTAGTAATCCTATTCCGGTAACTACTATACCATTTACAGATAACTCAAGTACTTCTGCTTGTTATGTTAGTGATTTTAATTTCAATGGGAATACATCTCCTGATGTATTCTATCGGATAATTCCTGATCCATGTGCAAACGAAGTAACACTTTCTTTGTGCGGGTCAAGTTTTGATACCAGATTGATTTTAATTAATGAAGCGGATTCAACTGTTATTGCTCAGAATGACGATGATTGTGGATTGCAATCACAATTAGTGGTTCCTGTACAAGGAAGTGCACCATTGCTTGCAATCGTAGAAGGATTCGGTTCTACTAGTACTGGAACCTACGTATTCAATGTTACACAAAATATTTCTACAGGTATCAATTTTACCACCTTATCAGGAAACCGACTAACTTGTCCTTCTGCTAACGATGGAGTAATTTATACCGATGTAGATGGTGGCGTTTTACCTCAAAATTTCATTTGGAGCAACGGGGCTACCTCTAGTAATCTTACAGGATTGGCTCCCGGTGTTTATGACTTGACGGTTACAGATAACTGTTCTGGTTTTAGCACGGCTTCATTCGAAGTATTACCAGCATTAGTGCCGACTGTTGATGCAGGACCGACGCAAACATTGTGTCTTGGCCAATTTGCTGTACTCGGTGGCAGTCCAACATCATTTCTTGACTTGGACACGGTATTTACTGGTTTTGGAGTCGATGCCTTCACTGGAAATTTCTTCAAAAGCAATATTGTCGATCCTACAAATTTGGTTAATGTTACAACCGGATTACCTGATGATTATTTCGCTGGCGATTTTGGACCTGGTGGATTTTTTGTGATGGAACAAATAAATGATGAGTTTATTAAATTGGATACCGTAACCGGAGCTGCAACAATTATTGGAACAGCTGGTATTCTGACAGGTCATACCTGGACAGGACTTGCCTGGGATGCTTCAACGGCGACGTTCCACGCTCTTAGTACAGATGGTGCAGTATCTCAATTGTATACGATCAACGTAGGCAGTGGAGTTGCAACACCAACGGTACCGTTAAATCTTACTTTGCCGATTTGGTTGGCAATTGATAATTTCGGTGCAGCTTATACGTTGGACATGTCAACAGACACACTTCATACGGTTGATCTGATAACAGGTGCAAGTAATCCATTACCTAACGGTATTGGTTTCGATGCCAACTTCGCCCAGGATGCGGATTTTGATCCATTTACTAATCAATTGTATCTGGCAGCATATAACAATGACAATAGCTCTCCAGAACTACGCTTAGCAGACCTAACTACTGGAGAAACAACTTTCATCGGGCCAATTACAACAGGAGAAGTTACCGCTTATGGAATTATCGGACCTCCAGAATACACATATACTTGGTCTCCTGCTGCCTCATTAGACGATCCAACTTCGCTTAATCCAACAGCAACTCCTACCATGACAACTACCTACACACTAGTCGTAACAGAGGTTTGTGGTGTTGTTGCAACTGCTGAAGTTGAGGTCGTAGTAAATTCTCTTCCGTTAGCAAATGCGGGGGCTGATGTTGCTCAATGTACAGATGACTATACTATACTTACTGCAACTGGCGGTAACGTTTATACTTGGAGTACTGGAGAAACTGGTGCTACTATTGTTGTTACTCCTGTAATGCCAACTACCTACTATGTAACTGTAACGGATGCCGTTTGTACCGCGTTTGATAGCGTTTTGGTTACGCCAGTGGTCACTGCAGTTCCAGTTATGACTGTTTCAGGTGCCGTACTTACAAGTACAGCGGCAGTGAGTTATCAATGGTATTTTGATGCGATGCCAATACCAGGAGCAACGATGCAAACCTATACAGCAAATCAAGATGGTGTTTACTGGGTAGAAACCATTGACACCAATGGCTGTATGTCTATGTCAAACTCTGAGTTCCTTACCAACGTACCAACTTCTTTGGATGATTTTGCATCAATCAATTCCTTCAAAGCATATCCTAATCCAATGGATAATCAATTGATTATTGAACTGGAAAGTACTTCTATTGAAGAATTGTCATTAGAATTGATGAGTGTTGTCGGGCAAGTTATCCATATGGAAAATATCCAGGTAAATGGTTTGTTTACTACAACGCTTGATGTGGATCAACTTCCAGCTGGTATGTATATCGTTAAGTTAAGTAACGAGAAAGGTATACTACAGAAAAGAGTAGTCAAACAATAATAATACAGAAATATTGAAATATAAGCCGGTGAAGCAATTCTTCACCGGCTTTTTTTATCTTCGAACTTGTGAAAAAATTGGTAAGTATATTAATGCCGGTCAAAAATGCTGCGCGTTTTCTGAAGGAATGTTTGGACTCGATAATAGAACAAACCTATCTAGATTGGGAACTAATAGCAATCAATGACCATTCTTCAGATGGCAGTCTCGCCCTACTGACCGACTATGCGAAGAAAGACCCTCGAATAGCTGTCCATACGAATACTGGCAATGGGATAATTGATGCGTTGAGACTTGCATTCTCCTTGTCTAAGGGGCACTTGATCACAAGAATGGATGCTGATGACCGAATGCCCAGTCAAAAGCTGGAAACAATGACTCAATTACTCCAAAAACAAGGCGAGGGACATCTTGCTATCGGTGGAGTCCGCTATTTTTCGGAAGCCGGCCTTGGAGATGGCTATCGTCGTTATGCCCAATGGTTGAACCGGCTAACCAGCTCTAGCACCAATTTTACAGAAATCTATCAGGAATGTGTAGTTCCTTCTCCTTGTTGGATGGTCTACCGGGAAGACCTCCTCCGTTGTGGGAGTTTCGAATCTAATCGTTATCCAGAGGACTATGATCTTTGCTTTCGATTTTACGAATTTGGATTGGAAGTAATTGGCACCTCCGCAATCTTGCATGAATGGAGAGACTACCCTACCCGTACTTCGCGCACTGATGACAATTATGCCGACAACCGATTTCTGGAATTAAAACTTGACTATTTCTGTAAGTTGGAAATCCAAACGGGTCGACCGATAGTGTTATGGGGTGCAGGAAAAAAGGGTAAAACAATCGCCCGGTATCTTGTTGACAAAGGACTCCAATTCAGTTGGCTCTGCAACAATGATCGCAAAATTGGACACCAGATATCCGGTGTTACGTTAATGGATACGAGCCATTTATATCAGTTTAAAAATCCCATTATTATTATTGCCGTGGCCAATCCCACAGACAAGCAGGAAATAGAAAGGCTACTACTTCATCAGAATAAGATTGGAGGGAAGGACTATTATTTTTTCGCATGATTTATTCCTCTAGGATAGCTCCAGTTTTATCAATATAGAAGGTCTTTCCACTTTGCTGTACTTTGGCCTTCTTTTCTTCGAAGACGGAAGCATTATCATAGATAAAGTTTGTAACAGGAACACCCTGTTGATTGATGTATCCGTATTTCATTCCAATTTTCACTACTGCCCTTTCATTTCTGAAGTCGGAGGCGTAGTCGTATATGATAGGAGTGATTTCCATTCCTAGGCAATTGATAAAGCCGTATTTATTTTTGATGCGGACTTTCGCGTTTCCCTCTTGAAACGGGAAGGTGCTAGTGTATTTGAAGGCCGTCTTCATTTTGGCATCTAGTCCAATGTAGCCCCATTTACTGTTTTTCTGCACTCTTGCTAGTGGATCATTGTGAAAATCTTCTGCGTGATCATACCAAGCAGGGATAAATGCATCATCTTTTAAGGTCTGAGGACCGAATCGGAAGGTTGTTACTTTCATTTTTTCTTCCAGCGTTTCTGGGTCAAATGTTATAATAGTATCTACCCAAACAGTTTCGTTTAAGTCTGCTTTTTCCAAGCAATTAGACAAGCAGTTTCCCCATTGATCGATGTTCTGCCATTTATTATGATCGCCTAGCAGAACTGTCCCTTCCCCATTCTTAAACTCAAGGGCTTTATCATAGATTGGTTGCACTACTAATTCTCCTACTTTATTTATGTACCCGAACTTTCCATTTTTTGATTTTACTGCTGCGAAACCTTCATAAAATTCTCCGTAAGGAGAAAAATCTTTTCCTTCGTACAAATTTGGTTCTATAGGGTAAGGTCTAATCAATCCATTTTTATGTACTTGATAGTATTGATTGTTATCTAGGGCAAGTGCATATCCATTCTCCTCAAAATTTCCTGCAAGATCAAAGCTGCCATGCAGGTACTTCCCACTTTTGGTATCCAGATAAAGGTATCTTCCATTTTTCACTACTAGTGCGATATTTTCTCCCTGTGGTACTACCCTTTCATACTTCAATAGTGTTTTTAAGGTACTTTTTTGATCTGATCGATATATGAACTTGTCGATGTTTGCTGCATTTGCAAACTTCTTTAGATAATAGCTGGTAATTCCCAAGGCGTTGTAGCAAGTTGTTGAAAAGTCAAATACCGACTCTCGATAAGTATTGACAAAATGATCAAAGCTCAGGGCATGATTGAAAAATAACTCCGCTTTTTCCAAATCATTTTGTTGGTAGGCCGCTACTCCCTGGTTGTAATAGGCTGTTTTTGCGAAATCATAAAATGCCATCCGATCTTCCCATTTTTGAATAGAATAAGTTTGTTCTCCTATACTCTGCGCGTTTTCATAGGGCAAATGATAAAAGGAAGGGATATAGAAACAGAATCCTGTAAACGCCACCAAACTTGCCGCTGCCCAATTTTTCAGTCCCATCAAGGCCTTGCCTTCTTTAAAAAGTATATTGCGCAATTTGGGAGGCACATAAACTTCCATGGAAGCCGTTCTGACATCCAACAATTCTGCACCAACCACATCTACCGTCTTTTGGTTTTTCAGTTGCTTATGATATCCTTTTAAGCCTTTTTTCCTTATGTCATTATCCCTTTCAAGCAGCAATTGATTTAGTGCCAACTGCATTTCGTAAGAATGGAATGCTGGATCTTCTGTAGAAACAGGTGCATTTTCTTTCAGTATTTTATCTAATTCCTCCCGAACTAACCTTTCATCTTCTATCGTAAAATCCAGGTTATTGGATAACAAAACCTTTCTGGCATCCTCCGGAATTTCTCCAGTTTGAAACCACTCTAATTTGGAAAGCTGCAACACATTTTCATAAGTAACCAATGAACGATCCTCCCCTTGAGATAACAAATGCCCAAGGCGCAACGTCAAATCCCAGTGCAGTTGAGGATAAACCGCACAAGCAGAAATCCATCTTCTCATTGGCCTTGAATAATGATGATCCAGACTCAACAACACCCGACTATCTTGAATTTTGATCTCTGGTGTCGATTCTGCTGCGGCCTGTGTTTTGGCCAACAAATTCTCAGAAGTCTCTGTGGCGTCTTTGCGCGCAATACTGGTAAATCCTTCGATATCCGCATTCACCACAAGAAATTTATCTATTAAAACCTTTTCGTTAGATGCCCAAAGTGCCTTGTCTTTTGCCGTCAGTAATACCCGATCTTCCCATAGTTCGAGATCGCTGATTTCTTTATAAAAACTACCCGAATGTTCATTAATAAAATTATTGGCCTCTGAAAAAATCAAAAGTTTTGCCTTTGGGTGTTCTTGGAAGATCTGATAAAGATCTATCCCTTCCGGGAATTGTTCATTGTTGCATTGATTGGGGAGTGATTCGAAGTAATATCGATCGGCGTGGATGTCATTATTTACAAAGGTCTTGTAGATATAATCAAAAAGGCGTACCAGATGATTATTCATTTTTGAATTTTCAATCAGCAGCAAATATTCTTGTGGTTTTGAGGCGTAGCTGTATTGAAAATCAATCACCCCAGCATTTTGAATCGTCGCCTCTACCGTCTTACGGATATTTAGCTTCGGGGCAACTTTTGTTTCTGCTCTTCGAAATTGGTTCATCACCGAATAAAACTCTTTTTCGAAACTAAGGAACTGCGTTTTACTGAGTTCTATCGGCAGAGTATATCCAACTTCAACAAGATCTGTTTCCTGTTTTTCCTGTAGACTTTTAAGCCTTAATTTTCTGAGTAATTGGAGCAACTGCGCTCCCAAAAACAATCCAAATAGTAAAACAAGCAGTCCAAATCGAATACGCTCTTTTTGCTGGTAGATGTTGAATGAAACTTTATTGCTGAGCAAGTTTGGGGTTAATGTCGAACTGTTTGCCAGGAGAGGTAATTTCAGTTTGTTTATAGTATCGACTGCATAGTTTTTGGCAGTTTCAGCAACCGCTCCTTCCTGAGTACTGTTTGTTAAATCATCAACATTCAGGAAGTCTTTTTTTGATTGACTGTACTCCTGGTAGTGCGGATTAGTTTCCAGCATTTTTTGATTGAAAACAACTTTCAACTCTTCCTCTGCGGGGGGAAACAAAAATTGATAACTAACAACGGCTAATCCAAGAAAAAGAAAGGCGGCAATTGGTCCCAGAATCCAACGAAAGTCTTTTTTGGGAGACTTCATGTATTTGTCAATATTGGGAGGTTGGGTTGCTGGAGTTGCTTTCGTTTGTTTTTCTTCAATTTTTTCCTGACGAACTGGGGTTTCTATTAGGTATTCGGATATTATGTGGCCATGTTGTTCATACAATTCATAAAATTGAGTTTGTTCCAGCGGATTATTCGCGATAAGCGGACAAATCATGGTACAAATTTCCTCATGAGTGGTATCCGGTTTTACAAAGCTTAGTAATCGGGCCATTCTTAGATGAGTATCCACCCCAATATTGAATCCTTCTTTAGAAAGAATATCTAAAAATTTGATAATCGGAACAAATTGTAGATTTTTTATACTTTCATTCATAATCAAGCGATTAAAGTAAAAGGTCCAGGATTAACTTTGCATCTTCTTCATTTTTAGCTAAGGTGGTGTAGGTTCCGACGAGTTTATTCCTGTTTGCAGCACCCATGGATTCTGGATGTTCTAACCAGGAAACATTAAAATCCAATTTTTCAAGAATCGCTACCCAGTATAATAATTCTGCGGTGGAGGGTTTTTTCCTTCTGGAAACCGCTCTTATTTTTTCGAAGTGTTCAATAATTATTGAGAGTTCCTTCTCGTTATATTTTCCGGCTTTAGCCTTTAGAATCTGTAGTAGCATAGCAGCATCGGGAAAGGGAATATGATAAAACACACAACGCCTTAGAAAGGCATCAGGCAAACTTTTTTCTGAATTGCTGGTCATTATTATAATAGGACGGTGCTCTGGCAACGCTGTGATTTTGTTTGTTCCCACTTTATTTAATTCAGGTACTTCAAACTCCAGACTTTCCATCACATCAAGGATATCGTTTGGAAAATCTCTGGGCGCTTTGTCTATTTCGTCGATTAGCACGATACCACGTATACCTGATTTTATTGCTGCGCCTAAAGCCTGGTAGTTTATAAACCGATCTTCAATTTCGGGGATAGACAGTTGTTTGTTGCCGCTTGTTTGTATGTACTGAAAGTGCTTTAAAGAATCATATTGATAAAACAAATCCTTAGCGGAAGAGGTGGTCTTGGTGTTAAAGACAAACAGGTTCTCTGGTTCGCCAATACCTTTATGAAAATAATTTGATAGATGGTAAGCCAACTGTGTTTTTCCAGTGCCTGGTTCTCCCGTCAATAGCAATGGTTGGCCAAGTGCCAAAGACACATTGACCGCTTGCTTTAATGCAGGTGCGACAACATAGTCGGAGTACTTTGAGAATTTAGCATCTGGTACAAAATCCGGCATATTCCGTGACTCAATACCATCATAGATTTCAAAATCATTTATCATAAAATGGAATTACGATCTTTAAGAAAAGAGGTGAAATACCTCATAGGGTATTAAGTAAAGATACATAAAACAAATAAAAAAGGGTGGA
Source organism: uncultured Saprospiraceae bacterium (assembly GCA_938016265.1). Taxonomy (GTDB): domain Bacteria; phylum Bacteroidota; class Bacteroidia; order Chitinophagales; family Saprospiraceae; genus JAHDHB01. The sequence continues at coordinate 15,092 of CALLWB010000009.1, forward strand.
GAGAACTCCACCCTTTAACAATAAATTAAACTTTCGTATACTACGAAATTATTACTTTGTAATGAAAATTCTGTCTGTGTAAAGATCTCCATCTTCTGTGCGTAAGCTTACGATGTAAGCACCTGCGGCCAAGCCTGAAAGATCAACATTTAAAATTTCATTCGATTTTTGATTAAACTGATTTGAATATACTGATCGCCCACTAACGTCAAGAACATCAACATTGAAGTTCTGAGCGTTCTCAAAGTTTAAGTCAATAGAAATCTTTCCATGGGAAGGATTTGGAAAGATATCAACAAGATCCGTATTAGAAGCAGCTTCTACATTTGAAGATGGTCCACCTAAGTCAGTTACATTAACATCATCCAATAACAACGTTCCTTGGTTTACATCACTGTAAGCGCGGAAACCTAAATAGTAAGTTCCTGCAGTTGGAGCGATAAAATTGGCAGTATACATAACGTAATCCGAAGCGGCATCGCTTATCATACTATCAATTTCAATAATCGGAGTAGCAGCCTGAAATCCTGCAAGTGTTGGATCGTCAGTAAACATAGCACTAAGTTTATTGATAACCGTATCCGCACCGTTAGCATCAATAGCAGCATCACTCCAGAAAGTAAGTTGATAATCATGTCCAGCAAACATATCCATACAAGCAGAAACTAGGTAGTCATCTGCTCCGTTGATGATACTTCTGCTGTAGGTGTAGGCTTGGTCTCCTGTACGTGCAGGTCCGCTAACCAACCATATTTTTTCATCGCCATTCGCGTCTAAGGTATTGTAGGTTCCCCAGTTTTTAACATCTGCATCTGTTACAACACCGTTTTCATCCCAGGTTCCTTCAAAACTTGTGGTATGATCTTCTAGGTATAATTGTACTGGCCCAACATTAAAAACAACGCCTTGTCCAAGATTGTTAGTGGCGTCAATATCTCCTGTGAAAGTAAGATTAAGAAGAGCGACAACTGCTCCATCAGCATTCGCCAATGAAAAATCAGCTGGCTGCGCAAAAGTGAACATCATTTCGCCTGCTACAGGGATGTTTGTTGTAAATGTTTCCATAATAGTAGAAAATCCACCATCCGTCGTCAATTCTGCATCAAACTCAGTGATAGGATTTGCTCCATTATTCTTAACTGTAAATGAGACAGGAGCGGTGGTAAATTCACATCCACTTTCAGGAAGTTCAAGGGAAACTATTCCAATGTCTTCTCCAGTAGGTTCGTCAATTTTAATATTATCTAATAATAAGAACCAACCATCTGTGAAGTTGTTTCTCCAAGCTAAATGAATAGTTTGGCCACTATATGCTGATAAAGAAACCTGTCTGTTTGTCCATGTCATATTGCCATTCTCTGAAGCAACAGAGAACAAAACAGTTCCAAAATCTGCAGGCTGATTGCCTGTAGTAGAGATTAACACTTCATATCCATCTTGGAATGCTGGAGTTGCTTCTGTAGCAATCGCATCCCAGGAGAGTACGTTGTTGTTGGTTAGGGTAATCGCTGGAGAGATCAACCAGTCATCGGCGGTAAAATCACCATCAATGTAAAAGGAAGAACTGAAAGCAGAAATACCGTTACCAGCACTATTCAAACCACTACTTGTTCCCCAAGAACCAGGAGTCGTAAACCCTGGTACGGCAGCAGTAACTTGAGTAGAGTGCGTCAATCCGTCCCCATCTGCTGTAGTCCAGTTCGTAGGAACACCAGGTTCAGTGGATGATTCAAAATCTTCAAGAAATGGAATCTGGGCATTACTCATACTTACACTAAATACGGTAAGTAGGAAGAAGGTAGAAATTAATTGTAAAAGGTTGTTTAACATAATTATAAATTTCATTTAAAAAATAAATATTAGTATTTTGTAATCTATCATTGCAATAAATCCGACATTAATATACAATAAAATGGCAGAATTCTTAGCTCCTGCATATTGTTCGTTAACAATATGACAATTTCATGATTATTCCCATTCGAATTTGTCAAACAATTTAGCCATGGCAGACGTTATAGGAGCTTCGACAGTTACTTCATCACAGGTATGCGGATGAACAAACTTCAGTTTTTTGGCGACCAGAAACATACCAATTGTCTCGTACCTTTCTAAGATCATTTTATTGTGCCGCCAATCCCCATATCGTTTGTCGCCAAGAATGTGATGATTAATATGCTTGAAGTGTCTTCTAATTTGATGCATTCTGCCAGTGACTGGTTCGACAGAAACCAATGAATACCTGGCCGTTTGATACCGACCGACAGGTATAGGCAGTTCTATAGTATTCAGCCGTTTGTAGTTTGTAATGGCGGGGATGGGCTCGGACAAAACTATAGCATTGTCTTTTTTTATTGGATGGTCAATAACTCCTGATTCATCTGTATATCCTCTCACAATTGCGAGGTATTCTTTTTTTACCTCCTTATTGTAAAATAGCTTCGATACGGCTTTGAGCGACTCCTTGTTTTTCGCAAACAACAACACACCTGAAGTAGGTCGATCTAGTCGATGTACTGGGTAAACGCGCTGTTTGATTTGGTCTCGTAATTTCTGTACGGCAAATTCATTTCGTTCCTCCGCAATTCTCGTGCGGTGAACCAATAAACCTCCCGGCTTATTTATAGCAATAAAAAATTCGTCTTGATATAAAATTTCAAGCATGTAAACAATCCCTTTTTGAAGGCCACAAGGTACACTTATTCCTAATTTTTAGGTATTTATTACAATAGCATTATGTCTATTCAAACCTCTAATGCAGGATCCAAGTTTAAGAAATGATGTTCCTGCATTGAAAAACCAATAGAAACCCGTAACTTGCTTTCGCTTTAGGGGTGTCCATTTCAGGACTGAGATCATACCCTTTTACCTGATGCAGATCATGCTGCCGTAGGGAAAAGCTTTGGAATACCCTATTCCTTCGTCTTTTGGTATGATCCATTCTGTTGTAATCTCCCCTCACCAGAAAAAACAATTATGATAACGGTATCCGTTAATAATAGCCCACAGAAAACTGAAAAAGAGACCACTGTTCTTCAATTATTGAAAAACAATGGCATCTCCCAAACCAAAGGAGTTGCGGTCGCTATTAATAATAATGTGCTCTTAAAATCAAAATGGGAAACCGAACAATTGATGGAGGGAGACCTTGTTACCATTATTACCGCTACAGCTGGTGGATAATTAATTTATTGACTACGAAAAAATTGTGCTAAATACAAATTCATTATGAAAAGAAAAAAAGAAGCAATACCTACAGCATCAGCATTAACAAGAGCTCCTTACCCGGGCTCAAAGAAAATTTATGTTGCGGGAAAACTCCATGACATAAAAGTAGGTATGAGAGCAATTAGCCTAGATCCTACTACTACTAAATTTGCTTTCGGGGAGGAAGGTATCCCAAACCCTCAGGTAACTGTATATGATACTAGTGGCCCATACACCGATCCTACTATAGAAATTGATGTCAAAAAAGGACTAGCTCCACTAAGAGCGCAATGGATTCTTGACAGAAATGATGTGGAACAACTAGATGGTATCTCCTCAGAATATGGCAAAGAACGATTAAATAATGAAGAATTAAATGCGCTTAGATTTCAGCTTGCTAGACAGCCACTTCGTGCCAAAAAGGGCGCTAACGTTAGTCAAATGCATTACGCTAAAAAAGGCATTATCACTGCAGAAATGGAGTACATCGCCATTAGAGAAAACCAACGTATTGATGAACTAAATGACATTGGACATCAACACCCTGGAAATAGTTTCGGCGCGAATACTCCGAAAAGTCACATCACTCCCGAATTTGTTAGAAAAGAGATCGCAGAAGGCAGAGCCATCATTCCAAATAATATCAATCATCCAGAAACAGAACCGATGATCATCGGCCGAAACTTCCTGGTAAAAATCAACGCCAATATTGGAAATTCTGCCGTTTCTTCCACCATCGAAGAGGAAGTAGAAAAAGCAGTTTGGGCATGCCACTGGGGAGCAGATACTATTATGGATTTGTCCACCGGACAAAACATACATGAAACCAGAGAATGGATCATCCGAAACACACCTGTACCTGTAGGAACTGTTCCGATCTATCAAGCATTAGAAAAAGTAAAGGGAGATCCTACCAAACTAACTTGGGAGGTATTTAGAGATACCCTGATCGAGCAAGCGGAACAAGGCGTCGACTACTTTACCATTCATGCAGGTGTAAGGTTAGCTTATATTCATCTTACTGCGAAGCGGGTGACTGGTATTGTATCAAGAGGTGGATCGATTATGGCAAAGTGGTGTCTTGCACATCATAAAGAAAGTTTCTTGTATACTCATTTTGAGGAAATCTGTGAGATTATGAAGGCCTATGATGTCGCATTTAGTCTTGGCGATGGATTGCGGCCAGGATCAATTGCGGATGCAAATGATGAGGCACAGTTTGCAGAGCTGGAAACGCTAGGAGAGCTTACCAAAATAGCCTGGAAACATGACATACAAGTGATGATCGAGGGCCCGGGACACGTGCCAATGCATATGATCAAGGAAAATATGGACAAGCAGTTGAAGGAGTGTCACGAAGCACCTTTCTACACACTGGGACCATTGACAACAGATATCGCACCTGGGTATGACCACATTACTTCAGGAATTGGAGCAGCAATGATTGGCTGGTTTGGAACAGCCATGCTATGTTATGTTACTCCAAAAGAACACCTTGGCCTTCCAAACAAACAAGATGTAAAAGTCGGAGTTATTACCTACAAGATCGCTGCTCATGCTGCCGACCTTGCCAAGGGACATCCAGGAGCACAAATCCGAGACAACGCACTAAGTAAAGCACGTTTCGAATTTCGATGGAATGATCAATTTAATTTGTCATTGGATCCTGACACGGCTAGAGAATATCATGATGAAACCTTGCCCAAGGACAGTTCGAAGATTGCCCATTTCTGTTCAATGTGCGGGCCAAAATTCTGTTCGATGAAAATCTCCCAGGATGTAAGAGAATATGCACAGGAAAAAGAAGAAAAAGAACGTGGAATGGAGGAAAAATCAAAAGAATTTATTGAAGGAGGCGCTAATATTTATCATTAAAAATTAAATTCCTTTATAAGTTTTTGAATTGAACACCATGGTGCTTTCTATAGCAGGTTTAGACCCCAGTAATGGAGCAGGATTGACTGCTGACTTGAAGACGTTTGAAGCAAATGGGGTATATGGACTGAGTGTTTGTACGGCGATAACTGTTCAAAATGAGCATGAATTTGTTGGGTTAGAATGGGTGAAATGTAACCTGATCTTACAGCAAATTGATATTTTGGTTTCCAATTACTCCGTGCGCTTTGTTAAAATTGGAATTGTTGAAAATTTGAAGGTTCTGGTAAGAATTATTAATCATTTACATGAAAAAAATCCTACCATTAAAATCATTTGGGATCCAATTCTAAAAGCTAGTTCCGGGTTTTCGTTTCATTCCAACTTGAAGGAGGAATCGCTAATCGAGGTAATAAAAAGTTGTTACTTGATAACGCCCAATCAAATAGAATGGGATCAACTTTTTGCTCCTCTACAAAAAAAAATTCCTCTGGAGGAGATGTGTAATATTTTCCTAAAAGGCGGTCATTCAGATGGTGAATATTCTATTGACACCTTATTGGAACAAGGAGTAGAAACTCAATATAAAGCAATTAGATTACCCTACACAAAACATGGTACAGGCTGTGTTCTTTCTGCTGCGATAACAGCCAATCTGGAAAATGGCAAATCGCTGAAAGAATCGTGTGATTTAGCCAAACAGTATGTAACCAAATTTATTGATAGTAATAACACAATGTTAGGAGACCACCATTATGGAACAAATTGAACGATTGCATGTGATAACGCAGGAAGTAACAGGAGCCACCCATGCGGAGTTGGCAGTAGAAGCATGTAAATCCGGCGCAAAATGGATTCAGGTAAGAGTAAAGGACAAATCATTTGACGAATGGAAAGAAATTGCCCTTTCCGTAAAAAAAGCCTGCAGAAAATACGGCGCAAAACTTATCGTCAATGATAATGTAGAACTTGCTAGGCAAATTGAGGCTGACGGAGTGCACCTAGGGAAAAAGGATATGATGCCGCAGGAGGCAAGAGCAATTCTTGGTCAAAACTTCCTAATAGGGGGCACAGCAAATAACTTTAAGGATATTATCTACCTAGCTAGTGCAAAGGTAGACTATATCGGACTAGGACCTTTTCGATTTACAAACACTAAAAAGGGACTTAGTCCTACTCTGGGATTTGAAGGCTACAGAAACCTCATAAACAGATGCAAAAAAGAGGATATCTATATTCCAATAATCGCCATTGGCGGAATCAGGATTGAAGACGTTCCGTTTCTCAAAGGTACGGGCATCTATGGAATGGCGGTCGCGTCTGCCATCAACCTTGCTGCAGATCGTGGTAATTCCTGCAAACAATTTTTAACTGCAATACAAGAACGTTTTTAATATGAAACTACAAATTGCAAATAAGACGTTTTCTTCAAGACTTTTTACTGGAACAGGGAAGTTTGGCTCTAACCAGAAAATGGAAGAAGCGCTGCTAGCATCCGGCTCCGAGTTGGTCACTATGGCAATGAGACGCGTGGATGTTCGCGATAAGCAAGACGACATTCTAAAACACCTGGATCATCCACAGTTTAATTTATTGCCCAACACCTCTGGCGTCAAGAATGCCAAAGAGGCCGTTTTTGCCGCTCAATTAGCTAGAGAGGCCCTCGAAACAAATTGGCTAAAACTCGAAATCCACCCCGACCCAAAATACCTCATGCCAGACCCCATAGAAACCCTAAAAGCGGCAGAAGAATTGGTGAAGTTGGGTTTTATTGTACTGCCTTATATCCATGCAGATCCTGTCGTTTGCAAAATGTTGGAAGAAGTAGGCACTGCCGCCGTAATGCCACTGGGTTCTCCGATTGGAAGCAACAAAGGGCTGGTGTCTCGTGATTTTTTAAAAATAATTATCGAACAAAGTAATGTCCCCGTAGTCGTTGATGCAGGTATTGGGGCGCCTTCACATGCCGCAGAAGCAATGGAAATGGGTGCTGACGCTGTACTTGTTAATACGGCAATAGCCGTTTCTCCCAATCCTGTCCAGATGGGACGCGCATTCAAACTCGCAGTAGAGGCAGGCAGAATGGCTTATGAGGCAAAGCTTGGGCAAGTGTCTTCAACCGCAGTTGCCAGCAGCCCGCTAACTTCTTTTTTGGATTAGAAAATACACCTTATGTTTACTTCGTTTTTTGATCAATATGACTGGGAATCTACTAAGCAAAGTATCTATGCTAAAACAGCACAGGATGTGCTAGCAGCTCTGCATACCAAGGAACGAAGAACTCTGGAAGATTTCAAGGCACTGATCTCTCCCGCTGCTGCGCCTTTCCTCGAACAAATGGCCAATATGAGTCATGCAATCACACAAAAACGGTTTGGCAAAACCATTCAGATGTTTGCTCCCATGTATCTATCGAATGAATGCCAGAACATCTGTACCTATTGTGGATTTAGTTTGGACAATAAAATACCCAGGACTACCCTATCTGCTACGCAGATTCTTGCAGAAACGCAGGCCATAAAATCAATGGGATATGACCACATTTTGCTAGTCACCGGAGAAGCAAACAAAACGGTTGGTGTAGATTATTTTAAGCGGGCATTGCAAATTATTCGACCTCATTTTTCTCACATTTCAATAGAGGTTCAGCCTTTAGATCAAACAGATTATACGGAGTTAATTTCGGAAGGGCTAAACACCGTTTTAGTCTATCAGGAAACGTACCATCGGGAAGATTATAAAAAACATCATCCGAAAGGAAAAAAATCAAATTTCAACTATCGGTTGGAGACGCCCGATCGACTTGGTCGTGCTGGAGTCAAAAAGATAGGGCTTGGTGTTCTAATTGGATTGGAGGATTGGCGGACTGATAGTTTTTTTACGGCGTTACATCTTGCGTACCTGGAGCGGAACTACTGGCAGACGAAGTACTCGATTTCGTTTCCCAGACTGCGGCCTGCGGAGGGCTATCTGGAGCCGAAGGTGGAAATGAACGACCGGGAACTTACTCAACTGATTTGTGCTTATCGGATTTATAATGAAGAGGTGGAGCTTTCTTTATCGACTAGGGAACGTCCAATTTTTCGCAACCATGCGTTTAAGTTAGGGATTACATCGATGAGTGCTGGCTCGAAGACCAATCCCGGGGGGTATGCTGTAGAACAGGAATCTTTAGAACAGTTTGCTACTAGTGACGAACGGTCGCCCGCTGCTATCGCTGCAATGATAAAATCGGAGGGCTATGAAGTCGTTTGGAAGGACTGGGACTTGACGTATGATGTTGTTTGATTACTAAAAGAAGAGAGCGTGAATCTCACCATGCAGTGATCTCAAGGCAGCAGGCGGTCTTTTGACGTTAATGTCGTATATTTATTCAATGAAGCTAATCGTGTTTTCTGCTCCTGGTAAAATCGCTGATGAAGCAGCAACGCTCCTTCAGATGTTTGAGCTGGGGCTTGCCTATTTTCATTTGAGAAAACCTGGATGGTCTATCCAAGAACACCAGGATTTGCTAAATCAACTACCAACCGTTCACCATTCAAAAATTGTCCTCCATCACCATCACTCGCTTCTATCAGTGTATTCATTAAAAGGGATTCATTTTACAGAAAAAAAGAGAAGGGACAATAAGCGTGATCAAACGACTGTTAGTGTTTCAACTTCCTTTCACCACCTTCAAGAATTAATCGATGCTCCCGCTTCCTATGAGTATGTTTTTTTAAGTCCAATATTCGACAGTATCTCCAAGCAAAATTATAAGTCCCCATTCCAGGAAAAGGAGTTGACCGAATTTCTAACCGCCAACCAGCTGCCCGTTGTAGCATTAGGCGGGATTTCCAGAGAAAATATTCAACAAGTCCAAAAAATGGGATTTATTGGTGCGGCAGTCCTAGGATCTATTTGGCAGTCTTCCGATCCTGTTTCTGAATTTACGGCCCTTCAAACGCTACTTGGATCAAATAAAAAAAACGATGGGTAAACAATTGTTAAAATGGATAGGGCGGATGGTGGTTTTCATTTTGCTCACTGTTATAAGTCAGGTTGGCGGGGTGATTTACTTGCTATGTTTGCCATTTTTTAAGAAACTTAAGGCCAGTTCGCACCGAATTGCTCTATTCGTGGTGGTCTATTCTATTTGTTCGTTGTTGGTGGTGCCAGCTTTGGCTCCGAATTTTGGTAGAGTGGCACTACCGCTCAGTAAAACAGGGGACCTGCGACCGCACACCTGGTGGACCTGTTGGCTTAACCGACACTATGTGACCCCAAAAGTGAAGACTTCCATGGCTCGAGTCATAAAAAAATTCCAAGCAGAATTCCCTGACCAACAGGTCACCTATTTAGATGCTAATTTTCCTTTTTGGAATGGCTTTCCACTACTCCCCCACCTCAGTCATGATGATGGCAAAAAGTTAGATCTAGCCTTCATCTATAAGAATAAAAAGACGAAGTCAGTATTGAAAGGTGGCGCTCGATCGCTGCTAGGATACGGAGTTTGCGAGATTCCCCGAAAGGGAGAAAAAAATCAACCTGCCATCTGCAAAAAACAAGGCCGCTGGATGTACAATTTTACAAGAAAATTAGCCCTTCGTGGCCATCCTACGTCGGTAGAAGCTGATGCTTGGCGTACAGGGAGACTCATTGGCTATATCGCTAAAGATCCTGGGTTCAGAAGGCTTTTTCTGGAGCCGCATCTCGTGGATCGGTGGCAATTGCGGGGGTACTCTAAGATTGTTTTTCATGGATGCCATGCCGTACGCCATGATGATCATATGCATATTGAGGAGTGATTGGGGTAGACGCAGTGCTTTCTGAGTTTCAATAGCGTTGATTGCTGGAGTAATTTGTGATTGAGCCTATGAAAACCCAGCTTATCTTATTTAGTGAGTATATATAATGTTTTGGAAAATATTTCGACCAGTTAGTCCTAAAGTTTGGCTTAACAATGTTATTTTGGCCAGACATGGTTGTTATTCCACCTTAGATTAGGGAGCATTCTATGTCCATTTTGTTAAGACAAGGGTGCTAATGAATAGCAAGCGATTAACTAACTAATGAAACATTAAAAATGAAAAAACAATATTTGCTTGGAGTAATAATTTTAGGGCTTGTTTCCATTTCTTATGCTCAGAATAATGTCGGAATAGGCACACAAACGCCAAATTCTCAGTCAGTTTTAGAAATAAAATCAGAAGATAAGGGGATACTCGTTTCCAGGTTGACAACAATAGCTCGAACTACACTGGGTACTGCATTAACGTTGGCTGAAGACGGTATGTTAGTTTACGATAAAGATTTGACGGTCTTTTATTATTGGGATGGGCCAAACTCACAATGGGTCATTGTAGGTACTGGTGCTATTGTAGAGTTAGATGGCGATCCAACAAACGAAATAGAATTGCCTACAGGAGGAGCCAACGGACAAGTTTTAACCACCGATGGGGCAGGAAATTATTCTTGGATAACAGATAGTGACCATGATTGGTATAAGGTAGGAGGAACAAATGCGCCTGATGACATTAACAATAGCATTTTTACTCAGGGCAATGTAGGAATTGGGACAACAACTCCTAGTGAAAAATTAGAAATTGCGAATAATCCTTCTTCAACAGGACATAACTTAGCGTTATCTACTCTTGGAGAATCCGATTATTGGTCAATAATGAAAAGACCTCAAGGTTATGCAAATCCAGACAATTTCCATGTAGCCTATTACGATGGTGCGATTTGGAATACGCATCTTGACATTTTACCTAATGGTAATGTTGGTGTTAACATCCCGGTTCCAGCTGCAAAGCTAGATATAAACGGGGATTTGAGGATTAGAACAATCCCTAATGGAGCGAGTACAGAACAAACCTTAGTAGTAGATGGAGCAGGCTTTGTAAAGAAAATAGCCTCCCCTTCTCCAGCAGGAGAGGTGATTACCTTTGCTGGAAATACAGCACCAGCTGGTTTTTTAATGTGTGATGGAAGTGCAGTAGATCGAACAACCTATGCCAATTTGTTTGCTGTAATAGGGACTACTTATGGTGCGGGAAATGGTACCTCAACATTTAATTTACCAGATTTACGAGGAGAGTTTATTAGAGGCTTTGACGCAGGAAGAGGAATAGATACTGGTAGAGCTTTGGGAACTTGGCAGAAAGGAAGTTTATCTTCCTCCGGTAACTTTAACTCTATAATTCGATATCAGTCTTTTTATCAAAATGTACTCAATCCCAATTTGGAAAATTTTGGTTTTGATTCCTTTGATTCAAATGATTATACCAGTGTTCTTAGAAATGATGGTCCTGTTGGAAATGTAAATCTATCCGCTTCTTCCTTAGAAGCCGCTGGTGTAGGTGTAGCACGCCCTCGAAACATTTCTATGAACTATTGCATTAGATTTTGATCGTTGGAGGAGACCGTTGTTAGGAGCTTGCTCCTCCTTTTTGGTTTAGGAATCTTTGTGGAGGCACTGGCAACGATCGATTGTTAGGGTCTTACTTAGCAGAAGCCCCTAACATCGAATTGACACTTTTCCACTTATTCAAAAATCAATTTTCGGATGGCGATTTCTTTGCCAGATTGTATTTTCAAAAAGTAGATGCCTGTTGGAAATTCTTTAATGGAGGCTTGTTTTTGATTGGTGAATTGCCAGCTTCTTAGTGATTTGCCTTGGGCGTCCAGCAGTTCTGCAGTTGCTTCTCCCTCCAGTTGAATGACCAGTTGCTCAGTAGCTGGGTTCGGAAAAACAGAAAATTCCAGTCCTTTGATTGTCGAATTGCTGGTAAGCGTTTGATCTATGGTAATCAGGAAGGCTTGATCGGTGACTTGCTGGTTGGTCGTCATTCCTCCAGCAACGATAAACTGATCCTGGTTGATTTTTGCGACACCGCGAAGATCCATGATTGGAGGGAAAACGTTTGGTATTTCTTCCATCTCACCGGTCGAGGTGTTGTAAAAAATAATGCGCTCTTCTGGTTGAACTCCTAGACCTGAGGCATAGGAAATTCCATTGTAGTTGTAGGAGATCCCAGACCCACCCATCCAAAATGGGAAGCCTTTGTGTTTTGAAGCGCCTTGACGGTAGCCGACGGCAGTCAATCCACTATCTTCTGTCCAGGTGATGGAAGTTGGATCGTTGGGATCGATGACTCCTTTTCGGTAGTAGGCCCCTAGCGGAAAATTGCTTCCGTACCAAGCACCTCCAGAGTAGAAAATCGTGTCCCCAACGATGGTTCCAGATCCGCCGAATACTTCATATTTTATGCCACTTGGTACTGGGGTACCGACGGACCAGGAGTTTGTTGAGGGATTGTAGATTTGTACATTGTCCACATTTCCATTGTTGCTCCAACCGGTAACCAAATAAAGCAGGCTGTCTCGCCATACTCCTTGCACATGGTCGTCTATTGGTACAGGAATTGGTGCGCCGTTTGGCAGGTAGGTGTTTGTCTCTGGATCGAATATGTGTATTTTATCGGAAGAGACTTCATTCCCATTGCTAGTTACGTTATAGCCTCCGGTGATGTAAATTTTGTTTTTGATAACATTGGCTGCGGCTGCTATTTTGCCTTCGGTATCTGGCAGTGGATCGAGTGTTGTCCAAGTGTCCGTTTGTGTATTGTATCGGTAGGAGTTGAGGTGAATGCCCGACCAAATTTTCGTAGTATCTATCCCAGAGAACGAGTAGGCGTGTGGAACACCATTTACAAGTGCCTCGGTCACCGCATTATTGCTAACGGGTTCCGGCATGGAGCTTATTGGTTTAAAGGTAATTTGTTGAGCGGTAGCAGTTGTACTTACTAGCATTAACAGAAAAAACCAGTATAGAATGTTTTTCATAATTTGAGTATTTATCCTACGAAGATCGTAAATATTTTAATTGTGAAATGTCTTCTTGGTAAGATTTTAATATATAACCATCGGTCCGTTTGCTGAAAAAACGACAGGAGTGGGCCTGCTGATCGCCGCCTGGCCAGTTCAGGTTAGGCCAAAATTTTGCTATGCAAATGCGTCCTAACTCCAAATACTTTCGACCTTTTACTTATTCTAAGAACTCAATTAGCTATTTGATCGCTTCAATTTTTTCTATTAGCCATTCTTTGTCTGCGACATCATTAGTATTGGCTAGTTTTTCTAGAAGGGAGGTTTTGCGTTCTTGATCTCTGGGCATTAGTTTTAATAGTTGCTGGAAGAAATTGACAAAATTCTGTTGTCTTTTTTTCTCTGATTCAACAATTTCTTTTCTTGAGAGAAAGACCCTAAAGGAATTGACATAAGAATACAATAAATCAATGTAGTTTAGTTGGTAGTAGATCTTCAACAGCAACCTTTTTGTTCCCAGCACATAAAAGATATCGTTGTATTTATTGCCTTCCAGGATCTCTAGTGCTTTGTCGTATTCTTCCGTAGCGTAATACAGTTTTGCCAGATTCCAGTGATACACCTCTTCTGGTACAATTTTGTCCTTATTCTCTGTAAGGAAATCCTCCGCCCATTTATATTTTTTCAGGTTTAGCGCAACAGTAATTATGTTTTTAAGTATCTGTGGGAATATATAACCATTACTATACACATGTCCCTTAACAATCTGCTCGTTAAACAGTGAGAAGTATTCCTGATACCTTGTTTCTCCATATGGGAAAATGATGACGACGGAATTTATGATGAATGTATAGAGGTTTTGAATCTCCTCAGAAGAAAAAAGATGATCGTGAAGCGAAAGCGACATTTTTAGGTTCTGATAATGTTCGATATCTCCTGGATCATTCAATAGTAACAATGCACGATACCACACGTTCAGGCTTGGCACCTTCAGAATGTTATGGTTGTTCAGCTTTTCGATAACAAAGTTAACTTCGCTTAAGTCATAATTTGAATTTGCTACAATATTATTGCGATTGAGCTGCAAACAGAGGAGCATAATTTTGCGAATCCAATAAAAAGTATCGAAGGCCTCAACAGTATTCTTGATATTAATCTCGCTAGTCCTATCGTCTAGCTTACTAAGATGACTTGCTGAATGATATTCAACTATGTATTGATTATAGTAATAATTGTCATCCCGATACGCATATTCTTCCTGTGCTTTTTTAAGGGAGGAGTGCGCACTGTCAAAAAATTTAAGTAGTTGTTTTTCACTAAAATAATCTAATAAATAGAACTTCTGTTGGATCTCACTTTCTTCAAATTTTGTTTGGATAATAAATTGCTCAACTAGTTTATATAGCTTTGATATGAGACGAGTTATGACCCGTTCATCAAACTTTCTACCAGGGAATACCTTTCCAAATGCCTTTTCGATGGATAGATCAGGGTGATTAAAGCCCGGCGAATAATTATGAATAAATTCATACAATTCTGAAATAGAAGGGTTGGTGTTAAAATAAGGAGATTCAAGAAACCGCTTTAGGTTCTTCAAATCTTTCTTTGAAAAATGCTGGATAAGTTCAACAACTTTACGGTCTTTCATACAAAAATTTAGTTCATTTCGATTACAATCTGTAGTGTTCGAAGGGGCAATTTTCCAGATAACACCCTGTTATTCAGGAAGTAATAAACAACAAATCAATTGTTTTGATTATTTTCTGGGAGACATTGGCTAAAATTTGTAATTTTAGTAGAAACCCAAGATAACTATATTTACGAGGTCAATCCAAATGACTTTTATAAGGACCTCACATTACGTTAAAAACCTAAACATGGAAAGTTACAAAATTTTAACAAATTGGAGGGTGATTTTTATTTCAGTATTTTCACTTTTCCTCTCATTTTCAGTAAATGCAGAATCTTCGGAATTTGATAGCGGTTGCGCCGCCCCCTCAAATTTTGTCAAATCGTCTTTCAATTCTATTACTAAAGACGTTTACGTCCAATGGGCAGCTTCCCCCGGAGCTGTCGCCTATCGAGTCAAAGCTTCCTTCGATGATGGTAGCACGGCTTTTTACACCGTAAATGGAAATACCTCCAAAATCATTACAGCTCCTGCCGCCGCGAAATCAATAATTATCACTATTCAATCAGAATGTGCTACCGGACAGTTGAGCATCGGTAAAACAATCATACTGAGCATTATTGCTACTCAAGGCGATATTAATGATATTTTAGGATTGTGCCAGCTAATTGACCTTCTTTTGTCCCAAGGTTTTACTGACTTTTCAGTGGTTCATCCTGTAACGGGAAAGGTGGTTCCATATTTGGTATTTTATGAGCCAAATTGTCCTGATATTGAAGGTGGTTTGAAAGGAGGCCGATTAATAGCATCAGATGAACTGGCAATCACCCACTTCCCTAATCCATTCTTGGATAAAGTGACCATTCGATATCAGATACCTAACGAGTCCAGTATTAGTTTGGCACTCTACGATGTCGCTGGTAAACTACTAGAACAATCCATTGCCAATGAAACAAAAGCCGCTGGTATTCACGAATACGAATATCAAGCTTCCCAACTGAATCCTGGTGTTTATTTCTATAAACTCGAAATAAACGGTAAGGCGACAGTTAGTAGAATCGTTAAAATGAAATAAGATCTACCCAATAATTAATATGTAAAAATTCCTTCCACTTTTTAGTGGGAGGTTTTTTTTTGTCCCTTCCTGTCTATGCACAACCCCTACCCCGCTAATAGACATAGTCTCAAGTAGCATTATTTATCTTTTGCATTTTTAATATTTATATTTAGAAGTACTTTTCGAAAAAAATCAATCCATAATCTTATGAACCATTCTATCTCCATTCTTCTTATTGTTCTTTTCCTGATTACGTTTTCTACTACTAGCTTTGCCCAAACCACTATAAACCTAGCCAGTCAATGCAATTGTGAGGTACTAAATGGTATAGGTGTTCCTATAGTTGGCACTCCCTCTGCTAGTGCTGGAAATCTATACATAGATAACAACACCGGCAACATCTATTCTTTTGATGGAACTTCGTGGACCGCAGCCACTAGCTCTTCTTCCAATCAACTCAACGACAATGACAATGACACCAAAGTGGAAGTAGAACAAACTCCTGATGAAGATGTGATCCGATTTACTTTAGCAGGAGTAGAGCAAGCCGTTCTGGATGGTAAAACGTTTCATCTAAATGCAAATACTGCTAGCGTTTATATTGGTAATGACGCCGGAACCAATTCAACGTCCTCAGCAATAGGAAATGTAGCCACCGGGTATGAAGCAATGACAAACACCACATCAGGAAGTTACAACGTAGCTTCAGGTTTTCAGGCACTAAATAACAATATAAATGGGGATGGAAATATTGGTATTGGTTATCAGGCATTGTTTGAAAATACCTCTGGGCAACACAATACTGCAGTTGGCCTTTTTGCCTTAACAAAAGCAACCACTGCAAATGATAATACGGCCATTGGATATCATGCTTTGCGGCTTAATACGTCCGGTACACTCAATGTTGCAGCAGGAAGCAGGGCTATGGAAAAAAATACATCTGGAAATTATAATTCTTCCTTCGGAACGAGTTCATTACAAGAAAATACGACGGGAAGATACAATACGGCAATTGGTATCGAAACACTTCAAAATAACACAATTGGAGAAACGAATACGGCTATTGGTGGAATTTCCATGAATGAAAACACCACTGGTTCTCAGAACACCGCTGTCGGTTTTCAGTCGCTTTCGCTCAATACAGTTGGACTCCGAAATGCATCAATGGGATTCCAATCCATGTATTTAAATACAACGGGCAATGACAATTCAGCCGTCGGATACCATTCACTTAGAGGAAATACGATAGGAATTAACAATTCTGCTTTTGGAGCAAATGCATTGAAAGAGAATCAGGATGGGACAACGAATACAGGGTTAGGAGTAAATTCGTTGAGAGATAATGTTTCTGGAAACTTCAATACGGCCGTCGGTGTCAATTCAATGATTGCAAATACTACAGGAATGGACAATGTTGCAGTCGGTGTGAACGCCCTAAATATGAACCTTACTGGCATCCAAAACGTCGCAATCGGAAGGGGAAGCCTTTTTTTTAGCACCACGAATTTTAATACTGCTGTAGGATATCGATCTATGTATTCCACCACCACCGGAACAAGTAATGTTGCCATTGGAATGCATTCACTTCTCGCCAATACAACAGGAAGGAACAATGTGGCAATCGGTCGTGAAACCCTTAAATCTAACACTGACGCAATGAACAATACAGCAGTTGGACATACCGCAATGTTTACAAATACAACAGGTATAGCAAACACTGCCTTGGGTCAAGCGTCCTTATATGACAATACTACCGGGTACTTTAATTCTGCTGTGGGATATCAGAGCCTGTATAACAATACTACAGGTTTTAATAATTCTGCCCTCGGTACTTATGCGATGGTTAGCAACACTACAGGAGAACAGAATATTGCGATTGGCTATCAGGCCTTGCTTGGCAACACCACGGGTAGATTAAATACTGCTGTAGGAAGTAATTCATTTTTATTAGGTACGGCATTTACTAATTCTACAACCATTGGTTTTTCTACGGTTTCGGGGGGG
Source organism: uncultured Saprospiraceae bacterium (assembly GCA_938016265.1). Taxonomy (GTDB): domain Bacteria; phylum Bacteroidota; class Bacteroidia; order Chitinophagales; family Saprospiraceae; genus JAHDHB01. The sequence goes on from CALLWB010000009.1 coordinate 32,671, forward strand.
AGCAATTCTGTACGACTTGGAAACAATAGCGTGACTTCTATTGGTGGCTTCGCTGGTTGGACCAACGTTTCTGATGGTCGGTTCAAAACGAATGTACAGGAAAATGTAAAAGGATTGGAGTTTATTTCTTTATTGCGTCCGGTCACCTATCAACTAGACATGGATGCAATAGCAGAGTTCAAGGAAATACCGACCCGCCTTCGCCTTGCAGCTGCTGAAGCAGCTAAAGCCGCAGAAGTTCAGAGTGGATTCATTGCACAGGAAGTGGAGGCTGCGGCAAAGTCTATTGGCTATGATTTTCATGGGGTGGATCTGCCTAAGGGAGAACTGGGAAATTATGGATTGCGATACGCCGAGTTTGTCGTTCCCCTTGTGAAAGCTGTCCAAGAGCAACAAGAGACCATCGTCAATCAACAGGAGACGATCGAAGAGTTAGGAGATACTGTAAAAAGTATGGACAAAAAAATGCAACAACTCGAACAAAAAATGCGTAAACAAGCACAATTACTTGATCAACTTCTGCACAAGAATGGTCAATAGATAAATCCCATTGTTATTGGTTCTTGCGAAATTTTACCTTCCTAAGCGAAACTCATTATTTGAAGGGTTGTCGTTTGTTTGGATGTTTGCCTCGCATTGATCTTGTCAAGCGATTAATTCATTTTTTCTGTTAATAAAATGAAAATAAAAGCGGCACTTTCTACCCCTTTTTGGAGACATAGTGCCAAATACGTAATACAATTTCAGGGACAATTTAGATTCCATAAGAAATAAAAATCATTTATTTTCAACAAATGAACCCTGAATAACAGATGCTTACAGATTTAATTTTCACTACCGACAAAACTCGATTAATAAAACAAGGGTTTTTTTGGGTGACAATCTGGAATAATCTTTTTTTTTGGTGGGATAATGGAGAATTTTTGTAATTGTGGGCTTACCCTTTTTACTGCATCTTTGAATTAACAAATAAGGGGCACCGAAAGGTCGCACAAACATCAAAATTGAAATACCCTGTTTCCCCCCAAGGAACAATATAAAACTTTAATAAATAAGATGTTTAGGTGATTTAACATTTGGATTGGATAGGTGCCTAAAACATGAAAGGTCGACCACCCCCTCCGGTCGATCTTTTTTTTATTTTAAAATAGTACAAAAGATTCAGAAAGGAGGGAAACAAGTGCTTACTCCCATCAATTTTCCGAATTTCCTTACCAGCGTTGTTTCCTTTAATTTAATATTTCTCCCAACTTCTTTCTAAGCTCCGCTCCTCTCAGGTTTTTAGCTACAATTTTGCCTTGTTTGTCTAACAAAAGAGAATGCGGAATACTTCGCACACCATACTGTTTGCCTACCTTGCTATCCCATCCTGCAACATCGATCACATTTGCAAAAGGGAGCTTATCCTCCTTGAGTGCCTTCAACCAGGCCCCCTTATCTGTATCAATAGATACCCCAAGTACCGTAAACCCCTTCCCTTTAAATTCATTGTACATTTTCAGGATATCAGGATTTTCTTCCCGGCAAGGTTCACACCAACTCGCCCAAAAGTCTAGCAAAACATACTTCCCTTTCATGTTTGACAACGAGATTGTTTTCCCATCTTTATCGGTCAGCGAAAAATTGGGGGCAGTTTCTCCAACACCAGTTTTTACAAGTACATTATAATAGGATTTAACTTCAAAAGCATACTTTGAAGCATCCAGCTCAGGTCCAAATCCCTTTGCTATTTTCTCGAGTTCCGACTCAGAGATTCCAGAAGAAACCAAGTAGGTCATTGCGATATAAGGGCTAAGCGGGTCGCTTAGATTGCCCATTACATGTTTTTTAATGAATCCCATCTTCTCTTGAAAAGAAGTGGCAATTTGACCATTAATTTTATCTTGTTCACTGGTATTTCCAGCCTTTACTGCCTCTTTGTATTTTTTGTATAGACCATTTGTCCGATCGTCCCATGTTTGGAGTTGTTTTTTAAAGGCTTGCAATTTTCCTTCCGAGTCCGAGCCACTAATTCTAGCCTTCTTAATATTATTGACATCTGCATTCACCATGATCTCCCCTGGCTCTACAAACAATGACTTCGTGCCATACATTTTATTGTCATCAGCCACCAGTAGCGCATACACCTCTGGCAATCTGATTTTCCCTTTTAGGGTGAAAGATCCGTTTGAAAGCTGCGTAGAGTCTACCGTGATGAGTTTGCCATCAATCTTATTTTTCAAAACGACATATCCTTGTTTTAAACCATCAATGTTCCCATTTATCTGGAAGGGTTTTGCCTTTACCTTGACCGATCGGGTGGTTGTTGTGGTGGTCGTATTTTTCTTTTTATCGTCTGTTTTACAACCAATTAATACCAGAATGGTAAATAGGGTTAAACTAAAAATTCTCATGAGTTACTTTAAAATTGTATTAGGAATGGTTTAAAACCTAAGGTGTTTTACGGTTAGTCCGTTATTGATCAATTGTTTTAGGGATTGGATGCCAACCTGAAGATGCATTTCCAGGAAATTTTCCGTCACCTTTTGGTCGCTTTTTTCCGTTTTTACTCCTTCTGGATCCATCGGCATATCGGAGATGAGTAGAAGGGCACCAGCAGGAATGTAGTTTTTGAAGGCGGCTGAAAAAATCGTAGCCGTTTCCATATCAATGCCTAGTGGTCTAAGTTTGCGGAGGTATTTTTTAAATGCTTTGTCATGCTCCCAAACCCTTCTGTTTGTTGTATATACTGTACCTGTCCAGTAATCCTGATTGGCGTCTCTGATCGTGGTAGAGATGGCTTTTTGCAAGGCGAAGGAAGGTAAAGCGGGTACTTCAGGTGGAAAATAGTCATTGGAGGTTCCTTCCCCTCTGATGGCGGCAATTGGTAAAACCAGATCCCCCACCTTATTTTTAGATTTCAGCCCTCCGCATTTACCGAGAAAAAGCACGGCTTTCGGTTTGATAGCTGTTAGCAAATCGATAATTGTTGCTGCGTTTGGGCTGCCCATTCCAAAATTGATCAGGGTGATCCCGTCAGCAGTTACACTGCGCATAGCACGTCCTTCTCCTTTGATCTCTACCCCATGTTCTTTGGCAAACATCTTCAGGTAGGTATTAAAATTGACTAAAATAACATACTTGCTAAACTCCTCTAACTCTGTACCAGTATATCTTGGCAACCAATCTGCTACAATTTCTTTTTTTGTTTTCATTTCTTACATTTCAGAATTTTGGGATAAAACTAAACCTCAAGGGTTCAAAAAGCGGCTAAATATAAGAAATATTCCCGTCTAAGGATGTTATTTCATATTATGAAACTCTTGTACGTTGATTTTAAGACCGCTTCGCTGCTTGAAGCCAGACCGTCTCGGGACGGAGAGACTACTTCATTGCGAGATGGGTGCGAAATATATCTATTTGCCAGAAAAAAGAAATTTAACTTATAAAATGACAGAAGATTAGATTCATTATTATTAAGTTTGAAACAACAATAAGCATCATGAAAAAAATATATTGGATAGTAACTTTTTTAATCGTAGCAGGTTGTTCAGTTAGTAAAGTAAATAAGGAGAAATCCTTAGCACCTGACCATGCAGAATTGATTGACTATTTGTTTAGAGAATGTGTTGGGGAACGACCTGGAGCAAACATTTTAGTCATCAAAAAAGGAAAAATAATTCATCAAAAAAGCTATGGTTTAGCCAATGTAGAAGAAAAAATAAAAGCCACACCAGAGACGAATTATAGAATCGCTTCTGTCACGAAACAATTCACTGCGATGGCAATTATGATTTTGGTCCATCAAGAAAAGTTATCCTACGAAACAAAACTGACAGCAATTTTTCCTGACTTCCCAAGCTATGGTGATGATATTTCGGTTCGACATATTGTAACGCATCAGTCGGGGTTGATTGATTACAACGGTTTTTTTGCCGATGACAGAACAGAACAAATGTTGGATGCTGAAGTATTAGATAGCTTAATAACATCAGATTCTACGTATTTCACTCCGGGTTCTAAATACCAATACAGCAATACAGGATACGCAGTTTTGGCCCAAATAATTGAAAAAGTTTCTAATCAATCATTCGCTGATTTTTTGGATAAAGAAATTTTTCAAAAACTGGAGATGACAAATTCAACTGTTTTTGAATTGGATGAAAGTATTGCCAATAGAGCATTTGGTTACATTGAAAAGGAAGATAGTATTATTTTTAATGATCAAAGCCTTACAAGCGCTATCCAGGGAGATGGCGGGATATATAGCTCGACATTGGATTATTACAAATGGGATCAAGCATTATATACAGACAAATTGGTCCCACAAACATTACTTGAAGATGCGTTTTATAATTGGGATAATCATACAAGAACGGACAAAGAAGGTTGTGGATATGGCTGGTTTATTGATTTTAGAAATGGGATAAAAATATTAAATCACTCGGGAGGAACAGCAGGATTTGAACATCAAGTCCTAAGAATCCCCGAACTAGAACTTACTGTAGTACTCTTTACAAATAGAGTTTGGACTGGACGGTTTGTATGGTACAATGCGAATGCTTTAGCCAGTATCTTTTCAGATTACAAAGTCCAAATGCCAATTGAAATTATCGTAAGAAAAGAAATAGAACAAAATGGTATTGAAAGGGGTATTTATACCTATGACAAGCTAAAAAATGATGCGCGCTACGAAACCAAATTAACCACTTTGAGCCATTTAGGTTTTGCATTTCTAAGAATAAATAGACTGGAGGAAGCAAAGGCTATATTCTTTAAAGCTCAATCCGCAAATCCGAACTATTTTGGAGGTTATTTTGGCGCAGGAATGTTATTCAAAAAAACAGGAGAAACTGGAAAAGCAATCGAATATTTTGAAAAAGCAATCAAAATTGGTGCAGAAGATGAACCGAGATCGATCGCCCGTGCTAAAAAGGAATTAAAAAAATTGAAAGAAAGCACAAACGGGCAATAATACTAAAATGCGGTAAACACCTGCCGTCGCAGTTCCTTCCCTTTTTAGACTGTCGTTTAAAACGCTGCGAGATCGTTCAGGAATCTACCAACTACCCTCTTCCAATTTAAAACTCATAAGACAAAGAAGCAGTAATTATCCTAGGCAAAACAGGCCGAATAAAATATGGATTAGGAGTGTCCGCATTCTGATTTTCAAGAATGACTGCTTCCGTCAAATCTTCCTTAGTTTGTCCTAGGAATCCAAGGCCATCAAAATCCATCAGCCCTGCAGCATTAAAGATGTTATTCACCTTAATTGAAGCAGAAATATTCTTGGTGATTTTCCCGTCTATTCCTCCATTAAACTGAGCAAACCCTGGCAGTACTAGTGTGTTCCGTCTATTTGCAGACCGCTTGCCTGTGTACCGTGAATTTACATAAAAAGTAAACCGTTCCAGTTTATAACTTACCGTAATATCCGATAGTATTTTGGGCACATTCGCTAGGGAATTTCCACTAAATTGCTCGATGTAGTCATCACTTTCCGCCCCCGCCTCTTCCAACTCTCCATTTGAATTTGAATAGGGACTTTTGCCTGGAGTTGTTGGGTTTTCTGGATGTACTTGTTTTTCTCCAGTGATGGGATCAATGAATACCGGATTTGCAGTGCCATTCAAATTATAATAATTAAACTCTACAAACCTTGGATTTTGAGCCGTCACCATCATTCTAATATTCAATCCCTTTACAGGATACAAAACGACCTCAAGTTCAGAACCCAACGTTTGAATTTTATTGAAGGTACTCGGTGTAAACACAACAATGCCTCCTTCTCCAGGTACTAATAACTGGAAAGCAACATCATTCATTCTACTATAAAATCCGGTAAGGAATATCGAACCTTTTCTTCCTCTAAGTTTGACACCTGCTTCTCCCATGTAGATTTTTTCCACAAACCCACGATTGATTGCTTGGTTGGAGAAGTTACTTATGTAATACCCTAATTCTGGTGCTTTATTCCCGATTGTCCCACGGCCATAAACAGCCAGGCCTTCGTTAAATTTATAGTTAATTCCTAAGGAGCCAGATCCATAAGTATAGGTGAAATTATAGGCATCAAATTCCCCCGTCCCCAGCCTTGTGCCTGCGTCGTAAAACGTTGAAAAATCACCATCTACGCCCACAGGAAATCCAATGGGGATATCAGGATTGGGTATGGTATCTCCTAAATATTGGTTGGCTAGGATGAACCGTTCATTTTGTCCTTTATGGAATACGTTTTCTACCCGAACTCCGATATCTATATTCAGTTTTTCTGATATTTCGTACAAGTCTGTAGCGAAAACGGAGAAGGTCGACGACTGCCCAACTGCGCGATTGTATGCTGAAGAACCCAAAGCGATCAACCCAGTATTAGGGTCAGAAAATTTGAAATCAAAATTGCCAGGAATAAATGATGGTTTGGGATGTGTAATCAAGAAGGGTCTCGGGTTTGCTTCCAGCGTACTGGCAATGGCATCACCCGTCCAGGCCACATCGACATCAGCATGCGATGCATAAAAACCAACACTGAATTGATGCCGCTTTATCTCTTTTGAAACACTGAATTGATTGATAAAATCATGAATTTTATTTTCAATAGTGAATCCGGCCGCTGCCCAAATTTTATCAATTTGCTCTATCCCATCACCTTTGTTGTAAAGCACTTCCCCAGTAGCAAAATCTTTATAATCGAAGTCATTAAAAATGAAAGTAGGCAATTGGAAAAACTCTGCCAATCCAGTTTCCGGTTCAAAAATAATATTCCCTGCATATTGGGAATACTGCTGATTTGCATAGGAATATTTAAGGTTGTTTCGAACGATCCAACCTCTGCCTGCCTCCTGTGAAAGACTGGCTCCTAGCGCATAGTTTTGCGTTTTTATTCCTTTACTTGGATCAAATGTTCTGGTTCTTGTTTCATCATTCATGAAATATTCGCCATCAGGCAAATTTTCACCGATTACATCAGGATAAATGGTACTCGTATGCAAGTTAAAATCCGCAATCGGAGTGATGTCTACCAGGTTGTTGATCGGAATATATTCATAACGACTCACTTTATCATTAAGCAATTTACCATAGATTTTGAAATTGCCCCTATCGTGTTTTCTAACCACATTTGCTTTAAACTGGCCGCCCACATTTGCATTGTAGGGCAACTCTCTTGCGCCCTCATCCATTCGATAAAATCCGCCTAAATTGTAGTACCAGTTATTCTTAATAGGTCCGCCAACATTGACATCCGTGCGCACTAAGGAGTTTAAACTCCCTTGCAAGCCGAATTGAAATTTTGCTTTAGCAGACAATTTGTCTTTTCCTTCATTCGAGATAAAGTTGAAAATACCTCCCGGAGAATTTGCAGAAGACGTCGAGGCACTCCCCCCACGAATTGCTTCAAACTTGCCGACCGTCCCATCTGGCCGGTGATACATATCCATAATAGAAAACTGAAATTGAGTACTCAAAACCGGCAAGCCATCTTCCTGCAAAGAAACATAGTGAAACCCTGGTTGGGTGCGAATACCTGTTGCAAGACCACGTGCATATACTGTTGCCCCTACTTCGCCACTCGAATTATCAACAAAAGTACCAGGCACCGCTGCGATCAATTCCCCGGTTCCTCTAGGACTCCGCTGTTCAATAACTTTAGCGTCCATACTGGTGATTGCAACACTGGACTCTAGTTTAGTCCGTTTGTCTAATGCACCTGTCACAATGATCTCGTCCATTTGCAGAGCATCTTCTCCTAAGGTGGCATTGATGGTGGTGGTTTGCCCGGCGGTTACGGTTATAGGGATCAATTTTGCACTGAATCCCATAAAACTAAACTCCAATTGGTAAGAACCAGGGGCTACATTGGGAATGGTATAACTCCCATCAATGTCTGCCGTTGTCCCTTGGGTAGTGCCTTCTATCAAAATGGTTGAGCCAATAAGAGGGCTCTCATTTTCATCAAGTACAATACCTTTAATAGTACCCACCTCCTGTCCAAAAACAACGCTTGCAAAGAATAGCGTCGCAATAAGTGTCAATATTTTATTCATAACCTTTCGGTTTAATATTCATTAAATATTTCTAATTGTGCTCAAAGATAAAAAGCATTAGTTGAAGAATAGAATCTTACACCTATTTCATACGTAAGGATTGTTGATTTAGTTAACAATCCGATAAAATTCATTATTAATTGGCAAAGAAAGATATCGCTCTCGTAAGAATCAAAAATGTAAGCAAAGCCTGCATTTGAAGATGGCTTCGGATTATACCAAAGGGTTTTTGTGTTGACAAATAGAAGAAAAAGTTAAAATTACAATTTATTAGCATGTAATAACATTTTCAACGCTTACAGTAGCAACAGACAAATTCAATTCCTTAAGTTTTTTATTTTTTTGTGTGAATACTACCAAATTATAAAATATTGGGCTATATTTAATTGAGTTTTTACAAAGAGAAATTAAGCGTTCCAGCATAATAAAAAATTTAAGATGGGTAGGATGAGAAGTCATGCCAAATTTATTTGGGGTGGCTTCTTTATTTCATACCAATTCCTAAGAACGCTTTTCTACCCTACCCTTTCCTTTAAATAAAAATTTATTCCCATGATTATCAATCGCTTAAATGCGCTGTTTTTTCTATTGGTAATGCTCCTGAATCAATCTGCTATTGGTCAGATTTCTCTGTCAGACTATTTCCCAAATTCCACAAATTATAATAAAAGTATACCTACACCTGCTAGTGTTTTAGGGCATGAAGTTGGCGAATGGCACGTTTCTCATGATAAATTGCTTTTTTATGTTAAAGAATTAGCCAAAGCATCTGACCGAATAATTATCGAGGAATACGCCAAATCTTTTGAAGACCGACCTTTAGTCTATCTGACCATCACTTCATCAGCAAACCAGGCCAATCTTACAGCCATTCAGAAGGACCACATCGCCTTATCCAACACGCAGAGCTCCAATACGCTGGCAATTAAGGAGATGCCTGCTGTCGTTTATATGGGATACAGTGTCCACGGAAATGAATCAAGCGGTGCTAATGCCGCATTGCTTATTGCGTACCATCTTGCTGCTGCTCAAGGACCAGAAATCGATGATCTCCTTAAAAACACTATTATTTTACTAGATCCTGCTATGAATCCCGATGGAATAAATCGGTTTGCTAGTTGGGTAAACAGCCATAAGAGCGTCACCCCAGACCCAAACTCAGACTCTAGAGAACACCGGGAAGTTTGGCCGCGCGGACGAACCAACCACTATTGGTTTGATCTAAATCGGGATTGGCTACCGGTACAACTCCCAGAAAGTCAAGGTAGAATTAAAGTTTTTCACAAATGGAAACCAAACATTCTTACCGATCATCATGAGATGGGTACCAACGCTACTTTCTTTTTTCAACCTGGAATTCCTGCTAGAACAAATCCGCTTACCCCATCTAAAAACCAGGAACTAACCGCAAAGGTGACGACTTATCATGCAAAATCACTAGACAAAGTGGGCTCTTTGTATTACTCCAAAGAATCCTTTGACGATTTCTATTATGGAAAAGGGTCTACCTACCCGGACGCAAATGGTTGTATTGGTATTTTGTTTGAACAAGCAAGTTCAAGGGGCCATCTCCAAAGCAGTATCAACGGCCCGGTCAGTTTCCAATTTACCATCCAAAATCAGCTGGAAGCTTCTCTTGCTACTATGACAGCTGCCAAGGAACTGAAAGAAGAACTGCTTACCTTCCAAAGAGACTTCTACAAAAAAGGTCGGGAAGAAGCTAGACGAGATCCTATAAAAGGTTATTTAGTTGGTGCAGGGAATGACGAGGTAAAACTATTAGAGTTTATGAATATGCTTTCCCTACATCAAATCATTGCCTACAAAAATGAGAAGGATATTGTGATAAATGGAGTGCTTTACCAAAAAGACAAATCCTACGCTATCCCAATGGAACAAGATCAATATAGATTGATCCGAGCGATGTTTGACAATCCTACGACTTTTAGAGATAGTCTATTTTACGATGTTTCTGGGTGGACCCTTCCATTTGCTTTTAACCTAGATTTTGCTAAAATTGACCGGATAGCAACTGGGGAAGTCTATAAAATAGGTAATTCTAACAAACCAAAGTCGGTAGTTGGTGGCCTGTCCAACTATGCCTACCTTTTTGAATGGAACAACTACAACGGCCCAATGTTACTAGAGAATTTACTCGCCAAAGGACTAATTGCAAAAGTATCCAACGAACCCATCGAAACAGGAAACAATAATCAGAAATTCAGTCCAGGAGCTATACTAATCCCGGTCAGTGGGCAAAGTACCAACAAAGAAAACCTCTTCCAGATTTTAAATGACCAAGCGAACAGCTCGGGCGTCGAAATTTACGCGGTCAACTCCGGGCTAACAGCTAATGGAGTTGATTTGGGAAGTCCTTCATTTACTGCACTTCGGGCACCTAAAATTGCCTTACTAACCGGATCAGGGGTCAATGGATATGATGCTGGAGAGGTTTGGCATTTGTTGGATGCCCGATTTAACATACCTGTTACGCTACTGGAGACGGTTCGATTGTCGTCTGCAAATCTATCGAAATACAACACGCTAGTTATGGCAGATGGTAGTTATGGTAGTATCACAGCAAACGCTACAGAAAAAATTAAAGCCTGGATTAGGCAGGGAGGCACACTAATCGCAATGAGAGGTGCAGTAAAATGGGCAGCTGGCAAAGGGATATCGTACGCAGAATACAAACCAGTAGAAACAAAAAAGGGAGATGCCAGACCAGCAGCAAAACCATACAACAATATAAACAGAGAACGAGGTGCCCAATACATTGGAGGCGCTATTTTTGAAACAAAAATTGATTTAAGAAATCCACTTTGTTATGGGTATACCGATCAAAAATTGCCTGTATTTCATAGGGGAACTGGTTTCTTCAAACTTACTAGGAATGCTTATGCTACTCCTGTCCGATACACTGAAAAACCGTTGATGAGTGGATATATTTCGAGGAAGAATATGAAATTATTGAAAAATTCGGCAGGAATAGTGGTTAATAAGCAAGGATCAGGCAGCGTTATTTCTTTTGCTTTTAATCCTAACTTCAGAGCATTTTGGTATGGCACGAACCCACTATTTACAAATGCCATTTTCTTTGGACAAACACTTAATTCTGGAGCATTCGAACATGCCCCACCTAAAAAACCCTCAAATTAATTGCTTGACAAAAGTTCGTCAACATCTTCATCAATACCAGATTTTTTAAGGATAACAGGTGTTTTCAAACTGATTTTCCTAGATTTACTTGGCTTTAACAAAGCAAAAAATTGAGTAAAAACTACTTTAATTGAGGGTAGGTAGAATTGCGCCATTGCTTAGGGTGTTTCTTTTTAGAATCGATTGTAGTGATCTATCTTCTTTTACCCATAAAAAGGAAGATTGTTACATTGAAAAGCAACATTTTTTTCAGCAGTTGTGACACCGGATTTAGACATATTTCTTTAATTTAAATTAATTATTTTTGCAGAATAAAATTTGACAACACTTCCGTTTTATGAATCGCAACACCGCTATCCTTTTATTAAAGATTACCTGCTTTTGTGTGTTTTTGGGACGTGCCTGGCTCCATATTAACTGGGATGCGCCTTATCGTGCATTTTTCTGGGATGAAGACTTATTACATAATTTTATTGAACGATTTACCGACATGTCATGGCAAGAATATGTGACAAGTCCCGATATGGATCGGTTCATTCAAAATTCTATAAAAGCGACTGGTTTTTTCTATTTGTTGGCAGCAATTGCCTCCTTAGCAATAAAACCAGAAGAAAATTTCGCATCAAACAAACCTCGAAGAATTTTCAACAAGTTATTGGGTGTTGTTCTTTTGGTCGGGATGCTTTGCTTAATGGGATTGGCCTACCTTTATTGTAAGGAAAAATTTTATCATGTAGGTCAGTTTTTCGAATATGCCTGTCAGTTCCTCTCTCCCTTGTTTTTGTGGTTATTGATCTTCAACAAGATAGATTTGAGTCGTTTGATCTTGCCTGTCAAAATAGCGATCGCACTTACTTTTACCTGTCATGGGCTGTATGCCATTGGATATTATCCGCGGCCTGGTCCATTTGTAGATATGACGCTCAATATTTTGCCTATTGAAGAACCGACTGCTCATCTTTTTCTTAAAGTGGCTGGTGTACTTGACTTTGTCATTAGTGCAATGCTCTTCATTCCAAGGCTCGCGCGTCCTGCACTACTGTATGCTATACTATGGGGAAGCCTGACGGCACTAGCAAGAGTGGTTGCTAATTTCTACTGGCATGATTTGGGCCACACCTTTGGATATTGGTTTTGGGAAATGCTTTATCGGGTTTCTCATGCTTCTTTGCCGTTGTTGGTTTGGTTGTATCTGCGTAGGGAAAAGCAAACGGATTAACAGGTTTTTAAATAATTATCAATAATCCTCCTCTAAAAATCCCCACCAACCACCATTCTCCAACTTTCCATTAGCCATTCCCCCATTTTACAATAATAATGGGTATCTTGTAAGTTTTTAGAAATTCCGGCAATTCCCGTTCGAAAACGACCTTTTTTAAACGATGAAGTTGTCTAAAAACGACAAAACAATTCAAGGGAGCTTCCGTTTTATTCCTAGTAAAAGCTCCGTTGACTATTTAAATATTTTTGTTTTATGAAATCTTTTTTTTATTACCTCCTGCTTGTTTCCATCCTGTTTATGTCTGCCACTTGTAAGACAGGTGATGGCGTTGTTTCCAGCAAACCTGGATTTCATATTGGTGGAGAACTTGCTGGAAGCAGCACCGATTCTATTCGGTTGTTGAAGTGGGACGGGATTCAGTTGATGCCTATGGTCGCGAGTGCGCTGACCGCTGAAAAAAGTGGCAAATCGTCCTTTCAAATAAGTACAGAAGATTTGCCAAAAGGCCTATACTTCCTGGGAACAGATCCTCAAAAAGTTCGTCCGTTCATCATTCACAATGAAAACAATCTTCGGGTAGACGGACATTTAGACTCTATCCAAACCTTGAGATTTCCAAATTCTCCTTCCAATACGAAGTACGAGGAACTCATGAACAAAAACCAACAATTTCAAAGAGAGTTTCAAGGGATAATCGGACAATATCGCAGAGCAGCAAACAACCCCACATTAAAAGCGGAACTCGATGCCAAAATAAAAGACCTCGATTCCCGTAAGGAACAATTTTATCAGGACACCAAAAAAGAGGAACCTTATTTCGGTAAAATAATTGGCCTAAGCACCTACCTCAGTTACCAGAATAACAAGCAAGGTGACGAAACCGAAGGCGTATACTTTGCTAAGAACTTCATGAAAAATGTAGACGTTACAGATCCGATCTGGAACAACTTGCCACAATTCAGACAAACTGCACAATCCTATGCACAAACCCTTGCTCAGGTGGGGATGAGTTCTGAAGACCAAGCCGTTCATATTGATGGCTATCTGGATAAAATAGATCAGAGTACCGTGGCTTACAAAAGCTTTTTGCTTGGAATCGCACTCGGATATTCACAAACAAAAGAAGAAACAAATTTGCTGAAATACGGCGAATTATTTCTAGGAAAATACGCAGGAGAAAATCAACAGCTGGAACAAATGCTAAACAGCAAAATCAAGAAAGCTAAAAACCTGATGGTAGGCACAGTAGCTCCCGAAATTGCTCAAGCAACTCCAGACGGAGGCCAGATGAAATTGAGTGACCTAAGAGGAAAAGTGGTGTTGATCGATTTTTGGGCAAGCTGGTGCGGTCCCTGCAGAAGAGAGAACCCAAACGTCGTAAAAATGTACCAGAAGTTTAAAAACAAAGGATTTGAAATATTCGGCGTCAGCCTTGATAAAGGCAAGGAAAAATGGGTCGCTGCCATCGCAAAAGACGGACTTACCTGGCCACATGTATCTGACCTCAAAGGATGGGGCAGCTTGGCAGCAAGAGACTACGGAGTCACAGGTATCCCACAAACTTTCCTAATCGATGAAGAAGGAAAAATAATTGCGAAAAATCTCCGTGGCCCTGCATTAGAAGCTAAACTTTCACAAATATTTGCTAATTGATGAATTCGGTGGTAACCTCCCATTTAGAAACAAAACTTCACCTCGCAGTTGAAGTAGCCAAAGAAGCAGCCGAATTGATCATCGGACTACGAGACCGTAAGGAAATCGAGCTGTTTTTTAAGGACGACAATAGTCCAGTCACTAGTGCCGACCGTGCTTCTGAAAAACTTATTCGTGCCCGATTGCTAGGCACTTTCCCTACTGATGGTTTTGTAGGGGAAGAGTTGGAGCCAGTGAAAGGGACAAGTGGACTGGTCTGGTCGTGTGATCCCATAGATGGTACCTGGAGTTATTTAAATCATGAAATCACCTGCACGATATGTATAGGTTTGCATCGGGACAATGAAACCTTGTTGGCCGTGGTGTACAATCCATTTACCCATCAATTGTATACAGGTTATAAAAATGGTGGTGCTGCAATGAACGACAAAAAACTGCCATTAGTCGAAAAATATTCCTTAGATCGGGCAGTCGTCAACTTTGTTGTATCCCGCACAAAAATGCAAGATGTAGATCGTTTGTATGATTTACGCAACAGCGGCAAACTCTCTAAACTGCTAAGCCTTGGTGGTTCAATTGCCTATTCTCTGGCCCAGGTTTCGTCTGGCGCGCACAACGTGTTCGTCGGCAACACAGCGAAGCCTTCTAATCTTTGGGATTTGGCAGGTGGCATCTTCTTGATTCGACAGTCAGGTGGTGTGGTCACCAATTTGCAAGGGGTGGATTTGAATACTGTCAAATCGGATGAGGTGCTTGTTGCCTCCAGCAATCCTACTATTCATGCAGAGGCACTTAAAGCCCTCAATGAGATCAACTTCGGTAAATAATTACAGACTACACTTTGTTGGAAGAACTGGAATAAAAATTGTGATGTCATTCAACAGTTCTAAGATTTTAATATTAGAAAATGAAACATTTCATGATTTCTATCCGTAGAAGATTTCTATATTTTACTTAGAATATTATTATTTAATTTTTCAATCAAAACACAAATTACATGTCAGTTGTTAAAGTTATTGAAGTACTGTCCAACTCAGATAAAAGTTGGGAAGACGCTACACAAAAAGCCATCACTAAAGCTTCAAAATCTGTAAAAAACATTCGTTCTGCCAACGTTCAAAACCAAAGCGTTCGAGTAGAAGATGGTAAAATCGTTGAATACCGAGTAAATCTTAAACTTACTTTCGAGATCTCATAGGTTACCCATAACTTATTGAAAAAGCGTAAACAGCCATTGCTGTTTGCGCTTTTTTTGTAGAAAGACTTGTTTTGCGAAACAAAAACCCCTCTATTTCTTATCAGGGAAGGTGTGAAGCGTGTATTTCAAACTCAACTCAAACAGTCGGTTTCGAAAGGAAAATTCACCATCCGGTGCGCCGTTTTCATCTGTAAGTGTGCCCTCAATCACCTTTGAAAACCCATGCATGTATCGAACACCAATCGACAAATCGTCAATGATATTGAAAGAAGTACCAGCATGCAAGCCAAGATCAAAGATATTATCTTTAGGAGCCCGTTTCGTATGAATCAGAAAGCCAAGATCAGTTCCAACATTTATACTCCACTTTTTTACCGGGTAGTAATTGATAGATAATGGTGCGTAAATGTATCTATAAATTTGGCTCTTCGTCAATGATTTATCAAAGGCTGCTCCTTGCTGAGAAAACTTTATGACTAACTCCGATTCAATTTTTTCACTTATGTTGCTTGTCATAAAACCGCCGATATGGAACCCAACAATTGGAGCAGCGTTTTCTATATTTTTATTGCTTGTACTATTTTTTTCTAGTACTGCTTGATAGGACATCGATGGGCCAGCCAGCAGACCTACTTTCGTTTGCGCTTTAATATTCCCGACAAAATAGAAGAGAATAAACCCCATTAGCAAGCTTATCTTAATACTTTTCATAGTGAATTGGTTATTTTTGATACATTATTAGTTTTAACAACTTCTTAACGTAGTGTTCCTTTTTCTTATTGTTACGGAGTACAAAATTTCGAAGAACGTAATCAGCTTTTGTAAAACCTTCCTCTAAGTTTCATAGGTTATCTCTTGTCAAAACAAGAACGTATACATTAAATTTAGTATTATTGTACTGACTAATTCATGGCAACTACATGGCAAAGAAGAAAATCAAGTCAAAAGTTTCAAAGACTACTAAAAAAAACAAAGTGAGTTCCTTTATTCCAAAGCAATTTTGGATTTCCGGGCTTGTCGTATTTTTTCTAGGAGTTATTGCTTTTTCGCCGACATTGAATAATGGCATTACCAATTGGGATGATGAAAGTTATCTGTTGAAAACCGAATTTGTCCGTGGCCTTGGAGGCGACAATCTACAGCAAATCTGGACGGAAAATGTAAAGAGTAATTATCATCCCCTTACCATGATGTCGTATGCCATCGAATATTCTATAGCAGGAAAAATAAGTCCCGGATTAATTCATACGACCAATCTTAGCTTTCATCTTTTTTCAAGCCTTTTGCTCCTTTATTTTGTATTTCTGCTGACAAGGCGATGGGAGATTGCAGCGATCACGTCAGGAATTTTTGCCTTGCACCCTATGCACGTGGAGTCGGTAGCCTGGATGTCAGAGCGCAAAGATGTCCTCTATGCGTTTTTCTACATTGCAGGACTTATTACCTATTTCAAATCGATTCTGCAACTTGACAAACGGATGAAATGGCTTGGTCTGACGCTACTTTTGTTTGTAGCCTCTTGTTTGTCCAAGGGGATGGCCGTTTCCTTCCCACTGGTTCTCTTGCTCATCGATTACTACAAGGAGCGGTCTTTCAACAAGGATGTATTATTGGAAAAACTACCTTATTTCGTAGTGGCTTTGATCTTCGGTTTTGTAGCGATCAATGCACAGGAAGGCACCGGTGCAATTGGAATGCGGGTTACTCAGCAGTTTAATTACCTGGATCGAATTTTTATAGCCAGTTATGGGACGGCTACTTATTTATGGAAATTGGTACTTCCTGTCCAGCTTTCCGCTTTTTACGATTATCCAGACAAAACTGGCCAAATGCTGCCTGCTATTTTTTATGCTAGTAGTGCGATACCGATTGTATTAGCGTTTCTGGTGTTTAAATTTTACAAAACCCATCGATCGGTGGTATTTGGTATTGGCTTTTTCGTGGTAACCTTGTTGATGGTGTCGCAGTTGATACCGGTTGGTCGGGCAGTTTTGGCAGAGCGGTATACTTATTTACCGTACATTGGTTTGGCGTTTATTATAGGATATGGGTTTGTTTTCCTTACGGAGAATAGGCCTTCTTTGAAATTGCCGCTGGCTGGATTGCTAGGAGCCTGGGGTCTGTTTTTGGTCTTTACCACCTTCCAGCGGACTAAAGTATGGAAAGACTCGGAGTCCTTGTGGTCGGATGTCATCCAAAAGCAACCGACAGCTGACATGGCCTATCACAACCTCAGTTATTTCTACAAATCAAATGGCCAACATGACAAAGCATTTCCTCTTTATGAACAAGGTCTAAAGATCAATCCCGAAAATACGGACATCCTAATCAATAGAGGAACCCATTATTACAATAATAAAAAATACGATCCAGCGCTAAGTGATTTCAGTAAAGCGCTTAGCCTAAACTCGTCTATTCCACAAGGATATACCAACCGAGGTGCCATCTACCAAATCCGTAAAAAATACAAGGAGGCCATGGCAGATTATACCACAGCTATGGACCTGGTCGGCCCGACTCCTGAAGTACTGCTCAACCGCGGTTTGTTGTATTCTCAAACCAATGAACTTGAAAAAGCGATGGTAGATTACAATGCAAGTATCGCGTTAAAGTCTGATTTTGGTATAGCTTATTATTACCGATCAAAGCTCAAAAAACGGCAACAACAATACAAGGCGGCTCTAGCAGATGCCCAAACTGCTGTAAAATATGGCCATCAACTTAAAAAGGGATATCTGGAAGAACTGGGGAAATTGGTTAATGGTAATTAAGTTACTGGGTTATTAACCTCCTCATCAACGGCACGGCTTTTGATTTGTAATTTCTACAAATAACAAGTATTCATGAGCAACATTTTCAAGTATTCAATAACAGCTATTTTGCTGGTTGGCCTTTGCAGTTTTACTACGTTAAATGAATGGGCATTAAAAAAAGATAAAAATGGGGTACAGGTGTATACCAGAAGCCGCGCCGGTTCACAATTAAAAGAATATAAGGCCGTTACCTTGATAAATACAACTGTAGAAAAAGCGTTTGCTGTCCTCAACGAGGTGGAGACGTACCCTGAATGGCAAAACAATTGCTCTAAGTCTTATATTGTGAATAGGCCTCATGAAGATAAGGCGATCGTTTATGTGTTGACGAATGCTCCATGGCCAGCCTCCGACCGGGATGTGGTTATTGACAATGAGGTCATCCGAGGAGAAGACGGCAGCATTACCATGAAGATGACAGGCATTGAAGGCAAAGTACCTGTTATTGACGATGCAGTAAGAATCACCTACCTCGACGGATTTTGGAAGCTGACGCCTAAAGATGGCAAAGTAGAAGTCATTCAGCAGGTACATGCAGATCCAGGAGGAAGAATTCCTGATTGGCTGGCAAATTCGGTAGTCGAAGACTCGCCATATGTCACCATGCTTAATATGAAAAAAATGTTGGAGAAATAAATTCGCAATTTTTAATACCCCCAAAAATTAAAGTATGCAAACCCCAATTTTAAAATACACCGTATTTGCCCTCTTTCTGACTATCCTTTGTGGTTTTACTTCTGTCGGTGAATGGGAGCTTAAAAAGGATAAAAACGGTGTCCAGGTATATACCAGGGCCAAGTCGGGTTCTACGCTAAAAGAGTTTAAGGGAACTGCCTTAATAAAAACATCGATGGAAGAGATCATTGGTGTGCTTTCTGATATCAATTCTTATACAGAATGGCAACACAATTGCCTAAAAACCTACATCGTAAAAGAGAACGATGATAACGAAGACGTGACCGTCTATGTACTTACGGCTGCGCCATGGCCGGTGTCTGACAGAGAAGTCATTATAGACAATACCATCGTCAGAGATGCAGATGGCAGTATTACCATGTTTATGAAAGCGTCCGACAAGGACGTCCCCCCGAATGAAGGAATTGTTCGGATAACCTATCTGGAAGGATTTTGGAAAATTGAACCCAAACCGGATGGCGTTTTGGTAACTAATCAAGTGCATACCGATCCAGGTGGGAAAATACCAGACTGGCTGGCCAACTCTACAGTGATCGACTCCCCATTTAATACGTTGTTAAATTTAAAGAATCTATTGGAGAAGTAGTGTATTGGTTAATGGTATAAATAGTAAATAGTCCATTGGTTCCTGCTGGGAAAAATAGCAAATAGTCTAAGATCAAACCCAACATTCAAATCATTAACAATTACGACCTAATAACCATTCACTAATTTAAATCACATTCAAAAATAGGAAATCGATGATTTTCTGTTCGACAGTGGAGCGCCATTCATTGCTGAAAGGGCTGTTGTGATTTCCGTTATCCAAGATTAGTAGTTCATTGGTAATTCCCCAATCCAGGGCACGGTGGTGGTAGGAACAGGGGCCTTCCAGGTAGAAAGCGGGATTGCCTAGCTGATCGTTGAAAGTTCCTACACAATAAGGCATTACTTCATCCGCTTCACCGTGGATACTTAACAACATTGGTTCCCCAACATTTATTAAATTTTTATTGAATAATCCTCCCGCAATGGAGATTACTGCACGGACGTTGGTAGAATATCCTGGGTTACCGCTATTCCCATTTACTCCGCCATTGGTGGC
>CALLWB010000010.1 GCA_938016265.1 uncultured Saprospiraceae bacterium
GTGGCAATTGATTTTCAAATCAGCTTATTGAATGAATCCCCTTTTAAGAAGCTGGACAACTTAAATTCTATTTTGGAGGAGTTGGAAATACCCGCTCAACAAAAATTTAAGGCACCAAAAATTAGAGTAGAAGATTTTAGAACGACAAGCCCAAATGAAGAATTTGAAGTGATTTTAAATACCAAAGCACTTCAGGGATTGACCTCAAAAGACATAGAGAAAGCCGCAAAGATATTTTATGATTCAACTGTGGAAGGAGGTTTTTTTTTGGCTGCTACGATGAATGTTCAAGGAAATAAAAGAACTGAAATTGAGAATTCCTTTTTAGCCGCCGGTTATTTTTTGCCAAATATAAAAGCAGAACAATGGTATAGGAATAAACTCGAAGAAACAGGAATTTTGTACGCCATGGTGCTTGGAAATCCGATGGTTCCAAGTTGGGGGCAATATGAAAACAAAGGAGGGAAAGAACAGGAAGAAAAGGATAAGGCAATATTAAAATCCTTTAGAGAAGAATATGTAGAGCGATTGAAGAAAAATTACGAAGAAGACAAAGGAAATTTTAAACCAGAAATTGACAAACTAGCATATATTATTTATAATACAGGGTGAGGTGCCGTAGTTAATCAATCACAAAAAAATAAAGTGAAAATCAAATTACTCATTCTCCTCTGTTTATGCTCAACCATTAACTGCAGCGAGAACGAGAACTATTCGAACAAATTTGTAAAACATATCAACACCTTCTTGAAATTTAATTTGAAGAGTCTGGGACTACAACAAATGCTCTTCCCTTCACCTCCATCTCAAGAATCTTATGATTAGGCTTTAGAAATTTCGATTCGATCCTCCCAAGCAGCATCCACAAAATTTTACCCTACAAATATTCACTTTTATCCAAAATCAACACTCCCTTTCGTAAACCTTTCCTATATTAAAGAAATCAACAATATTGTAGTTGCTTTTTTAATAACATTCAGAAAAATAAATTCGAAACTATGAGAGGAAAGTTTGTATTACTCTTGATCCTTTTTTCTACAATAGCCTATTCCCAAAAGGAGGAGCTTACTCAAAAGGTAAATACCCTTAAAGAGCAAATCGCCCAATCCGAGAAAGGTCAGAAATTGGAAGCGCTAGAGCAACTTACTTACCTCGTGGAGTTTAATGAAGACTACAAGTATACAGAGCTGGCCACAGAAACCGTGAATCTAGCGGTGGAACTGGATAGTTTGGAATTGGCCACAAGGCTCACCGGAGATCAGATCTACTATCGGTGCAATATTTTAAATAAGCCTAAAGAGGGATTGGCATTGTACGAGGACTTTAAGGGGAAAGAAATGAGCCTAACCAGATATAGGTACAGGTCAAATCTTCACCTCTATACTGGTGATTGTTATTCCAGTTTAGGGCAGTTTGACAAGGCGATTGAGCAATTTGAAATTTCCAAAGAATTTGCACAGCGTTCGAATAGTAAAATACGCGTGGCGCAAGCACTTTATCGTATAGGATTTACGAAAGGATCGAAAGGTGAATTTGCCGCAGCCTCTCAGGATCTCCGTGCCGCAAATACCATCTACACCGAACTCAAGGACACACTTAACAGGATCAATGTGAAGAACGCTCTCTCCATCCTCTATAGCCAAAATGGATTCTTTGAGGAAGCGCAAAAAGAACGAGAAGAAGCCATTGCACTAAATACAAAGAATGATGGCTCGGTGTATGGAGTTTACTATAATGCGAGTGCCGACGCTCGAGAGCAAGGAGACCTTGATGGATGGATATCCAACCTGGAAAAGTCACTGGAGGAAAGTAAAAAAACACCGTACAAAAATGTTATACAACCTAATATTTTTAATACGCTTGTCATTGCGCACGCGACCGCAGGAAACCTTCAGAAAGCCCGAAAGTATTTGAAAATAGTAGAAAGTGATCCTGAAAAATACACCACAGGCAATGCGGCCCAATACTACTTGGAGGCGCAAAAACAATTTGCTTTTGCAGAAAAAAAATACACGAAAGCCATCGAACTTGGAAAGCAACATCTCGCCCTAAAAAAGGAGGAACAAAGTTTTGTCGAGATCTATAATGCAGAAAATTTTCTAGCAAAGGTCTATGCGAAACAGGGAAACAAAGCGGCTTCTAATGTACATAAAAATGAGTATTACCAGATTAAAGATTCCATCTCGAGTGCACAGAACGTCAGGTCGCTGGCCTATTTTCAGACCCTCTATGAAACGGAGAAACGAGATCTTAAAATAGCCGCCCAATCTTCTGAGCTCGAATTGCTGGAAACTAGAAACCGAGTGCGCATGCAATGGTTTATCATTGCAGGGGTAATTGGACTACTCTCCCTGCTTGTGCTTTTCTTACGCAATAAGTACGAACAAAAATACCAGAAACGACTGGCGGTAGAGCAACTACGCGCCAAAATTTCGGCAGATTTACACGATGATGTCGGCTCACTGCTCACTGGCCTTTCGATGCAAAGTGAGATTTTAGCCCTCAAAGCTCCAGACGACATTAAGCCCAAACTGCAACGGATATCGGAGTTGAGCCGAGAATCTATGCTCAAGATGCGGGATGCAGTATGGGCAATGGATTCCCGAAAAGACAACTGGCAAAGCTTGATCGATCGAATCAACGAGTTCGCTTCAGAGACTTTTGGAGCAAAGGAAATTCAATATACCTTGGAAGAAAAAAATCTGACCAATCAAGAATCGCTTTCGGGACCAATACGACAGCATCTGTATCTGGTTGCCAAAGAAGCGGTAGCAAACATCATCAAACATTCGGATGCCTCGAGCGCAGTGATCCAACTAGAGAAGTCGCGGACAACCATCGCCATGAACATAAAAGATAATGGCACAGTCATCCAAAAGCAAGCTGCGGCCGGGCTAGGGCTCTCTAATATGAAAGACCGGATCAAACAATTAGAAGGCGATCTTTCTATAGATGCAACGCAGGGGTATCAGATTAGTATTAGGGTGCCTGCTTAGGGGGGCGCATTAAGTTTATGTTGAGTAGTTCTCTTTTTTTAAACAAACGAATGAGCACATACTAATTTGTAATTAAAAAACAATAAAAAGACTTGTAAATTGATTTTGATTTAGCATCTTTGGAATGGAGATACCTGCAACTAACTATAAATAAATGAAATCTTGCAATCGGTATTGAGGAAACATCCTTTTCGAAGGAAGGAAAGATAATGTTTTAGAGGAAACCACCGCAGCAAAATCCACGAAAGGTGGTGAATTTTTCTTCTACTTTATAAACGGAATAATTTTCGGGGGATATTTAATACTGCAAGTGAACAGTTATTATCAAAACAAAACAACATGCCGTCAAAGAAACGCCTTTTCTTTCTATTCCTGGCCATCCTCTGCTCCATATTAGCAATGGCATCCTTAGATTTTTCAGCAGCAGAGGAAGGAAGTGCTTGGAATGCGCTAATGATAAGTGGACCAGGTGTTTTTTATTCCATTTATCTAATAACCGCAATTCCTCGAAAATTAAGGTGGATAGATCAGATCGGTATTTTTTTATTGTTGTTTTGCATATGGCTATTTTCTTTTGGTGCAGCATTTGCCACCTGGGGACTAGGGCTGCCAATTCTAGGAGCGGTAAGCGCTATTCTAGTTGAAAAAATTGTATTCACCTCAAAAGAACCTGTAGGAGAAAAAGGAAAACAGTATCTTATTACTGGTGGACTTTGCGGTCTGGCAGGTTATGTCGGATTTATACTAATGTTGAATTTTATGGGATTGGAGTTGGAAAGTATTTGGCTTGTTGTTTTATTCTGGCAACTAGGCATCGGGGTATTGATTGAAAAACAAAAGGCTGCCCTTTTTGTTGACTGAAAAAGTAGAAAAGCTAATTGAAGGAACTGAAAATTGAAAACAAGCGTTTTTATGGATAGTTACAAAGACTTAAAGTTTGTAACTTACCATAATAAAAATCAAAAGATGCTACAAAGAGACCTCATAAAAGAACAAATCGAACAACTAGGAAAAGCAATAGGCAAAATACTAGCCGACTTCCTAGAACTAAAATCAATCGGCAAAGTAGCCAAAGGAATAGAAACTTCCAACCAACAACTACAAAGCCAATTAGACATCAACATAGAAACAGTAACCTCCTTGACCAAACCCGAATTAAAAGACTACCTCCAACACCGAAAATTGACCGCCAACCATATCGAAATGTTATCCGAGTACCTCAAGGAAATAGGAATAGAAGAAATGAAAACCAACAAAGAAAAAGCAAAAATAAGCTTGGAAAAAGCCATACTGCTCCTAGACGTGGCAGACGAAACAACCCGAACCATGTCCTTCGATCGTAGAGGCAAAAAAGCCAACATAGAAAACCTACTACAACAACTATAGAAAACAAGTACGCTCTTTTCCGTAGGTATTGCGTCAGCAAAACAAGTCGGCAATACGTTCTACCGGAAGCCGGCCCCGTTCTAACAACTACTTTATGCCAATGACTCCATCAAAAATAATATTCTCCGATATCGACGGCACTCTCCTAGACAAAAACAGAGCCCTATCCCCACAAACCCTTACGGCCTACCAAAAAATAAGAGAGACACACGCGCTGGTCCTCATTTCCTCCAGAATGCCAAAAGGTATGGTCTATTTTCAAGAAGAACTCGCCATCCAACACTACCCACTCGTCAGCTACAATGGCGGATTAATCCTTGAAAACACCAAGGGCGATTACCTGGAACCAGCAAACATTCTATTCGATCAATCCATCTTCCACGAAACCGTCAAACACATCAGCAACTATTTAAGAAATAAAGACCTCAATCTATCCGTCTACTCCTACGACAACTGGTACACCACCAAGCAAGATCAATGGACCGCCCGCGAAGAAAACAACACCAGAACACAAGCACAACACGTCAATGATTTCTATTTTCAAGAACACAAAATACCTGCCCACAAAATAATGCTCATGGGCGATAAATTTGAAATTGACCAAGCCTACACCTTCATAGAAAACAACTTCCAAACCCTGGATTTATATCGATCAAAAGACACCTACATCGAGATCGCCAGCAAAAAAACATCCAAAGGCATCGCCGTCCAAAAAATAATGACCGAAGTATTCCCAGCAATAAATATCAAAAACACCCTGGCCTTCGGCGACAACTACAACGACATTCCTCTTTTTAATGCTGTAGGAACATCCATCGCCGTAGCCAATGGCAAACCTGAACTAAAAGAAATCGCCAATTTTGTCTGTGCTGGCAATAAGGAACACGGGGTAGCAGCGTTTTTAAATACCTCACTTCATTTGATCTGAATCACTGGTTTAAGGCAATAAAAAGCGCATTTCTATAGCAATAGAAATGCACTTTTTTATGGATAACTTTACCTAAAACATGCTTGTAATTGTTCTTTGCAACGAATCTTTGTCGCTTAGTCCTGAAGGGACGATATAAAAATCATTTTATTCTTCTTTTTGTTGTGGGAAACAATTACATCGCCCCTCGGGGACTGAATTTGATTTTCCCTTTAGATATTTGTCGGTCATTCAGGGCTAGGGGCCGCATTCGATTTCTTCCGATAGGCCAGCGGATGATTCAATCCTCTCGAGCCTCCTGCTTCCGTTTCGAACTAGAAATCCTAACAAGAAGTTAAATATTCCTTAACGCTATACGTGTTCTTGAAAACCGCTTTGTCCTAGGGATACTTGATTGGAAATATGATCATTAGCATTAAAAAATAAAAATTGATTTTCTAGAATAAAACACGAATTACAAGAATAAAAAATCTTTTAAGCCAATAATTAACACCAAATCAATCAAGCTATTCTTGGCTAACGAACACTTTTAAAAACAAAACAAAATGACAGCAATTAATAATCCCGTGCCACCAATCGAAATGCCCCCAATTCGATATTCAAAAAACAAAAGCCCTTTTTATTTAGAGTTAACCAATCGGGTGAATGCCTACTTCTCGGACAATCAAATTTCCAAATTTGCTAATACAGAAATGTATCTAAGAACCGCAGGACTGCTGGTGCTTTGGCTGACCGTTTATGCATTGATGTTTTCCAGCCTGTTTAGCGGGTGGGCATTTACCTTGTTACAAGCAAGTTTTCATGTCATTATGTTTGTCATGACCGTTGCTATTGCCCATGATGGGAGCCACAATTCCTACCACAAAAGTCCCGTCGTCAATAAGTGGGTCAACCGCGTATTTGATGTTGTGGGAATCAACACGTACCTCTGGGAATACAACCACATCAAATCACATCACGTAGCACCCAATATTCCCGTGTATGACTCTGCGATTGACTCCTTTACTTTATTTCGATTTCACCCTATGGCGGAGCACTATTGGTTTCATAAATACCAACATTTGTACATCTTCGTGATCTATGCTTGCTCGACCCTTTTTAAACTATTTTTCCTGGATTTCTTTTCTTTAAATCGAAATCGAATTGGATTTGTAGAAATTGTAAAACACCCGACCCGCGAAGTCGTATATCTGTTTGTCACCCGATCGATTGTGATTTTGTATACCTTGATTTTGCCGTTGGTATTTATTGATTTGCCGGTAGGGCAGTTGTTGCTTGGCTTTTTATTAGGGCATGCTATAAGTGGAATTTTGATTGGAATCATCTTCATGACAACCCACCTTTCCGAACGAACCACCTTCCCTTACCCGGATGCGGATGGCGTTATTGACAACAGTTTCGACCAACATATTATGGAAACCACCGCTGATTTTTCGATCAACAATCGGTTTATCACATTTATTGGTGGCGGGCTAAACATTCATGTCGTCCACCATTTGTTTCCGAATGTTTGTCAAATTCACTTGCCGGAATTGGCAAAAATTGTCCAGCAAACCGCCAAAGAATTTGACGTCACCTACAAGGTTTATCCTAGCGCCTGGTCCGCCCTAGAGTCCCATATGGAAATCATGAAACGCCTAGGACAAAATGATGCAACACTCTTAAGTCCACAAAGCAGGAACGCGCTTGGAAAATCACGGGCATTGCAAAGTCAGGAGTCAACTCCACCCAAGGACAAGACCGACAACAATAATTGCCTTTGGAATTTGGTGTTTTCTTAAAGGTAAAGCTTTTAATAGCGTTTATCTATTAGCAAGAGGAATACAGGAGAGGGGAATTAAAAAACAAAAAAGAGGAGCAACCCAAGGTCACCCCTCCTCCAAAAACTAACTAAATATTCAAAATTTTAAACTCGAACTATGCAGTGGAACAATCTAACTCAAAGACTACTGCATAGTTCGAATCATGTGCTCCATAGATTAGGTGCGCAGATGCTTATTGCTCAGCAACTCCTTTTATTCTTTCTATCCGTAGTTATTAGAATTTGTTACAAGGAACAACCTATTTATTATTTTGATAATGGGAATGGTGTAATATCGCACCAATTTCAATCCTTTTGAACTAAGTCCAGAAGGAACGACATTATATAGCGGTGGATGAAAATCCTCCGTTAGATAACTTGGTGCATCTCAAAGTCCAGTAGGATGACGAAATTAAATCACCAAAATTTAAATTTTTGTTGCTTGTCCTTGAACCCTACTAAGGTGATTTTTTTAATTGAATCCTGTTCTATAAATTAGCGTACGGACAATTAAGAATGGAACATGAACTATCAAAAATACGAACCCCATCAAGATCTGGAATCCCTAGTCAATTTTTACTGGACACTAGAAGTCCCAAAGTTGGAAAATCCCCAACGGCAACGAATCGTTCCAGATGGCAACATTGAAATCATATTTATCCTTGGCGATGACGTGAAACGATGGGTCTCTGAAGACGAGTTTATTCTTCAACCCCGCGCCATGGTACTCGGTCAAGTGACAAAGCCCTACTACATTCTGCCTACTGGGCAGGTAGAAACGTTTGCCGTGAGTTTTTATCCCTATGGGTTTGCCAATTTCGTATCTGTTCCAATTAGTGATTTGGTCAATCAGGAAACTGCACTAAACACACTATTTGACAAAGAAGAAGTCGATGAATTAGAACAGATGATCATAAACGCTAAGGACACTGCCACCAGAATCGAACACCTCGAACATTTTTTAAGAAACAAACTGCATACTGACAACGTCATCGACAAAATAGTGAAGTCCACCATCGATACCATTTTTTCCTCAAAAGGAAAGACCCCAATAAACACCCTACTAAAAAACGATCCCTCCAAAAAGAAACAACTCGAACGAAAGTTCAAGAAACAAGTAGGCCTCAGTCCCAAACAACTAAGCAAAATAATCCGACTACAAGCCGCCCTAAAAATGGTACTGGATCAAGACAAGAATACCAGCAATCTCACAAACATCGCCTACGAAAGCGGATTTTATGACCAATCCCATTTCATTAGAGACTTCAAAGAATTCACTGGCATCATTCCAAAAGAATTTATAAACAACAAAGAACTACAACTCTCCGCCCTTTTTTATTCCGAAGAATAAGTGTCGCATTTATACAATTTTCAACGCACCCAAAAACTTAACTTTGATTTTAAGAAACATTAAAAAAAATAATACCACTATGAATAATCCAGTACAATGGCTAGAAATCGCCACCACAGATCTCGAAAGAGCAAAAAACTTTTACGCAAAAGTATTCAATCTAGAATTTCAATTTATCGACATGCCCGGCAGTAAAATGTATATGTTCGGACAACCAGATAAACCAGGTTCCGCCGGCTGTTTAGTCCACTCAGAAGACAACAAACCAAGTGCAGAAGGCACCATCATCTATTTCTCCAGCGAAGACCTCGCCACTGAAGCTAGCAAAGTCGAAGCAGCCGGCGGCAAACTAATCATCCCAAAAACTGACATCGGTGAGTTCGGCTTCTTCGCCCATATCCTAGACACAGAGGGCAATCGAATCGGCCTCCATTCTCAAAAATAAATTATCTAAAAACTGTTTTTCAAAACCGTCCTTTTTATAAAAAAGAGCGCTATCTCCTGCTGGAGGGGCAGGGTGGACAAAACAAAATGAACATAGACAGGAAATTCATCTAATTATCAAAATAACAATTATAGCTATATAAAATAAACACATCAACGCCACTTCAAAAAAAAAGATTTTGCTATCTTTTGACTCAAAAGATAAAAATACCATGCCCCCAATCAAAATCAGATCCCGTCACCTCGAAGGCGCAGAAGTCGCTTGGTTCGCCCCCCTATGCAACGGCGATGACGAATTCCTCGGCTACCACGACCAACGATACAAAAGCGACTGGTCCAATACCTCCAATGTCCTCCTAACGGCCGACCGACTCGGCTATCGAAACATCTTGTGCCCATCCTCCTACCAAGTAGGACAAGACACCATGACCTTCGCTGCGGCCGTCGCCCCACTAACCGCAAACATCAATATCCTAACCGCCATCAGATGTGGAGAAGTCCATCCGCCGATGCTAGGAAGAGCCATTGCCACCCTTGACCACATCCTAAAAGGAAGACTGACCATCAACATCATTTCCTCCGACCTGCCCGGCACCAAACTAGCATCCGCCCAACGCTACCAGCGGTCCAGAGAGGTCATCGAAATACTGAAACAAGGCTGGACACAGGACCACATCGACTTCAAAGGAGAATTTTACAATATCCAACTAGACAACACCAAACCAGTAAAAACCTACCAGCAAAATGGAGGTCCGTTATTATACTTCGGAGGCTATTCTCCGCCCGCAGTCGACCTATGCGCCGAACACTGCGACGTCTACCTCATGTGGCCAGAAACAGAAGAACGCCTGCTAGAACTGATGAAAAACATGAGCGATAAAGCCGCCGAGTACAACCGCACCGTAGATTTCGGCCTACGCATCCACGTCATTGTCAGAGAAACAGAAGAAGAAGCCCGAGCCGCCGCTGCCCAACTAATGTCCTACGTAGACGACGAATCAGGAAAACAAATCAGAGAACGCGCCTTGGACGCTCACTCGTACGGCGTCTCCCGACAAACGGAAATGCGAAAACTAGCCAGCGACGATGGGTTTGCAGAACCCCACCTCTGGACAGAAATCGGAAAAGCCAGATCCGGCTGCGGCGCTGCCCTCGTTGGCAATCCCCAACAAATCATCAAAAAAATCAATCGCTATATGGAAATGGGTATCCGCGCCTTCATCTTCTCCGGCTACCCGCACGACAGTGAATGCAAACGCTTCGCCAACCTCGTCCTTCCCCACATCAAAACGCTATCCCTCCCCAAATCCCAAAACCGAATTCCCCCAAACCCACCCCCAACACCCCTAGCCACTGCCCCCCGCGAATAGCCAGCTCCAGATCCCGTAAAGACAAGCCACACCTTGTCTCCAAAAAAATAAATAAATGATTGACCTAATAATAGTCCTCCTCTACTTCACTGTCATCTTCTTCGTAGCTCTAGCCGGTAGAGTAACCGAAGACGCCACCATAGAAGAATACTTTCTATCTTCAAGAAACCTGCGCTGGCCTTCTATCGCCCTCTCCACGATTGCCACAAATATCAACGGCTACCAATTCCTAGGCATGATGGGGTCGGCCTATCTCTATGGCCTTGCCCAAGCAAGTTTGGAGATCAACGCCATCCAGGGAATATTAATGGCTGCCTTTATTTTTGTGCCCCTGTTTCTCAAGGAGCAAGTGATCACAGTGACCCAGTATATCCAAAAAAGACTAGGCAAAACAGTCGGATTGTTCTACAGTTTAGCCAACCTGCTCATTTTTAGTACGATCACCCTTGGAGCTGCGTTGTTCTGGGGGGCTTATGCTGCTGACCTGGTGTTTGCGGACTATTTGTCAGTGATTAGTGAAGACCGGATTACGCGGATTAGTGTGATCCTTGTTGGGCTTGGTGTTTTTTCGGCGATTTACACCTATTTTGGCGGATTAAATGCCGTAGTGAAAACGGATATTATTCAGTTTAGTATTTTGCTATTGGGCGGATTTGTGGTTTTATTTGTGGCGATCCATCACTTAGGAGGGTGGGGGCAGTTGTACAAAAAAACACCACAATTGATGCACCTTTATCTTCCTGCCGATCATCCGAAACTTCCTTGGATTCACATGTTCGGATTGTTCTTTTTGAATATTAATTATTGGTGTGCTAACCAAACCATTATGCAGCGTTCTTTGGCCGCCAAAAGTCTGCGACACGCCCAAATTGGACTGATGGCCGGCGGTTTGATGAAATATGTAATGGCGATTCTTATTATCATTCCTGGAATTGCCCTGTATGGAATACTAGGAGAAAATGGCCTGGCAGAACCCGACATGGTGTTCCCCTATTTAGTGAAAAACTACCTCCCAACAGGAGTCAAAGGAATCATTTTATGCGCCCTGTTTGCTTCCCTCATGAGTACCGTAGATTCGACGTTTAATTCATTGGCGACGCTTTGGTCGATTGATATTTACAAGGGCTACATCAATAAAACGGCCACCGATACCCAAGTAGTAAACGCAGGCAAAAACACCATAATTGTCACCTTGTTCACTGGGATCATTATGGGATTAGTATTACTTTATGTGAAATTCAAAAACCCGGAAGCTGCCTTTACACACACGCTAAATGAATTGCGCTATTATATAAATTGCGGAATAGTAGTACTGATATGCACTGCAGGGTTTATGGTGACTCCAAACAAAAAAGCTGCCCTGATTGGTTTTCTCAGTACCATCCCTCTCCACCTACTAATTATCCACTTCTTCCCGGAGATGAATTATTTCGTCCGTGCGGGTTGTGTTATAGTGACAGCTTTGACATTTGTCATGCTAGCAAGTTGGAAAGACGGATTGCGAGGCTGGAAAGATTTAATCCAATACGATTCCACCAAAAACCTAAAACTAGGCGGCATTCTATTATTATCATTAATATTAACGCACATCATATTCCATTAATTGTAGGGTAAGCCCGCTGGCGGGGGATTTGTAAAAATGTTTCACTAGCCTTGATTAATCATTAAATTTGTGCGGAGTAGCTACAATTTTACCATGCGTAAAACAAATTCTATGAAAAAAAACTGGTGGAAAGAAAGCATCATCTATCAAATTTATCCAAGATCATTCAAAGACAGTAACGGAGATGGAATAGGCGATCTGGGCGGAGTAATCGAAAAACTGGATTACCTAAAACACCTCGGAATCAATACGATTTGGCTAAGCCCAATTTTTCAATCGCCAAATGATGACAATGGTTACGACGTGAGTGATTACTGTGCAATAATGGACGAATTTGGCACCATGGAAGACTTCGATCACCTCCTGGCAGCCGCCCACGAAAAAGGGCTGAAATTGATCCTGGACCTGGTCCCCAATCACAGCTCCGATGAACACCGATGGTTTCAAGCCTCCAGAAAATCCAAGGACAATCCCTATCGGGATTATTATATTTGGAAGAAAACGTTGCCCTCCAACTGGGTTTCGTTTTTCAGTGGATCTGCCTGGCAGTATGACGAACAAACTCAAGAATACTACCTGCACCTCTTCTCCAAAAAACAACCCGACCTCAATTGGGAAAATCCGAAAGTGCGGGAGGAAATTTACAACGTGATGCATTTTTGGTTTCAAAAGGGCGTGGATGGATTTCGGATGGATGTGGTGCCCTTTATTTCCAAGCGGCTGGACTACCCGGATATTGATCCTAACCAATTTGAAAAGGCAATTGTCGAAGTCTACGCCAACGGGCCCCGCCTCCACGAGTTTTTGAGAGAAATGAATGAACAAGTAAGCACAAACTACCAGGTATTTACGATGGGCGAGGGGATAGGTGTCAAACCACACAACGCCCTAGAATATGTAGACGAAGACCGCAAGGAACTGAATATGCTTTATCATTTTGACCATACCACGATCAACTATGGCCCAGGAGGAAAATACGATCCGGTTCCCTGGAAGTTGTCGGTGTTCAAAAAGATATTTGCTGATTGGCATCAGGCAATAGGAGAGAAAGGTTGGATTAATATTTTCCTGGATAACCATGATTTTCCGAGGATGGTTTCGCGATATGGCAATGACGATAAGTATAGGAAGGAAGCCGCCAAATTGCTAGCCACTTTGCTATTGACTATGCGAGGTAGTCCTTGTATTTATCAGGGTAGCGAAATCGGGATGACCAATGTCACTTTTGCTACGCTGGAAGAATACGACGATGTAGAAGTTGTCAATCTGCACAACGCCTGGAAAGCTGCCGGAAAAGAAACAACCCCTTTGTTGAAAGCGGTCCAACAACAAGGCCGAGACAATGCACGGACGCCTGTGCAATGGGATGACAGCCTACACGCAGGTTTTACAACAGGTGTCCCTTGGCTTACGCTAAATCCAAACTACTCAAAAATCAACGTCAAAGAAGCATTAGCCGACCAGGACTCCATTTTCTATTACTACAAAAATCTACTGGCTTATCGGCAAGCAAACAAAACCTTGATTTACGGTGATTTCGAGTTGTATCTGCCTGACTCAGAAGAGATCTTTGCCTACAGAAGATGGGATGCAGAAGGCGATTACATCATCCTACTCAATTTCTCAGACACCCAAATCAAATTAAATACCAACATCCCATTAGAAAAATACACCCAAATCCAATCCAATTACAACCAAAAACAAAACACTCTGCAACCCTGGGAAGCCAAAATCTACCGCAGAGACGTATCGCCTGCGCCTCCAACACCTCACACCTCTCTACCCAGCAAAATCGAACTTACTGAAATAGATACAGAACGCTGGCGATTCACCCTCTACCAAACATCGGATCAAAAATGGATCGCCGATGTCGTCTATTCCCCAACGAGTCATTTCGATGCGTCTATGTATATAATGCTGACTAAGTTAGAAAAACGAAAAGCGCAGGAAAACAGAGCGTATCTAGTCGAATGGTCCGATAATATCAGAGACAATTACAAGCAATTTCTAGGGAAAGCATTGGATAGAAATGATTATGTAATAAAAAAAGCACCATGATCGATTTTACCAATATTGAATATTTAAAATCCGGCAATGACCGACAACAAAGCGCCTATCAGACACTCAAAAAACTAAATGTTTTCGAGGAGCTCAAAGCCTACCATCCACTACTCACAGGAACCATCCCAATCGATATTGATCTCCCAAAAAGTGATTTGGATATCATTTGTGAATGCACCGATCACAAAACATTTGCTAATCGGATCACAGAGTTGTACGGGGGAAAAGAGGCGTTTCAAATTAAGACATACCTATGGAAGGAAATCATCACCACCACCGCCAAACTAAAGTTCAATAATTTCGAAATTGAGCTTTTCGGGCAAGCCATTCCCACCCAAAATCAACTCGCTTATCGCCACATGATCATCGAATACCAAATATTAATACAACAAGGACCAACCTTCAAAAATAAAATCAGACAACTAAAAGAAACCGGCCTAAAAACAGAACCTGCCTTCACCAAACTACTCGGTCTAAACGGCGACCCCTACGAAGCATTGCTGAAGTACGAAATTTGATACGGATTACCGATTACCCCTTGGATAAGTATTGATTTTTGAATTTATCTTAATAATTTTGAGTCCATTCCTAAAAGTCGGATTCACGATACGTTTTTTTATTGAAAATAAAATAATACGTACTGTTGTGGGTTGTTTTGATAGTTGGAAGACAGACCTCTTTAGAAAAAAGCGAGTAGGAGGCAGTTGTTAGACAAGGCACTTAGGTGTGGAAATATGTTTATATTAACTGATAATTATAAAAATGAAAAAAGAAAACAAAGTATTCATAGCAGCCAGCCTCGACGGTTACATCGCCGGAAAAAATGGAGAGATCGATTGGCTCGACTCCGTGCCCAACCCAGAAGGCATTGATATGGGATATGGAAAATTCATTGAAAGCGTAGACGCTCTCCTAATGGGCAGAATCAGCTTCGAAACGGTCTGTAATTTTGATGTGGAATGGCCCTACACTATACCCGTTTATGTATTAAGCAGAACACTAGAATCTATACCAGAAAAGTACAAGGATAAAGTCGAATTAGTAAAGGGCAGTTTGCAGGAAGTATTAGCTACTATTCACCAAAAAGGGCACCACCGATTGTATATTGATGGTGGGAATACCATTCAAAATTTTTTGAAGGAGGATTTAATTGATGAAATGATCATTACTACGTTTCCAATAGTACTAGGAGGTGGATTTTCCCTTTTCGGTGAACTGCCAAACCGAATACAATTTGAGCATGTGGAGTCGCAGGTGTTTCTTAATGAATTAGTCCAGGACCATTACCGACGAAAAATAAAATGAAATATACCTTCTTTGCAATAGTACTGCTGTCCTTTTTTTCTTGTACTCCATCGCAAGAAAATACAAACCCTCATTCTACACCAGAAGAAAATACCCCTCGCAAATTTGTAGGCGGCCCATGTGAAGGATGCACCGCTATCTACGAATACGGAAACAGACAACTCTCCTCCATCGACACCCTCCCAGAATTCCAACAAACCAACCCCAAACTAAAAATCTCAGGAACCGTCTACCAAATGGACGGCAAAACACCCGCAGAAAATGTACTCCTATACATCTATCAAACCAACCGTCGGGGCACTTACGAAACAAAAGTGGAGCAATTCGGACGGACCAATCGACACGGTGACATCCGAGGATGGGTGAAGACCGGCAAAGACGGAAAATACACCTTTTATACCTTCCGCCCTGCGTCCTACCCAGAAAGACAGGAACCAGAACACATTCACCTCACCGTAAAAGAACCGGATAAGAACGAATATTACCTCGATGATTATGTATTTGAAGACGACCCGCTACTCACAAAAGCAAGACGGCAAAAATTAAGAAACCGAGGAGGATCAGGTATCCGCCAACCCGTTTTGGTCAATGATATTTGGACGATCAATCGAGATTTGATCCTGGGAAAGAACATTCCTGATTATTAATTTATCTTAGCAAGAACAAACCCTTCAGACAGCAATGCAAAAAGTGACCAGTTTAAGGCAGAAAATTCTATGGACCTTCTTTCCTAAGGAATACTTGATCTTAGTAATGGTCGGAATTGTCTTATTAATGATGGGCAGTGGATTCAATGTTTTGGGAGGGTTCTTCATAAACATTGTTACGATGTTGGTCGGCGTAAGAATTGCGGTGATTATTCATGAAACTGGACATTTGATTTGTGCAAAAGTGGTAGGCGGGACTCCTAGGAGAATGATACTTGGAAGGGGGTTTAAAGTGATTCAAACAGAATTTATGGGGGTCAAAATTTTGCTGAATACAAATTTAAATTCTGGATTAGCGTATGCCGCATTTGATGATTTGAAATTTATTAAATGGAAGTTGGCGTTTTTTACGTTGGGAGGTATATTGACGAACTTTTTGGTAGGTGGGCTTTTAATATTTTTGTTTATAGATTTTTTTGATATGTTGAACCCCGTGTTGTTCTTTGGCTATGCAAATTTGTTGGTAGGAATCTTTGCTTTAATTCCTTTTTACATTAAATACCAAGGTCTGAAAATCCCAACAGATGGCCTTTCTTTGCTTAAAATTCCATCATACGACCAAGCCTCTCTTGTGGCGCACCTTTCTGTAAATGAATTGCTGGATGCCTACGATTTATACGAAGACAAAAACTTTGAAGCATCAATAATCGCCTACCAAAACTACCAAGCAAAAAATGAGCAAACAAAATCAGTAAACATCATGCTCAGTATGGCCCATTTGAAACTAGGAAACTACGAAACCTCCACCCAACTCATGGAAGAACTGTTACCTCTCATCGAAGAACCAGATTTCATCTCCTCCAAAGGCATAATTTACAATGGACTCGCCTGGAATTACTTACTACTCAACAGACTGGAAGAGGCCGACAAATACTCAAAACTCGCCTTCGAAAACAACCCAACTGAGGTATATATCAGAGGAACCAGAGCCTCCGTTTTGATAGAAAATGAACAATTCGAAAGAGGCAAAAAATTGCTAATTCAAGATGTCAATTTTTCCTTTCCCAACAGTCAGACCCTGACTGCCGCCATTTATCTTGCACTTGCCTACACCAAATTAGACAACCCCAAAAAAGCGTCCACCTACCTACAATTCGCAGAAGACAATCTCCAGGAATTAGATAAGGACGAACTACTCCTCTACAATCGGGTAAAACAAAAAATAGCCACCAACAATTAAAAAATATACTTATCCCCACCAAACGGCATACCGTTGACGCCGCAGCTCCAAAGCCAACTCTTCCTCCATTTTAATCGCCTCCGCCTTTGTCATTGGATTTAGATGCGTATACATAGAAGGACGAAGATACAATCCATATTTTTCTACAATCGCTGCAGAAATTTTGTGGCCCTTTTTCGACCGATAGCCGGTCTTGTGTTGTTTAAATCGTTCTTGTGGAGTCCTACTCGTCATTCCAACATACAGGCATTGCAAAACCCCGTCAAACTGAGGATTAGCAGTTCTGAATTTTTTATTTTCAGACCACACCTTTCTGGAAAGTTCGATCACGTAAACACTGTATGTTTTTTTTGCTGCCACAATACCAAAGATAAGAACTTAATTGGAGACCGATGCGCTGCGGGACCACTGCGTTGTGTGATCTTGCCCTTGGTAACAGCGAGAAGAGAGATTTTTCTTTCTGTCAGTGCCATGCACTTTGTCTCTTGTATCTTAGTTATTGGATACTAAGCTAATGCTTATTAGGTATGGGATTCAACGCAAATGGGGTAGGCGGATCATCATTCGCCCTCTGCTGATTGATTTTTTTGGTGAATGCTAAATAATCCAAGAGGTGGAGCATTTGTCCCTCTACCCCTAGTTTTACGCAAGCAAAACGAGCACCTCTACCAAAGGAAAGTCTCTCCTCCAACAGCAAAGCTGTTTGTTTTTTTAGCACAGAAGACCTATATTTGCTGTCTCTTACACGCTTTTAAACCATTGCCAGCTGTCAAATATCCTGAGAACACCTTTTCAGGAGGCACTATTTCTAAAAATTAACAATCATAAAATGAAAGGACTATTAATTATGTTTATTGCTGGAATCATTGGTATTTCATCAACGGTAAAAGATCAACTTACTCAATATTGGATATTTGATACCATCGTCGATCAAACCATGAAAGTAGATGAACTAGCAATGATCAATGGTATGTTCAAAAAAAGCTCCATCCATTTGAGAGAAGACGGTTCGCAAACCTCTGCACTGATGGGCACAGTAGATATCGGCACATGGGATGTATCGGATGATGGGAAAAGGCTTATTCTGGTCAGTGCCAACGGAAATTCAGATGAAGTAGAGATCATTCAACTTGATGATAACTATATGTCTATTCGGGTAGACAATAAGTTTACCATGAAATTTAAGAAAGCAAGCAAAGAGGAGAAAGAAGTCCACCATTCAGAAATTGAAGACAAGGTAACGGAGAAACTAGAACAGAAGGCAGAATTTGAACAAATGTCAGATGATTTTATCAAAGTGTCTACAAACCAAGTGGCTAAAAAATGGATGATGGACGGCCGTGATCCAAAACCAGGATCGTCTCCTGAATCTGCAGAGCTCGCAAAATTACTCATGGCAGGCTCCTACCTCCACCTCAAACCCAATGGCAAATTCAAACTAAAAGTACTTGGTATAAAAGAAAAAGGCTCCTGGAATCTGGAAAATGGCGACACGCAAGTCGTCACCAAAGTAAACGACGGAGAAAATATCTGGAATGTTGTTTCTGTCAGTAACACCGAATTGGTCCTTGCCAAAAACAATGACCCAAGACGCTGGTACTTCAAAACGAAATAGTTGATATAGTCTATTATTTTAACATATTTCGGCACGAAAAGTGCGAAGTTTTTATCCAATCTGCTCTACCAAGTAACAATTCTTTATTTTTTGACGTTTCTTATAAGTGAACGTTCTGCTTGAAGTGTCTTTATTGTACACAAGCAAATATTTATTAACCGATTGAAAGTAAACCTAATGAATTTTCAAAAAACTGCCTTCTTCTTTATTTTATTAATTTCGTTCGGGTTGTCAAGCTGCAAGGAACAAAAAGGATGTACAGACGTCCTAGCAATCAATTTTAACCCTGATGCAGACGCAGATGATGGGAATTGTACCTACCCCGCATTAAAATTGCACCTCCACCCAAAAGTAGGAACAGAAGATTTTTCCTTTTCCCAAAACTATATGATCAATGGTGTTAATGTCAATTTTGATATGGCCCAGTTTTATCTTACAGGATTCGATTTTATAGAAGAAGAGGCAACAAATAATTACTCCTTGGAGGAGACCTACCTTCTGGTAAAAGCAGATCAAAACGTTTATGATCTGGGACTTGGATCAAAGGGAACTGTAAAGGACATCAATTTCAGCCTGGGAGTGAAAGAGGCAGACAATCACTTAGATCCTGCAACTTTTGATGCAGGTCACCCACTAGCTCCACAATCGCCAAGTATGAACTGGAGTTGGGCCAACGGCTACAAATTCCTTAGATTGGAAGGGAGTGCAGACACAGACGGCGACGGTACCTTCGAAACCAATTTTGAATACCATATTGGTGGAGATGCCAACCTAAAAGACATTCTTGTCAGTGGACTAAATCAAGCAGTAAATGCGGAAGAAGTACAGCTAAACGTAAAAGTCGACTACGCCAAATTTTTCAATAACATCGACCTGGCAACAGAAAACATTACCCACGTAATGGATGCTCCAGCTGTAGCAGCAAAATTACTAAACAACTATTCAGACGTTTTTACTCCCATGTAGCAGAGCTATCCCGCGCTGGCGGGGGCAGGGAGTGGATGTTACAACTCCTAAGACGTTTAAAAGATAAATAGAAAGCGCGATCATTTTTAATGGTCGCGCTTTTTTTTGATTACTACGTAGTCAATCTCCTCCTCTATCTCTTAAAGCTTTGAGCAAAGCCTCATTCCCATATTCCTCCCACATATTAAAATATTTCCCAATAATATATTATATTTATTTCGAGACCTGTCATAAGCACCAAAAGCCAATTGCAATTGGTAAAGCCATTTTGCTACTTGGGAAAGTCACTGCAAAAACATATATGCATTGTTTGTATGTTTGTCGGGAATTTTTTAACCACCAAAATTGAAACAATGAAAAACACTTTGTTATTCCTAACATTGATTACCAGCTGCTCTTTGCTAGTACCAATGCCGAATATTCCCTTCGCTTGCCTTAAAGCCTTTTTTTTCGAAAGTAATTCAACAGCTACCCCAGCAAACTCAAGCGCTAAATCGAAGGACACATTCGAAAAAAACCGCCTCTTCCTCAAAATCAGGAATGAAGCAAACGAGCAATTGGATTACCCTACAATAACAAGACAGCCCCAGACCGATCTTCAAAAAGCAATTGCAAGTATCGTATCAAAATATTCCATCACAGAAATCAATTGCCCCTTCAAAGTAAAAGATCAAAATCTCCAAAATACCTATGTTGTTGATTTTAAAAGTCAGGCAATGGAGGACTTGATAGAAGAACTATCCAACATCAATCAAGTGGAATACGCCGAAAAAATACCAGTTTATCAAATCAACTATACCCCAAACGACCCCGATTTTAATACCGTGCCTCAGTGGAATTTAATAAAGGTAAATGCAGAAAGCGCTTGGGATATAGCACAAAGTTGCATAACAACTAAAATTGCAATTGTTGATGATGCAGTACTAACTACCCACCAGGACCTGGCTCCAAATATTTGGGTCAACCCAAACGAAGTGATGAATGGGATAGATGATGATGGGAATGGATACATTGATGATATTAACGGATGGGATGTTGCAGACAATGACAACGATCCAAGACCAACAGGGACGCCTTCCTCCTTTAGTTTTTCGCATGGTACCCATTGCGCGGGTATTGCAAGTGCGGCAACAGACGATGCGGTAGGAATCGCTGGTATGGGATTTAGTACCAAAATTGTCGCGGTCAAGTGCGCTAGCAATGGCTCAGGAAGCTTGCCTTACGCTTATGAAGGCGTCGATTATGCCATCGCAGCCAATGTGGATGTCATTAGCATGTCGTGGGGAGGCTCTGGTTTTTCAGTGACTTACCAAAACTTGATGACCGCTGCGCATAACCTGGACATCGCCCTGATCGCTGCAGCCGGAAACAATAATTCAAGCCAACTGTATTACCCGGCTTCTTACGACCATGTTATCAGTGTCGCTGCAACAAACAGTTCAGATACAAAAGCCTCCTTTTCCAACTACGGATCGGCTGTCGATATCGCTGCTCCAGGAAGAGATATCTGGAGTTCTGTTGCCACAACAAACAGTAGCTATGACAATATGAGTGGTACTTCCATGGCCGCGCCATTGGTTTCTGGTATAGCTGGATTAATGAAATGTTTTAATCCAAACCTGCTTCCTGATGATTTGGAATTTTGTTTGAAGTCTTCTGCAGTAAACATTGATGCACAAAACCCATCTTATATTGGCCAACTCGGTGGCGGAAGGGTAGATGCCTATCAAGCCATGCTCTGCCTTGGCGGTCCACCAATCGCTGCATTCGAAGTAGATATGAATATGGTTTGCGAAGGAACAAGCATCCAGTTTACTGACGAATCCTACCGCGTTCCGACTAGCTGGGAATGGACTTTCCCTGGTGGAGTACCTGCTACTTCAACCCTACAAAACCCATTAGTCAACTATGCAACAGACGGATCCTATGACGTCACATTGATCGTCACCAATTCTTTTGGTAGCGACACCCTGAATAGTCAAAACTATATTGAAATAACGCCTCCAACTGCAATGATTAGCGGGAATTCTTCTATCAATGTTGGAAGTAATGCGTTTTTACAGTTTGATTTTACTGGAGTAGGTCC
This sequence comes from uncultured Saprospiraceae bacterium, assembly GCA_938016265.1. Classification (GTDB taxonomy): domain Bacteria; phylum Bacteroidota; class Bacteroidia; order Chitinophagales; family Saprospiraceae; genus JAHDHB01. The sequence continues at coordinate 21,800 of CALLWB010000010.1, forward strand.
TTGGGATATGACCTATTCAGATGGCACGTCCAATTTTAATGTTACCGGCATTACGATGAGCCCATATTATGTTACGGTGAGCCCACTAGTTACGACCACCTATACACTAATAGATGTTTCTAGTAGCCAATGTCTTGGAATGGTTAGTGGTACTGGTTTAGTTACCGTCTTCAATGCTTGCGGTGCTTCGATCAATTTTCAAACTATCGTTGGAGGAGAATTCCAAGACGTACCAAAAGATATCGCAACAACACCGGATTGTGGTTTCGTAGTTACTGGGTCAACCTTTAGCTATGGAGCAGGAAGTTATGATGGTTTTTTGACAAAATTTGACCAGGATGGAAACCAACTGTGGTTCAAAACCTACGGTGACGGATTATCAAATACCTTTTCGGATGTATTAGTCCTAAGCGATGGATATTTGTTGACGGGAAATACAGATGGGAGCAATCTTGGAGGATATTTCTATATTATTAAAACGGATTTAAATGGAGTAGAGGTATGGACAAGGAGGTATCGAAATAGTGTATTCAACAATGGATATGATGCCCTGGAGGCAAATGATGGGAATATTGTCGTCTCTGGAAGAGCCCGTTACCATTACAATCAAAGTACCCAAACAATATTGAAAATTGAAAGAAATACTGGAAATCTAATTTGGAATAAAGTCTATGGAAGTACAGATCACCTTGACGGACGTGCTGAAAAAATACTGCATACCGCAGATGGTGGATTTATCGTTTCTGGTGCTTCCAGATACTATAGTGGCAACGGATTTTGGGACGCCTCCCTATTGAAAGTAGATGTAAATGGTGATTTTCAATGGTCCTACGATTACGGTCTACCGAATAAAAGTGAACAAGCATTCGATGTGGAGATTACCACGGATGGTGGGTTTATTCTTACTGGAGACTCCTACGATTCTGGTGCAGGCGAACACGATGTTTTGGTCATAAGAACGGATGCAAATGGAGCACTTCTATGGGCAAAAAATTATGGCGGCTTTGAAAAAGACTACGGTGTAGAAATAGAACCGGCCTGCGATGGAGGTTACCTAATCTATGGCAAAACCTTATCATTTGGTAATGGATTATATGATAGTTACTTTGTAAAAATCAATAGTACCGGAGATTTGATGTGGTCAAAAACGCTAGGCGGACCGTCTGATGAAATTGACGCCGGACTAGTTCGGACAGGTGATTGTGGTTTTGCAGTAGCTGTGCGGACGCAAAGTTATGGAGAAGGCGATTACGATATGTGGATCGCCAAAATGGGAGACACCGGACCTAGCGATTGTTACTTCAAAGAACCAATTACAACAGTAACAGACGTCATGCTCAATAGAACTGCTGCTGCAAGCACCTTTTTAACTAATGTCGTTGCTAGTTCTTATACGGTAGTGGAAATGGCACATACACCGGCAGTCGTTCCTGAAGTATGCGATGCTTGTGGACGAACGGAGGCTGATTTTGATTACATCACGAATCATTTGACCACCCATTTTTTAGATTATTCTACTAGTGGAGAGTCTTATTATTGGGACTTTGGAGATGGAGACACGGACACTTTGAGAAATCCCGTTCATTCCTTTCCTGCAACCGGCAATTATGAAATTACCCTTGCCGTCTCTAATGATTGTAATACGGATACGATAAGGAAGAACATTGTCATTTCTGGTCTGGATACCTGTAAGTACGTTCTTCAACCTGGCCCACTAAGAGGAAAAGATGCAAGAATCTGGTCGCGTGCCGATGCCCTCAACAACAATGGTGGCAGCATCAATCAACTCTATCCGCTATTTTGGACATGGGGTGGTGTGCCTGGCGCAATGCGAGCTTTGGTCGAATTTGATTTGTCCAATGTTTGCGATACGGCTACCGTTCTACAATCTACGCTTTCTCTCTTTTACCCTATTGATCTTTATCCGAATTGTGTTTGGGGAAGTTGTCATTGTGTAAGTAGTGGATCAAATGCCGGATGGCTACAAAACTTGGAACAGCCCTGGTCAGAATATGGAGTGACTTGGAATAATCAACCTACTGTTACCACTACAAATCAGGTGCTTCTGCCAGCAGTCCCAAACTTGACGAATGCTGATTTAGAGGATCTTGATATATCTGCGCTGGTGCAAGACCAAATACAAGGAGACAATTATGGTTTTCTTATGCGAATGCAATCAGAAACTACTTACCGAGCACAACGATATGCTTCCAGTGACTATCCCAATCCGAATCGGCGACCAATGCTGAAGATTGACTTCAATGCCATTTATGCAACTACACAGGATAATGACCATTACATTTGTCCCGGAGATAGCGTTCAATTAGATATTGCAGGATATTCAAACGGCGCACAAACGACTGGCCCTTCCGAAGCAGTGCGTTATTTATGGCGGCCTGAAAGAGGCCTCAGTTGCACAGATTGCCCAAACCCAATGGCAAGTCCAGACGAAACCACAATCTATGAAGCCTCCGTCTTCAATTGCTCCAGTTGCGCTGATTTGTTAGAGATAACCGTCCATGTCAGTAAAGTAGATATTGATATCGACCAAGCCGTCCTTTGCGGAACAGATTCCGCACAACTAACCGCTAATGTACTAGAAGCAACCAGCGCAACTTATTCTTGGAGCCCAACGATTGGTTTGACGGATCCCAATATTGCCAATCCAATTGCAAGTCCTCCAGGGCAAACCTTGTACACCGTTACTGCAATGGACTCCAATGGTTGTATAACGACGGATTCCGTTTTGGTGTTTTTAGCGCCACTTCCTGTTCTTCCGCCACTTTCAGATACCACCTTATACCTTGCGCCAGATACCGTTACTATAGAACTAGCCCCACCTAACATCCCACCCGTTTCAGACTATCAATACGAGTGGGCGCCAACCAATGGGCTTGTCGATATTTATAATCCCAATCCACAAGTCGATATAGATTTAAATCTAGTTGGCAGTTATTATTATTTCTTATCGGTGACGAATGCGGATGGATGTGTCCTTGTGGATACGATTGAAGTGGAAGTGAGAGAGGAAGATTCTCTGGGTGTTTTTGTAAACATTAAGTTAATGTTGGAAGGCCCCTACAATACAGGAACTGGATTAATGAATGATGATCTCAGAACAAGCAACTTGTTACCAACCAAAGAACCCTATACAAGTCTTGGTTTTACTCATGTATTGAATGGTGGTGGAGAAATAGCAAATTCTTCAGTCTTTACAGCGACTGGTCCTAACGCAATTGTGGATTGGGTTTTTGTAGAACTGAGAGCGGCTACCAATTTTTCAAACATTATTGCTACCCGGAGTGCGCTGCTGCAAGCAGACGGGAATGTCGTGGATTTAGATGGTACGAGTTGGGTATATTTCTCTGGGGTTTCAACAGCAAACTACTACGTGGTTGCCCGTCATCGAAATCATCTGGCAATAATGACACCTGGTTCCTTACCCTTAAGCGATGCTTCTGCTTATTTGCATGACTTTACTACTGGTTCTGCCTATGGTGTATTGTCCTTTGGTAATGTCCAAAAGTCAGTAAAACCTGGTGTTTTCGGATTATGGCAGGGCGATTTAGATCAGGATGGAGCCATCAATGCCGCAGATCGAAGTATTGCCTGGAATTCAAGAAATCAATCAGGGTATCTCCAATCTGACTGTAGTATGAATGGAGTGTGCGATGCCGCAGAAAGAAGTAATATCTGGAATAATCGCAACCTGATTTCCAGAGTTCCTTAATCCTTAATAAAATGAAAAAAATAAGCCCGATCATTGAAAAATGACCGGGCTTATTTTTTTGATCACTGTACTGAGAATCTGCTGCGCTGCCAGAAGCAAGACCGTTCCTTAGGAATTGGGAAATTGATTTACTGTTTGATCTTGAGGTGAAATTTTAGATTAGCTAATTTCTCTGCGCTCTCCGCGGCTCCTAATAGTCCAACACGATCCCATCTCCTCGTTAAAAAATACGTAAGAACGATCTATCCTACCCAATAAAATCTTTGCTTCTTAGCGCGTTTGTGTTTAATAAAAACTAAGCCGAAACCTTCTTAGAATACAACACCTTCCGCTGCTCATCAATTCGGTCAGAAGCAAGAAACTCATCATAACTCATCAAGCTGTCAATCACCCCTGTTGGAGTAATTTCAATCACCCGATTAGCAGCAGACTGCATAATATGATGATCATGAGAAGAAACAATCAGGTTACCCTTAAATTCTTGCAAGGAGTTATCCAAAGCAGTAATAGACTCCAGATCCAAGTGATTAGTAGGCTCATCAAGTATTAGGAAGTTCGGGTTTTGAAGCATCATTTTAGACAACATACATCGTACCTTTTCTCCTCCAGACAAAACACTGGATTTTTTGTGCACTTCGTCGCCAGAAAATAACATTCGTCCAAGGAATCCACGGATAAACTGTTCATCTTTATCCGTAGAGTATTGTCGTAGCCAATTAATTAAATCCAAGTCATGTTCATCAGAGAAAAACTCCTCATGTTCATTAGGCATGTATTCATAAGTAATGGTTTGTCCCCATTCGATGATGCCAGAATCTGGCTGGTGTTTACCACCAATGATGTCAAGGAAAGCAGAAATTGCAGTTGGATTTTGAGAAACCAATGCAATTTTTTCATCCGCATTCATAGTAAAAGAAATATTCGAAAAGAGCACCTCCCCGTCTGTACCTTTTTTGCTTAGATTGTCCACACGCAAGATTTGATCCCCTGGATCTCTTTCTGGTTTGAAGTGAATAAACGGATACTTTCTGGTAGAGGGTTTTATCTCCTCAATGTTAAGTTTGTCCAGTGCTTTTTTGCGACTGGTGGCTTGTTTAGACTTTGAAGCATTAGCGCTAAATCGCTGGATAAACTCCAACATCTCTTTACGCTTTTGCTCTACCTTTTTATTTTTGTTGGCTACTTGAGCGGCCATCAATTGACTTGATTCGTACCAGAAAGTATAGTTACCTGTATAGTTTCTTATTTTTCCGAAGTCGATATCCGTCACGTGTGTACAAACCATATCCAGGAAATACCTGTCGTGAGATACAACAATAACGGTGTTCTTAAAGTCCGCAAGAAAATCTGCGAGCCAGGTGATAGTTTGCGCATCCAAATCGTTGGTCGGCTCATCCAGCAACAAGATATCCGGGGTCCCAAACAATGCTTGGGCTAAAAGGACTTTTACCTTTTCAGCTCCATTCAGCTCCTTCATTCTTTTGTAATGTAAATCCTCTTTTACTCCGAGGTTGCTCAATAGCTCGGCGGCATCACTTTCTGCTGTCCAGCCGCCCATTTCCCCATACTCATTTTCCATGTCTGCCGCTCGCAGCCCATCTGCTTCAGTGGCTTCTGGGTCCATGTAGATGGCGTCTTTTTCTACTCGGAGGCTCCACATTTTTTTATGCCCCATGATGACGGTATTCAATACCTCCTCTTCTTCAAATTCGAAGTGGTTTTGCTTGAGTACAGCCATCCGATTGCCAGGTTCCAGAGAAACAGATCCACGCATAGCGTCCAATTCGCCAGATAGAATTTTTAAGAACGTGGATTTACCGGCGCCATTCGCACCAATTACTCCATAACAATTACCTTTTGTAAACTTTAGATCGACGTCATCAAAAAGAATTCGTTTTCCATACTGAAGGCCTAAACCATTAACTGAAAGCATAATGTATTTTACATTGAAAATGTGAAAAAAAGTTAGAATGAATCAAGTTTCATTCTCCCTCTAAAAATAAAGGCACAAAGGTACATGAATCTACTGGATTTTCTAAATAAATATTACGCCCAATAGATACACCAATAAAAAACGTAGGAACGAATATTGATTCGCCCCTACGTTTTTCATTTACAGGGAATTCACTTCCCAAATATAAACCGCTGTTTTATTATTTTACTTCAAAGGTATGCGCTACTTCCTTAAACTCTTTCAGCAACTTATCCATATCACGTTTTGTAAAACCATTCATTATATAAGTTACTTTCTTCGAAAAAAGACTTACTGAATAATAGAGGACCTCCTTTTTCTTTCCGTCCATTTTGTAGCCCACCACTTCATATCCTGAAAGTCCGCCTATCTCAACAGCTTCTGTCGAAGTAACTTGAATGTTGTCTTTTCCAAATGGTTTTTTTACTTTTTGAATAGCTTCTTCCTTTTGTTCGTCTTCAGGTACCGGATAAGGCATCATCATCACTACAAAGTTCGTTTTGTCGTCGGATGCAGTTGGGTACATTCCATCTACATTGTAGAATACACCAGTCTGCATAAACAAGGACGCAAACTTCAAATTGAGTTTCGAATCATCCAGTGTAAATGTTAGTCCATCCATAGGATTCACCTCCTTGTCTTCATCATAGTAAAAGGAGAGAAATGTTTTTTCAAAATCATTACTCAGCTTTTCGTCCTGTGCCAATTCGTAGCCACCAGAGATGACAATGCACTCGTCCTTAGAGGCACTGTATAACATCAGCCACTGCGTGACCATTGTCGGTTTGTCAGAATTGCCAAGACCGCCCATTCCTTTATCAGGCATGGTCACTTTGTAGAGTTTGGCTGGCTGACCATTCAGTATCAGGTCGCGATCGATCAACACTTTTCCATCTTCAGGTGGAAGATCTTTAGCAAACATCGGAATGACCATCTCCAGGCTCATCGGCATCTCGGTAAAGTTGATCATCGCTTTATATTCCTCACTGATCAATCCGGTAAACTGATCGGATGTAGAAAAGGATTTGCCTGGTGGAATAACTGCAAATTTGGTTCCTGGCAGTTCGAGGTGGTTTTCCGTAAGGGAAGTAGTAATTTTATCCTGGGCAATCAAACTTAAACTTACCATTAGGAAAACGACTAGTGTAGGAAGGATTTTATTCATGTTAATGCATTAATTTTATAAATCAGTCATACGGGAAATCCGCACAACCGCTAATACCAAAATTACGCCAAAGTTTAGACAATTTTCGAATTGCATGGGCATTAAAGTACAATCTTGCTTGAATCAATTCAATTTATGAGTATTTGCCATCGCTTGATATTCTGATAACATCTGCTCTAATTTTTTTTTGGTATTTTCTTTCATGATAGGTTTCAACCAATATCTAAAATCTCAAATCGATTCCCCTTAAAATCAACACTATCTCCAATCCCTTTTCCAAATAGAAGTTTACCAATAGGGGAAGATGGAGAGATCGCAAAATAAGTGGAATTAGCTAGCTTTATTTTGCCTGCACTGATGGCTAGAAAGAACAGACCTTTGTTTGTAGAGACCAGACAGCCTGGATGAACTGTTTCATAAGTCGGGCGAACATTTATTTGGCTCAAGGCCTGTTTGTCGGTTATTGCGGCGGCCAATTGATGCGTGCTTTTTTCTTTTTCAAGATGCATCATAGCGCGGGTAGTTTCGTATTTATCTCCTGCGCTACTTTTGGTTTCGTTGTTTGCCGCTTGCTGGGCTGCATCTATTGCTTCTTGTATCGTACGAATGCGATCATTTACTTGGTTCAAACAATGATCAAACAGGTTTGATTTTACTTGGGAAAAATTTCTGCTCATTGCTGTTTATTCTTCTAAATTAAGTGGTACTAAAAGAAACTAAAGATAGGCTTATGATCGTTAAAAAAAGAGTAATAAAAAAACGTTTTTTGATATTGAATAAATTGGAATTTGATTTAGATCAAGCAACTTCTCATAAATAGTTCGCATCTTACTATTTTAATAAAGCGCTTGTAATTAATTATTTAAAGAACCTCCATAAATAATAATATGTATCCTCATAAAACGCATTTTAATAATTACATTTTCTCCATTATTATTGTCTTGTTACTCTTGATAACTACCGGTTTTGGATTGTACAGTTTTGTGATGGGATCAAATTTTCCCAATGCCCAGACCATCCCTCAATCCTATAACCTCGGTCCACGCCCAGCGGCTTTTACACCAATAGTCGATCCAATTGGAGGAGGAACGTTGACAAGGATAACAGATAATGATGGCAGCTCTGCTAACATTCGCCATAAATATAGTGCTGCACAGGCATTTAATGCAGATGAGTCTGTTATTTTTATGGCAAAAGGGAATGTATTTTTGGATGCAAGTACCTTGAATAATCTACCCTACAACTTTTTAACCTCAAACAATACCCCCGTTTGGTCTCCTGTTAATCCTAAAGAGATGATACTTGCCAAGGATTCTACACTCTATCGGTGGGATGTTACAAGCAATTCTGCTGCAGCAGCTTTCAATTTATCAGGATATAAAGAAGCAAACATATTTATCAGAATGCAACCGTCTAATGATGGAAGCAAGGTCGCAGTTGTTGCCCGAAAAAAAATAGATGACAGTTATTGGGCAGTGGGTGTTGATTTAATCACAGGTGCAATTGGTCCTGAAATATCATTTGATACTTGGAATTTTTCTGACTTGACTGCAGCCTCCAAAAATAGAAGAGCAAACCCCAGTCCGACTGGCAAATATTTGGTGCTACAAGGAGCAGCTGACAATGAATACCATCGCACACTTGCTTTCGATTGGCAAACAGGAGCGCACGTCTATTCTTCCCCCTCCACAAGTGGCGCAGAATGTCCGGGAGATCATGGAGATTTTGCTGTTGATGTAAATGGCAAGGATGTTTTTATAGGTTTATGCGAAGGTGGAGGTACTGGAAACTCGATTACTTATGCTGGTGAGACCGTAGTTTTAGACTTCGAATCAGGAACAGTTACGTCGATTCAAGGCCTCGGTAGTTTTTCTCATTATTCAGGAAGAAATACAAAGAGAAATGGATGGGTATACGCCTCCAGCTATAAAACAACGAATGCCAACTCCACTTCAGAAGTTGTTGCTTTCAAAACGGATGGTTCTAGGGTGGAGTATTATACGGATCCTCAAGGATATAGAAATGCATATGACCAGGAAACTCAGGCAACTCCTTCTCCAGATGGAACGAAAATCATCTTCTCCAGTTCTTGGAATCAGGAAGAACCCGCCAGTACTTCCAATGATTATCTACTAGACCTTAGCGAGCTTAATGCTAGCCCAATCGGTTTCTCCGTAGGACAAGATTTTCAATTTGCGCAGACGACTTCACAAGCATATAGCCTAGGCTCCAGACCTGCTCCTTATGTGCCAGTGCTAGACGCTATCGGAGGGGGAACATTAACAAGAATTACCAATAACAATGGAGGTGCTAACATCCGTCACAATTATGGCGCAGCACAAGCATTTAATGCAGATGAGACAATTATCTATATGTCTAAAGGTCGAAAATTTTTAGATGCTTCCTCTTATGCCAATTTACCCTACAATTTTTTGACAAGCAATAATGCACCTGTTTGGTCTCCAGTTAATGCCAAAGAGATGTTGCTTGTCAAAGACTCTACTTTCTACCGGTGGGACGTTACCACAAACACCGCCGCGGTTACTTTTAACTTGCCAGGGTACAAGGACGCAAACATGTATATTAGAATGCAACCGTCCAACGATGGAACCAAGGCAGCAGTAGTTGCCAGGAAAAAGATAGATGATAGTTATTGGGCAGTTGGTATTGATTTGAATACAGGGGCAATAGGACCTGAAATATCTTTTGATGCCTGGAATTTTTCGGACTTGATTGGCCCAACAAAAGATAGAAGAGCAAATCCTAGTCCTACAGGAAAATACATGATTTTACAAGGAACAGCAGATAACGAATACCAAAGGACACTAGCTTTTAATTGGCAAACAGGAGCACATGTTTATTCTTCTCCTTCCACAAATGGAATAGAATGCCCGGGTGGCCATGGAGATTTAGCTATTGATGTAAATGGAAAAGATGTTTTTGTAGGGAGATGTAATGGTGGAGGTACTGGAAATTCTGCCATCTATGCTGGAGAAACAGTCGTCATGGACTTTGAAACTGGAACAGTCACACCAATTCAAGGGCTTGGTAGTTTTTCCCACTATTCCGGGAGAAACGTAAAAAGAGAGGGTTGGGTATATGCTTCTAGCTACAGAACAACAAGTGCGAGCTCAAGGTCAAGAGTCCTTGCTTTTAAAACGGATGGTTCAAGAGTGGAGTATTATATCGACCCGCAAGGATATAGAAATTCTTATGAACACGAAACCCACGCGACACCATCCCCAGACGGGAAAAGAATTATTTTCTCAAGTTCATGGAATCAGCTGGAACCAGCAGGGGTGTCCAATGATTACCTATTAGATTTGAGAGGCCTTGTTGTTGATGAATTACAAACAGAAGTGTATTTATGGCTGGAGGGCGCCTTTGATGTTGCTTCCTGTCAAATGACTTCTAGTTTGCTGACCAAAAGCCTGCTTCCGTCTGCTCAACCTTATTCTGCAGCTCCCTGGAATTATACTGGCACCGAAGGTCAAGGATGGTCAGATACGGACTATCCCATTGGATCGGTAGACTGGGTGAAGGTAGATTTTCGGGAAACTACAGACCCTGCAAGCCATCTATTGTCAAGGGCTGCGGTCCTTTTAGCGGACGGTTCGTTGCACTTTCCTAATCCAATTACGGGCGACGATTTACAAAATGTTAATGCGGTCTATATGCTAATAGAACATAGGAATCACATGGCAATTATGACGCCTCAACCTATCTCCATTGACAATGGGGTGATCGCACATGATTTCAGAACTGCGAATAGTTTTTCTGTTAATGCTAGTAGCGGACAAAAGGAGATCGAGTCAGGGGTCTGGGCGATGTTTGCAGGAGATGCTGATCAAAGTTACAACCTCGGATACGAAATAACAGGCGTTGAAAAGTTGATTTTTAATGCTGAAAATGGCAAGTTTAACGAATACAATATAGCAGACTACAATTTGGACGGCGATGTGTCTGGTTTGGATAAAACCATTTGGTATTATAATAATGGGGTATTCTCTGGGATTGCTAAATAGGTGGATGAATAGTTCTGGATTTGATGAATTAGAAGAAGATGGTTTTAGTAGAAGAAAAAATACATCCTCCACTTTATTTAGTTTATTGATTTTGAAAGGAAAATCACCTTTCAAAAACACCTCAATCTCTACCAAAAAATCGTATATTCATCTACAGAACAATTTTTTACAAACCTCCACCTGACATATGAGTTATCGTTTTACATTAAAAATAATAGGCGTAGTGTTCCCCATATTTTTCTTCGGGACATCTGTATTTGGTAGTAACAACGAATGTATCTATACCAACTCCCGTTGCGAATACGATACAACAGACAAATCCGCTGCCACGTTCACCGCCGTACAAAATGGCAGATGGGACCAACCCGCTACTTGGAACCAAAACGCCATTCCGACAGCAAACGACATAGTCGTCATCCCCGCTGGTAGAGTCATCAGACTAATAGGAACCTGCTTCGCAAAAAACATCACTGTAAACGGTATTCTAATGAATACAGCAGGCATGAACGATTTTGACCTGTCTACGGAATACATTATGATCATGGGCAATGCCTCAGAATTGCGTATCGGTACAGGAGCAAATCCATACACTGGTCGGGCTATCATAACACTGGTTGGTATCAATGACGGGCAGAGCATTATGAACTCCGGCGACAAATTCATCACTGCAATGATGGGCGGTAAAATCAATATACACGGAGAAAACACCATCAGTTGGTCACAACTTGGAGCCAACGCCCCAAAAGGAAGCACTCAGATCACATTAAAAGAACCAGTCACCTGGCCAGTAGGAGCAGAAATACTAATCGTTTCATCAAGAACAGACTGGAATGAAGCAGAAAAACGGACCATTTCAGCAGTAAGCGCCAATCAAAAAACACTTTCCTTTGCTTCAGCGTTAGATTGGCCACACACCGGCGTTCAGAAAAACTATACACGTAACACCCCTGCCAAAACTTGGACAGCAGACCTTAGAGCGGAGGTCGGACTCCTTAGTCACAATATTACGATACAAGGAGATGCCCAGTCAGAAATACCTACTCACGGAGCTGGTAGTGGATATGGAGGGCATATGATGGTTCATAATGGAGCTTCTGCCTTTATTAGTGGAGTTGAGTTTTACCGAATGGGACAAACTGCAGAGCTGGGACGCTATCCCTTTCATTGGCATATGGTAAAAGGCGGTGGGGCTGGTCAATATTTCAAAAACAACAGTGTCCACAAATCATACAATCGAGCAATTACCATCCATGGGACGGATTATACACTCGTAGAAAACAATTTTTGCTATGACCATCTAGGGCATGGTCTTTTCTTGGAAGATGGGGGCGAACGCTTTAATGTTATAAGAAAAAATGTAGTGTTGCTCACCAAACGACCAACTGCTGCTCAGGCACTCACGCCTTCCGACCATGAGTTAAACCAAGTCCAAAATAGGACTCCATCCAGCTTCTGGATCACCAACCCCAACAATATTTTTGAGGACAATGTAGCAGCAGGAACGCATGGCACCGGATTTTGGTTTGCTATGCCGGAAAGTCCTTTGTTTGTCTCTGGTACAGATCCCTATTTTGCAGGGATTCAACCTCATAAAGAACCCCTTGGACTATTCAAGGGGAACACCGCTCACAGTTGCAAAAGTGGATTTGATATATTTGACAGGCTTACCGCTTTACATGGTATAAGACCGAACTGGGGATGGGACAATGCAACTCCTCATGTAATGGAAGATTGCACTTGGTACTCCAACAATGTAGGAGTTTATGCTGGGATTGGAGTAGATGGCCCAAAAGATAATGTCATTTACAGAAACAATATCTTTGTTGATAATTTAATACATCTCTTCCTTGCTACTTACAATGTAGTAGATCAGTCAGTAATTGTAGCAGATGCTGGGGAAGGCTTGCGCGCTAAAATAAATAATCCATTGACAGAAGCTTACCGGACCTACGATGGAGCAGGAAGAGTGTACAATTCTCATTTTGTTGGTTGGAATGCTGCGAATACATCACTGATTAAACCGGGTGGGGCCGCTACAAAACACATAAACCATGAATTTACAGGGATTACAACCAATCATGCTGGGTTTATGAATATCAAACTTCGTGATTATACGATTGTCCCTCCTTCGGACATAATAGCAACCCATTATATGCATCCTCGCGAAATAATGATGGTTGTTCATGACAATGATGGCAGTATTAGTGGAGTAGCTGACGCATCGATCGTAAGTAATCACCCACTAATGCTGACAGGAGGCGAGTTTCAAGCTCCAAATTGGGATTATGCTTATCGAAGCTTAAACAAATGGGCGTTATCATTTATGTTGTATCCTGGAGTAGCCATGGAAAATTTTCCGAATGTTACCATACAAAGAACAAAGACAGGAACACCAGATGCAGCCATCTATTATGTAGATGGATACAGAGAAAAACATCAGATCCCATTTATCGTAAATGATAGTTACTTATACACCTACCATTTTGAATCGTTGCCTACTTCAAAAAGGCTAACGTTGTACATGGATGATGCTACTCCTGGAGACCGCTACCTCATCAAGTATAAAGACTTTGGCAAACTAGGAGGATTTAGTATGTCTGGGGCAGTTGCACATAGCTCCCTTGCCAACCTTCAAGCCTCCAATTCGACTGGTTATTACAAGCAGTCGAATGGTGATCTATATGTCCGCCCTGTCGCTACCACCATGAAACAAGTTTGGACGCTCCAGTGGACAACCAACTTCGCAGTAGCACCTGTAGATCTGGATGGCGATGGCTCCACAGACGGTTTTGAGGCTTCTGAGGCCAGAAATCCTTATGATGCAAGCGATCTGGCGTTTCAATATTCCACTACCAATAACTTTGAAGGGTGGAGCACTATTGACCAAATTGCAAGCACGGACGTTAGCGGTGGGTGGCTAAATGGAATTACTTCTGGCAACGACCCGAAAATAATCAAAACCGATTTCAATTTTGACGCTACTAAAGTGGTCAATATTCTAGTGAAAATGAAAGCAAGTTCTAATCGGGTAGCCCAGCTATTCTGGGGGAGAAATAATGCGCCTGGCTTTGCAGCAGCTCGAGTTGTCGGGGATAATTATACTGGGAATGGTGATTGGGAAGTGCTGGTTTTTCAAGTAGCTAATCATGCAGAGTGGAATAGCTTTATCACTTCTATGCGGCTGGATCCTACCAATGCGACAGGCGTAACAATTGATATTGACTGGATCATTGCCTCTGATGGAGATTATGATGATGACGGTGTACCTGATGTTACAGACGACTGCATTGCAGTCAATCAGTTACTGAACTTCACCGGCGATATTCCACAAGGCACACACTTAGCAGGGCAGAAGATTACTGCCACCGGAGATGTGCTAAGTGGCACAACGGTCCGATTTGAAGCGCCTGAAATTGACATGCAAGTCGGTTTCGAAGCACAATTAAATTCTGATTTTGATTCAGTAGGAGAGGGATGTCCGCAATAGTCGGCAAGTCTGCATTCTAAATAAGCAGCAATGAATATTTCATCCTTTTACATTTTTATTTGTTCAATGTTTTTTGGGAAGGAATTTACGGTGAAAGTATCCTGTCTGACGGATATAACGAAGCTCGGAAGTGGCAGCGACGGCTGCATAATGGGGTGTTTTCTCAAGTAGAGACATAAAAATGAGCAATACCCAAAAAAATAACCCTGCAATTACAGAACTTAAAATTAAACTTAATTGAGTAAATATATACTATTTTTTTTGGTAATGATTCCCTTGTTTTCTTATGGACAGCTGAAAGGAAAGTATTGTTATGACTTTGGATTTTTTTCTGAATGTTTGATTCTGAAAAATGACTTTTCCTTCAAGTATTATAGCGGCAGTTGTGATGGCACCCAACAAGGATTTGGCCATTATAGTTTATCAAACAATGAATTGATCTTAATTTTTGAATCAGACAGTAAAAAATCGACAAACGACCACGTCCAAATAATCGAGATACCCACAAGTCGTGATTCCATCAAATTTTCATGTAAAGTAATCTGCGAAAAAACAAAAGAACCGGCATCATTTGCGAATGTCTTTTTTAAAAATGACAATGACACCATCATCGCAGGTCAAATCACTGAGATAGATGGCTCCTGTCTCCTAAGCATGCCGAAATCAGAAAAGGAATTGACGCTTAATGTTTCTTTACTGGGATTCAAAACATTTTCAATGCAAATTATACCAGACGTTGATTTTCATTTAAGCCTAACTTTAGCTTTGGATGGTACTTTTAACCAAATATTGGAAAGTGGGGACACGCTTACCTACAAAATTAAGCAGATCAAAAAACGAAGAATAAAACTTAAAAAGCCCTACAATTATTCAAAGTTTGAAACGTATAAAAGACACCTGTAGTTATTAACGCAAAGTAGGATCACGCAACGTTTTTATCGTATTGGATGGATCACAGTGGATATCCGCCATTGCGGTTTCCTCTCTTTTTGAATTGCCGAAAGTAGGACCACCTTCCAAACTCTTCGAGATTAGGAAGGAATTTTCTACTTATACCAATTACTAATTTAATACTTAAACACCCTCGTTATTCCATTATAAACTTCGCCTCGCACACTAATGAAGTAGATGCCACGAGCGAAATCCTCCACCTCCAGTTCTTCCCCAAAAACTCCCTGAATACTGTCAGTAGTCCTAGTAGAAACAAGTTCTCCTTTCACATTAAAAACATCTATCCTCAATTGATCTGCCTTTGGTAGATATCCAGAAATTGCCGTCCGTTCCTGAGCGGGATTTGGATAAACTTCCAACGCAAATTCCTATAAAGTAGGCAAATCTCCAATAGCCACCATCACCTCATCCGGTATAGTATCTCCCATCACAATGAGTTCATCACCCAGTTCATATTCCGCGTACATAAAACGTGATTTCTGAATTGGTCAAGTAGAACTCATTAGCAAAATGACGGTAGTTCGGATCTGGTGGCCAAGGGGGCATCGATCCTTCGTTCAATACATGGTTGATCAACGACCCTTTATTAAAGACATCTGGGTAACTCATCAACTCAAAAGGGGCAATGGCGCCCTGATGATGGCAGTGAGCACACTTCTCATATATAATAGGTGCAATGTCATTACTCCAGGTTGTTTGACTGGAAATTTCCTGGATAAAGCCAAACAAAAATCCAAAGACAGCCAGGAATATTTTGGGGTAGTTTTTCATGTTCTGGGTATTGTATTATCTCAAATATAATAAATTAGATTCACCTTAGGGAACCTTAGGAATGATTGATAGTGGTTTGGTATAATGGGTTAATGGTCGTATTTTTTTGGAATACTGGTAGGGTGCAATCCTCCAATAGATATAGGAACCAATTGATTTTGCAAAACGTTGATTAAAATAAAAACAATGAGAACTTACCGAAGCAATGGTGCAATTGGTGCTTTATTAGATGAATATGAACGAGCAATTGTTGATCTTCAACAGCTGTTGGATTCAATTTCTCCTATACAATTGTCTTTTGTTGTAGGTTCAACTGCGGAAGGTTCGGATTGTAAATCTATACAATCGGTACTTACCCATGTTGTCCGAGCAGGCTTTTGGTACATAATAGAAGTCAGAAAATCCGAGGGGGAAGAATTGGAGGCTCCCCAAACAATAACCTACAATACAAAGGAAAAGTACAAGGAAGCGCTTTCAAAAATGTTCAATAACTCTGAGCAGCTATTCAAAGACTATCCTTCGCTTGATCTATACAAACAAAGAGCTTTTAGATGGCCACATCTATATAATGTAGATTTACTTCTGGAACATGCCATTGTTCATATTCTCCGACATCGAAGGCAGATCGAACGATTTTTACTGGTACTTGAGGAGCAGATAAACAATCAAGTTGATTAGCCCAAGGTTGGATTTTTCAGCTCATAGTACAACAAGTCTTCTTCGTCATTTGGAATACGGATGGTCTTAATAAATTGTAGACCCAACTTTTCCAGCAAGCGTTGTGAAGGCAAATTTTTTTTAATGGTAATGGCGCAAATCATTGGAAGATTGAAGGTTTCAAAAGCCGCTTGCTTAATACGTAAGGCACTTTCCAGGGCATAGCCCTTCCGTTCGTAGGCTGGCAAAAAAGCGAAACCGATATCTATGCCTTCTATTCCGTCGCGACTGTAAAGTCCACAAGAGCCAATCTTTTGCTGATCTGATTTGCGAATGACGGTATAATTGCCAAAACCTAACTGCAAAAAGCTGGTGGCCCGTCTGGTCCTGATATACTCGGCAGCCTCTTCTAGTGTGTTTACTTTTCGATCACCAATGTTCTGTTTCCATTTTGGCGTATTCAACAACTCTAAATAAAAAGCGGCATCGCTTTCATCAGTTGGCTTCAGAATCAGTCGTTCGGTCTCAAATGTCAGGAAATTTTTCATTGATTTTTTCTTGGTAGGCTAGAAAGTAGAAGGCACTTCCATGTTTTGTATTCAATTCTTTATTAATGCTAGATTGGTTAATAGCAGACACCTCTGCATACCTTTTTACTTTCTAACAACTACTTCTACTAACGTCATACCCCATTAATCTTATCCCGAATCTCCCGATGCAAAATTTTACCAACATTAGTCTTAGGCAGCTCATCCCAAAACTCAATATGCTTCGGATTTTTATAAGCAGTAAAGGTCAATTTGCAATACGCCACGATCTCTTTTTTTGTTAGCGCCTTGTCTTTTTTTACAATTACCAGCGCGACTACCTCCCCGGAATGCTCATCTTTCTTGCCAACTACTGCAGCTTCCAGTACCTTAGGATGTTGCACAATCACCTCCTCCATTTCATTTGGATAGACATTAAAACCAGAAACAAGAATCATGTTCTTTTTTCGATCTACTATTTTGAAAAAACCATCAAAATTCATAATCCCGATATCTCCAGTACTGAGCCATCCGTCCTTGAGTACTTTGGCCGTTTCTTCTGGTTTATTGTAGTAGCCTTTCATGATTTGTGGACCTTTTGCCTGGATTTCTCCTGCTTGGCCACTGGGTACTGGCTGTCCATTCTCATCGACGATTCTCAAATCGGTAGAGGGTAGGGGGACTCCGATGGTACCCAATTGGCCTTTTTCCTTTGGATTGACCGTTAAGACAGGGGAGGATTCGGTCAGTCCATAGCCTTCAGACAAGAAACAACCAGTTACTTTTTCCCAGTTTTGGGCGACTGATTTCTGTATTGCCATCCCACCACCGACGGAAATTTTAAGATTGTTGAAATTGCAACTGGCAAAATCCTTATGATTTAATAGCGCATTAAATAGAGTATTGACGCCTGTAAAGATGGAAATTTTGTGTCGTTTGAATTCTTTGATTACCGAAGGTAAATCCCGAGGATTGGTGACCAGTACATTCAACGCTCCGATTCCACCAAGTGCAAGGCAATTCACAGAAAAAGCAAATATATGGTACATTGGCAATGGACAAAGGGCAATTTCCTTCCCCTCTGTAATATAAGACTGCATGACTGCTCTAATCTGATGAAGATTGGAAATGATGTTTTTATGTGTTAACATGGCACCCTTCGAAAGTCCAGTAGTCCCGCCTGTATACTGAAGTAGCAATACGTCATCTGCCTTGTAATTGAATTTTGGCAGTTCAAACTTTTTCCCCAAACTAATTGCCTCCTTAAACATAATGACATTCGATAGATTGAATTTGGGCACCAACCGCTTCACATTTTTTACCATAAAATCGACGACGATGCCCTTCGTCCCAAGCATCTCCCCGACAGTAGTCAGGATAATTGTTTTGATGGGTGTTTTGTCTATGATTTGTTCTAAATTGGAAGCAAAGTTGGAGGTGATTACAATCGCTTTAGCTTCTGAATCTTTGAATTGATGTTCCATTTCATGTGGCGTATACAACGGATTCGTATTCACAATAACAAGACCTGCTCGTATTGCTCCAAACAAAGCAATAGGATATTGCAAACAGTTAGGCATCATCAAGACGATTTTGTCTCCTGGTTCTAAACCGCGGCTAAAAAGGTAAGCGCCAAAATTTCTTGATAGTTTATCCAATTGCCCATAGGTAATGGTTTTTCCCATATTGGAGAAGGCAGGCAGTTTTTTATATTTCACCAGCGTTTCTTCAATCATCTCCTGCAAATTCTGATAAATATCAGGGTCGATATTGGCCGGAATTCCAGCAGGATAATACTTAATCCAAGGACGGTCACTCATAATTATCTAGGTTTCTTAAGAATAGATCACTAAAATAGTAAATATTAATGGTAACCAAGTAAATGTTTTAGATAGAAAAATAGAGTTTAGAGACCTCGTAATTGGTTACTAAGTTCATGGTTAATAGTATAATGAGGATTTGTCAATACTATTTGCACCTCTCTACTTTCTACTGGAAGCTGGCCGAGCAAAACGAGTCCCTCTAAATCCAACCCAATAGCGGATTCAAAAAAAATTAGAAATTCTACTAAACTTCACGTATCTTTGTGCGCTAATTTTATTTTTTAACCTTTTAAACCTAATTTATCTCGTATGGATGAGAAAAATTTGGAGAACAATAATGATGAAGCAGCGAAAGAAGTAACTGCTGAAAATCAAGAAACTCCCACACAAGAAGTACCAGCTACAGAACCTGTAAAGGAAGTAGTTGAAGAAGTTTCAAAAGAAGTAGAAGCAAAAACTGAAGAAGTAGTTGAAAAAGCTGCAGAACCAGTTAAAACTGCAACTGCTGCTGAAGCTATCGCAGAAGCACAAGCTGAAGTAGTAGAAGAAGAGGAAGAAGAAATCGAAACTGCCCATGATGATTATGACTGGGATTTAGGAGCTCGAAACACCTTGACTTACACTGCAGAAGAACATGCTGATTTCGAAAGACAATACAGCGAAACATTAACGACAGTAGCAGAAAATGAGATCGTATCAGGTCGCGTTTCAGCAATTGCTGGCGGTGATGTAGTATTGGACATCAACTACAAATCAGATGGATTACTAGCACTTTCCGAATTCCGTGATATTCCGGATTTGAAAGTTGGTGACTACGTCGACGTATATGTTGAAGAACAAGAAGACAAAAATGGTCAACTTTCTTTATCTCGTAGAAAAGCGAAAATTCTCCGTGCATGGCAAGCAATCAAAGAATCACACGACGAAGGGACTGTTATTACTGGTACCGTTATCAGTAAAACAAAAGGTGGTCTTATCGTAAATGCGGGTGGTTTGGAAACATTCCTGCCAGGATCACAAATTGACATCAAACCAATTATTGATTACGATGCATACGTTGGTAAGACAATGGAATTCAAAGTAGTTAAAATTAACGAAGCCATCAAAAATGCTGTTGTTTCGCACAAAGCGCTTATCGAAAGCGATTTGGAAGATCAACGTCAAGCAATTATTGCCAGCCTTGAAAAAGGACAGGTATTGGAAGGACTTGTTAAAAACATTACTGATTTCGGAGCATTCCTTGATCTTGGTGGTGTTGATGGCCTGTTGTATATCACTGATATTTCCTGGGGTAGAATTTCTCACCCAAGTGAGATCTTAGAATTGAACCAAAAAATCAATGTTGTTGTTCTTGACTTTGATGATAACAAAAAACGTATTTCTCTAGGTCTGAAACAACTACAACCACATCCATGGGAAGTTCTTTCTGCGGAATTGGCAGAAAAATCTGTTGTTAACGGAAAAATCGTAAACATCGAAGATTATGGAGCATTCCTTGAAATTCAACCAGGTGTTGAAGGATTGATTCACGTTTCTGAGATCTCTTGGAGCAATCAACCTGTCAATGCAAGAGAATTCTTCAAACTAAACCAAAACTACGAAGCAAAAATCGTTACTATCGACAGAGAAGAACGAAAAATGTCGCTTAGTTTAAAACAATTGTCTGAAGATCCTTGGAGTGCTATTGAAGCAAAATACCCACAAGGTAGCCGTCATAAAGGAGATGTGAAAAATCTTACTCCTTATGGTGTTTTTGTTGAGTTGGAAGAAGGAATTGGAGGAATGGTTCACATTTCTGATCTTTCTTGGACAAAACGATTCTCTCACCCATCTGAATACACAAAAGTTGGTACAGAGATCGATGTTGTTATTCTTGACATAGACAAAGACAGCAGAAAACTATCTTTAGGACACAAACAAATTGAAGAGAATCCATGGGATACGTTCGAAGATGTATTCCCAGTAGGTTCTTACCATGAAGCAACTATCCTAAGACGTGATGATAGAGGAGCAATTGTTCAATTACCTTATGGTTTGGAAGCATATGCACCACTAAAGCATGTTAAGAAAGAAGATGGCAAATTCGCTGACGTGGAAGAAGTATTATACTTCAAAGTGATCGAATTCAACAGAGATGATAAGCGTATTCTTGTTTCGCATTCTCGTTACCTGGACGATCAGTTCAGAGAGACTAAAGAAAAAGAACGCAAAGAAGTCCAAGGCGCTAAAGACGAAACACGTAAAGTGATTAAAAAACGTCAGTCAAGCGTTGAACGAGAAACGCTAGGTAACCTTGCTATTTTCTCTCAACTTAAGGAACAACTTGCTGCTAACGATGGAGAAGCTACTCCAGAGAAAGAAGAAAAGGCTCCTAAGAAGAAAGCAACCAAAAAAGCAGAAGCTAAAAAGGAAGAGCCTAAAGCTGAAGCGAAGAAGGAGGAACCTAAGGAAGAGGCACCTGCAAAGGATGCTAAAGCAAGCGAAGAAGAAGAATAAGATAACCTCTTGTTTTTAATCATAGAGAAATGGCTTTCGACAACTGTCGGAAGCCATTTCTTTTTTAACTGTTTATTGTAAATAGTCTTTGCTGAACTTTTTTTGCCTTAATTCGTTTAATACCTAAATAAAATTGAAGAAAATGAGTACGTCTAATTTTAGTAGTATTATTAACTCAGAAAAACCGGTATTGATCGATTTTCACGCAGAATGGTGTGGCCCATGCAAAATGATGACCCCAATATTAAATGATCTAAAGTCTAAAGTGGGGGATACCGCCAAAATAATAAAAATAGATATTGACAAGAATCGCAACCTAGCAACTAGATATCAAGTTAAAGGGGTCCCTACGTTAATGATCTTCCAACAAGGAGAGTTGAAATGGCGGAATTCAGGTATACACTCTGCAGCACAATTGGATGAACTAATTAAGTCATACGCTTCTTAAACGCTTGAAAATCCCAAAGGATAAAAAATAAATTTAGAAGTCTGTTTCCTAAGAATTGATAATTTCACTAATATTGATGAAATTATCATTTTTTATGAAAGCACTTATCACCGTCGCAATATTAAGCATATCTCTTCTGATATCCTGCAAGCCACAAGTAGAAAAACAATCGGCCTCAAATACCAAACTTGAAAAATTGGATGTCGGTAGTTTTAATAAAAAGCTAGTAGAGATAAAAAATGTGCAATTAATAGATGTTAGAACGCCAGCCGAAGTAGCCGCGGGTGCAATCCCCGGAGCTGTAAACATTGATTTTTATGATGACCAGTTCGAGAAAAAGATTGGAGCATTAGATCCCAACAGACCAATTATGGTTTATTGCAAATCTGGAGGAAGAAGTGGAAAGTCAGCTCAGGCCCTAAAAAAAATGGGCTGTAAAGAGGTATACGATCTAGCTGGGGGTTATACCGCTTGGTCATCCAATGCCTCTCGGAAATAGGTGTTTGTCCTGCTAATTTAATTTAGTTTTAAAAAAATGAATTTTTGAGGAACAATTTATCTCATAATTTCATTTACAATATTACCGCTGGGCAAAATACGTATAGGTACGCATTCTTCGAAATTTTGATTTCAAAATGTAAAATTTGAATCAATAAGACTCAACTATACAAGGCTTTCGCCGAATTTTGCAAAAAAGATTGAATAAAATTGAAAAGAGCTTGGAAGTTGTAAAATCTTTTTCTACATTTGCAACCGCTTAGGGAGAAAGAGGAGAAAGAAACGGAGTAAAAGCGGCTAGATTTCGAAGGGAATTTAGGAAGAAAATAGTTTGACGAGAGGGGGTTTAGAGGAGTAGAAAAAGAGTTGTCAAATTTATTTAAAAAAAGGTAGTAAAAAATTTGCGGGATAGAATTTAGATTGTATCTTTGCACTCCCTTCACGGAAGAAGTGAGGGAAATAAGAAATAAGTTCATTGACATT
>CALLWB010000011.1 GCA_938016265.1 uncultured Saprospiraceae bacterium
AAGGAGACATTATCATATTATGAGTCTCTAGGTGTTGAGGGACATTTGAGTGAACCATCGAAAAAGCTCCCACACCAAAGACAATTGATCAAAGAGATTTTAAAAATAACTGAAAGCTGCAAATAAGTGGAAGTGCCGATTATTAGTAAGGACTGTTATCCTTATAATTGGTTTTGCGGAGTTTTGAGAGGAGCTGTATTTGACTACGCAACATGAGCGGGATGTAGAGACGGGGTTTGACTATCGGGGGGCTCGGTTTTATGATGCGGAGGTGGGTAGGTTTTTGAGTTTGGATCCGCTGGCTGTTGACTATCCTAGTTGGAGTGACTATAGTTATGTGATGGGGAATCCGGTTATTTTTATTGATCCTGATGGGAAAAATACAACTGATCCTCCAGCAGAAAAAAAAGTAGGCTGGGGTACAAGAATTTTAGGAATTGCAGCAGATCTTAGCCCTGCAGGTCCTGTAAAAGGAGCTATTGAAGCTTTCACAGGAAAGGATTTAGTTACGGGTGAAAAATTATCTGGTTTAGAAAGAGGAATAGGTGTGGTTCCTGGAGGTAAAATTCTTAAAACAGGAGGAGCTCTTCTATCAGCTATTATCAAGTATGGTGATGAGGCTTTGGATGTAGCAACATCCACTAGCAAGAATATGGAGGTTATCACTAATTCAGCGAAGGCCACAGAAAATGCATCTGAAGGGAATTCTGTTTATAGGGCATTACGAAAAGGGGAAAATCCTAGCAAAGGTTTAAATGCAAGAGCTCCAGGAAAAGAAACTCCAATAGGAAGTCATGTAATGGGAAAGAAAGAAAGCAATTTAATTTCCACAACTAAGGATCCTGATAAAGCAACTGGCTTGTTTAATAGTGGAAATGGAGTGGTTAAAATTGATTTAAACAAAGTAAACGGAGAGGTAATGGATGTTTCATCTGGTTTTGGTAAGGGGAGGGTATTCTCTAGAACTAAAAGCCATATCGCCCCCCGTTTGCCAACTAATAATCAATGAATTCAAACAAATATTTATCGTCATATTCTACTTCAAACTTATGAAGAAATTCCAAGTATTCTTCCTTGAAACTTTTCACTTTATGATGCTCTTCCTGATTTTGTATGTACTTATAAACGGCATCAATATGGGACCGTGAATAAGAGAAGGCGCCAAAGCCAATTTGCCAAGCAAAATCAAACCTATTCCAAGATTGTTGTTTGATAAACTTCGTAGTGGCGGTCTTTACTTCTTCCGCTAATTTGGACAGACTCTGTGCCGGATGTAATCCAATAAAAATATGCACATGGTCTGGCATTCCATTGATAGCGATGACTTTGTGTTTTCTTTTCTGGAGTACTCCGGTCATGTACTTGTATATCGTATCCTTATGTTCTTGAGGAATTAAATTTTGTCGTCCTTTGACCACAAAAACTAACTGGATATAAAGTTGTGTGTAGGTATTGGCCATGATGATTATGAATAAATTCTTTTGTTTTTTTTAAAAGTTCTGGTCTGCAGAAAGCTAATTTAAGGATTTAAACAGATGAATAAAATTAAAATTTAATTCATCTGTTTAAATTTAACTTGAGGGGCACAACCATGGGTACACCTGATTTTGGGCGAATTGATCCAGATTATTAAGTGTTGAAGCAATGGGGACGGTGCGCTGCACCTTGGTGTTGTGGTCGATCCTTATTTTACAAATGGGGAGGGTGCGCTGCACCTATTAGGGTTTTGCATAAAGGTGCAGCGCACCGCCCCTATTTGTAACCTAAACTCCTAAACGAAAAGGTGCAGCGCACCGTCCCTATTTGTGACTTAAATCAGACTAATTGATCCAAACTATCTCCTAACCGTTGCCTAACAATAGTCAACAAACGCTTATTCAGTCCCCGTTGAGCAGTAAGGTAGAGTTCATATTCTTCCACAGTAAAATGGCCGATGAAGAGACCTTTTAGTTGATTTCTGAAAGGCATGTCGTTTTTTAGAGTGCGCTCAATAAAATCTATTTTTTGTTGGTCAGGGAGATCTTGGAAAGCTAGTTTCCTAGTTGTAAGGTAATGCCGGAAGAAGGCGATTAGAAGATCGTGTTGCATCTTTATGATCGGGCGCAGGGTTTCGTTTTGGAAGGCTTCTTCCGTGGAGGTAGGGAGGTTCGATTTTATGGTCGAGATGGTTGGGCGTTTTTTAGCCATTGGAGAGTGGTTTTACTAAAAAAAAATCTGGGGAAGGTGTAGCAACCTATTTATTTTTACTTAAAATCTTGGTTAACTCTGACGGTTCGGCCCTATTTCTATAGTCCGCATCTAAAAAGGCATAGATGATCTCCCCGTTTTCATCAATAATATAGGTAGCGGCCAAAGGCAATTCGTTCGATTTATCGCCATTGTAGTTGTTTAGGCCGAATCCTTTATTGTACATTCCTGCAACTTCCTCGTTGAGTTGGAATACGATTCCATATTCTTTGGCGACTTTGTTGCCGACATCGCTTAGGACTTCAAAAGCTAAATTATTCTTTTCTGCAGTCGAAATAGATTTATCAGGCAACTCCGGTGTCAAGGCAATCAGGTTTGCGCCATTCGCTTTAAAATTGGGCAATTCATCCTGCAACTGAGCAAGTGTCAGATTGCAATAGGGACACCAACCACCTCGATACCAAGTCAGCACCACTTTACCTTTTTTTAGATAATCTGATAAAGCAGTTGGTTTGCCCTGGGCGTTCGTTAGTGTAAAATTTGGGGCCTTATCTCCTATCTGTTTTGCGGTCTTGGTGATTCCACTTTGCACCACCTCTTGGATTCCCTCCTTGTAAGCTCTTTTTTTATTGTCATCTGCTTTCTTAGCAAAATTCGATTTCTTTTCTTCCAGTTTTGATTTGAGGGAGGTCGTACTATTGCTTTTTGTCGGCGATTCATTATTGCAGGACAACAGAAAAAGGCAAAGCGTAAGAAGTAGTAGTGTATTTGTTTTCATAATTTATTTTGGGAGGTCTTTCTAACCTTCTTGATTTATTTTATCAAAATTAAATATATCGAATCTATATTGGTCAGAGAACAAATAATTGCCCCTTAAGTTCATCTAATCACGTTCAAAAAACCCGCTTCAACACTTCCTCCTTATAACTCGTACCAATCGGCAGTTTTTTCTCTCCCAAATGTACCATATTCCCCTCCAATGCTTTTATCCTGCTGATATTGGCAATGAATGATTTATGAATCCGCATGAATTGTTCTGATGGTAATTGCTCCACCAATTTTTTCAAGGAGCCGAGCGATAAAGTACGTCCCTCAGCAGTATGGTAGGCGACATATTCTTTCATACTTTCGATGTACAAAATGTCTTTATAGAACATACGGAATACCTTGTAATCAGACTTCACAAGGATATAGTCCTTTTGCGTTTCATTGTCTATCACAACAGGCTGAACCGCGGCACTATATTCCGTTATTTCCGGGGTTGTTTTTAATAATTTTGCTGCCTTATTCACCGCTTGCAAAAAACGCTCAAATCGGAAGGGTTTCAGCAAATAGTCGACTACATCCAGTTCATAGCCATCCATCGCATATTCCTTGTAGGCAGTGGTAAAAATAACCATTGGCTTATGCGAAAGCGTCTTCAAAAACTCGATACCTGTCAAATCCGGCATTTGAATATCCAGAAACATCAAGTCTACCTTGTTTTCCTGGAGTGCCTGCATGGCCTCGAATGGATTGGCGCATTTGCCCACTATATTTAAATGAGGTAATCGATTGACATAATTTTCGACTAGATTTCTTGCTAGTTCTTCGTCATCTACAATGAGGCAATTGATTTTATTCATTAAACTGTAATTTTTAAATACACTTCAAATTGGTCTTCCCGTTGATGAATGGTCAATTCATGGAGGTCGCCAGGATACAACAAATCTAGTCGTTTTTGTGTGTTTTCCAGACCGACACCGCCTACTTCATCTTTGGTAAAATTGTTTTTAGGGACACTATTAACAACATGAAACGCTATTTGATTGTCATTAGTCTGCAGTCGGATTTTAATGAATCCCGTTTTTAAGTTTTCAATCTTACTATGTTTGAAAGCGTTTTCTACAAAAGGGATAAACAGCAAGGGAGCCACCATTACATGGGAAGCGGACTTATCCAGATCCAGCTTGACATCCATCCCTCGACTATCCTTTAACAGGTGCAATTCTACAAAATTTTCGATGTATTTTATCTCACTTTTTAAGGGTACCTTTTCCTCATTCGAATCGTAGACCATGTATCGAAGGATTTCGGAAAGTTGCATGACACTTTCTGATGTTTGCGGCGCTTGTACAACGGATAAACTGTAAATGTTATTGAGTGCGTTAAACAAGAAATGAGGATTGACCTGAGATTTAAGAAACTTTAATTCTGCTGCCAATTTTTCTTTTTCTTTCCGATTGGCCACTCTCGTGATTTCGACAAGTGTGCTTCCCAAAAAGGCAATAATCAATGGAGTCAGTTCTTTCATCCATTTTACATGTGATTTCCCCGATCCAGGTAGGCCAATCCCCTCCCCATTCCGTCGAGGTGGTGGATTGCGTGATTCCACTACCCATGGAAAAACATAATGATGCAGTAATAGCAACGTCCCGGCAAGTAACAGAATCCCTCCAACAACAAAAAAAAGTTGCTTTTTTTTCAGATAAAACTTAGGAAAAAGATAGTAGGAATTGATCAGAATGATAATGATAAAACCAATCAAGGTAGGAGTAGACCGACTGACAAATCTAATTGGGTTATTCATTCCATCAGTCAAGGAAAAACTAATTAGGAGCCAGCAGCCCCAAAGTACCAGAATTTCCAATATCAGCCTGTTAATCCTTGTTTTTGACATAACGCAAAAATGAATAATTTAATGAGTACCCCCACAATAAGGTATAAAAGTAGTAAACTTTGGATTAAGCCTCCATTTATTTTATCCAGGAGGCACTAAGTTCGTCTTCTAATTTCCATAAGGATGGTAAAAAAAATGGTCGATACAAATGTACCGACCATATTGTTATAAAGGATTAGACTAACTATCTATTCAATTATGCTTTGCCTTTCCCCTTTCGCCCTCCTTTACATCCTTCACTATTTTTGCAGCCTTTGCCCTTTTTTCTATTGGCATGCATTTCTTCATACTTAGTGATTTGCGCTGTTGTCAAGACCTGACTTAACTCTGCTTTTCTTGCATTTTTAATAGCCGCTCTTGCCGCTTTCATCGCTTCTCGATCTTCTTTGTTGTTTTCGTGTGCGGTGTGCATTTGATTTGCATACGTCAAATTGATGGCGCTGATCCGGGATGCTTGAGCATTGTCGAGTCCTAATACCTCTACCATTTTTGAGGTTTGTCTTTCTGCTTTTTCTGTTGGATTAGGGGGTGTGCGCTCTCCTCCTCCGCGCTGTGCTTCGGCAGTAAAACTAAGTACAAAAAATAGAGCGATAAACGTTAAATACTTGATTGATGATTTCATGTTTTTATTATTTAATTTGTTGATTAATTGACGTTTTAATTTCGTCTTTTGTTTAATAATTGTTGCGTTGTTTGATTACAAGATGTAGGTGTTTCCCCCGCCTTCAAAATATATTCAACGTAGCGCATCAACAAACCGATGTAGAGGCAAAAAATCTCAATCACCGCCTAAATAGAAAGAAAACATTAGTCATTGAGAAACTTTTGCCGTTGGTAGATAAAAATGAGGGTTAGAGCATAAAAAAGATTTATTTATGCGCCAAACATAATAATTGATCCACATTAAGAAGTTTCTTAAACCGGAGAATTTTTGCTTGTGTAACTGGTAAAAACTGGTAGGTTATCCTGAATAAAAATGATAAAATCCAATGGAATATCTATGGAACTAGTGATTAAAACAAATAACTTCGACTTAATAGAAAAGAACCCCAAAAACTTAAGGCCTCAAAAAGCTACTTCGGCACCGCCGAAAACACGCCATTATTCAATTCCCAAAACACCTTATCACCAGCATTCACATCCCCATCCAAATTATAATCCGCAGGCAAATACTGCTGAAAATTGCCATTCTGTCCTGACCAGATCGTATTATCCGTGCCTGTTATTTCATAGCCGACCGAATTTGACTGGTCCGCATTCCCAGAAAACAAACACCAAGAACCACTGACCAGTTTTTGACCGAATCCGGCTCCTACAGAATAGCTATCACCAGACGTAAAATCATAAGTCAACGTGTTATTGACCCTGGCTACTGGAGCAACAGTCATTGCTGGCAGGTGATTTCGATGCTCTATGACGAGGTAGGCTGCATTGGGTAGATTGTTGGTTGGTAGACTAACTGTCGCTGTGATCGAGCCATCCTGAAGTAAGGGAGCAGCCAGCTTTGCGATTTCAGCGTTGGGATTGGGCGTTGTCCTCAGAGAAACCAGCACCCAGTCTACCGTTGTTGGCGGATAGTTGGCAGCCGTCCAGCCTGCGCCTTCATTGCCGGGGTAACACCAAGGTGCGGTTTGGTAAGGCTGACGAGCTGGCAAGAGGTTTAGTTGTTGTAAGGTATTCGTCATATTTCCTGTAGTAACTTGTGGCCCTTCCAAGCAAACCTGAAGCTGCAGTGCAAGTGTGGTGGTGGGTACGGAATAATTTGATTGATCATAAGTAGACGCCGCATCAATTCCTCCAACGTCACATCTCCCGTCTCCGTCAAAATCTCCCAAAAATAGCGTAGCAGGAACTGTGGCGGGATTGATTGGATTTCCCCAACCTGTAAAGGAATGCACGTATCCATTACTATAGGAAACATACCAATTTTGTCCAACAGATAAAAAGACATCCATATCCTGATCCGCATCAAAATCAGCGAATTGCAAGTCATTTACGCCATAACTCGATAGACCTACCGTCTGCCAACCCCCAAATCCAGCGGCCGTCACATAAGAAATCTGCCAATTTCCGCCACCAGTATTAAAAATATCAGCATAACCATTCCCATCAAAATCCCCTACCGCCATATCCGAAAGCGAATAGCTTGAACTGCCAACTTCTATCCAGTTGTTAAAGGACGCATTAAAATTATAAGCACAATACCACTTTCCACCAGCAGTACGAAACAGGTCCGTATATCCATTATTGTCAAAATCCCCGAGCAATACTTCCTCCATAGTACTTGCTGTGCCAAGGGAACCAAGGTTTGCCCACCCCAGAAAACCGGTCCCACTTGAATTTGCTTTTGCAAGAAACCAAGTCCCAGACAGAGCGACTAAAATATCTGTTTTACCGTCATTGCTAAAATCCTCAAATAGCATGCTGGATGCGGTAATATTCGATGTTCCCCAAACGGTCCAATTGCCACTTCCTTTGCTGGAGACATACCACTTCCCATTGGCAGATCTAAATAGGTCGTCTACGCCATCACCATTAAAATCTCCCACTCCTATTTCGGTTTCGTCCCATACAAATGGGGCGATTAATTTCCAATTTGAACTACCGTTCCAGGATACATTAAAGTAGTTGAGGTCTGCGCCGAACGCATTGTTAGCCGATGCGATATTTATCTGTTGTGCGGGGTTAGAAGTTTCGGAACCGGGGCAGTTTTGATTCCATGCGCAAGGGAAAAACTGTTGCACGATTCCATCTGAGGTAAGTGTTGTTTCAAGAAAATTATTATTAATAGCTGCTCCGGTTTTAGGGATCCCACGGATAACAACCGCTTCTTGATTGTTTCTGAGCCGTTCAAAGTAGTTATTTTCGATTTGGATAATGTTCCCGGCATAATTGCATGCATTTTGAGGATTCGGACATGCCGCATTAGGATAGCCATACCGATCATAAAATCCATGCATATCAAAAGAATGATCGATTCTGTTGTCCACGTTGTTAGGAAGGACACAATTATAAACTGCCGTGTAGGATTCTCCACCAACAGCTGATCCTGCAATTGCGTGCTTGTTGTTTTCGAATAAGTTGTAGGCGATGATTGCTTCGACATTCGTCCCGAAAAGGCTAATTCCGTATCCAAACGAAGAAGCCGATGACCAATACTCCGAATTATTGTGTTTAAAAATATTGTGATGCACTTTTGCATTTTGAGCAGCGGTATTTCCATCAATTCGGAGGCCGCTTCCCGTCCAATTAAAAATTAGGCAATTGTCTATTTCTACATTGTAGCCATTATTCACATAAATGCCATTAATCACAATTGGGGATAAATTGGTATTGCCTATGCCGACTTCCGGGATGCTCAAAGTGTAGGGACCTTCAATGATCAGCCCAGTTATTCTCACGTTATTAGCCGTTACTTTAATGGCATTTTGTTGGAAGGTGGGGTCGTTGGATTGCCTGGATATTTTTCCTGGAATACTTCCCAGTTTGCCCCGACCACCCGCAAGTACAACATTGCTTCGATTGATGTTGATAAATTCATTGCAGGGGACATCGATGATGGTATTGTCTGCAATATAAATGTAGTGGATGCTGCTATTGGCTAATGCTGCTTGTAACGCTGGATAATTGGACACGATGGTATAGCCTGCTGTATTTCCGATGATTGCGCTATATGCTGCGCCTCCGCCATAAGGGCCTTCTGGCAATCCGTAGGAGGTAGATTGGGAGAAAACGATGGTTTGTATGGTGAAGAAAAGTCCGAGTAGAAGGAGTAGGTTTGCTTTTTTCATTATTGGTTTTTAGGAGGAATTGTTGAAGATAGTAATTCTTGTAAAGAATATCTAAGTGGTTGAGGGGCTTTGGTCGTATAAACGATTAGATATACTCTTGATTAGAAACCTACAATTTGAGTTCCCCCCCCTTTTTATCCTATAAATACCATCCATAATTGCAATCAGATGGAAAACTACACTATTCAATTAAATTCTAGTAGTTCTTATGTAGACATCACACTTAGTGTCACTTGGGTATTCTAAGAAAATGTGCAGTGGACAAATAAAAGAATTGTGAGAAAGGAGCTACTCGTTTTGAATAGCTTCTTTTTTTGAATTATCATATGGCATATTGACAATAAAACCAACCATCTTTTCAATCCTAGTCCGTACACTTATCGAACAAAAGTCAAAAGAACTGGATGCTTTGAAGCAATTGGTAGAAAATACCACAAATTACTTTTATGGACCACCAGAAATAGGTATCATTGATTTCAATAATACAAACTGTCCTTCAACACCAATTTTAGAGTAGTCAGCATACCAAACACCAAATATGGCAGATAAGCAGGATCAAGTAAATACTTTGCTAAAAAAACTGGAGCAACTCATGCAACAGCAGCAAGTTTTTGCAAGAGAAATCAACGAACTACGAATAGAGATAACCGCCTTAAAATCAGGAGAAACCACCAGCAACAAAACAGACATCACTCCTGATGAAGTACAGAAAGAACCACTTTTAGTCGAGCCGATCAAGGAAGCCAGTACCAAAACAGAAGACCTGGACTTTACTGAAATTTCGGCAGCAAAAATCAAACAACAAGAACGAATACAAGCACAAGCCCGTGCAAAAGCGAAAGCCCAGCCAGCAAAAAAACGCGAAAGTTGGCTATCAAAAATCGACTTCAGTCAAGGATTTGAAAAGTTTGTTGGAGAAAACCTATTAAGCAAACTAGGGATCATTAGCATCATCATTGCTGTAGCAATTGGAGCCAAATTTTCGATAGAGAACAACCTTATCAGCCCAGAGACCCGCATTGTTTTGGGATATGGTGTTGGAATTGCCTTGCTAGCATTTGGTATCAAATTAAAAGCGAAGTACGAGACCTTTAGTGCAGTTCTTGTTAGTGGAGCAATCGCCATTTTCTATTTCCTGACGTTTCTCGCGTACGACTTGTATGGATTGATCCCGCAGTTGATGGCCTTTGCCATGATGGTTGTTTTTACGGTTTTCACTGTTGTCGCAGCGATTCATTACAACAAGCAGGTGATTGCGCATATTGGGCTGGTGGGTGCTTATGCTGTGCCTTTTTTGCTGAGTAGCGGATCGGGACAGGTGGTGATTCTGTTTAGTTATATGGCCATTATCAATATTGGGATTTTGGTTATTGCGTTCAAAAAATACTGGAAAGCCTTGTACCATTCGGCGTTCTTTCTGACCTGGTTGATTTATGCAACTTGGTATGCAATGGACTATCTGGAAAGTCAGCACTTCAATATCGCATTGCTTTTTCTGACCCTCTTTTTCCTCATTTTCTATCTTACTTTTCTGGCGTACAAACTCATTCAGAAAGAGCAGTTTAACAAATCAGATGTGGTGTTGCTCTTACTCAACTCGTTTGTTTTTTATATCCTTGGGTTTTTCCTTATCGGTGACCATAGATCTTTCGAGCACTTGCTTGGTCTTTTTACCTTGGCCAACGCGGTGGTACACTTTATCGTTTGCACCTTTGTGTTCAAGCAGAAATTAGCCGACAAAAAGCTGTTTTACCTGCTGGCGAGTCTGGTGTTGGTCTTTATTACGATAGCCATTCCAGTACAGTTGAAAGGTCATTGGGTCACGCTATTGTGGGCAATAGAAGCCGCTCTCCTGTTTTGGATTGGACGAACCAAGGCGATCCCCGTCTTTGAGAACCTCTCCTATGTATTGATGGCCTTGGCGGCTTCCAGTTTTCTCGGGCAAAACAGCAGTTACCACTCTGGCAGCAGTCTAAAAACCCCTATTTTCAACATGGACTTTCTTTCTTCGGTGTTGTTTTCTGCAGCTTTTGGTTTTATTGCCTACCTCAGCCAGGATAAAAAGTACCAATTGGATTCGGAAAAAAAGGCGACTGTAGGCGATATGTTTTCGTACTTGATCCCGGCCTTTTTTATCGTCGCCGTGTACCTAACCTTCCGATTTGAGATCGACCTATACTTCAATCAATTATTCCAAGATTCGAAATTAACCTATACTCCTGACGGAGAAACTTCAACAAGAGTATCGTCTGATTATAATATCAAAAAGATTGGTTCCATTTGGATGCTCAACTATACATTGCTATTCGTCTCTATTCTTTCTTTAGTGAATATAAAATTGTTGAAAAACAGTAAGTTTAGTTGGGTCTGTATGGGGCTAAATGCTTTTGCCATTATGGGTTTTTTAAGTTTAGGGCTCGATCTGTTTGACTCCCTCCAGAATCGGTATTTATTCCCTGGAGATCTAAACTTGCATCCACCTGGGAAAATGCATATTTATCTTAGATACATCTCCTACCCTTTTGTTATTCTGGTGCTTATCGCTACCTATTTGTTGACAAAAACAGTAGCTTTTCATAAATATCTACCAATTGGATTGGATTTGCTGGTGCATGGGACG
This sequence comes from uncultured Saprospiraceae bacterium, assembly GCA_938016265.1. Lineage (GTDB taxonomy): Bacteria > Bacteroidota > Bacteroidia > Chitinophagales > Saprospiraceae > JAHDHB01. The sequence goes on from CALLWB010000011.1 coordinate 11,258, forward strand.
ATTCTTGCTGTTGCTTCTTTTGAAGTTGTTCACCTCATGGAATTGGCCAACTCTTCACAGTCTGACAAGTTAGGATTGTCTATTCTTTGGGGAATCTATGCTTTAATTTTGATTGTGCTTGGTTTTTGGAAAAAGAAAAAACACCTGCGTTTGTTTGCGATTGCTTTGTTTGCGATCACCTTACTGAAACTATTCTTCTATGACTTGACGCACTTAAACACAATAGCAAAGACGGTGGTCTTTTTGGCCCTTGGAATTTTATTGTTAATTGTATCCTTCTTGTATGCAAAATATAAAGACATAATTACAGATGAAAAAGACACTATTACGGATGAAGTTACCAACGATTAGTCTTTGTTTTCTATTTTTCCTTAGTATTTCCTGCTACGGGCAAATAGATCAATACAACTACCAACAGGAACTACAAGGAATAACAGATACGTGGCACACGATCACTTTGCCAGATGAGCTCTTTGCACAAACGAATGCGCAGCTCTCTGATGTTCGTATTTTCGGGATCACCAGCAAGGACACAGTGGAAGCCCCTTACCTGCTTCAACAAACGACAGAAAAGGTCAACACCAATAAGGTAAAATTTAAGCAACTGAATACTGCCTCCAATTCATCAGGGCACTATGTTACTTTTGAGGTCCCGACCAAGGAATCCATCAACCGAATTGCCACCAACTTTCAACAAACCAACTTCGATTGGAAAATAAAACTGGAAGGCAGCCAAAACCAACAAGAATGGTTCACCATCCTAGAAGATTACCGCATTTTATCCATCAAAAACCAAGCAACCAATTTTCAATTTACCGACCTTACCTTCCCTGACGCGAAGTACCGCTATTACCGAATTCAGATAAAAAGCAAAGAAAAACCTACCCTACAAACCGCCAATCTTTTAAAACGGGAAGTCACCCCTGGCAGTTTTCGAAGTCATTCGATTAAAAACAAAACGATCACTGAAAATAAAAAGGCCAAACAAACTGAAATTGATATTGATCTTGGAATGCCAGTTTCTGTCAGTCATCTAAAGCTCGACGTCCAAAACAAATTTGACTATTATCGGCCAATCACCATCAAAGCATTGACCGACAGTCTAAAAACAAAAGAAGGCACACGGTACAGCTATCGCACAATAGCCAATGGCACCCTCCACTCTATGGAAGCGAGGGGTTTTTCCTTCTCGCCTACCGTCGTCCAAAAGTTAAAAGTCATCATTCGCAATCAAGACAACCAACCACTTAATATTAGCGGCATATCTGCCAAGGGGTACCTGCATAAGTTGGTCGCTCGTTTTACAGAACCCGGCAACTACCTCCTTGTTTATGGCAATAAAAAAGCCCGTGCTCCCCAGTATGATATCCAGCGATTTGTCAACAATATACCAGCAACGACCACCGAACTAACACTCAGCAAACGAGAAAAAATTGACAAAAGCCACCTCCCTGAAACTGTTGTAACCAAACCCCTTTTCGAAAATTCAATTTGGCTTTGGGGCATCATGATTTTTATTATTTTGTTGTTGGGTGGATTTACGATGTCTATGCTAAGGAAGGCCTAAACATTACAATTTGTTTATCTGACAATCGAAAGTTTCCTCTGCGTCGTGTGTTCTCCATGACGTACTTCCAGAAGATAAGTCCCGGAAGGCATCGAACCTAAGTCTATATCCGTTATCACCTGTCCAGAGAAGAAGTCGACCGTGCGCCCAAATATCTGTATACCCAGGGCGTTTGAGACCTGTACTTCTAGTTGGTTGGCTGGTTTGCCAGAGAGCTCCAATTGGAATGAACCAGCATTTGGGTTGGGTGAAAGGGTTAGGTTGGTGAGCGTGTTTTCTTCTTCGATGTCCGTTGATAGGGTGCTTGTAAAAACTCTTACGTGTCCTAACTCAAGGCCATTCACACCATTATTATAAGCACCAATGGCAACTCTTTTGCCATCTGAAGAAAGAGATGCGGCATAACCTGACCAGTCTCCTGCAGCTTCGCCATCAATATCGCTACCAATTTGTGTCCAAACTCCCCCACTTTCTTCATAAATTCTAACATGACCTGACCTATTTCCATTTCCACCATTAAGATAGCTCCCAATGGCAACTATTTTACCATTTGATGAAAGTGATACGGAATGACCTGACCCGTCAGCAGCGGCTTCTCCATCAATATCGCTACCAATTTGTGTCCAAATTCCTCCACTTTCCTCGTAAATCCTAACATGACCGGAGAGGTTTCCATTTCCATCATTTCCAGGTGCTCCAATGGCAACTATTTTGCCATTGGAAGAAAGAGATACGGATTTACCTGAAAAGTCAATAGCAGCTTCTCCATCAATATCGTTACCAATCTGTGTCCAAACTCCTGCACTTTCCTCATAAATCCTAACATGGCCGGACCTATCTCCATTTCCATCATTAAAAGTGGCTCCAATAGCCGCTCGTTTGCCATCTGAAGAAAGAGATACTGACATGCCTGAATAGTCACCAATGGCTTCCCCATATATATTACTACCAACTTTTGTCCAGACTCCTGCACTTTCTTCATAAATCTTTACCTGTCCGGGTACAGATAGATCAATATCACCAATTGCACCAAAGGCAACTCTTTTGCCATTGGAAGAAAGAGATACTGAAACACCTGACCGTTCACCAGCACCTTCGCCATCAATATCGCTTCCAATTTGTGTCCAAACTCCCCCACTTTCCTCATAAATTCGAACATGACCCGCTAGAAATCCGTTGTCATCATTACGCTCCGAACCAATAGCGACTCTCTTTCCATTAGAAGAAAGAGATACTGAAACACCTGATAAGTCATCAGCAGCTTCGCCATCAATATCACTACCAATTTGTGTCCAAATACCACTATTTTCTTCATAAATTCTTATCTGTCCGGAGTTACTTCCATTTCCATCATTGTAAGGGGCTCCAATAGCCACTCGTTTACCACCTGAAGAAATGGAAACTGACCAGCCTGAATTGTCGCCAGCAGCTTCGCCATCAATATCACTACCAATTTGAGTTTGAGAATGGATCGGTAGAAAAAATAAAATTAAAAGAAGGGTAAGAAAATGTTTCATAACTGTTTTTTTGATTAATTATGCATAACAAATATAGCAATGTACGTTATATATTGCAAGTACAAGTTTCTATAAGGCCTCCCAATTATTATCATAAAAAACAAAAGCTATACATAGCGATTTAACAATAATTATTTTAGCTATTTTTTGTGTCTAGCGAATCCATTTAAAAACAATTTGATGGTTTATTAATCAATTCGATTAGGTGCATACGATCTAATTTTTGACAAGCAGCAATCTTTCAAGTCGCCAGATGATTCTCCATCAATATCGTCATCAATTTATGTTTGAGAATAGATTGGTAGAAAAAAATTAAAAGGAGGGTTTAGGGACTAAAATGCAGAATGGAAAATCAAACGGAGGATTTTATCCCAGCTAATTTATGTCGCCCCTTCAGGGCTAGGCCCGTAATGGATTAAAAAACAAGGCATTGACTTCGACTAAATTTCGAATATTTTTTGGTTATATAATTAATTAACACTAAATTAAAGGTATCAAACCGTGAAGCTATGATGGGTGCTAAAACTTTGACATCATTTGGCGTTTTTATTTAGAGACCAATCGCACATAGACAAATCATTAACCTCAGAATGGATGATTTGTAGCCAATCTCAGTAAGTCAACAGATTTCGCACAAAATATTTTTATTTGTAACCACCTTTTTTTGAAGGGTAGGCAAGGCATATTTGTAGGTATCAAAAACATAGCTCCAATCAATAGGACTATTGAACAGTAATTCTAAATTGTAATCGTATGAATTCTAAACATCACAATTGTGGCACTTTGAAAAACAAAAATGCCCATAAACAGGATCATGCAAATTGGAACAGGCGCCAATTTCTTTCTATGGGAGGAATGTTTGCTGCAGGCTCTTTGCTTCTGCAAAATCTACCTGTAAATGCAATGTCCAGCCCACTACTCAACGATGCTGTCAACAATCCTGCGAACGACAATATCCTAGTTCTTGTCAGACTTTTTGGTGGGAATGACGGGTTGAATATGATCGTTCCACATTCCGGCGTCCGTAGGCAGGATTATGAAACCTTACGGCCTACCCTCAAGCAAACAATGGGCACACACTACACGACCAATCAAGTATTGAATGGCTATAATCACACCACTGCGACTAATTCTAACGGGGAGTTTGCCCTCCCGTCTATCATGGACCCGATCATGCCAATTTGGAACAGCGACCGAATGTCGGTTATCCATAATGTCGGTTATGATGTGCCTAATTTATCGCATTTCCTTTCTACTGATTTTTGGTCAAGCGGGGTAAATGATTATGCAAATTCGCTATACCAATCTGGTTGGATGGGGCGATACCTGGACTTTATGATGCCTTGTTATGAAGTTCGCCCTCCAGAAATACCACCTGCGGTTTTGATCGGACATTCGAGCGACCTTACCTTTATCAACCCACAAGGAAGCCATATGGCCCTGACCTTCTCCAATGTGGAGGATTTTAATAGCCTAATTGCCAATCAGGAATTGTACCCATTAAATGGAATCGGGAATACTTGTGCAGCCGACGCAGAACGTCGGTTTCTAAGAAGAATTGCCAACAATAGCTTTAAGTATAATGATGCTCTTCAAGCTGCCTATAATAGCGTAAGTCCCTACAACGGCTATCCGGCAAACAATGAATTAGCAGATCAACTGGCAGTGATCGGTCGCCTGATTAGAGGTGGGCTAGGTACCAGAATCTATATGGTCGAATTGAATGGATTTGACACCCATTCCCAACAGGTATATAATCACTCTGTTTTATTGCAGAAACTGGCAGATGCCATGAAAGCATTTCAGGATGAGTTAGATTCAGATACGAACGGCGTTAATCAAAAAGTCTTATCTGTTGTCCATTCGGAGTTTGGAAGAACGGTAAAGGAAAATGATCAGACAAGTACCGACCACGGCAATCTTGCGCCAGTAATGATATTTGGAAATGGCACCCAAGGAGGATTCCACGGCCAGGGCATCGACCTTAGTCAAGCTGTGGCAACCAATGCCACACGTGTTCAATTGACCGACCAGCAACAATGGGTAGATTTTAGAGATTTGTACGCTACGCTGCTGGATGAATGGCTTTGTGTGCACCCGGATATTGTGGATTGTATGTTTAGAGAACACTTTACAAGGATTGACGGACTTATTGCCAACCCTTGTCAGGCGGCTCCACTGGACGAAACCGTTTTGTTTGGTTACAATCCACATCCAACGCAAACCAGCACCGTGCAAATCAAATATGCGGTCAGGCAACAATGTGATATTCACATAAAAATATTAGATACCAACGGCACATTTATCAAAACAATCGATCAGGGATTGAAAAAACGGGATGCCTACACCGCAGATTGGCAATGGAACGATCCTCAAAGCCCGATCAATGTATCTCCAGGAGAATACATCCTGCAGTTTCAAATGGGAAATACCATTAAAGAACGGAAAATTGTGCTTCAATAATTAAATAATCGTCTTCGACAAATACTAAGTGATGAAAACAAATATACTATACGTGTTGATCTGTTGCAGCCTTTATTGTTTCCAACCTACTTTGCAGGCACAATCGCTAAATGACAACTGCGCAAATGCAATACTGGTCGATTCTACCTGGACTTGCACGGATCTGTATAATGAAGGAACAGAATTCACTGGCCCGCAGAACAACTGTACGGAGGACTCTGTTGGTTCGTTATGGTTTAAGTACTACGTAGTGAACAATGATCGGTTGAAAATTAAAACGCAGCAGGATTTCTACCAGGACCAGACTAATTTCAATGATGTCGTTTCGGTTTTCCGAAATTCTTGTGGTAATCTAACAGAGGTGGCTTGTTACAATGAAGATAAATATGGGTTTACTGGAGAAGAAGTGTACCTTAACTCCCTCAACGTAGGGGAAACTATTTATATCAGAGTTTCCGGGTCGCAGGATTTGTTTGGTAAATGTTCTGGAAAAGTCTGCCTGATTGTAGAACGAGCCAACTATTTTGAAGGCGTGCTGCCTGTTGGAAACGACTGCACCAATCCAGGGACACTTGCCACCAATCAGCCTTGCGTTTTAGGGACAAATATAAATGCTAATGTAGATTGGAATATCCCTGCTAACTTTCAGAATAGCAGCCATTGTGTTTGGTATTCCTTTGTACCCAATGACAATACGCCCTATACAATTGCCTCCAACGCAAACTTCTCGGAAGTGATCACGGTTTGGTCCGGCGACTGTAGCACTGGGACTCCTGTGGAGGTGGCCTCCTCAGATGCTGGGCAGCTGCTTGACACCCCACCGCTTATCGCTGGACAAGCCCATTATGTGCAGATTTGTGGTGCTTTTTCTTCTGTGCAAGGAAGTTTTTGTCTGGAAGTAAGAAATTCTCGCGCTATAGATATTGACCTTTCTGTCGTATTGGAGGGGCCCTGGGATCCGATCGCCTCCAAGATGACCACCTGGTTATGGCAATTTGACCAGCTGCCTAACAGACAACCTTATGACGCCGCCCCTTGGAATTATTCAGGGATGGAAGGAGATGGATGGGTGAAGACCGACTATCCTGCGAACACCGTGGACTGGGTCTTGATATCGCTAAGAAGTACGATTCAGGCTGCCGACGAAATTGGTAAGGCAGCAGGTTTGCTACTGGAGGATGGGACAATACAACTGACAAGTCCTTTGCAAGTGTCTCCTGGACATACCGAAGCGTACATTTTACTTGAACACCGCAATCATTTGCCAGCTATGAGTCCGAATCCAATTCCCATTATAAATGATATTATTTCCTATGACTTTACGCAAACCAATAGTTACACGAATGGAGCAGCGGGACAAAAATTACTAAATGGCAACTGGATGCTTCAAGCTGGGAATGCTGATCAATCCAATCCTACTGGTTATGAAATATCTGGTTCAGATGGCGCCATTTGGCAAAATGATTCCGGGCTGTTTGATGTATATGCTATTTCGGATTTCAATCTAGATAATGATGTAAATGGAGAAGACAAAATCTCTTGGAAAATCAATAATGGTCTATTTTCCAACATCCCAAAATAATTCCGATAAATCAACCAATTGTAAAAGCAATTGAAACTTGTCTCCTATTAATAAATTGTAAGCAACATGAAGCAAGATAATATAACTTCGGCATGTCCAATAACTGGAACTCTGGCTACTTATACCAATTGGGGAACCAATCAAAATAGCACAGACCCACAACTAGCAAAATTAAGAGATATTCAACATCTGTTTAACAGAATGACGCTGGGCGCGAATCGGATGGATATTGAATGGGCACTTACTAAAACCCCGGAACAGGTGGTGAATCGATTGGTTGATTTGGCGGTCGAAGAAATCGGTGGTCAATTTACCATTCCAGCGCCAGGACTGAATGTCCATCCTTGGGGAGACAAAAGAGGATTCAATGATTGTGAGATGATTTCTAAATGCGCGAGTATCTACCATCGATCACTTGCCATTAAAAAAGAATTCATTCATGGATTGATAGGTGGGAATCACCCACTAAATCCAATATATACACCAAACAATGGGACAAAGACCGTTTTGGATCAGGAAAAAGATCGCGCCAAACGATTTAAATACAAAATGGCCTGGTTCTGGAGCAATCATTTTGTTGTGCACGAAAACGCAAATAATGACGGGAACGGCATGATGTGGTATAAATTTATTTTGGTGTATAATGCGTTGGGAAATTTTAAAGCGATGGCTAAAGACATTGGTCTAAGCCAGATAATGCTAAGCTACCTCGATGCTTCTTACAATTTCTATCGGGGCAATCCAAATTGGGAACCTAATGAAAACTATGCCCGGGAGCTGTTGGAATTGTTTACCATGGGGGTTGCAGATGGTTCTCCTGGTGATTATACACTGTATGATATTGAACAAATATCTAAGGTATTTTCAGGGTGGAGAAGTGAGTCCTGGGCTGGAGGTGTTCAAAAGTTTAGAGAATATACGTTTCAACCAAATTTGCATGATTGGAATACTAAAACCATTTTTGGAGTCACTTATACTCCGACACCTGATCCTTCTATAGATACTACCTCGCACAATTCGGTATCGTGGCCTCAAAATTTAGGTACTGACCCAGATTGCCCAGCTCCTGCAGGTTGCAATGACAATTATGTCCGGTATTCCCCGCTTGATGATCATCCGAATTGTTTTATAGGAGACAAGAATACTTTTGAAATCAGTGATGCGTATGCGGAATATGAAAAAGTGCACGACATCATTTTTGGCGATTTCACTGGCCCGGAGACCTATAATCAGGGCGAGATGAGTGTTCGAAAACACCGAATAGCCAAATTTATCTGCACAAAGATTTACAAATTTTTTGTTTACGAAAATGTAGATGCCAACGGAGAAGCCGTCATTGATCTTCTAGCTACTATTTTTGAGACGAATTGGGAAATCGCTCCTGTGGTACGCGTACTGCTAAAAAGCGAACATTTTTTCAACACCAATATACGCGGAGCCCGTATTAAGAGTCATCTAGGCAGTGCCTTGGGGCTGCATACTACCATGGGAGTAGAGTATAATTCGGATTATTTTTTGACGGACCAGTTTTTTGATGCCAATCACTACGACCCAAATGATCCATATGGCTACCCTAATACCACCATCCCAAAAGTAGAACCAGATACTATCCGAGCCTACGAGATTACACAATGGCGGGTTGGGCGAATGGGGCATCAGTTATTTCAGCCTCCTAATGTTGCTGGTTTCCCAGGATACAGAGCCTGGATTAATGAATATTCCTTGCTTAAATTGGGTGATGAATTGTCGAATATAGTGAATCATCATTTTAGTGATTCCAGAATTTCTATCCAGCAAAAATGGCGGGATTTTCTACTAGAAATTAGTGGTAATTCCAGTGACCCGGTGGTCATTGTGCAAGCGGTTGCTCAGCATTTTGTGATTGTTGATATGAATCCTGAACAAGTGGATCGTGCGGTCATTGCTTTTAAGTGGACGATTCCTGCCAATTATTTTACAGATGGTACTTGGAATCTGAATTATAACTTGTCGTGGACGTTTAATCAGTATCGGTCGCTGGTTGGTTTTTTGGTGAAGCAGCCGGAGTTTTATATGTCCTAGTACAGTTGGGAACTTCTGAGTTATATTATACCCGAACTCGTATTTTCAAGATTGATGTACGCATATAAGTTGAGTAGCGGCGTATATGGATTTCGTGTTTTTTATGGCGTGATGCCCCTCTACCTTAGGGACATTATTAACCATAAAAAACAAAATAATGAAAAATTTAATTTTAGCAATTTGTGGAGTGTTTTTACTCCATGGGTATCTTTATTCTCAGGGAAAGGATATTCCCATTAAGAATTTGTCTGCTGTCTCTATAGCCTGTCCGATGGAGGAGCATCATAGTCATAATACGGAGGAGGAGACGGTGAGTAGTACTATGAAAACGGTTTGTGGTGGTTTTGCGGATGTCAAATATGTCAATGTAAACTACCACTTTATTCAGAGGAATAATGGTACAGGCAATTTTACAAATACATCGGATGGATTGGGGAATACCAACTACAATGGGTATTTGCATGCAGAAGCAATTGTCGATCGGGCGAATTATTATATGGCCAACAATAATGAATGTTGGACCTCCCCTACTGGCACAGCGGTTTTGCCAATCCGGGTGCAGTATGTGTTGAAAGGGGTTTATTTTCATAAAAGCGATGATTATTACACCGTTGACAATGCGGCGGAGCGTTCGAATTGGGCTATACGGGACGAACTTGGGGTCAATATTGGTTCAGAAATCAATGTTTTTTCTATCCCGGAATCCTATAGTGGGGATGGAATAGCTTCTTGTATTAATTGTACTGATAATGCGGCTTTTAAACTTTTTAATGGTTGGTCCGTTTATCAAACCTTTCCAAGTTGGTCTACTAGTTTTTCTGGCCGTTTATTCAATCATGAAATTGGTCATACGTTTTCCTTGTTTCATACTGCGAATGGCAACGACAGTTGTGCCGATACCGATCAGCATAATAACTGCTGGACACTTGACACGAATGATCCGGCTTGTGATACCTGGGACGAAGTTTCCAACAATGCAATGGACTATAATAGCTCCAACAACCCATGTATGTCTCCGTGCCAAATAAGCAGAATACACAATCGTCTGGGTGGCCCAATGTCCAACTATGTCGGTGCTTGTGGTAATTGTATGCCTGCAAATTCTTTTTTTACGCTGCCCAAAAAGCGACACTCTCCTAGCGGATGCCCTCCTAATGTTACCTTGGACGGTACAGGTTCGTGGGGAGAAATAAATCACTACATAATGATCAAACAGGTACAAGGAAACACGCAACAATTTAGTCAGTATTATTCTGGTGAAATTGGACGAGTAGACCTCAGTAGTTATTGCAACGACTACCAGTTTTACCCTGGTTATACTTACGAAGTGACCTTGTTGGTGCAGGATGCTTGTTTTAATTGGTATTCATCGGTCAAACGGGTTAGAATCACAGGGCCTTCTACACCAAATTCTCCTTGTATGAATAAGGTTGGAAATCTATACAATCTGGAGCGACTACAGTTTTCGGGGGAGGACTATTCCGTTAAGGTGTTCCCTAATCCTACAAGTGCTAGTTTTTCGCTTGAGCTACAAGGATTGACTGATCAGGAGAATTTAAGTCTTTTTCTTTATGATTTGAATGGGCGTCTGTTACAGTCGCAAGTACTTTCTGATAACTCAGGGTTTTCGGTTGTTGATGTTTCTACTTTGGGCAATGGTGTTTATTTGCTTACTGTTTCTTCTGGGAGTGGGGTTTTGTTTAAAGAGCGATTGGTGATTGCCAGGTAATATTGTTGATATATTAACAGCTTATTAATAGACCTGAAAAGAATGGGTGGACCGTCTCCTTGATTTCTTGGAGATGGTTTTTTGTTTGTGGTTGTTTGGGGAGGACTGATAACTAGTGCGAATGATGATTCGCCTCTACTGAAGATCATTCAGGAATTCATTGAATTTAATCCACCAACTCTATCGATTTGATGTCTAGCAGACAGGGAGAATCGAGGTTGGATTCTCCTTCGGGGATGTAGGGATAGATCGTGCCTCTTACGCGCACTTTTTTGCCTTTGTATTTTGTTTGTTCTTCTTCGGGTCGGATGGCATTTTCGTTGTCTGGAGGGAGCAGGATGGCGGAGTAGTTGTCTTCAAAAACGATTTCTACGTGGCCTTTGAAGAGGTTTGGTGGATTGACTCTTCGCATTCGCATGTCTTTGAGTTCGTAGATGCCTTCTACTAAGACTTCTTTTTCGGCGTGTTCTTTGACGTCGGTTATTGATTTTACGATGGGTAAATCATTGGTATTGGACATGTCGGTAGGATTGGAAGTGGTGGTATTATTTTTCTTAAAATAAAAACAGCCTGCTAGCAGAAAAATTCCCAAACCAACAGTCAACAGTATTTTAGTAAACATTAATTTCTATTTTTTTTCAATGGCCATCGTTGTTGGCGATTCGCCGTGTTGATTGGTATCTTTGTGTGTTTCATGGAAGGACTGTCCTTCTTTGTCCGTGCCATACATTGCAAATTCCCAATCTTTATTTTCTTCTTCTGGCACCCCAACAGCATAGTTTTCAAGGATAATTTTGTCCTTGTTGTCATTACTATTCATGACGACACCTCCCCAGTGGAAATTCCAAGTATTCCGTTCGAATCCTTTTACTGGATCTCCACCGCTTGAAGTGGTAAAACCTTGCCCTACGTCAGGGTTTGCGAATTTATTGATTCCTGCTTTTTTGTCAATTTTCAATTTTTCCGCATCGCTAAGGTTATTATAAAAACTCCAATAAGCTTCTGCAATATACGAATTGTATGCGCGATATTTACTAGCAATTTTTTTCTTTTCTCCTTCGGTCTTTGCTTTGTTGTAGGCTTCGACTAGTTTCTTTTGTTCATTTTCATATCCTTTTGTTTTTCTGAAAATGTCTTCGATTGATTTTTTCTCCGTTGCTTCTGAAGAATTATGGTATCTATCGATCAAGAGTTCGCGCATGATCTTTGATTTCATGGTCTCTGGGCTCCCAGAAGCTTTTGCTTCCAGGCCATCAGGATTATTGTAGATGGCTTGACGGTCGCTTCCTCCTACGACTACGGCATTACTCTTTCCGCAATCTGCGTACAGCTCCATATTGTCGCCTTCGGTGGCATTTGTATTATTTTTGACTTCCACTTTATTGAGCGGGCCATTTTTGAAATCTTCAGTTGTACTTTTTTCAACGAGTTCGACGCCTGATTTTACGGCTTTCAGTTTTGCATTTGAAGCGGCCACTTTTCCTTTGGAAGCGTACAGCTCATGATTTGGATACCCAACTTTCACTGCTAAGGACATATCATCGGATTGTCTCCAATCTCCTTTCTTTTTAGGGTGTTTATAGTCAAAATAACCTTGGGCTACTGGGGCTCCGGCTACTTTTGTATTTGATTTTTTGTTGGTCACCTCCTCCCCTTTTGCTGCTTTGGCGCCTATTTCATCGGCTTCTTTCTCTAACCCTGGGTTATCATTGACTTTCATCCCAGTTCCTAGGGTGGTTGTAGCAGCTACTTTGCCTTCTCGCTGCTGTGCGACATGCGTCATTTCGTGGCCGATTAGCTCTTGTCCTTTCTTCGACCCTGGGTCAAATTGTCCGGGTGCAAAGTGTACGTTATTGCCCTGCGCATAAGCTAGTGCCCCTGCTTCTTCTGCACTTTTAGAGTTTTGGTGGATATTCACATTAGAAAAATCATGTCCTAGTGCATTTTCCATGTTTGCTAATATTTCCGGGGGTAGATTGTTGTTTCCTCCTGGGGTTGTTTTAGCGGATTCGGTCATTGGGCCCTCCTTGCTGTCTTTCGCTTGTTTTAGTTGCTTCGTTTCTTCCTCCTCTTCTTTTGGTTTTTCATTGAGGGTAGAACTAAAAAGTTGAGCGGGGGGCATTGCAGAGGCAGTCCCTTCCTGGGCTACATCATTGGTGTTTGCTGCGCTATTGAGGGAGTTGTTTCGTTTATCGCTAGTCTTTATGGACATCTTTTCTTCTGTTTTTACATGGAATGTATACAATATATATAATATGTGGGATAATTAACACTTTAAGCAGCTGTTTAACAGATATTTAATTACATAATAGGAAAAAACAACATGAGTAGTACGAATGGTAGTTGGTAGAAAGTAGAAGGGTTGGTTGTCTTTGTCGATGATTTTTTTGTAACAGGAAAGCGAATCGCCTTGTTTGCTGTTTTTTTCCCCCTTTTAGGGTTTGTTGCAGTTTGGGAGTTAGGGTGTTTTCTACTTTCAGGATTTGTAACTGTGGGGTTTTGAAAAATTATTCCAGCGTTATAGCACTTATAATTCAATGTTATCTTTGGTTGGACTATTGCCAGAGAAAATATTCAATTTTTTGTTTAGAAATTTACTGATTTCATTGCCCGTAATTAACAATTCTAAGGAATTACCATCTTCATCAATAGTGATTGCTTTTTTATCGTCTGTTTTTAGTTCCAAGCTCGCAGTAGGGTTGTCGTTTGGGGTCCAAAACAGGTTTACTGCCTTGATTTTTTGTTCTAGTAATTTGTTCCCGTTTTCAACCAATTCTACCTCTAGCGACTTGAAAATTATGAGTGCTCTTTGCTGGTTGTTTTTGAGATTTATCGTTTTAATTTTTTGCATCATTCCAACGAATGCAAGGATTAAAAAAGGTAGAATTAGTAAAGTATACCAAAAAGTAAAATCGTATTCTCTATTCCAAAAAACTTCCCAAGCAATCCCTAGTAAAAGTATTCCGATTAAAGTTATTATGAATAGGTATCCTCTATTGTCCTTTTTTTTAGATTCTTCTGTTTTCGACAATACTATTTTGTTTGTTTTGATGTCTAAACTTATTCTTTTGAAATCGATCTGCCAGGATGGAGCTTGTGTTTTAATTTTTTGTATCGAAAATTTATTTCTGTCGCAATACTCTTCTACCTGATGGAGGAGTTCGTCGCCAAATTCTTCTTTATTGTTTAGTATGTAGGATAATTCCTTTTTGTTTAGGAGTCCAAAATTGTCCATTGTGCGTGTTTTAGTTGAGGTATTCAGGATAGGTTATTTAGGTCAACACTTCCTGCCATCGTCCAGATTCTGCGAATTCTTTTATGGTTTCGTTTCTTTTTTGCAGGAGGTTTTGCATGTATTTTTTGAGGAAGAGCTTGTCTGCGATTTGGCCTAAAATTCCTAGGGGAGATTCATAGTCAAAAACATCTATCATTAGGGTTTGGCCTTGGTCTTCTTTGAAGATATGTTCGTGTTTGAATCGTTTGAAGATGCCTTTTTCCATTTCGTCTACGAAGTAATTTGGTGGTTCGAATGCGGTGATTTTTGAGGTTAGATTTTGGTAGATTCCGAAGTGTTTTGCTCGCCAGGTGACGGATTGATTCATTCCTATTAGTCCTGAGGTGACTCCTGCGATTGCTTCTTCGTTTGTTTGTTGGGTGGAGATTTTATGAAGGTCGATACTCCTTGATAGGTCGAAGACGATGTGTTTGTTTGCTTTTATTATTGTTTGGATTTTGATGGTGGGCATTTTTGTTATTTTGGGGAGCTGACTACAGGGCTTTTTTAGGAATATCTTCCAATGATTTTCTAAAAACCTGTTGAAATCCATATTTTTGCTTGTAATAGTTCACTTCATTTTATAGTTTCCTAGGAAATTCGCTCGTTGCGAAATCCTCAACTAAAATTAGCAAATTTGACCGGATGTTGTCTTCTTTGGTAGACATTATTGCTTTTTCCTCCTACCATAGAGTGATCAAAGAAGAAACGCTTTACCTCGCTGGGCTGGCTTCCAGAAAACCCTTAATTCTGCAATTCGCAATTTGATAATCTCACTTCTCTATAAACCTTACAAAAAGTTTATTAAAACCCTTCATTAAAAAAACATTCAAAATAAGTTACACATTCTATATCAATTAGTTACCTTAGTATTTACCAAAGAAATCGTTCTTCTAGAACAAAATACCCCTATTCATTTTGCTTGATTCGCAATTGTAGGAAATTGTTTCCTCCTGCACTATTCATCAATAACCAAAATTTATCCTCTATGTGTATTAAAAAAATGCTATTCCTTTGTATCTGCTTGTGTTTAACCTTGCTTGTAAACGCAAGAATAGTCACCGTAAATCTAAACGTTTTTTTAGAAGGTGCTTACGACAGCAATCTTGGAACAATGAATAGTCAATTACTGCAACGGGGAGTTGTGCCCGCTGGACAGCCGTACAACGATGCTCCTTGGAGTTATCCTGGCACAGAAGGTCAGGGCTGGTCGCCTGGGGACTACCCTGCTGGTACGGTAGATTGGGTGTTAATCACCTTAAAAGATCCATCAGATATTAATACTGAAATTACTAGAATTGCTGCTATTTTGCTGCAAAATGGGAGCATTGTGCCATTCGACGTAAGTCTTGACAATACTATTAATTCGGTATACATTCAGATTGAACATCGTAATCATTTACCAATTTTAACTGCGCAGGCGATTGCCATTCCCAACAATAATAGTTTAACCTATGATTTTACTGGGGAAGACAGTTATACTTCTAATGGTTTTGGTCAAAAACAGATCGGGAATGACTGGATGATGTTTGCTGGAAATACTTATCAGGTTGATCAGGATGCCTGCGATATTAATGCCCAGGATAAAGGAATTTGGGAGGTCGATAATGGCCTATTCAGTCTCTATAACAATTCGGATTTTAATCTTGATGGGGATGTCAGTGCGTTGGACCGGATTCTGTTTTCGTACAATAACGGGGTGTTTTCAAAAATACCAAAATCGACCCCGAATTCGACTGTAAAATGGGGATTCTGGGGAGAAGACAGAAATGCATATAGTGGTGGTGGTTTTACACCAGATCCTGACCAAGGCGTCGAGACACTTTTTGAAAACTACTCTTTTGCACATACTAAGGGGATGAATTTGGATTGGGTAAATGGGGATACGAATCAGCGTGCTTATGTAGTCAATATTTTGAATGCGGCTGCTAGTACTACTACCACGCTCGATATTCAGTTGGGCAGCTCGGCAGAATACGGTTGGAATTTTTCAACGGGAACAGGCAATTTTAATGTGGACCGATGGAAAGACATGATTTCTAAGTTTGGAAATGTTAACCGCCCTTCCTTTTTTGACAATAGCACCATCCAGGGAGATCCAGCAGCGCATGCCGCCATAGTGAATGCCCTAAATACCGGTACTATCAAATATATTTTTCTGATCGATGAGCCCAATCATGGAAGATGGTCCCCTGGCGGTGGAAACAGGAATTATGTCACCAATGCGATGCTTGAAGAGATGGCTGCTTGGGTGAAGACTGTTTTTGCGGATGCGACGGTACCGATTTATACGATAGTACGCACCTCTGCGATGAATCTTGCCGTCAATCGAGGAGGCGTTTACAATTTTCAGCACCTCACGCACACCTACTTTACTATCTCCAGCACGAAATGGGTCAGCAACAATACGGGCCCGAATAAAGGATTGGAGTGGTGGATGACCGAAAAAAACAACTTCTTCAATTCTACGGAGATGTCCATGTACGCACAACAAGGCTTAAAAATGTCCTTGATGGTGCAGGCCGGTTTTGAATCAAAAGGCCACCCCTGGACAAGTGTCAAGAATTTTGCAAACACCTGGTGGGAAGGTAGTATTCAGTATCCCTATAATGGGGTGACGAGTTATGTGAAGGCGGCTCCCGGGGAAATGGACTTCTGGATTAAGTCGATGCTTTCGCCGCGCGATCCTGCTACGGGAATATTGGACCCGAATGGGGTACGATTGATTGACGATTTTGTAATTTTCCGGCATGATCGATTGCCGACCGATAATGGGAAGTTGCCCTGGACGACGCGGCCGCATTACCGGGATTTTCTCACTCAGTTAGGTTTAGATGTTGCTGCCAATAATTTGGTGCCGGTAGTTGGAATTCCGGTAGGATGGGATGGGAATTAGTCTTATTGAATGCGCACCAATCAGATTTTGAGATGGTTATTAAGAAGCCATTTAGTACCAATTGAAGGCCTTCCTTTTGCTTGCTGTTAAAGTTGTTACTATTTGGCAATATTCTGGTTTTGGAAGGTACATTTTGTTCTTGGGATTCGTTTATATTTTTCCTTGATAATCTAGTACCTCTGGAGGTGCTGATTCCTTTGATTCAATCCTTATCAATTTACCTAAAAAATGAACCAAAATTGCGGTTCCTCCGCCAATAAACCAGAAGAACAAAGTCATCCCTAAAACAGGCATTCCGCATTTAATTTCATTTGGACCTGGATCTGGTATATTAAAAAAGAAAGGAGGAATAATAAAAACATATCCAATGAGTACCAATACTAAAATGATGGCCCGCCCATACTTCCAACTCATTTTATCACAAAATAAATAAAGGCCTATTTGACAGATTGAAACCAATAATAACAGAATTAGAGGCATTTTATGTTTTTTTGATCGCAGACTACTTGTTTGCAATTACAAGATAGGCCTCGTTCAGGACAAATCAAATAGGGCCAAAGTAGGACTTACTTCCTGCAAAACACTTCCATCTTAATTCAACGCTGATTCAATTTTCTCCTTGGAGAAGGGTTGTTGTTTGCTAGTGGGATATACGACTTTGGCGAGTGAAATTTTGAAAGTAGTCCCGGATTCTGAACTGTTTACCAATTCGATTGCTCCTTGTTGAGATTCGACAATTTTGCTGACGATAGCGAGTCCGAGACCAGCCCCTTCGTATGCTGACCGATTGTGCAATCGAGTAAACATATTGAAAATTTGTCCTTGATAGGCTACCGGAATTCCAATACCATTATCAGAGACAAAAAAATGATGTTGCTGCTCATCTTCCTGATAGGTTATATGTATGGAGGGGTGTGGATGTTCATTAAATTTTAATCCGTTATGGATCAGATTTTTAAATACTTGAAACAACTGTACTTTATTGTTTTGGATGGTCGGTATGTCTTCCATCTCGAGGCGGGCATTTTTCTTTTTAAAGGTATTGTTTAAATAACTTTTGACTTCCAGCAGAGTCTGGCTGACATCAACGGTTTCTGTTTGAAAATTTTCTTCCAGGCGGGAGTATTCAAGAATGCCTTCGATCAAAAATTTCATTTGGTAAATGTTATTCTGAATGTGCTCCAAAAACTCGTCAAATTCGCCAGTTACCATCTTGCTGTATCTCCTTCTGATCAGTTGTGTAAAACTGTTGATATTGCGAAGTGGTTCTTTCAAGTCATGGGACGCGATATAGGCAAATCGCTCTAACTCCGAGTTGGACTGGACTAATTTGCTGTTGGTTTGCTCTAGGATTTGCGTTCTGGCGATCACTTTTTGTTCCAGTTTTTTATTATAAATCATCTTGATCCGGTAACTTCTATACAACAAAACGACCAACGCAATTAGGAGCAACGAGCAAAGCATCGCTGCGTAAGCGGTAATAGATTTTTGTCTGAGGAGCGCTTCATTCTTAGATTTTTCCTCTTTCAGTAGTTTATTTTCAATTTCTTTTTTTTCATATTGATAGAGATTTTCCATGTTTATTATTTTCTCCTTTTGGCCTTTTATCTCGTGTTGTTTTTCCCATGCTGATCGTTCTTTCATGGCTTCGTAGGCCATCTGGTAATTTCTGCTTGCTCCTGCGGCCTGCTCAATTACTTCATACGCCTTGGGGATAATGTCTCTTTGTCGTTTGTTCCTATTGCTTTTTTCGATCGACTTTCTTGCATAGGCAATTGACTCCTTGTATTTATGCTGTTTCAACTGATAAACTGCATTTAAGTAATAATATTTAACCGCTCTTTTTTCTGGTGCATACTTGGTAAAAATGTTTTTATTTAGGTGCTGTATTGCTTCTTCCATTCGATTTTGTTCGAGGAGGAGTTCTATTATTTTATAACGCGTTTTTGCTTCCCCCTTCTCCAGATTTCCCTCTTCCAAATTCTTTAATGCTTGTTCATAATGTTGAATCGCCTTGTCGTATTCCTTTTTTAAGAAAAAACTTTCACCAAGTTTTGTATTGACAACGTGGAGGACTCTACTGCTATTTTGTTCAATTCCCAGCGTCTTCAATTCATTGATATACCCCTCCGCTAAACTATAATTCTTTTGTACCAGGTGTACCGCTATGATATTCGTTAGAATGATAGACCGCACCTTATTGTCTTTAGTTCTTTTGGAATAATCGAGTGCAATAAAAAAGGCTTCCAGACTTTTGTCGTATTGCACCATCAAAAAATAAATATAACCTAGCGACACATATATATTAGACCTTGCATCGAGGTTATCCCCTTTTTCAGCAACAGCAAGAGCTTTTTTATTCGCATCAACAAATTCGAGGTGCTTTTTTTCGTTGATAAGCTTCATCGACTCAATATTCATGTTTCTGGCAATCCCTCCGTAGTAGTCAATATCATTGGCTCTCAATCTCGCTTTTTCTAGGTATACTGCAGACGTATCTTTATCAACATACCGCGCTTTGAAGGCGATCCAATTTAAAATATCTACCTGAGTGGTATCAATTATACCAGGCACCAACAAACTCTTTAGACTATCTAGTTCGACAGATTGGCCAAATCCAGCAGTACTAAGAGCAATCAACAGCAGGAGCAGTAAACGTAGTATTTTCATTTTCTAAGGGAATTCATTTCAACTACCAAAACAAAACAATCATATTCAATTATTTAATTCGTTAACAACTAATACGCACTAGGTTGTTGATGTTTTAATATAAAATCTATTAGAGTTGTTTTTTTGAGCATCTGTAATCCCTTGTAATACGTAACTTTAACAAAAAGGTTTTTGATTTTTGATGAAATTACACGGTCTTTATCACCACCAACAGACAAGGATCATCATAAATCCACAAAGACAAATGAATCCACGTAGGCTGGTATGGTTCCCAATCAAAAAAAAGAGGCTACTCACCAAGCAGCCTCTTTTTCTAATCTATAAGAATCATTCCTTAATCTAAGACCATTAATTTGCGAGTGATCACTTGATCCTTGGTTTGAATGGTGATAAAGTACACCCCAGTTCCACCAATAGGCATCAATTCAATATTGTTCGTTCCTGGTTCGAGTTCATATTGATTTACAAATAGTTGGTTGCCGTTAATGTCGGTAACCATCAAGCGGACGTCTTTGGATTCTGCTTGTACATTTATCGTAAATGCTTGTGCAGATGACACTGGATTTGGAGCCAATCGTACCGCCAATTCAGCATCAATATCCAGCTCAATGCCCTGTCCAGGAATAACGTCTGGCACTTCAAAATAGATCCCCGCATCAGTAACATCGAAAGAGGCAATATCGAAGGATTCGTGGGGTAGCTCCATGTCAATTCCTGTAGCAGCCATTTGTGTCTGCGTGGTAGTGCCAGTAAAGCCGGAAGCCGTAGTAACCGTTACATAGTTGGAGTAACCTCCAAAAGTAGAACCACAATACGCACCAACCAAGAAGTAATACGTGCTGCTTGGTTGAAGACTGTTGACGTTGATGTTGGACGATCCGCTAGATGCAAAATAAGTCCAGCTTGATCCATTCCAATAATAAACATAATAAATGGTCGCATTGGTGGTATTATTCCAATCTAACACACAGGAGTAGGAAGTAATGCCATAGGAATAAAGTCCGCTTGCTGCAGAACAGGCGCCTCCGCCTCCTCCACCTCCCCCACCAGTAGTAGAGAAACTTTCATTGGCAGACCATCCACTCCATACATTTCCACACCAGACACGGCTTTGCCAGTAATAAGTAGTGGAGGACGAAAGACCAGAAACGGATTGCGCACTTTGGTTGGTCGTGTAAGAAAGCGTCGTCCAAGTACTGGTGCTGCTGCTTCGGTATCTGAATTGTCGATAGACGTAGTTTGCGCTACAGTTGAGTGTTGCTGAACTGGCCGTGATGCTTGAGGTACTATTTTGTGCCGAAGACGGTGCGCTACAAGAACTTCCTCCAGAAGTGGTGAAGGATTCATTGGCAGACCAGCCGCTCCATACATTACCACACCAAACACGGCTTTGCCAGTAGTAAGTGCTACTTGCGGCTAATCCGGCTACATTCACATACGAAATATTTGTCGTGTAATTCAGCGTCGTCCAGGAGGATGTATTGGAATTGCGGTATCTCCACTGACGGTAAGTGTAGTTGGCGCTACAGTTCAACCGAGCGGTTGTTTGTGCAATATTTGTCGTTGTATTTTGAGCAGTTGAAGGAGCAGAACAAGTGTTTCCTCCACCGCCGCCGCCACCACAGGTGCTATACATGGCGTTGATGGTAGCTACGTCTCCAGAACTCATGTAGTTGATGTAGGGGATGGTTCCACCATTCAATTTAAGGATGGTAGGTTGTCCATTTTTGGAGAAGGCGTAAGAGTTGTAGTGCATGATTGAGTTTACATCGTATGCGCCATAGTTGGAGGCATTGGATTGGGTGTTGAAGTTGTATTCCAATCCTGAAGTAATGTTATTATAGTAGATAACAATGTGGCTATTTCGATCGTAGCGAGATTGTTCGTGCCACATTCCTGCTGCGTGCAAAAATTCGTGTTTGGTGGCTGCCAATCCGCAATTGGAAGCCAGAGTTAATGCTTGACCACCACCAGTCATTCCTACATAAGAGCTACAGCCTGCTCCGGTTACAACATTGACATAGTTGCCTGAAGGCGAATAGATCCGCTCAAAACAGACGTCTGTTTTGGAGGCAACAGTATTTGCTGCTGATACAATCTGATTGACTTGAGCGGTAGAAAAACCGCCATTGATGTAATACCTAACGGTAGAATTGGTCCACTTTGCACCATTTGTGCCTAAGCCTCTTCCTGTAGTTGCTACTTCATTGTAACGTCCTAGGATAACGTCTCCCTGGTAATAAACTAGCCCGTCTCTAATCCCCAGATGTTGCGCTGTTTTTTCCGTTGCAAAAGGCAAATAGACATTTAGTTTTACGATAGAATCCGGTTGGATGTAACAGATGTCTTTGCACGCGCCGTCACTATGGTCGTGATCGGCAACCCTGTTGGTTTGCGCATTCAAAGAATTAAATAATAAAAAAGATAAGATAATCGTGAAAAACCTCTTGGTAAGAGGAAGCATAGAATTTTTCATAGTGAATAGTACAGTTTAGTAGTTAGAAAATTTAGTTCACTGGCCCAACTTTCGGGTTATTGTTTGTTTGCATAAAACATTTTAGGAGCAGGCAATATTATCCAAGGGCATAGGTAAACCTATACCGCGAAATACATTAGCGATTTTCCTTATGTTTTTATTTTGTTATTCTGAAATTACGTAATACATTCCAAAAACTCTAAGGTATTTTAATAAATATCAGTTTAATAATTTGTATTTAATCTACGCTTCATCTTGTCATTTTGCAGGCTATTATAGGGGTATTAATTAGAAATTCCCCAGCTCTATTCTAGAAGACCAACCTACCCCTAACATGAAAACCCATTACAAAACAATTGGCCCCTAACTCAAAACACGTCACATAAAATACTACTTAACAATATTTTACACAACAATTTAATTTCACTTTATGAGCAAATAGTAAAAATTAGAATGTAGAAGTTCTTCGAAAAAAAATGAAAATACCTATCCTTTGAATTTAAATTTGTTTTGGGTCACTAAAAAGTTCGGTTTGGGGGTAATAATTTTTTATTTATTTTGGAAATTTTGTGCTGTTCTTCGCCATCAAGAATTGGTTGATGTATTACCAAGAAAGAATTAAAATCTGATCATAAATCGTCTTATTAAATCCATAGCAATCATTAACACACAAAAAAATATCAGCTGCGCATCGGAAGGCAGGTAATTGATGCTACGTTAAAATTGCTTGTCCCTTTTGAATACTTGAGCAGTAGTTTATTGCTTTATTTGCTTATTAGAATTATATTGCTGCATATACGACTATTCAAAAATATGCTTATGCCTCTCAAAACGAACTTACTTCTATTATTTGTTTTATTTTCCCTTGTAGGGAATACCCAAAATTTTTCCTGGAAATGGGCGTCGGGATTGAGCAGTACGGAGCCAGATTTCGTCTGGCACAGCAAACTTGATCAACAGGGAAATAGTTATACTGTTGGGATTTTTGGCGGTGATTACCAAAGGAAATTAAATCATCGGAGCATCTATAATCAAACAGACAAAACTATATTTTTAGCGAAGCATGATCGAGAAGGCAAGATGCTATGGCTTGAAGAACTCAACAATTTCACAGAATTCATGATCCAGGGATTGGAAGTAGACTTCCAGGGAAACGTGGTGGTGATTGGGTCGTATACAAAAGAGTTTATCTATTTTATGGGGGAGCGGATGGAAAACAATGTTCTGAATACCAACCGAACATTTGTTGCGCAGATTGCTACTGACGGAACCCTCAATTGGATCAAACAGCACTCAGATCTGACCGACGAACTACTGTCGAATTTGCGGCTGGATGGCCAAGGCAATATCTTCATGCTGTATACAGGGGATAGTCGTTTTTTGACAGAAACCGATTCCAGTGCCTGGACATTGAGAAATCAATTTCGCAATAAAAAGACCTCTGTAAATTTGCTCCACCTTGCCCCGACGGGCAATCTGGTGTGGTTTACGGAATTAGAACATAATCAGATCAACCGTACCATTTTTTATGATTTGGAAGTTGACTTTGAGGGCAATTGTTATTTGACGGGCTATTATGAGGGGGATTATGCAAATGATTTGCGCTACCTGGATCAAACGAAAATTCGAAATTTTATGCCGATGGACGAGTGGAAATATTTCCTGATGAAAGTTGCCCCTGAAGGGACTATCGCCTGGGCAGATCAATTTCCAGGAGTCCGTATTGAGGTGGATGAGACTGGGAATATCTACACGTTTTTAAAACTAAGAGGCAATTTCAATTCTGACTATCTGGATATTGGAGATGCGCTTATCGAAAGCAGAGAAGGAGAAAATTTTGCGATCCTGAAATATGATACGGACGGTACCTTTCAAAACCACCAAACGTTTGGGGAAATCCAGGAAGGTGAATTTGTAGAGACAAAAAGGAACTCGACCTTGCGCGATGACTACTCCATACACACCGAAACGGTTCGAAACAATACCACCGAGGAGGAAGCGGACAAGGTCATCAAGGCCATCAAATACGTAGATGAATATGGGAATAAAGATGTAATTACAGACTCAACGTATGTCTTCCGAAATACCAGCAAAGAGCGTTTTGAATATGGCCTGGACGGAAAATTATACCTCCTTGCCAATTGTGTCGGGGAGTCGGTCTTTGGAGAATACCGTACTTTTCTGGACGGCCTGTACCTCACCCAACTGGATACGGATTTGAAATTCACCAACGTCGGCAAACAGCTTAATGACGACAATAAGGAGGAGCTTCGTAATCCGTTTCTGGCAGCAAGTACACAGAAGACTCCGGCTCCAATCATCCAGCATTTTAATGTCGGTATGGATGGGCAGGTGCAGTTTTATGGTCATCAGTATGAGCAATATCTGTATCTGGGCGGGGAGCGGTTGAATAATCGGGAATTTTTTAAGTCGAATTCTAGTATTTGGTTGGGGGGTTTGATGTTGAAATAAAGGGGGATGCATAGTCTAATCACATAGATATATTTCACCAGAACTAAGTGCCTAATTTCATTAATTTAAAGCAACTTTCGTGAGTATGTTTTGTCAAATTTTTGAAAAAACCGACTGAATGTACTCGCACTTGGACTACCTTTCTTCCAATAAAATATCTCGATAATTACTTCATCACTAGAAATCATGTTACCCAAATACCTCCCTCACAAAACAAAAAAACCACCCAAGCAACTGACAGTAAATACAATTACCCCCATTCAGAAAAACAATATCTGAAAAACAACAGAAGAAAACATTCTAAAAACCAGCATCCGTTAGCCTAAAAAAGGCTTCTACACATAAGAAAACCCTATTACCCAAATTGCAAGTATACAGTTTGTTGCCACAACACCATCCAGCCCATTTTAGACACCTAAATATTAGCAACATTGACCAATTACTTTAAAAAAAGTAGGCAGTAAACCACTAAAGTCTTGAAAGAACAGTATATATTTAAAAGCTGATATTCAACTAACAAGCTTAAATACTATACGAACATGAACAAATTATTCCTTTCAATCCTCTTTACACTCCTTACCTTTTATTCCTTTGCACAAGGTGTCTCGATCAATAATACAGGAGCAGTTCCTAATCCGAATGCGATGCTCGATGTATCCGCAGATGATAAAGGTGTTTTAGTGACCAGATTAACCACGGTAGCACGCACCACATTAGGCACGGCCTTAGGCGCTGGCGATAATGGAATGTTGGTATACGACAAAGATTTATTGGTCTTTTATTATTGGGATGGCACACAATGGGTGCTTATTGGTACTGGGACCGGGAGCGACAATCAAAATTTGACAGGCGCTAGTTTGACAGGTACTTCCTTGCAAATTGACATTGAAAACGGGAACTCTGCTACTGTAGATTTAGCACCATTACAAGATGGGACAGGAACAGATACACAAAATTTGACAGGAGCCACTTTATCAGGTACATCCTTGCAAATTGATATTGAAAACGGAAATCCCGCCGTTGTAGATTTGGCTCCCCTGCAGGACGGCACAGGAACGGACAATCAACATTTGACAGGCGCTAGTTTGACAGGGACTTCCTTACAAATTGATATTGAAGATGGGAACTCTGCCATGGTAGACCTAGTAGGTTTGCAAGATGGAACGGGGACGGACAATCAACATTTGACAGGTGCTAGTTTGACAGGGACCTCCTTACAAATTGATATTGAAGATGGGAACTCTGCCATGGTTGACCTAGCAGGTTTGCAAGATGGGACGGGAACAGACAATCAGGATTTATCTTTGTCTGGCGACATCCTTTCTTTATCGAACGATGGAACCCCAGTAGACTTATCAACCTTAAAGGATCATGATTGGTATGAAGTAGGCGGAACAACTCAATCAGACGCAATTACAGATCGAATATACACAGAAGGAAGAGTTGGAATAGGGACCAATAACCCTTTGAGAGAATTTCATGTAAGAAGTGGTCTAACCTATGTTTCTATGTTTGAATCTACAGGCAGCAATTCAGGTATTTCATTTCCAAATTCTAGTTCTACTATTTCAACGCAAGCAATAAGAAGTGCTGGAAATAATATGCAAATTATTAATGACGCCACCCCTATGCTCCATATAGATGGAGGTACGGCAAACTATAGTCATGTTGGTATTGGAACGAGCACACCTGATACAAAACTAACCATCCGCAATACGGATGGTCGATTTATAAAAATGGAATCAGAAGGCTTGGTAGGCAATGCAGCCTCTACTAATTATATGGGTGCGTATGATACCCAAGGAGATCGTTTTTGGTACTTAGGAGAAGGATCAAGTATCGATAAAAAAATAACATTAGCAGCAGGATCTGCTTCCATAACCGATTATAATATGGATTTTGAACTAGGCGGCACTTCCCGAATGTACATCCAATCGGATGGTGATATCGGTATTGGAACCACTTCCCCAACAGAAAAACTGGAGGTCCAGGGAGCAGTTAAAATCGTAGATGGTACAGAAGGAGACGGCAAAGTCCTAACTTCCGATGGGAGTGGTAAGGCTAGCTGGCAGACGCCCTCTACTTCCCTTCTATTAAGTGTAGCCTATCCACAAGGAAACGCCACCGTTCCAGACAGTACGTTTTTAGCTGCAGATGGTGTCGTCACTTTAGCTAGTTTTACCGCCCCTAGCGATGGCTTGTATATGGTTTGTGCAGTTGCAACAATCACTATTAAAGGCGGTCTGTTTGGAGACTATGCTAACTTTCAACAAAATTCTCAGACCTATTTTGGACTTTTTGGAGGAGGTAGCTCTGCTAATGAGGAGCACTTGTCAGAAGACCCCACCAAGCAAATATCCGTTAGTTATTTGTTTGACTTGACAGCGGGTGAGGTGGTTGACTTTAGAGTTGGACAACAACGGGCTACTGCGTTTGGTTTTTATGGGTTGGAAATGCGGGTGGTTAAGTTTTAGCTATTTGTAGGAAGGGTTTTTGCAGGAAGGATAGGGGCTAGGTTTGGTTTAGCCCCTATCTAACTGCCTACTCTATATTTATATCTGTTGACTTAACTTTTAAAATTCCTTGGTAGTTGTGATTAGCTGTTGTCTCACTTCCCAGTGCTAAAGAAGGAATGTCCGACGGAGAAGGAATACCATATTTTTTTGTTATAAAACCAATCATTTCCAACACCGCTTGCAAAATCTTGCCCAAGAACAAACCCCACATTAAAACCGTCTAAGTCAAAAACTAGTCCTGTACTCCAAGTCACTCCAGGAAGAACGCTAGCATTTCCTTTTGTGTTAACATTTGATGTTTCACTATTACCAACGTTGATATAAGACAGTCCTAAGGTACCAGGAATAACAACAAAGTGGTTTTTCTTCCTTGAAATTCTTATCCGTGGGCCTATGTATGCACCCAAAGTAATATCTGTGGTTAGATTAAAATTTATGGTATCATTTTTTGGTCGAAGTTTAAATGGAATGGTCATAAATCCAGAGGTAAGATTGACCAAATGTCTCCAATTTAGAGAATAAATGTCTTCAATTTTTCCTTTTAGTTTTAATTCTTCGAATTCCGTTTTTGGTAGTGCTAATTTTAGTTCATCTCTTCCTCTTAGCTCTACATGCACGGGCTTTTTCGATTTTTCAAATTCAAGATAGGCATTTAGCAATTCTAGTGTTTCAGTTGTAAGCCTTGCACTATCAATATTCCCTTCACTAAAAAGTTTCAATTGATCTAAAAAACCTTCTCCTACTATAGATTTTTCTTGAGATAAATTTTGGGGCTCAGTTGATACATTTTTTCCCCAATTCGGATAACCAAATATCACGTACTCCTTACCTTCATTTGTTTTCATTGTATCAAAACCAGAATACACCCTGAATCCGTCATTGACATGATAAATCGTATCAAGCAGCAGTTCATATCTTTCATTAACTGAATAGAATTGGATTCTATCACTCATTTGAAGTCCAACTTTTTTTCCTTTCTGGGCAAAAACTGATACACCAAAAAGTGTCAAGATAAATAAGACTATTTTACTTTTCATTTTTCATTTTTTTTATTGTTAACCATTTTTAAGTTTATAACCAATTACAAGTCCCCATCATTCCGCGATGAAGAGCATTCCCTTCATCCAAACCCCAAAATACCCCCCTCCCCCGCAACAATCAACCTTCAAATATCCCATTCTGTGAAAAAATATCACCCCAAAAAAACAAACCAATCCCACCCAACCTCACTGACAACCAGCAAAATTAGACCTATTCAAAAGCCATCATGTGAAAAATAACGAAAGGTGATATACTAAAAATAAACATCCACGTACTCAAAAAAGAACCCACTTTCGCTACACTTATTGCTCTACCCAAACGGAAGGAAAGCAGGCCATTTTCTTCAATCAATTGAATTACAGAAACGTTGTTGGGAGGAGCATCACATGGTAAGTTTTACTAGGGTACAACCTCCATCTGTAATCTCGACAGTGGCTATTTGTTCACTCCAGCCACATACCGCCCTATATTCATAAACCCCGGGAGGAAGCTCGAAAGTGGCCGTGCCAGGATCATTACAGGTTGGCATCTGACTGTCAGAATATTCCATGGTAACAAAAGGGAGATCCCAAAAAATTTCAATTTTTACGCGCATATCTGCGCCACAACTCAAGTCGTCCGTCCAAAATGTGGCGAAACCAGAAGCACAATCTTCCTCGGTACGAACGCCACAATCCACACAGTCTGTACCGCAATCACAAAACGGATCTATCCCAATATCATCGCAAAAGCCATTGTTTGCGTACTCGCAGGTGTTATTGCATTCTGGCGTGTTACTCGTCGCATTTGGGTCTTCTTTTTCACAACCAACGAAGATAAAAAGGACTAGAGTAAACAGAAGAGAAAACAAACGGGTAAACTTGGAGGGATTTTGTTTATTGAAAAGCATAATTTTTGTTTTTTGAGTAAAGCACACATCCTACGTATCGGCAACCTCTGTCGCCTTCCGTTGCGCAGCAGGCAGGCCTGCCTATCACGCTAGAGCAGCACTTCAAATTTGATTGGTAATTAGTTAATGAAGTAATAGTACCCGACAGAAAACCACCATTAACTATTACACCATTAACCATTATCTATTCTCCATTTATTTTACTACAGTAATCAATTGATGCACCACTGCACCTTCCACCGCGGCAACTACTGTATACAACCCTTCAGTTGGCAAAGAAACCGACTGCGTCCAATCCTTTCCAGTAAAACCAGGAACCGTCTCCCAGACTACCCGACCCAAACCGTCAGTGATGGATACTCGAGAAGGAGTAACAGAAATCCCTTCCAACTGAATTTGAAAATTACCACTTGATGGATTTGGGTAAACGGCCAACTGACCGATGTCACGTTTTTCTAAATTGGTGTTGCTGGTATTCAATGACGTATTGTAGGTTTGCACCAACCCAAAATTAGAATAATCACAACAGGCGCCCAGGATAAAACGGCCTCCATTTTGGGTGGTTGCTACAGCACCACCGTAGGAAGTGCCTGACTTGGTAAGCGTTGCCCCGACCTGTGTCCAGACACCAGACATTTCTTCATATTGTCGAACCTCATTCGTATTAATCCCACCGCTTACAATCGATTTTCCGTCTCCTGAAATTGCCACCGCCGAGCCAACAGGATCCGACACACTGCCCAAGGCACTCCAAGCGCCACCAGTCTCTTCATACACTGAAAATCCATTTCCACCATTCCCTGAAACCACCCGGCTGCCATCTGCTGAAAGTCCAACACTGGTAGAAAAACCGGTTAAGGTACTGCCCACTTGTGTCCAGCTGCCACCAGATTCATCGTAGACGGTTGCTCCACTTGCACCGTTTGTAACAGCAACACGAGTCCCATCTGCAGAGAGCGCAACATCGGAGCTACTAGCAGATGGAATATCCGCACCAAGCTTTGACCAGGAATAACCAGATGCCTCATAGACTCGGGTGACAGAACCGTAACCGGTAGTCACTGCTAATCTATTGCCATCACCGGATAGGTCAATTTCCCATCCAAATTCATCACCGGAAGCTCCGGCTATAATTTGTTGACCAAAGGAGGTCCAGACACCTCCATAGTCTTGATAGATAGTGACCATGCTGTTGCCAATCGAGCCTATTGCAATGCGTTGTCCGTCGTCAGAAATCGCAACTGAGATACCGAAAGATGTCCCTCCAGGCCCAAAAATATCACTACCGACTTGCGTCCAGCCGTTGCCTGATTCTTCATAAACTTTTACAATTCCCGTGCTGCTGAATGCTCCTGGCTCCCCAAACACCATTCGCTTACCATCTGCGGTGATATCTACATCACTGCCTGCAAAATAGTTTGCGCCGCCGCCGACAAAGTCTGTTCCAAATTGTGTTTGTGCCGTAAGCCCGACACAGGTAAAACAAAATAATAGGTGGAGTAAAGTTTTCATAATAATAATTTTTTCTGATTGAATAATAAAGGAATGTTTAGAAGTAAGAAGACATGCGAGGGTAGATGCACAGGCAAAACACCTATGCTTGACAACTTGCTTACTCCACTAATTTTATTGATTTTAATAGCTTAACATACGGATGATGGTATACATAGCTTTTGGTTTTATGGTATCTTTTGGTAGTGTTTGTCTTCTGTCAAAAGATACTTTGGGTTTCAAAATTTGGTCTCGTTCGCTGGTATATTTTATAAATCGCCTAACCACACATAAAACGAATTATACATCTATAAATCACTAGCAGACAATTCTCAAAGTTATTTTTTCTTCTAATGTTTTCTACGTCCCAATTCTGGCTATTCTCCATGCTTTTCCTGACATATATACCTTTATTATGGTACAAGTTCCCGATTTTTTGAAATTCGGTAGATTACCTTTAGTCAGACATCAAACCAATTTGGTATGCGTAAATGGCCAGACCGATACTACTTTTCACATTCAACTTTCTGATCAATCGTTTCCGGTAGGTATCAATTGTATGTTTGCTTAGGAATAACACTTCGGCTATTTCCTTGGTCGTTTGTTCTTTGGCTATGCCGATTAGTATTTCTTTTTCCCGTTTGCTAAGTGTTATGTTGTTTGATTTTTGAAAGCTCGATTTCAAATCTTTCAGCGTCGATCGGTTGGTCAGCACTTCATCAATATCGAGGGCAAAAACCAAGGCCAGCGTTGCTTCACCTGCAAAATTATACTCCACTGGTTTTACAGAAAAAAACACATATCTCCAAGAACCATCAAACTTTTTGACACGAGCAACGGAATTGAAAGTAGACTTCGAGTTTTCCTTGAAAAAAACCAACCCAGAAATAATCAGATCAAAGTTGGAAGGATGAAGCACTTTTCTAAAAAAATCAAGACTTTTCAGCTTGTTTACATAGGAGGGCCGAACTCCTAAATAATTTAGGGCATTTACATTAAAGTATACGGGAGTGTTCGTTGTTAAATCAACAATAACAATGTATCCTTCAAACAAATGGTCCAACTTCTTCACTTGATCTAGGGCAATTTTCTTTATTTGACGCAACTGTATACTCCCCTTCTCCACTTGCTCCAGCAGCGCGATCAAACTTTTGTGGATTTTGGACATAGAATTGATTGTATTTTCTTGTTGCATTTGCGCCTTCAAAGTTATTTTATCCGGATATCTTTTTTGCGTCCTGTATTTAGGTAATACCCTTATCAACCAATCAAATACTACCATTAACAGGTACAACCACTGCTGAACTAGCTTGCAAATTGTTATTCAATGCATCTGTTTTTTACGAGTTCACTCTTTGTCGGAAAATACTTTTTCCTGGAATGCTGTTTTAAATGGGAGGAGCAACAAACAAATTCTGCCACCCCTCCACTTCTAAACATATTTTCCTCCTACCTAATTTTGTGCTTTGTTATTCGGCTAGCAGCTTGATTTGTTGGTCTTCCAGACTCAATAGCCTCTTAAGCTCTCCACATTTTTTAATATCCAATAAATTGGGGATACAGGCACGTCCGGGACTCCGGTTAGTAGGGAATTGACAGGTTGATGTGCGCTGATCCCTGATGCATACTCCTTTGTTTGGAGTACCGGCAGGATGTTCCATTTTACAATCATGTTTAGAAGTTTTAAGGCTGGCAACATTCAAAATTTCGTGTCTACTTAATTCTAAATGTTAACCCGTTTAAAATTTGATTTCCTTGTAATGTTTAACCTTGATTAATATTCATTACAATTGGTCAATTATCTTAATGCAAGATATAGGTAATGCAAAATTTGCGCAACTGTCAAAAATTGCTGTTTGTGAGAGAAAAACGTAGTTATATTTCGTACAAAACCCACATAAACCAATATATATCAACAAATTAAGACTACCGATTTTTAGGAAAACAATCATTTTTTTTGGGTATAAAGTAGATTTTACATTTGTTTTAGATACTAAAATCTAGTGGGGAGTTACTTTGTGGTAGATGGAATAGTGGAATCCCCGACAGCCTATTCGTATGGAAACAAATTCCATTATATAAAATGCTAAACAACTTAAAGTAAAATCAGTATTACAACAATGATATTTCTAGTATTTTTTATACATTTGAATAGTTCATGTCCTATAAAATCAACGATCTATTCATGAAAAGGAATAAACTGTTCCATATTTTTTACACGCTTTCCCCAAAGGAAATAAAAGACCTGAAGATCTTTGTTTGTGGACATAAGCCGGCTACCATTGCCACAGTAGTAGATTTCCTGGCTGCAAACAGGGCGAAGTTTGAACCTGAAAATTTTGAAGAACTTCGAATAAAAGCTAGCAAAAAATTGTCCCTGCAAGGACCAAAAAACGACCAGAAGTTGAGGCGCTTGTTTGCGGACACCATGCAACTTCTAAACGATTTTCTAATGTTTCGGGAGGTAAAAACAAACCGTCCAATAGCACAACAACTGCTGCAGGAACAGTACAAATACAGACTACTCCACCCCTATTACGAAACGTCAATAAAAGAGTCAATCAACGAACTAACTGCAAACATTGTCCGTGATTTCAATTATCATCAGAAGATGTTCCGGCTCCGAAAAGAGACGTACTTTTATTTGAATCCAACCAAAATCACTGAGATTAATGCCATCAGAGAATTGGAGGGCATTCACCACCACCTCGATTTAGATTATCTCCTGACCAAACTGCATTATATCGTCCAGGTGAAAATAGCTCAATTAGTCCAAGAGCAAGAAACAACAAAAGGAACGCTGGACCTTGTACTACCAAATACCGACCGATTTGCAAACAATGTGCTCGTATTATTTTATCTGGAGTTTGTAGCACTAATAGACCATCCACAAGAAGCAGGCTTTTTGAAATTAAAATCAACATGGTTTGAAATTGAAAATAAGTTTAGCACGGATGTTCGCTACCAATTGTTTTATCAATTGATAAATATGGCGTGGTTTTCCTGTGTAGGAGCAAAACGCACTACTGAAATATTCAAGATATTGGTACATGGTTTCGAAGAGGAAATCCTAGTAAATGCGGGTTATCTTGAAACCAATATGTTCAACAATTTTGTAGATATAGGCTGCAGTCTCAAAGAATTTAAAAAAGTGACTGCTTTCATAGAAAAGTGTATTCCTTACCTTCGAGCTGGCCGAGATAAAAAAGAAAATATTACTCGATTGTATGAGGCATTTCTGTTGTTTGGAGAGGGGCAATTTGACGAGGCCTTGCTGAAGACAAATTTTGTTGAATTTAGCGACCCATCTTATGGTCTGCGCGCATATCCACTAGTTATTAAATGTTTGTATGAAACCAAAAAATCAAAAGGGTTTGAAGAAATTGAAACTCGCTGCAATGCCTACAAGCAATACCTGCACCGCAAACATAAACAAGGGTTTATCAACAAGCTGTCCAGAGAAGAAAATTTGAATTTCATGAAAATTGTCCGGCAACTCCCAAATGCCTCCTCCAGCAAATATGCAAGAATCAGTCCCGATATGCTGTTGGAACAAACGAAAACCATGCAGCGATTGATAAACCGTGCATGGTTGTTGGAAAAAATTAACGCGCTTCCCTAGGAGGCTTCCACTCCAATTTACTGAAAAACTAAGGTTTGTGTTTCGCCTCCAACTTCAACGACTACCGTTTTTTCGCCTTCTGGAAGTTCCAGGGACGACAAGTCAAAATGGGGGTCTGTTGAGGTGACTTGAAACAAGACTTCGCCCTGTGATGAATAGACGGTTACCGTTACTTCCATTCCTTCACGCATGTTTGGATACGCAAACTCAATTGGCTCTTCGGTTAGTCCTTGTAAAACGACACTGATTCCTCCATTAAACAAACCTATAGAAAGGCGAGAGTCTGGTGTTTCAAAAGAAGTCATAGCGTACGTGGTGAGGGAAAATGTGCTTAGTAGTAGACAGACCATTCCCATTAGAAAAATTTGCATTTTTTTCATTTTTAAAGCTTTTAAGGTGTTAATAAGGCAAAGAGGTGCCCCGCCAACAATCAGACTATTTCTGATTCTGGCAATTCAAAAAAAATATTAGTTGCTCAGAAATGAGCGGTTGAAATGTTGATCTCTTTATTAAAGGATCATCAAGAAAAGGATTGTGTGATTTTTACATTGTTCGATTTGTTTTTAATTGATTAATTGTTTTCTAATTACATCTGCAAGTAGCAACAATTCATCAAACAATAAAAAACCATTATTTCTGAAATGTAAATTCCTAACGGGTATTTTTTAAAAAAAATCAAACTAAACACCTTGGCAATCAGACAACTAAGACCGTCTTTAAAAATATTCTTAACAAGGGAAAATTAGTTTTCCCAAGGCATTGGGAAGTAGAAAGGACTAGGTAATGAATTGATTCACGCCCACAACATCGGTGCAATCATTGCGAAAAACAATATCAAACCATCAATTGATGCTTACTAAAGATTGATATGATCCTTATTTATCAGCTCGTTATCTCTTTTAGCTGGTTTGTTCTCATAAGGAGATAGAGGGCGAAACCAACTGCAACTCCTGGAATAACTCCGAGCAATACACATAGCCATCCACGCTTTACTTTTGGATATTCATAAGCCACCCAAACTACCAAAATCAACCAACAGCAAATGACATCGGTAGAATAACCAGACGCAAATGGATTTACAAATCCAGCAGCAAACGCTCCAATAATATCGGGATTTTCAAGTACTGTCGGAATAATTAGGATGCAAAATATGATCGTAAAAATAGCTGCAATTAGGGCAACACTGATCTTGAATACTTTTTCTGTCATTGTTTTATTCTTTAGGCGAACTGTTCACTTTTATTTCTCTAATTGAATCTAGCGCGAATCCAATTTCAAGTTTCTCTTTTTCAGATCATTAAAAGCTTCTTCGGAAATATCCATAACAAAAAACTTTATGTTATATACTTAGTGAGCTTATGTAAAATACTCTTTTATGTAGACTATTCAATTTAATTGGACTTTATTCATCTTGTTATTCTAACGAAAACAGGTGATTTACTGGCCAAAAATCAATTATTTGAGGAAGTCAAAAGTAAAATAACTAACCCTGAAGAAGCTATGTCCCCTCCCCCAACTTACGATTTCCCGATTTGAGTATGGAACGATCTTAGAAAGAAGGGCTAGCAACTCTTTCGACTGGAGCGTTTATCATTTGAGGGAAGCTAATTAAGAAGGTGCTTCCTTTATTTTCTTCGGAACGGAGAATCGAAATTTTGCCATCCATTTTTTCGATTAAGCGTTGAGCAATACTTAGACCAAGCCCAGATCCCTTGAATTGACTACGGTGGTTTAACCGTTTAAACATTTCAAAAATTTGTCCGTGATATTTCGGGGAGATACCAATTCCGTTGTCCTCAATTTCAAACAAATGCATTTGATCTTTTAGTTGATAATTAATATTAATCAATACCTTTTTCTCCTTGTTGTAAATGGTCGCATTCTGAATAATAATCCGAAAAATGTGCGCTAGCGCTTTGCGTGGTCCATAAATAATCGGTTTAGTATTGTAGATCAGTTCAATTTGTTTTTGGGGATGCTCTTCTTCCACCTTTTTAGCCGCTTCTAACAACAAAGACTGCATATTAATGCTGTCCTTTTCTTTGGTGTTAATGGAATAGGTTTGTCTATAAAGACCAACGTCCTCAATAAGCTGCTCCAGTTGTTTTCCACCTTTTATAACAAAGTTTAAATGCTCTTGCGCTTTTGTGGTTTTGGTGATGTCTCTAATTGCAAGCTGACTAAATCCAACGATACTTCTTAAGGGTTCTTTCAAATCATGGGATAAGATTCGGTTAAATTCTTCCATCTCCATGTTTGACTTATTAAGGAGTTCGACCGAATTTTCCAATTTAAGCGTTCGCTTTAAAACTTCCCCTTCCAGTTTTTTGCTATATCTTATTCTTTGATAAAAAGCACCAAAAAGAGCAATTAAAAATAAACAAGATAATGCAGTCCATCCATACAACAATTTACGTTCGGCTTGACTTTTACTTATCTGGGATACGAGAATTTCATTATCCTTTTCCTTTTGTTCGGAATCAAACTTGATTTTTAGGTAAGCCGTCCGTTGTCTTTTTGAGTCTTCCTCTTTTTTATTTTTCAGCTTATTGTAAGCAAAAAGGTAATCGTGTGCAGCTTTATAGTCGCCTGTTTCCCTGCACAATTCATGTGCATTCTTATAAGTTGCCATTAGGTCATCCAGATTACTTGAATCCGTTTTGGCAATTAACTCTTCATAAATGTTTAATGTTTGAGGGTACATTTTTTTTGCCCGGTACAATTGTGCTTCAAATTTTCGGGTATTAAAAATGTTATTTTTGTCTTGACTTCCTTGATTTAATTTTAATAATTGTTCATGAATGTCGTCGGCCAAATCTAGCTTACCTTGGGCTAAAAATACGTTGCCTTTAAAAAGCATTACATCAGACTTCAATATTTCTAACTGATGCTTTTCAAGCACCTCAAATGCAGATTGCAAGGCAGCCAGGGATTTATCGTATTCTTTTTTATTGGTGTAAGTTTCACTTAGCTCCATATAGTTTAAAGCAAGGGTAGATGGTCTTATTTGGTGCGTTTTACTGTAATCTATTACTTGGGTAAAATAATAAATCGCATCATCATAATACTGTTCGTCATTAAGCAACTGCCCAAGGGAATACATGTTTCTAATGACGGAGCTAGTATCCATATTTGCTTTCCCAAGTTCAATGCCTTCATAATACGCTTTTTGTGCAGCTTCCAAATCCCCCATAGACATGTAAGTAAAACTTTCAATGTAGCTGAAATTTCCAAGCTGTTTTTTCGATATTTCCTTGCTCTTTAGAATTTTTTTATTGTCTACAATAAGCTGGAACGCTCCTAAGGGCGAAGCTTTGCTATACTCGAAATAAATTTTCGACAACACATAACTAAACAAGGTAGAATCCCCCAACAGAGTACCCTTGTTGATTAGATCCTGGCACTTTGTTAATGCCAATTGGGTTTTATCTACATCTCTGTACATATAGGCATCAATAGAATCCAGGTAGATTCTAAATTTGTCATGATCTGTTGTATTTTCAGTGAAACTATCTTCAAACAACGCTGTAGATTGCGAAAAACTAACCTGAAAAATAGAAATAAAAACACAAAATATAATCAGCCTAATCAGTTTCATATATAAAATTACTAATTGCCATAATTGGCTAAAAAACAAACGTCAGCATTGCCTTACACCTAATTATTTTTGAGTTGGGCAATACATTCCAATGATATGGATTGTTTACGGCTAATGTTCCAGTTTGTTACTTTTTTGCGGTTTATCTTCTAG
The DNA here is from genome assembly GCA_938016265.1 of uncultured Saprospiraceae bacterium. Lineage (GTDB taxonomy): Bacteria > Bacteroidota > Bacteroidia > Chitinophagales > Saprospiraceae > JAHDHB01. The sequence continues at coordinate 49,275 of CALLWB010000011.1, forward strand.
TGGGGATTGGGCTCGATCGCCTGCTTGCAACATTTACCTAATAGAAGTCGCAACTAGGGATGTTCTTAATTTTCAGGTTATGAATAAATCCCTGAAAAACAATAGGTATTAAAAATAAGACAATCCTATCTACATTCTCCTTTACTAGACTTCAATATAAATGGAACTATCTTCCTCATTCTAAGGTTTGGAATGATAAATCATCAAAAAATACATCCCAAAACATAAAAAGCAAAGAGGAATTCGCATAAAAAATAAGATAAAATCTACTACGCAAAAAGGCTGCGCAGTAGCATTCTATCTTTGAAGTATCAACAAAAGAAAACGTTCTTTTAAAATATTGCTGGTCAAGAATAAGTTACTACAAGTTTAAGGAAATCACTTGTTCAATTACCAGCACATCGAGGCAGTAGCTCAGTGGTAGAGCAGGTTAGTTTTTAAATTATCTATGTTATTGGTCAATAAAAACTTACTTCGCGCTTTTAACGCCCAGGTCGTAGGTTCGAATCCTACCTGCCTCGCTATAAGGGTCAAGATAAACTTACTCCAATTCCGACTGGTGGGAGGAAACTCTGCCAGATATTTAGTTTATCAATTACCCTTTATTTTAGTTATTGGTCAATGAAGTAGTAAGACACGTTTTGCTTTTGCAAAACTGTTGGTAGATGGTATAGTGACAAATGCATTCTAGACTATTTACCTATCTATGCCATTAACCAGTAACCAAATTCAAGGTCAATTGCTTCTTACTTCTGGGGAATTTCCCCATTATTTTTTCACAATAAACTAGAAGCAAAATTATCTGATTTTTAATGCAATATTATGAACACTGAATTATTAAAAGTATCGATTCGCCAAAACGCGATTTTCATGCCCGGGCCGGTTGAAGTACAAACAGAAACACCGGAATTTTATGATACGACAGCTACATTAGTTGCTAATTGTGCTAAGCTAGGGTTCTCTTTTTCTGAGCCGCTGTTGGCAGCAATCAATAAAGCGACTCCTTCTAAAAAACTAGCCGTTTTACAAGTTCTAAAAGAGATCACAAACGTCGGTAAAAACTGGACCCCATTGGTCAAAAAATGGAACATTCCAACAGGCGAATCTATCGTAGACCACTTTATCACCTTTTTTGCGAATGCCCTCCACTCAAAAAAAGGGACAACATTGGCTTGTGGGCACTTGATCCCCGACAATACTTTTCCGCTAGACCGGTACAATGGCTGTCCATATTGCGGTACACCATTTGAATTTGAAAAATTAGAATATTCCGCAGGAACAAACAAACTGAAAGTACTAGAACTTTGGTCAGAAACAGATCTTCAAAACCACTTCAAAGGATTGCTGGAATCTTCTGTCGCGCTAGATGCTACACAGATTGATAGCTTGAAAATCATGCTCGCTCACTACCCTATCCCTGCCGAAGTCAACATCGCTATCAAGGAGACAACAATGGTAGTCATTGATGCCTATGTAGACCAAAAGGAATCAGAAAAAGCAGGGGCATTCTTTAAAACGCCTACAGATATCCTACGATATTTATGGTACAAGAACACGGGCTTTTTGCAAATCATCGAACCAAAAACCATCATCAATCGACTAAGTAAAAATTCAACAAATATTCATGCTAAACTAGACAAAAGCAGCGTAGCAAAATTCAAAGCAGTTGCTGATTTAAAATTGAAATTTACGCGTCCAGAATGCCGACAATATGCGCAGTGGATCAACAATTTGCCAATGGACATCCAAGCACAATGCGAAAACATGCACCCGAAACGAAACATGTGGGTGCGCGTCATCCGAGCCTTGCGTCTGGCTGAATACAGCAAAAAACCAGGATTTAACAATCTTAAAGAATTGCTAGACGTTTTCTACAACGAAAAATATGAAGTCTGGCAAGCAAAAGTCAACCATTTTCGATTGAAAAACGATGCACAAAATACATTTCATTTGTTGAAACAGCGACCAGGATTGTTTGCTCGATCTTTGTTTTCTTCTATGCTTTGGTTTGGAAAGGACGTCACACTGGCTCACTTCCGTGAAATCATGCACACGCTTCCTCCACGGTTGATCTATACACTCAACATGTATGCAGAGATTTATTTTGATAAAAAAGCGACTCGATCGGTAAAACCACTGGGAGGGGCAAACAAAAAAATCACTGCAAATCCTTTGGTAGAATTGTTTGATGATGCAGAATTGGCAGACATGCAAAAGATGGTCAAAGGCTTGAGTCTGGAGGTGATCAAACGCCGTTTCGAGCAAGAAGAAAACACGAATAAAACCATCTATATTGATCAAGGTTTGTTTAACATTCCAATGGCGATTGGGGATCGAAGTGAAACGGTGCAGGATTTGCCATCTGCTTTGATGGGAACTGTTTTTCCAGTAGAAGGCGATACGGTACGACTGTTTATGCAATGGGGCGAAGGCCTCCCTGCCCAGCACCTGGATATGGATTTGAGTTGCCGGATTTCTTATGATGGAAAATCGGACTATTGCTCCTACTCCAGTCTGACAATCCGAGGCTGTAAGCACAGTGGTGATATTCAACGCATTCCTGCGCTTGTAGGAACGGCCGAGTATATTGACATCAATGTGGAGGAATTGGCAAAGGCAGGAGCAGGCTATGCCATGTTTACCTGCAACGCGTATTCTAATGGTGAAATTATCCCAAATCTTCTAGTAGGTTGGATGAATAGTAAATACCCAATGAAGATCACCAAAAATGGAGTCGCCTATGAACCAAGTGCAGTGCAACACCAGATACGTATCACCCAAGGACTATCCAAAGGAATGGTTTTCGGTATTTTGGATATCCAAAAACGGGAAATCATTTGGCTGGAAATGAGTTTTGCTGGTCAGGTAATTCAAGGCCTGGACACCAAGGGAGTAGAGGCCTTTCTCCACAAGCTGAAAGCTAAATTGAAAATCGGTGATCTGCTACGTCTGAAGGCGGAAGTGCAAGGATTGCAGGAAACTTCTGATAGCGCTTTGGCAGATGAAGTGTATGATTTGAAATGGGCGACGGATATTGGGGAGGTGAATGCGGTTTTACTGGAATGAAATTAGGTAGCGGTGGCTTTTGGTCACCGCTTTCTTTCGTTATAATAAATGGATTCAGCATAGAATCCGTAAGCACAGTTGCAGTTAATTTTTCAGGATCAGGAATAAAGGCCATTCGTCCTTCACAACCTACAAAGAAACCAATTCAAACAATCGAATGGCTGCATCTTCATGGTAGCGAGTTTTTTTGTTTAATCCCAGGTTAACTTCTGAAAAGTGGGCAAGCGTGGTGGCAATTGCATCTACATCAGCATCCATTTGCAAAAGCTTGACGATGGTGGGCGCATAACCGTCATATTTGTCAGCAGGGCCAGCGCCTCTAAGACCAATTGGATCCCAATTTTCCCAGAGGATTTTTTTGACTTCTATGAGTAAACTATCGTGGTCTTTTTTTCTGCTCATCTTGTTTTTGTTCTTCCCGTTTGATGGTTTTTCTGCAATTTAATGAATTTATGAAAGCGAATTGTTGTTGTACAGCTAATATTTCCTTGGATTAAATTAATTTTAAATTTTAAAATCATACCATAACTCGAAAATATGTGCACCTCAGAAAAGAATCTTAAGTTGTGTTCTTGCGCTAAACTGAAGGCGAAACCAAACCACCAGCACCTTTCCAAAAAAGCAAAGAAAAAGCAAATTTTGGAAAACTACACCACTACAGAACCGATATGGTCGTTACACCAGTATGTCGAGACAGTAGATTCAGGAATGATGGGCAGGATAATGATGCCTTCCAATTCCTTGGATAAGGAGTTGACAAAAGAGTTTGTTCTTGAACAATTGAACAAGGGCAATTGCTTTGATTTTGAATATGTTCCCAAAGAAAAAGATTGGCTAAAAATCGAGCAACGGTACGTCGAAAAAGAAATCAAAAATCATTATCGTCCTATGACCTCCTACCTCTCCTTTATTTTCAGTGACAAAAGATGGGAATCAGGGCTAATTAGCGTATTTGATGATATTTACGAAAAATATGATAATGGGAAAGTAAAAATTGAATAAACTACGGTCTCCTAATAATCTCTAAGACTAGAAATTAGTCCTTGGAAATTTTAACATTTAAAAAATTGCACTTTATGTAACACAACACTGCATTCATTGATTAATAGTTAATTTTAAATCCTTAAAACAAATTTTATGAATTATCTATCAATCATTCGATCAAGTATATTGGTCGGTGCGGCAGTGCTCTTCATGAGTTTATGTGCACAACCATTTGAGCTCGGTTTTTGGAACAACATCAATCAAAATACCAACAGTATTACAAAAGCTGAAGTAGATTGGTTTTGCCAGGATGTGGTATTAAACGGAGTGCCTTGTTGTCCAACGGGACCTAACTGGCATATTCGGTTATGGGGTGCTTGTTCTCCTGTAGATTGCGATTGGGGGCGACTTCCAGCTCAAACGCTTGCTAGTGGATACAAATTTGCCTACAAAGACTCAGGTTTTGCCAGACGGTACATCTACTTCAAAAAGTCAGGGTATTTGACCAACGCCTTGTATGTACGAATCCATACTGACTTTTACGATCCGGCAAGGGCAGATTATGTTTCGCATGACTGGTTTCGCATGTAACCATTTCAGTCAGGGATCAATTATTTTTTTAATAACTTAATAGTATAATAATGAAAAATATCATAATTCTAATTTTAGCCATTGGTCTTTTCGCGGCTTGTGCTACAGATAAAAATCCAGCCGGCGACATTCTAATGGAAGCAGATAAAATCGTCCAGCCAACTTCATCATCAGATTCAGAAAGGATAATCATGGAAAATGCGGAACCAAAACTTGGCAAATCTTCCATCCAATACACCGGAGAAATTAACATTGACGTCAATAATCCAGAAGCACACTTAAAAAATAAAGCGCTAGAAGAACCTAAACCTCAACTAGGGAAATAGGTTACCCAAACCAGCTACATTCTAGTTTTGTAGGTCAACTGGGAAAAGTAGCGTTTTAGGACGCTGCTTTTTTTTTGCCAGGAACCGAAAATCGCGCTGACGATTCACCTAGCATTTTCTTGCTTTGATGACTAAGAATAAGGGAATACGCTTTCTTCTTTGGTATTCACGTTCACTTTTGAAATTAATTCGTTCTGGAAGCCCCTCCTTGAGTGCTTCAATTTGAAATCCAATGTCATTGAGCAACTGCCAATAGGTTTCTAGGGTCCAGTGGTATTTGATGACACCGCTATTTAGCCAGTCCTGTCTGCGATCGCCTTCTGTGAAGTAGTTGTCGACCAGCCAACTTTCTTTTTTGCCTGGTAATCGGGGTAGATTCATGGAGGAAGTGAGCACTGGATGTTCTACAGAAAACACCAAACAGCCGTCCTTTTTCAATGCCTTATGGATGTGTTGGAAGATTGCCTTTACATCCGCGACATAGTTTAGCACTAGGCGGGCAATCACCCAATTGTACTTTGATGTGCCATAGTCCCAGGATTCGAGACTTGTTTGGACTAGCGTAACATTTGGTGCTTGAAGTTTTGACTGCGCCAATTCGATCATTCTTGCGGAGGCGTCTATTCCTGTATACTTTTTGATCCCCATTGCGATCAAATCGGTAGCAATATCTGCGTATCCACAACCAACATCCAGTACCTCTCCAGAGACCTCCGCTAGCAGACGCATCACAATCGGTTTTTCTATCGAACCATTTGGTGTATCTTCTCTATTTCGGTGCTGAATGTAGATGTCAAAGACTTCTTTTTTATCATAAAAAGCAGCTCCTTTAGTATAGTTCTCCGGTGCTTTGACAGGCAATAAATGCGTCAATTGGGTCGTATCGTACTCCGTAAAGTTGGAATCTAAAAACGCTTCAAATCCTTTCTGTATTCGCAAAAAAGCAAGCATATCGTGAATCAGAATTTCTTCGACACTTTGCAGATTAAAAGCGACGGCATTTTTGAGTGCTTCAAATCCTTCAACGGCTTTTTCCTGAATGGCATATCCACAAGCAAGGTAAAAGTATATTTCAGGATCTTTTGGAGTCTTTTTAAGGCCTTCGATTAAATCTTCTATTCCTTCTTCAATGTCGTAATCTACTATTTTTTTGATCCCAGAACGTTTGCGCTTATTTTTTGAAGATCGAATCCCGTGGCTGACCTTGATATTCTCCTCCACGATTTCGCCTTCTCTAGATAGATCCAGTAGCGCTTCCCAAGTATTCCCATCTACCTTTGAAGTCAGTATGTAGTTTATTTTCTCTCCTGTTTCTATTATTGTAAATGGATGGTCAACTCCCATAGTAGATGCTTTTTGGGATACGATCTGACCATTCAACACCACGGTCTCCCTTCCTAGGAAGTTGTTGTGGAATTCTACTACGTTGTCTCCTATTTTTATTTTTTGGTAGTGCATTTTTCAAGTTAGTGATTGGTTAAGTATAAGAAAATAAATTCTGATTTCTTAAGGTTTGCCAATTGATTGAATCGCACTAATTTCAAACAATTGAAAAACTTCATTTTCGTTTTTATTTTCAATTTCTTGAAAATTGTTGTTTGTCAATTCGTGGAGGATAGTCTTCCAAAAGTTGATTGCGGTGGTATCTGTTGCGGAATGTTTGATTTCCCATTTTCTTATCGGTACAAGGGTAATTTACATGCTATTTTTTAATTCTTTTCCAAGTATAAATTACCCTTCTTCTCCAATATAAAATAACAAACTGAAAAATAAATATCGTCATTTTGACGCTGTATCTACTCAAAAATGCATTAAAAGTAAAATAAGCCCCCAAAATCGACAAAAATGGAAATAACAAAATTGTTTTTTTCATGATTCCATAAACCTTTCTAAACGAGTAGGTTTGCATCATCATAATTATTCATAGAGTGGCTCATTAAAGGAGCTTATTAAAACTCATCCTCTATCAAAATTGGAACGGATCGCTTGATGATCCGACTGGAAAAGTAATCTATTTATTAAACAATAAAATTTAATTATCATGAAAAAATCCATGTTAACCTTTTTCGCAAGCGTACTACTTTTATTACAGTTTACAAACATTCAGGCTCAAGTCACAAACATCTTCCCTACAAATGGCAATGCCGGCATTGGCACCTTAACCCCAACTGCAGATCTAGAGATAATAGATTCGAAGATCCCGCACTTCAGAGTTGGACTTGACAAGACGACTAGAGTTGAGTTAGGTGTCGCAAGTGCAAACCATTATTTTGCAACACAAGCAGTGCCTGGAGACGCAGTAATTACCACGTTAGGGACTAGCAGAAACTTAATCTTCAACACCGCAGACAGCCCGGGAAAAGGAGAAAAATTTCTCTTTGTAGCAAAGTACAAAAACCTACTTACAGTAACCGATAACGCAAGAGTCGGTATTGGAACACACAACCCAACAGCAAATTTAGATGTCAAAGGCAACGCAATTATTGAAACAGAAAACAATACGGCGCTAACATTCAAGACTTCCGCTGCTAATTATCAACTTGTCCGATTTAGAAAGAACAATGTTCTTAAGGGTTGGTTAGGTGTCAATAACTCTAATTTCGATATCGTCAAAGAAAATGAAGGTGACCTAAGACTCCGCGTATTAAATGGGGCGGATGATATTCTGTTACTAGGAGGCAATGTCGGTATTAACACCAGCAATCCTACTGAAAAATTACATGTAAACGGGAGTGCATATATCAGCAGTCAACTCTCCGTATGCGGGTTAGTTCGCGCTAAAGAAGTAAAAGTTGAAGACGGCTGGTGTGACTATGTTTTTGATGAAAGCTACCAACTACCTACCCTAGAAGACGAAGCACAATTTATCGAAGAAAACGGCCACCTTTCTAGCTTTGAATCTGCTGAAAAAATGGATGGAGAGATCAAACTCGGAGACGTCACTAAACGTCAGCAAGAGACGATCGAAAAATTGATGCTTCATATGATTGAAATGGATAAGGAAATCAAGGAGCTAAAAACTCAAATCGAAGCTGGTAAATAACTGTCTAACCTTAAAATTTATAAATAATGAAACAAATTATAAAAGTAGGGTCGATCTTTATATTTGCCCTTTTACTTGCCAGTATTAGTTTCGCTCAGGGCATTAGAAAGCACTATGAGGAAATGACAGATGCAGAACGGGACGCACTGATAGACGCTTACTGGCTTTTAGCGGACGATGTGGATGAAAATGGACCGAATGGTGGATTGATTGCTGAAATCGGAGATTTCCACCAAGATCATTTTCGACTTGGTTCCTGTAACTGCCCAGATCCAATTCATAATAACACAATTGATTTAGACGTTTTCTTGGCCTGGCATCGTCAAGCTTCAGTAGAACTCCAACGCGCAATGAAAGATGGGATGAGCAATGAGTGGATAACAATACCCTTCTGGGACTGGACACTTTCCAATTCTAAATCTGATGCACTTTGGGGTAGTGATTGGATCGGTCCATTTGATAGTGTCTGGTCGCTCAACAGAGCCACTAGTAGCAATCAATCTTTCCCTGTCCAGTCAGACATTGATGATGCATTGACTGAAACCAACTTCTTTCAATTTTCACTCGATGAGGTAGAAGAAAACCCAATACATGTTGTAGGACATACGTGGACAGGGGGCTCGAATGGAACAATGGCCATGGGTGACTCACCAAAAGATCCTGCCTTTTTCTTTCATCATAATATGGTGGATAAAATTTGGGCAGACTGGTATGAGCTTCACGGTGTAGCAGGTGCAGATTACTATCAAAAAACTGACATGCCACGGTATGATGGTACACACATTAATTCACTTGGCCAGCAATTGCCAACAGTTAACCCTGATGACATTGCAGATCCAAGAAGCCTGGGCATCTTTTATGCGAATGCAGGAATTGCGGTATTGGACAAGTATACCGTTGCCAATACTTCTACCACAGACGAAAAATTCGGTTATCAATTTCTAATAGAATCAAAAGACAATTTCACGATCCCTTCTGGGAAGAGTGCTACCTTCAAATCGTGTGATAAGATCCATCTTTTACCTGGATTTCATGCGGAAAGTGGATCCAATTTCCATGCTAAGGTAGATACAGATTGTGATTTTACTACTCCAGCGAAACCAGTCAACCTTGTTTTTAATACTGTTCAAAAAGAGGGATATGAAAGGAATAATGTATATGCAAAGCAGGAAGTTGCAATTCGTCCAGAACTTGATCCATCGCTTAAGCTAACAATTACACCAAACCCTTTTCAAACCACTACAAAGATTGAATATAACCTAGAAACAGACACGGAGGTAAAAATGACCATTACCGATGTTGCTGGCAAAATAGTCGCCCAGCCAATCGACAATACATTTTTGACGAAAGGCGATCACCAACTCGATTTTGACGCTGGTAAACTTAATCCGGGTTTGTATTTATGTAGTCTTTATTCTAATGCTTCTGTAATTACGAAACAGTTGATTATTACTAAATAAATCACCTTAAAATTGTGCATGCACCAATAGACATCGCTGTCTTTGCTGTATGCACAACTTTTTTGTATTAAAATCCTATTTATTTGAAATTACTAAAACAACAATAGCAATGAAAACATACATATATCTACTATTTCTTGCCCCTTTTTTCCTAGCTATGAACGATAGCGGCAGCGCAGGAGATTGCGAAACGGACATTATCCTTGATGGTACCATTACCGATGTTCAAAATCACGTTGTAGTCAATACCATTAAGTCAACTCAAGTACTCACCAATACTGCTGAAGTTGTGTATCAAGCTGGAGATTGGATTCATCTAGAACCAGGATTTCATGCACAACAGGGATCCAGTTTTTACACCCTGCTTTATCCTTGTGTAGAGAGTTTGCATCAAGGAACTTCCTCTAGCGCCATGATTGCCTCTCCTTCCAATGAAAACCTGGAAATTATCTCGTTGTCGTGCAGTCCCAACCCATTCCAACACTCCACAACGATAAAATACCAACTGGAAACGGAGGCACTGATTCGCCTTAAAATTACCGATATTACTGGTAAAATTGTGGCACAGCCTATTGAAAAAACATTGCAAAACAAGGGATACTATTCCATCGATTTTGCTGTTGATGATTTAGGGGCTGGTTTGTACTTCTGTACGCTCTATACCAATACTTCTGCAGTGACAAAACAGTTGATTATTACTAAGTAAAGTATCCCTACTCCGTGTGCGTGCAATAAATGATTTATCTCAGCATATTGCGCGCACAATTAAAAATCAATCACTTTGCATAATTGGGCTGATCCAATTGCAAATAAAAGTCTCCTGGAACTTTAAAATAGGTCACCTATCCCTATCCCATATCTTCAATTTCTCCTTTAAATTCGACGCCTTTTGATTTTAATTCTGCTACTGTTTCTTTTATAGTTGGTCTCCTTGGTTATAGGTCAAAATTGTCCTTCCACCCTCATCTAGTGGTTTTGCTAGCAAAACGCGTCTTACTTTTTCTTCTTTTTACTTGTCTTTGCCAACGGATTATATTCCAAGCATTTAAGAATCCAAAACTCCAGGGCCTCATCTGTTTCGTATGCGGGTGCTTCTAACAAGGCGAAACCGGTCATTTTCCGTCCGCCATGAATCATTTGAGAAGCCCCCGGATGTTTTGTAATTTCTTCCATTTTTTCAGGACCGACCCGCGCCAAAATCCCAAGGTTGATACTAGCAATACACATTTTATCATCTACCATGAAACAGCTTCCGCCAAACATTCTTTTCTGAGTAAATGCGACTTGGTGAAGTTCAAAAACATTGGTCATTCTTGCTATAAGTAATTCGTCTACTGGCATATTTCCCTATAATTTCGGCGTTAATCTATTGTTTTCAAACTTGTTTTTCTACGAATGCTTTGAATTGTCGGAGCCACTTTTCTGCTGGTTTTGTGAACATTCCTGGAAACAGAATTGATATTAGTCGCGGCATTACCCAATTGATTCTGGTGTATTCGTATTCATATTCGTAGCGGGTTTGATTCTCGTTGAGTGCTACAAATTTCACCTTTATGGTGTTGTCCATATGGATGTGGTGGTACCAGGATTCAAAGGATTCCGGCAGATTGTTGGCAGTGATGGTTTCAGTCAATTCCATTTCGCCGTTGCCTTGTTTGTAATACATTTTTGCAATCGCTCCAGTTGCTCCTTTTTCACCGCTAACCGGTTCTTTTCTGATAAATCCGTCCTGATATTCTTTTAAGTAATCAGGGTTAGCGAAAAGTTCCGCTACTTTGTCTCTTGGGGCATTTATGTCGATAAAACCTTTATGTTTCATATTAATTACTTTGTGTCTCGTAAAACGCGAATCCAATTTCCAAATGAACCAGTTAATATAGCCTGCAATTTATCGAAAAAAATCAATATTTGAAATGGATGAACAGATAACATAATCTTCGAAACAAAAGACTACACACTGTTTTAATCATTGCCTCGAGGTTTCATTTCCATTCGCAACTTAGATCCCCTTCGCCATAAATTTATCAAAAAAAAACTATTATAATTCACTAAAAATTAATAACTTAATTGCACATTTCATAAAATCTCAACAAATACAAGATCTATGTTTCAGTTCCTCCGCACCACGCTTCTCCTAGGCTTTTTTTTCTTCGCGATTACAGCCATGATGGCGCAACCATCTATCAGTTTAGTACCGTATGCTAGTGGCTTTAGTAGCCCGGTCGATATCAAACCACAAGGCAATCGACTTTTTATAGTAGAAAAGGCAGGATATATCCGAATTGTAACCGGCCCAAACACCATTTTACCCACCGACTTTCTGGATATTGATGCTAGAGTAAACTCCGGCGGAAATGAGCGTGGATTGCTCGGATTGGCCTTTCATCCAGACTATGAAAACAATGGTTATTTCTACCTAAATTACAATGATGCTGCTGGAGACACAAAGATCTCAAGATTTACTCGTTCGAGCTCAAATCCAGATGTGGCAGACCCGAATAGTGAGTTGGTACTGATGACCGTAGACCAACCCTACTCCAACCATAATGCCGGCGATCTGGCATTCGGACCGGACGGATATTTATATATTCCACTAGGAGATGGAGGATCCGGTGGCGATCCGCAAAACATTTCACAAAACACGAGCCGACTACTTGGTAAAATGTTGCGAGTGGATGTAGACGGAGGTACTCCATATTCCATCCCTGCAGACAATCCTTTTGTTGGGAATAGTGCCTACCAACCTGAAATCTGGGCAGTAGGCCTGCGAAATCCGTGGCGCATTTCTTTTGACCGCCTGACCAATGATCTGTGGATCGGCGATGTTGGACAAAATGCCTGGGAAGAAATCAACGTACAACCTGCCAATAGCACAGGAGGCGAAAACTACGGCTGGCGCTGCTACGAAGGCGACGCTACTTACAATACAGGTGGATGTGCCAACCAAAGTCAATATACCTTTCCAGTACATGACTACGCAAGCATCAATAGCGTAGGTTGCTCGGTGACAGGTGGATATGTGTATCGAGGACAAAACTATCCAAACCTTTACGGCAAGTACATTTACACTGATTATTGCACTGGATTTTTCTGGTACTTAGAGCCAAACAACCAAGGAGGCTATTCCAATTTTCTACTAGGAGATTTCAATAACTTTAATTTTGCGGCGTTTGGCGAATCGAACGCTGGAGAATTGTTTGTTGCTGGTCTTAGCAACGGCATTATTTACCACATCCAGGAAACTTCCAATCTGGTGACTTGCAATTTGTCGGTATTATTGGAAGGTCCTTACGACATGGCGACAGGAAACATGCAAACAGCCCTACAACAAGCAGGAAAACTACCAAACAGTCAACCTTACAATCATCCAGACTGGAGTTATTTAGGAGAAGAGCGCGTGGCCTCTCTGCCTTCAAACATGGTGGATTGGGTACTTATCTCTTTTCGGGAAACTTTGAATGGAGGAAGTGTGGTTCGCAAGGCGGCTGTGTTATTGGACGATGGTACAATTGAGCCATTTGACGTATCGCTGCTTTCTGGTTTGAACTCGGTCTATGTTATGATGGAACATCGCAATCACTTGCCAGTTATTACTGCGCAACCAGTCAATATCAACAATGGCACCTTGACTGTTGATTTCACACAGATGGAAGGCTATACGGGCGCAGGCACCGGGCAAAAACTGTTGGGCACCAAATGGGCATTGTATGCTGGCAATGGCAACCAGGATGAGGCGGTAGGTTATGATTTGAATGCGGTTGATATTACCTACTGGTCACCGATCAATGGTTCATTCAATATTTATCATCCTGCAGATTATAATATGGACAACGATGTATCAGCCAACGATCGGTTGTTGTGGTCTTTGAATAATGGGGTGTTTTCTGGAATTCCTAAATTGAATTAATGGAAAGGTAGCGGGATTTTTTGATTAAAGATTCAGATGTTTAATTTTAATTCTTCGTACTTGTAATAGGCGAATTCGTCGTCTTGCTCGACTTCTTCGTTGTGCTTTGTTTGAACAAAATTTTTCACTTTTGTTTCCTTTGTAGAAATAAAGAGGAGCGATTTAATTATCTGGCCGAACCCTTCAGACAAGCCACTTACGAGATATACTCGTTGTCCTTCTGAAGGAAATATTTTCTCTTTATATTTGTCATGTAGTTCTACAATATCAACATCCTTTTCTAAATCAACTACTTTATACGCTTGTTCTTTCCACTTATCCTGAGTTTTACAATTTTCGAGGTATCGTTTTCTTTGCCTGGTGGCTAACTCCAAATCATTATACATCCCTAGGAACAAATCTTCTCCTGAATAGGGGGAGATTTTTCGTTTCAATAAAAACAATTTTTCTTCTTGCATCACTGCTTATTTTTTAATCAATTTAGTCACCGATCCATTTATCCATAAAAAATAAAGCCCATCCTCCATGGTTTCGAGGTCTAAGTGATTGGTAGTTTGCCCTTCTAAAACGCCTTGTTTAATTCGTCTTCCATGAATATCGATTAATTGGAAGGGAGTATTTCTTGTTGAATTTGATTGAATTTGAATGTTGCCGTTTGTGGGGTTCGGAAAAATCAAAAAATCCGATGTTGAGTTGGGCTCCTTGATATCTGTCGATAAGCAATCAGCACTTGTTGTGTGAATCCAATTGGCCATAAACTCCAGTACTTGCGGACTCATCAAGGAGTCGAACTCCGCCCCAAACCCATGATCGATATCCGCAAACAATTGAAAGGTGACATTGGACCTTGTGATCGAATCCAACCACGCCTGATGATGTATAGAGGAAGGCACAAATCGATCTGCCGTTCCATTCATTAAAGCAGTCGGTTTGTCAGAATTTTGCTGGACAATCATTGCAGAATCAGCATGACTAATCCAGTCCAACCAAAACCGAGGAGAAAAATGCTGATTGTACAAGGTGGAAGTCATTGGCCATAGTCCATTGCGCAGTGAATCAAATTGTTGACGAAGAATATTTGCTCCTATTGGATCACTATCAATAACTTCAGTTTGATAAATGGCTACTGAATCAATTGGCAAGGCGGTACCTGCCATATTCAATACCCCACGTATATCTTGTCGCTCATAGCCTACCTGACTCACAAATGAACCTCCTTGACTATGACCAGCTAGAAAAATGTTGCAAGTATCTACATTCGGTATTTTTTTCGCAAAATCAACGGCGTGATGGATATCTTTGATATAGTCATAAGGAGAGATGGTATCTGCAAACCAGCAAGCAGGTTTTTCAATACAATTCACCGTAAAACTGCGCTTGTCATATCTTAAGACAACAATGCCATTTCGCGAAAGCGAGTCTGCAATTTCGTAAAACATAAAAGTCTCCACTTTCCGATAGTCTGCTCCCAGACTATCCAAGAAATCTTTTGTAGAGCTTGAATTCCTATCCAAAGCAGAAGTACCATGCACTAAAATAAGAACTGGGAAGTCGCTTCCAATATCCGGAGTTGTGATAGAACAAGGAAAGTGCAACGAATCAACCCCTAGTGTCATAGCGTACTCAGGAGTTTGCACATAAAATGTATCTGCCATTGTACTATAACCTTGTCCAAAACTAAGGTATTGACCAAGAACAAAAAGGAGTATCGAAATGACTTTATTCATTTTGAAAAACATTTAAATTGGAACCACTATTCAAAGAAAACCCCTTCAAATTGCTAAATAAAAATTCGGATTATTATCTAAACTGCTCCAAAAACGCAGTACTCACCCAATAAATATCCTGATTGCTGGTATAAAAAAAATACTTGTTATCGGAAGTGACGTATGGACATAACTCATGGCCTTCGGAGTTTATTTTAGGGCCCATATTTTTGGCTTTCTGCCAAACGCCTCGTTCATTTTTAAAGCTAATGTAGAGGTCACCTTTTCCAAGACCTTCTTTTCGGGCGGTGCAAAATATAAGGTAGGATTCATTAGGTGCGACAAAAACATCTGCCTCATATCTCCTAGTATTTATGGAGTCGCTTAGTCGTTGTGGCGTGGCAAAACCGTCGGTGGTAGGGGCTGCGGAATAGATGTCGAAATCGTGTTTTCTGTGTGGTTCAGCAGCGGCATTCGAAGCAAAGTACATTGCTCCATTGTTTGTAAATGAAATGTAGTATTCATTTCTGTCGGAGTTTATTTGACGTCCAGCATTTATTGGGGCAGACCATCCATTTTCTGTTTTTTCAGAATACCAAATATCGATATCTTTGATTGTATCTCCAGCATCTCTTGGTTGATCAGATATGTAATATAGCTTTCGTTCATCAGGTGACAAAAACGGATCATTGTAGCTGTATTTTTGATTAGAGAGCAAGGACGTTGGTTCTGTCCAACTTTCTCCTTGCAATTTCGAATACCAGATGGACGATTTTTTATTCAAATCAATAGCAAAATAAAACTCGGTACCGTCCTTCGAAAAAACAGATCCATATTCTGCCCGATCTTTTTTACTTATAATAGCAGGAGCAAAAACAACAGGCTCTAAACCAGGTCGCTCCGAAGCAAAATAAAGGGCCTTATCGGACGAACCAGGTACACAACCCCAGGAAGCCATCAGGATTACAAGAAAAACTATTGCGTATATTCTTAATTTAACTATTTTCAAAAGGTCAACTTTTTTCCCACATGAACACCCCAACTTTCATCCATTTTATCTTTCTCACTTTTCCATTGTTAAAATAGATGGCGATCTGATTTAAATTATCATCGGCAATTGGTTTCCAGGAAGGTCTGGCAGAGCCCGCTCCTCGGTCTGGTTCGCCCAATTTCTCCACGACGTCTTCGTAGGTAACGCCAATTTCGAGCAAAGAAACTGTTTTATCATAATATTCCCTTTCGTCTGAATTCATCTTGGTCAGGGCATCATCTCCCGAAGCCATACAGCCAGAATACAGAAGGACAGACCATCCCAAAATCCCCACCAAAACAACCAATTTATTCATAATAAATATGCTTTAAATTTTAACAAATCCTGCCTTACCAATTGCTCTACCTCCATAAACTTTTAAGTAATAAGTCCCCTTGGGAAGATCTTGAATGGCGATCTCCGCGTTGGACCATCCAGTCATTTTTTCTTCTAGCACCAATCTCCCGCTTGCATCCCAAATCTCCAATCGATCCATCGCTTTCTCTGAAGAAACATGCAACCAATCGGAAGCCGGATTTGGAGTGACAGCAACTATTACATTCAAAGATAATATATTCTCGCTTGATGCCAATTGTCCCTGGACAAAAACTCCTTGACTTGGATGCAAAAACACTCCTGAACCCGAAGCCTCTTCCGCCACCGCCCGCACCATATACCAATCTCCATACTGATAAAACGGGTCAACAAAACTTGTATTTGCAATTGGTGCAGCTCCCGTAATTCGTTGATACTTGCCAAATTCGCTATCACTTTTGAATACATGATAACCGACTAAATCCTGATCGATAGAAGCGGTCCATTCCAAGGTAAAACCTGTAGAAATTGTACTTACTTGCAAATCGGAGGGTGGGAATGTCTGATACAGTCGTAGGCTCGGGTCTCCAAAAAAATTGAAGTGGGTACGATTCCACCAAGCTGGTTCATCCCAATTTTGGGCGA
The DNA here is from genome assembly GCA_938016265.1 of uncultured Saprospiraceae bacterium. GTDB lineage: Bacteria > Bacteroidota > Bacteroidia > Chitinophagales > Saprospiraceae > JAHDHB01. Next base: position 66,348 of record CALLWB010000011.1, read on the forward strand.
CCTTCTCGTAGTTCTGGTTGGTCGTATTATGGTCCATGATGTATTTGCAGGAGACGCCCAATGGTTCTCCTACCCCAGCCTGCTGAAAAACATTGATTGCCGAAGTCGTCCACAAGGTGATCAAACATTTCGAATCATAACTCAACAACCTTCTGATCGTACTTGCTTGCCAGGGGTTATTGGCACCATAATTTGGCGTATCTCCATACCCAAAATTACTCTGATCACTGCTGTACACCAAGGCGTCCATACCGACGGTATCCCACTCCAACAAACTAGGAATATGTTGATTGGACATATACCACATCAAGGGGCCGTTGTCGGCCACCCATTGATTATGTCCTTCTTGCATTGTAATCCCGCTAGGTGCTATATTGTTAGTTCCTGACAAGGCAGGCAAACACCGATAAGAAGCGTCTGTAGAATTAGAATATCCAGTTTCATTGAAGCCCGTTTTCGTTCCAATTTTTGTCCCTGAATTTACGTGTCGGTAATCGTGCAGTCGATCCAGATATTGCTTCATGGAAGCGGTTTCATCGGCATCTATGCCTGTTGTTGCGTTAAGAAAACTTACACGCCCAAAGGCCAATTCCAATTCTGTAGGGATCAGATCCTGATCCCATCGAAAGTCTCCTGGAAAGTTTTTTATCAAGGAGATTCCTTGTTGTGGAATATCGTAGGTGGCCGTATCTGTGAAAATGCCATCGATATCGGCATAATAGCTATCTGAGCCTCTGGCGCCTGTCGATTCGATATGGCCGTCTGGTGATTGGAGTCCTTGTCCTGATCTTGGTAAGGGGACGTTTCCTAGGACAAACAATACTTTGGGTTTGTCATTTGTTGGGGCGTCATTGTAGACGGTGGTGATGGCATTTTTTACTTGCACCACTGCTGCTCCGTCATCCAAATCACGATTTCCTTCGTCGACGAATAACTCCTTTACGTACCAGCCGTCTCCTGTCAAATCTTTTTTTAGTCGGTTGATTTCATTGGGAAGGGCTATTGGCAAATTGTTGGATATTAGAAGGAGAAGTTGGCCTTTGTAGTTGGATTGATCGTAGTAGATGCCGGCAGTCGCATAGCCTAGGGCATCTCCGTTATTGTTGGTTCTTCGGACTTGATACTCCCAAACTTCTCCTGCATTTACATTGGTATCGGTCCAGGAGGAGGTGCCTGGGGGGAGGTTGCTTACTTGTAATGTCCAGTCTGCTCCAGCGCCGTATAAATTTCTGCGGTAGACGGCTGTTGGGTGGTTGTTGTTTAGGTTGGCGTCTAGAAAATGGAGGGTGGCTGTTGGAGGATTGTTGGTTACGGAGACTTCTACCAGACAAACTCGTTGGCCTTCTGTATTATAGTTGAAGGTAGCTTCGATTTGGCAAAATAATGTACTTGCAAAAAGGACTAGAAAAAGCGAGATAAGGAATACGTTTTTCACGGTGTTTCATTTGGGTAATTAATCATATAAATTAACAAAAATCCGTGTAAAGTGTTACAAACAGGCGATTTTTTTCGAAAAACCTGGCCCTAGGCATTAAGAATTGTTCTTA
>CALLWB010000012.1 GCA_938016265.1 uncultured Saprospiraceae bacterium
ATAAGGGGGATGGTAAAAATTATACAGGAACTATTGAGATATTTGAAGTTCAGAATAAACGAGAATTTAATACATTTTTATTCATCACAGGATTGACTGTAGCTTTTGGTTTGTTAATTATTCTCTTTCTCAAAAGATTGAAAACCTTAACCCACGGTGCTGAAGAAGTCCAATTAGAGACAGGACATTAATTCTTTTTAATAAAAACAAATACGAAAAACGAAAAAAGTACTTTAATCAAAATTTAAACGATAATGAGTAATAAATCCAGAGAAGACATTTTTAGTAGCACGGTGCTGGGACATCCGTCAGGTTTGTTTGTATTATTCTTCACTGAAATGTGGGAACGCTTTTCCTATTATGGAATGCGAGCAATCCTTGTATTGTTTTTAATAAGCTCCGTTGGTATTGGTGGATGGGATTGGACGAGTCGAGAAGCATTGGCACTTTATGGTACCTATACGGCGATGGTATATTTGACACCGATATTGGGAGGATATTTAGCGGATAAGCATATAGGTTATCGGAAAGCAGTAGTGTGGGGTGCGATAATAATGGCGGCTGGTCATGGGTTCATGTCCTTAGAGTTTGCTAAAATATTTCTGTACATCGGTATTGGTTTATTAATCATTGGGAACGGACTTTTCAAACCTAATATGACTTCTATTATTTCACACATGTATCAAGATACTCCTGAGAAAAAGGATGGAGCTTATACGATCTTTTATATGGGTGTAAATGCTGGAGCCTTTTTGGGAATCATGCTATGCGGATACATTGGAGAGAAAGTTTCTTGGTCATATGGTTTTGGTTTGGCAGGAATTTTCATGCTGATTGGTGCCTTGCAATTTTACCTTGCTCAAGGCATATTTGGTGAGATAGGTTTGGCACCAGATGTAAAAGAAACAGAAAAAAATCCAGTCTTAGAATTTGAAGGAGATCGATTGAATCCTTTTACTCAATTGGATAAAATCCTAATTGGTGTCTGTGCTTTTATTGGAATTTCTTGGATCATTAATGACCCACTTTCTGCTATTGGAGGCATCAACTTCTTGGAAATAGGAGGAGCAGATATTTCCGGATGGTACATCTTAACTGGAGTGATTCTATTCCTATTTTTGATTTTTTCTCGGATATTCAGAGCGCCTGAACAAACCAGAGATCGAATGATCGCAATCGTTATTTTTGCAGTGATGACCGTTTGCTTTTGGGCTTGCTTCGAGCAAGCTGGTGGTTCGATGACCATCTTTGCGAATGATTATACAGGAAGAATAATGGCAGGCAGTTGGTCTACTATTTTTATAGTTGTAAACATTTTAATTACAGTAGTCCCAATTGCAATTATTACTTATGTTTTGTTTTTACTTTTCAAACAAACTTTTGCAAAATATGCAATCTCTAATATTTTCCTAGGAGCTAGTTTTGTAATTATTTGGGGACTTGTTTTTTGGATGATCAACAGAAACTTAAACTCTAATGCATTTGTTGTAGAGTACGACACCATCGAATCTGTTGAAACTTCAGCCGACGGAAAACAATCAACCACTTATACCAACGTACTAGAATCAACAACCGTAAATCCGGGCGATAAGATTGTAAAAAAGACCGCGACAATTATTGAACCAGTGGACCTAACTGTAGGAGGTAAGTTGAATATCATGGAGGTTCGTGGGAAATATATTTTCTTAAATGATGAAAAACTCAAAACTGCTCGAACAATGATTTCGGAGGCCGGAAAAGCCTCGCCGATCATTGCCGCAACGGTGACGGAAGTAAAAGAAAATGAAGTAGAGATTCCCGCCACTTGGTTTGGGATTTTGAATTCACTTTTCATAATCATATTTGCTCCATTATTTTCTAAATGGTGGGAAAGCAAATACAATCCGAGTGCCGCTTCCAAATACGGTTTAGGCTTGATCCTCTTAGGGATTGGTTTTGGTGCTTTAGCCTTTGGTTCCATGGGAATTGAATCCGGAGCAAAAGTAGCTACGGTAAGTATTGTCTGGCTTATTCTAGCCTACTTATTCCATACGCTCGGAGAACTTTGCTTATCACCTGTTGCCTTATCTTACATTAGTAAATTGGTGCCAGGAAGGATGATTGCATTGATGTTTGGGGTTTGGTACATCGCAATTGCAATTGGTAATAAAACAGCCGGTGTAATGGGGGGAAGAATTGAAGAAATTACTGCAGAGTATTCCTTAACTACTTTCTTTTTGATATTTACAATCGTACCTATTGTTCTGGGTTTAATTGGGATTTTATTAAATCCAGTTATCAAAAAACTAATGCACGGAGTTCGATAATTTCTATTAAAATTCAACATAAAGAAAGCGGATTGAAACCTAGTGTCTCAATCCGCTTTTTGTTTTACAAGTATTACTATTCTACCTTGTTAGTCGTTTTGAACAACAAACTTAGTAGGCATGTATTTCATGTTTTGATTCGGAATTAAAATATAGTAAAGTCCAGTTCTATATTGGGAAACATCAATAGTAATATTGTTGATTCCTTCATTCAAACCTGTAGAACTTATATCAATTTGTTTTCCTCTCGCATCATAAATTTCCAAATCTGCATTTCTAAAATCGTTGCTCAATATCTCAAATTGTACTACACCAACTGCAGAAGGATTTGGGAATATTTTATTGATTAAGATTGGTCGACCTGTTTCTAGAAATTCATCCACTGATAGTTCTCTATTGTTCGCAGAAGAGGCGCCTAAAGCCAAAGCAGCTTCATCGTCTTCATTGGCATTACAACAGCTTCCGTTGCCTGGAGTTGAATCACCATCATCTTCATTCGCAGTTGCAACCTGACCATATAGCGTAATGGAACTGCTTGAGTTTACAAACAAGTTGATGGTAATCGTAGCACTTGCTCCACTTGCTAAAGATCCAACGTTCCATCTTCTAGATGAATAAGGACTGTAAGAACCTTGAGATGCTGAAAACTCATTTCCACCAGAATACACCACACCGTTTGGCAATGGAATGTCTACACTTACTCCTGTAGCAGTTTGTGGTCCAGCATTACTTACAGTGTAAGTTGTTGAAAAGGAATTCCAAATCGAAGGCGATGGATTGCTGCTATTTACGCTAAGTGATAAATCAATGTCGCCGCCACCTGGAGGAGGAGGAGTACCACCGCATAAAGGAGTCAATGCACCTGTATTGGTCAATTTTATAAATATGGTTTCATCATCATCAGAAGTATTGAAGCTGTTAACATCTTCTCCAGCGAAGATAGCTCCACCTTCAGAAGTAGTACCAACTGGGCCTATTCTGAAAAGGCCTTCGTTTAGTATTTCTTGTCTCCAAATAACTGCACCATTTGCACTTATTTTTCCGATCACTGCTCCAGCATCGCCTCCTCCACCTGGAGTAGCAAAACCAGTTCCAACAAGAAGACTACCATCATCGTTAACAGATATTCCACCTGCATATCCAAATCTGAAATCTTGAACAGAACCATTTAAAAAATTAGTAATATCAAAACCTAAACGTTCACCGGTATTGACATCAATTTTTGAAAGGTCAAGTCTGAAATTATCATCTTTAAAAGTGTATACGAAACGTCCATCTGGACTGACTTCTGTAGCGACCCAGTTAGAAGAAGGAGTATCGGATGCAACTCTAAAAATCCAAGTGGTACCATTTGCTGGAGCGCCGTACAAGGAGTAATTGCCGCCAGCTGTATACTCTGCATAAATACCTCCGTCCGATCCTTCTATGAGTGAGTTAGCAGGGTAATAAAATGTAGATTGACTTGGAAATATTGAGGTCGAAAGAAGATTTCCATTAGAATCAGTTTTGTAAATACGAGTATCAACAACTCCGTTACTTCCATCAATTATAATCACACCAAATGCATATCCAAAACT
>CALLWB010000013.1 GCA_938016265.1 uncultured Saprospiraceae bacterium
ATACAGAAGATAATCCTTATCTAAGTGATTTCTACACGGATATGAAACGTTGGTCTTTCAATCTGCAAATTTATTTTCTAAATAGCAGATACCAGCAAATACTAAAAATTCAGGGAGGGGATAAAGTAGTTATTCAGGATAGAACAATCTATGAAGATGCTTATATTTTTGCGCCCAATCTGCATGATATGGGACTGATGTCCACTCGGGACTACAACAATTATTTTGATTTATTTAAAACCATGAGCTCGCAGGTCAACCCACCAGATTTAATGATCTACTTAAGGGCAGACATCTCTACTCTAGTCGCACACATCCAACGAAGAGGACGTGATTATGAAGGGAGTATGAGCCTGGATTACTTAAAAAGACTGAATGAGCGCTACGAATCATGGATCGAACAATACATCAAAGAAGAAACGGGAAAACTATTGATCTTGAACGTCAATAAGTTAGATTTTGGTGGAAATCCTGAGCATTTGGGAGAGGTTATCAACCAAGTCTCCAGAGAGCTTTACGGTGGTCTTTTCTAATCGCTATTACTTCTTTTTGTTTAAAGCTTTTGCTGCGTTGTAATATTTACTTTTAACCTTGGAAGTACTCTTTTTTGTTGAGGTCTTTGAAATTGCAGTATTCGACGAAAGGAAAGAGCTGTTGTTACTATTCGTACCTAAATATAAGCCTCCAACAAAGAGAACATGCAACGAAATCGTCATGAACAATGCTTTTCTACTGTTGGATTTTTGAGATTTTGATAAGCTGGTTTGCATGATTTTTATATTTATAACGGTGATCTAATACCTAATAGTATTTAAAATTCATGCCATGTATGAACGCTTATTCTCCAAAATCTTATAGGATTGTTAAGGGAATTTATTCTTTGAGTTAACTTTTTTCCTCTGCTTTGACTCATTCAATGTTCTTTTTCGTTGGTTATTAGGCGTTTCTAAATTTCCCTTTGGCTTAACAAGCAAGCTATTGCATATCCAGACTTTTTGTTTTATATAAATATTCATTACGATAAATTTAACATTACCTAGAGGTAAAGCCACGAATCCAAAACTCATTTCGTTATAAAAGTGTGAAGAAGGAGAATTCCACCCTGGAAAATCATGCAAAGAAGAAATTCAGAATTTTGCTATTTATTCTGTATTTTTGCAGATGTTTTTAAACGCGTCATTTGGCACTTTTATTGATATAATCCTCAAACCAACTCCAACCAAAACTATTAGTATTTAAGAAATGATTTTCTTATTGTGAGATAGAGTTGAGACCTCTACAACCATTACATAATTAATCTGCTGATTATCAACATGAAAAACATAAAGTTATTAATAGCTTTACTACTGTCAACTTTTTCTCTATTTACTCTTGTAGTTTCCGCCCAGGATTACCCAATGACCAATGGTGCAACAACAAGTGTTTGTGTAGGGAATTTTTATGATACAGGAGGCGCACTTGGCAATTATAGTCCAAATGAAAATATTACCCACACATTCTGTCCAGATACTCCGGGCGATTGTCTGTGGTTCGATTTTTCTGCTTATAACTCAGAATTCAATCCGATACCAATAATTGGAGGCCCAGTTGATTATCTAAATATCTATGATGGAAATTCAACTGCCGCTCCCTTACTGCAAACATTTTCTGGAGATTTTGGTGCATTCACAGTACCAACAGCTTCCACAAATGGATGTATCACCTTTGAGTTTATCTCCAATGGCAACAATCAGTTTGCAGGATGGGCAGCTGCAATTAGCTGTATTCCTTGCCCCCAACCCCAAAACGTCAGTCAGCAGGATTGTAGTGGGTCAATCGCCGTTTGCCAATCCACCTATTTTCAACCGAACTCCTATACCGGGATTGGAGGCGCAATAAATGAAGTCAATGATGGATTTTCTTGTCTTGATGATGGCGAACAAAATGGTGTTTGGTACAATTTTACTGTTGAACAATCAGGAGACTTGAGTTTTTTAATTTATCCGCTCTCCGGATCCGATGATTACGACTGGGCAATTTACGATCTGACGAATGCCCATTGCACCGATATTTTTCCTAATAATGGACTAGCTCCTGAGATTAGTTGCAACTATTCCAACTCCAACAATGGTTTAGGTGGTTTAGTAAATAATGGAATTACTGGGGCATATAGTGGCGCGCCGTTCAATGGCACAGGCAGCTCAGCTCCAAACACAGCGGCTCCATACAATGCAAGTATTCCTGTTACTGCCGGTAGTAACTACGTTCTTTATGTTAGTAATTTTTCCGCATCTCAATCTGGATATTTCCTAGACTTTTCAGCGTCTACAGCGGTTATTTTTGATAATAACGCTCCCGAAATTATTAGTATGGAACCCGTGAGCTGCTTCGATTTAGATGTTTATGTGAATCTATCTGAACCTATTTTATGCTCCTCAATTGACAAATTCGATGTCGAAATAATCGGACCATATGGTGTTCCTAATAATGTTGCAATAGCAGATGGGGTAGGCTGTTCAAGCCCAGATGACTATGTTGATCAAGTACGACTTAGAATTTTTCCAAGAATTATCACTTCCGGTACGTACACCGTAACGTTAATAGGAGATTATATAGACCAGTGCGGAAATATCGGTACAGGAAGCTCTTTTTCATTTTATGAAGAAATTGTTGATGTTAATGCTGGACCAGATATAACTTATTGTGAAGGAGGCAGCAATCCGGTTATGATTGGAGGAGCGCCTACCTCTTTAGAGGCCACTCCTTCTTATACTTGGACCTCAAATCCGCCTTCTGCAATGGCCTACCTATCAAGCGCCACTGCAGCAAATCCAACTATTATCGATCCATCTATTATTCCCGCTGGAAATTATTCCTACTTCGTTGAAGTAGACAATGGGAATTGCACCGGGCCAGATACTTTATCAATGCTTGTTATGAATTGTGGTTGTGTAGGTCCAACTATAGACAATACCAGCTTCACTGATGAGAATTGTGGGAATAACGATGGTACCGCCGGAGTCACAGTATCAGGAGGAACAGGCAATTATTTTTATATTTGGGATGATGCTAATGCGCAAACAACAGCAACTGCAACCGGACTACCAGCAGGCAGCTATACAGTAACGGTGACTGATGATGCTGGTGGCGGCAGTAGCGCTGTCGTTCACTCAGAAGACTTTGATGGTGCCGCAACATGGACCATTAATACCTCAACCGGGGTAAATGGCGCAGACAATAACTTCTGGGCAATAAACGACAATGAAGGAGGAGTCGCATCCGGTAGTTGTGGTACCTCAGGAAACGGAAACAATACCTTACACGTCACAAGTGTTTTTAATCCCCCTGGAGGCGCGGCATACGATGCTGGTGGTCTTTGTGGAATACTATTCTGTCCTGAAACAAATATGCGTTCAGAATCTGGCGATATTTCAACCGTTGGTTTTTCCAACATGACCTTATCCTTTGATTTTATTGGAAATGGAGATGGACTAACTGATAATGCGTCTCTTTTAATAAGCACAAATGGTGGAGTAACGTTTAATACATTGACGCCGACTTTAAAATCTCTTTCCTGCGGATCTGGGCAAGGACTATGGGAGACAAGGTCTGTTGCACTACCCGCCGTAACAGAAAATATCAATAACCTAAGAATAGCATTCAATTGGACAAACAATGATGACGGTGTTGGAACCGATCCATCCTTTGCAGTAGACAATATAAGAATTACAGTAGCTTCTACAGGGACACCGTGCCCGGTAACAGCTACCATAACTGTTGGAAATGTCCAAGGGCCAAGCATCAGCAATACAGGTTCCACACCAGAAACTTGTGGGCAAATGGACGGTACCGCCACCGTAACAGTAATTAACGGAACTGCTCCCTACAATTTCAATTGGGTGAATAATTCAGCTCCAGCTGTTTCGGTTTCTTCTACAAACCCTGCTACTGGCTTAACCGCCGGTATTTACACCGTTACTGTAACGAATATGGACGGTACTTGTCCAGAGATATCGACAATTTCTGTATCTGCAAGCGGAGGGCCGTCAATTGATAATATTTCTGGTCAAGCAGAAAATTGCGGACTTTCAGATGGATCTGCGACGGCTGTTGTTTCAGGGGGCACTGGGCCTTACACTTTTACTTGGGTAAACACTGGTAATCCTGGGGTGGTGGTTTCTTCCACAAATCCTGCAACAGGATTGCAAACTGGCAATTATAGCCTTACTGTTACAAATGCAAACGGTTCTTGTCCCGTTGTTTCTGCAATTACTGTTGGAGCAACAGGAGGGCCAATTATTTCAGGAGTGACAACAACTCCTTCTGTTTGTGGCGGGAATAATGGTACTGCTTTCGCGAATGTTTCTGGTGGTATTACACCATACACTTTCAACTGGGAAAATACAGCAAATCCAGGTGTCCCAGTTTCTGCAGTCAATCCGGCTACAGGACTTGGATTTGGAACATATAGTCTTACAATAACAGACGCCAGCGGATGCCCCTCGGTAACTGGCTTTAACATTACAACAACTGGAGGGTTAACAGTCTCAGGGGTTCCCTCTAGCAATACGGTTACTTGTAATGGTGGAAGTGATGTTAATATCGATTTAACGGTGCTTGGAGGTAATTCTCCTTATGTTTATACTTGGACTGGTCCAGGAGGGCCTTACATGACTGAAGATTTAATGAATGTAGGTTCTGGAAATTATGCAGTAACGGTGACAGATGCTTTAGGCTGCACTGGAACGACTACCGTCGGAATTATTGACCCGCCTGTACTTGTTGTTGCTGGGATGCCAACACCTCCTTCGTGTGATGGAAGTTCAGATGGTAGCATCTCTGCCTTTGTCTTTGGAGGTTTGGGAGCTTATACCTACATGTGGGATAACGGAGAAACAACGCAAAATATTACAGGACTTCCAGCCGGTGTTTATACTCTATCTGTAACTGATGGTATTGGTTGCACAGAAGTGATTCCTGTTATCTTAAATAATCCGCCATTATTCGAAGCTATAGCTACAGGAGAACAACTTCCTTGTGCTGGAACAGCTGATGGAGATATCACACTAGCAATTTCAAACGGCACAGCGCCTTATCAATTTGTATGGGATAATGGTGCAACAACACAAAATATATCTGGACTCGTTGATGGGACCTACAATGTTACGGTATCTGATGCAAATGGATGTTTTACAACAGCCACTGCTGCTATTACAGCACCGCTACCACTTGGATTTATCACGATTACAGTTACGAACGTATCCTGTGCGGGCGATTCAGACGGGAGTGTCTTTGTTTCCTTAACAGGAGGGAATTTACCATATTCTTATGATTGGGATAATGCGCCAGATTCTGATAATCCTACCGGTTTGTCTTCTGGCACTTATGTTCTAACAGTTACTGATAATAGTAATTGTACGATTACGACATCTGTTACGCTAGTTGATCCAGGCGGCATTTCTGCAACGGCAACAAATGTTCAGGATGATTTTTGTAATAATGATTCTGGAATAGCTACAGTCACCGCAACTGGAGGAACTATTGCTACCGACTATACCTATTTTTGGGGACCTCCACTCTCAACAATTTTTCCACCTCAAACTACTGCGACAGCTACAGGATTAGAAGCTGGTACTTATATAGTTGAAGTTTCTGACGATAATGGTTGTTCTACTACTAGCTCAGTAACTATTGGCAGCTCAAGTGCAACAATTGTAGGGAATCCAACCATCGTAAACGTGGGATGCTTTGGATCTGCTGGTGGAAGCATTGTTTTAAATCCAAGCGGAGGAACAGCACCCTATACCTACCAATGGTCTGCTGGATGGGGTACAAATAATTCAATAACAAATGCTCCTGCGGGAGTTTATATTGCGACCATATATGACGTCAATGGATGTACCGTGACTGAATCCTATATAGTGAACGATCCGCCACCTCCACTTCTGATCTTTATTGATAATGTTGATCCGGTTTCTTGCCTTGGTGATTCAGATGGATCTATTTCTATAACTGGTGGAGGAGGAATTCCTCCTTATTCTTACGCCTGGTCTCATGATGCTTCCCTAACAGGAACAAGTGTTTCTGGTCTAACTGCTGGAACATATACTGTTAGTATTACTGGAGGAAATGGATGTTATCACGACCAATCTATAATAGTACCTGCACCTGTTCCAGTTTCTGTGCAACTAAATCAAATATCAGGTATTTCTTGTCATGGTGAAAGTGATGGAGTTGTTTCTGCCGCTGCACTTGGCGGACAAGGGCCCTATTCTTATTTTTGGCCAACTTCTGGAGAAACTATTGGAACAGCTTTCAACCTTCCTCCTGGTGTCAATCCCATTCTAGTTACGGATGCCAATGGTTGTACAGGATCATCAAGTATCACTCTAGCAGAGCCAACATTATTGACAGTAGCAACACAATCAACAAACGCTCCATGCGGAGGCAATGAAGGGACCGTTACAGCTATTGCTTCAGGTGGTATACCTCCATATGCTTATGATTGGGGAATGCTAGGCACAGGCCCTACAATAGTGAATGTTCCACTTGGCACTTATACCGTTTTTGTTACGGATGCGAATGGCTGTATTGAAACAGGATCTGCAACTGTAAATGGACCTAATCCTGTTACTCCTGTAGTAGATACTACGCACGATGTGACTTGTTTTGGAGATATTGACGGTCTGGCTTATTTAGCAGTTACAGGTGGACAAGTTCCTTATAACTTCCAATGGGATAATGGTGAAATTTCTAATCCAGCGGTATTTTTGTCTGCTGGCAATCATCAAGTCACAGTTACTGATCAGGCAGGATGTTTTGCAGTGGTCACAGCAACAGTTGGTGGACCTGACTTAATGATTCCCGGAATTATAGTTGATCCAGTAAGTTGCAACGGTGGATTTGACGGAGAAGCAACGGTGACCATGAGTGGAGGAACTCCTCCATACTATTATGAATGGAATTCTACACCTCCTCAATATCTCTCAACCGCAACTGGACTTGCTGCAGGAGTATATGTGCTAAATGTAATGGATGATAACGGATGTCAAATGGTTCCCGTAAATGTTACTGTAGCAGAACCATCAGTGCCCTTGTCTGTTACGATTACTGGCGTTGATCCCTTGTGTTATGATGGAAGTGATGGGCTGGTAACTGCGAACCCAACAGGCGGAACTGCAGGATATACCTACATCTGGAATACAGGAGCGAATTGGCAGTCCCTTGTAAATATTGGCTTTGGAAATTATTCAGTTACAGTAACTGACAATATGGGGTGCCAGGCAGTTGCCAATTATACGCTAGCGAATCCTTTGCCAATCCAAATGCAAGTAGTAGCAAATGGCGTTACATGTTTTGGAGATGCCAATGGTATGATTGCCATTCCTTCCGCTAACGGTGGGGCAGGAGGGCCATTTACTTATTCGTTGGATGGAGAATTTTTTCAAACAGATTCAATATTTGGTGGTTTGACTCCTGGTAGCTATACCGTGTATGCCAGCGATATTGAGGGATGTGAAACTTCACAGACAATTAATGTACTAGAGCCGGACGAAATAATTGTAGACGCTGGAGAAGACGCAACGATTCAACTCGGGGAAGATTATCAGGTGATGACTACGGTTACACCATTGATTGATTCTCTGGTATATTCCTGGCAGGCAAACACCAATGATACATTGAGTTGTATAGATTGCCCAGATCCAACAGTGATGCCAGTAGAGTCGATTGTACTGCAAGTAGTAGTCACTGATACGTTAGGATGTTTCGGAATAGACGAACTTCTAATCGAAGTCGATAAAAATAGAAAGGTATTCATACCTAATGCATTTTCTCCTAACAATGATGGTATTAATGATTTATTTACCATTTATGCTGGTATCGATGTGGCAGAAATCAAGTCTTTCAGAATATTTGATCGCTGGGGAGAAAAACTGTTTGATGCAAGCAATTTCCAACCAAATCTTTTAAATTTTGGATGGGATGGAACCTTAAAAGGCAAAAAATTGAACCCTTCAGTATTCATATACTTTGCTGAGGTTGAATTCCTTGACGGTAAAATTATTGAATACAAGGGCGATGTTAGTTTAGTACGATAAAAAAGATATTTCTGGACTAAAGGAACTGTTTTGTTTAAATATTTGTAAAACAAAACAGTTTCTTTAGTCCATTTTTTTTAAATTCGTGCTTTAATGATTGCAAATGTTTTAACCACCCAAATGGACAAGGAGTTTTTTGAATTGTTGGACAAGATGTTGGAAGAGGGGTATGTTGTCACTCAAAAACACCCTACTTCAGATTTGCACATCTACAATTATTCTCAAAAGACACAGTTTGAGCGAATTTGGAATACCGTTACCTTACAATGTCGTGGTCTCATTCTGGATGGCCAAAGGCAATTAGTAGCGCGACCATTGCCTAAGTTTTTCAATTTAGAAGAATTAGAATCGGAGCAAATTCCTAATGAATCCTTTGATGTTTATGAAAAAATGGATGGTTCCATGGGGATTTTATACTTCAATGAAGGTAAACCCGTGTTCGCGACCAGAGGTTCTTTTATTTCGGAACAGTCGCAGAAGGCTACAGCGTTGTTGCACGACAAATATAAAGATGCTGTTCCATTATTAGAATCATCAAAAACCTATTTATTCGAAATCATCTATCCTGAAAACCGTATTGTTGTTGATTATGGAGAGAAAGAGGAACTCGTCCTTTTGGCCATTATTGATAATAATTCAGGAAAGGATTTACCCTTAGAATCACTAGGATTTCCAATTGTGAAAAGCTATCCAGGAGCAACAGATCTGACCAAACTAAAAGGGCTGGAGGAAGATAACAGGGAAGGATTTGTTATCAAATTCAAAAGTGGTTTTAGAATGAAAGTGAAGTTTGAGGAATATGTCAGATTGCACCGTATTTTGACGAACGTTTCTAATGTTTCTATTTGGGAATACGTCAGTGCTGATTTGCCGTTTGAAGAAATTTTGGAAAAAGTACCGGACGAATTTTATGACTGGGTAAAGCAAACTAAAGCTCAATTATTAAAGAATTATAAAAAAATAGAAATTCTCTGCAAAGAGGAGTTTAGGGATCTTGGAGATCGAAAATCCAACGCTCTATATTATCAAACCTGTACCTATCCGTCTATTTTATTCAAAATGCTTGATGAAAGAGAATACTCGGATATTATATGGAAAGTGGTTCGCCCTGAATACCAAAAACCATTTTCCAATCGAACCAATGAACTTGACTTATGAAATTAGATGCTGTAAAGAATGTATACAAGCGTTATGCTCCATACTACGACGTTGTGTTTGGCAAAATACTAGACCATGGAAGACGAGAAATGTTGAAACAAATGACCTTCAATGACAATGACGAAATCCTTGAAATTGGCGTCGGTACTGGAATTTCCCTAGTAAATTATCCCGCAAACACCAAGGTGAAAGGAATCGATATTTCCCCCGAAATGCTAGACAAAGCACAAGAAAGAATTGACAACAAACAACTAACGCATATCTCTGTTGAAGTCATGGACGCCCAGGAAATGAATTATCCAGACAATAGTTTTGACAAACTTGCAATCATGTATGTGGTATCTGTCGTCCCCAACCCTGAAAAACTAATGGCCGAAGCAAAAAGGGTGTGCAAACCCAACGGCGACATCTATATTGTAAATCACTTTAGTGGGAATGGTGGATTTATTCATTTTTTCGAAAAAAGACTAAACCGATTAGCCGACAAACTTGGTTGGCAACCTGAATTTCCTCTCCAAAAATTTATCGACAACAATAAACTCAACGTAGTTAATAAAAAAGCAGTCAATCTGCTAGGATACTGGACATTACTGTATGTGAAAAACGATAATTAATCATGAAAAAAGTCATCATCGCCAAGGGCCTGCCTGCAAGCGGAAAATCTACCTGGTCCAAACAATTGATCCAGGAAAATCCAGGAGTCTACAAACGGATCAACAAGGACGATTTAAGAGCGATGTTAGACGATTCTCACTGGAGCAAAGGCAACGAAAAATTTGTGCTGCATGCTAGAGATACACTGATCAAATATGCACTGAGCGAAGGCAAACACGTCATTGTAGACGACACCAATCTACACCCAAGACACGAAATCAGAATTCGCCAACTAGTCGACAATTACAAGAAGGAAACAGGTCAACAAATACAAGTCGAAATAAAGTTTTTTGAGGTTTCGGTAGAAGAATGTATTAAAAGAGACCTCAAACGCCCAATATCAGTAGGGGAGCGAGTGATCCGAAGAATGTACAGAGATTTTATTGCACCGAAAATCGTGCAACAAGAAAAAGCAATTGCCCAGGACGAAAATCTACCAAAAGCTGTCATCTGCGACCTTGACGGTACACTTGCTTTGTTAAATAGGAATCCCTACGACGCGTCCAATTGCGACAAGGATGAACTCAATGATCCCGTAGCCAATATTGTTAAAACCTTCAAAGAAGCAGGCCATCAGATCGTACTTGTTTCTGGAAGATCAGACGAGTTCAAACCACAAACTTTAGTATTCCTTGAAAAAAACAAAATTCCCTACGATGCCTTATTGATGCGCCGTGCGGCTGATAAACGCAAGGACTCGGAGGTCAAACTCGAAATCTATGAGCAACAAATCAAAGATAAGTACTACATAGATTTCGTGTTGGATGACCGCAATCAGGTGGTTGATATGTGGCGTTCTCTTGGACTGGTTTGCTGTCAGGTAGCGCCAGGAGATTTCTAATTAAAATCGGAATCCACCAGGAATAATCCCCGCTTTGAAAGTAGCGAGCTCATCGCCTGCCGCATTGTATCGATAAACATCTCCTGCCTGATTAAAATCCAAGGCATCGGAAACGTAAATATCTCCATTTGTAGGATCGACATCCAACCCATAAAAATTTCTTGAAGTGTTAGCAATGTATGGGGCAATTGTAGTTCCTTCTAACGAATAGACAGCGCCTTGATATAAGTAAAGCAGCTTTGTTTTGTCGAGACTAAGCCTTAATTTACTTGGAGTAGAAGCCACATCAGAAAAGGTGATTTCTTGTACAATGGATTGACTTGCAGGATCAATTTGAGTAATTCCTCCGGCAGTACTTGCTGCTAGATTTAGAGAAAAGTCAGGATTGTAGATTTTTTTACCGCTAAATAAAACGTAAATCTGATCATTATTTCCTTGTACTATGCTTGTCGGTCCAAAGCCAGTGGTGAATTTTCCAGTAATAATATCCTGGTCGGTACTAACCACCAATACTTCATTGGTATCAGAAACGGTGACGTATGCTTTGTTGTCAAACAACAACATTTCTTCGACCCATCCGGTGATTAGCACGCTGTTTTTTTCGTAGGAGGGCAAATCTATAACACTCAACTCAGAGCCTGCGCCAAAAGACCAGCTACTGACATAGGCTTTTGAAGAACTGACACCCAGAAAATATCTAGGGTTCGGAACATCGACAATAGTGCCTTCTGTTTCCAATGTTTCGCTGTTGACTACCTCCACTTTTGCGGATTGATTGATACAGATGTAGCTTTTGTCATTGAAGGAGGTCATCGATTGTACGACATCGCCTAGATTAAAGTTGTTTACCGATTGGAAGGCTGCTTGTCCTACGACGCCGGTGGTTCTGTTGTAGGAAGTAATTGTTCCGTTGGAAGAGCCGAAATTTCCTTCATTGGTTACAATGACGGAGTTTGCATAGGGAGCAGGTGATTCCTTTTCTTTACAAGAAAAAGTAGTCAGTACAATTGTTAAAAATAAAAAAAATAAGATGTTAGATTTCATCAGTTAGTATTATGAATTTTTTAGTTAATGGATGTAAATTTTCTTTTAGGACTTTGAAGTAGTCTTCACCGTATTTCAAGTAAAAACTTAGAAAGTTGTCTTTTCTTTCCTGCATATTTTTTTGCGGAAACAGTTTTGATTTTAAGGAAAGGATCTGATTGTTGGAGGTTTCAAACTTTCGTTTTTCTGCTCGTAGAAGTTTGTTTTCTAGTTGGTCTATTCCTTTTAGTTGCTTTGTTTTTTCTCCTAGTACTGATTGTTTGAGTCCCGGATCAAGGGCAACTGCCTTCTTTAGGAGATCGTCAAACACTTTTGATAATGCTTGTTTTTCAGCAGCAAGACTTATTGTGGAGGAGGTATTTTTACTAACGTAATTTTTTATGATTAAATCATCGTCCTCCATCAAATCTATAACTGAAAGTCCAAGTTTAGTTAGTTTTTTGGCATTGCCTTTATCCACCCAAAGCACAGAATTTCTGCGAATCAACATTGGAAAGTTCAACTTAAAATGCTTGAATTGAGTTTTGCGTTCCAGCCAATAAGCAAGCTCTCCACCTCCGCCGATATAAGCAAGGTTAGGGAGGATTTTCTCCTGGTAAAGCGGCCTTAATATTACATTAGGACTGAATTTTTCTGGATGATTATTCAACTCTTCTAAGATCTCACTTCTAGTAAATTGAAGCGTAGTATTCAAAACATTATATACTCCATTTTCGAGTACAATTCGCTCTCTCGAGCCTTCTTGAAGGTAAAATAGGTTAATGTTCCTAGGAGACGCCTGTGCTTTAAATCCTGCTTCAGCAAGTTCGTTGATGGTTGTGGAGACTAAAGTTTCTGAAGATTGCTCAAGTAGTTCTGCTTCCATTATTGGAATAAACTGCCGTTTTAAATCTGCTGTATTAGGAATCAAGACGACCAATCCATATTCTTTAAACAGTTCGTTGATTAGATACAATGTTGCATCATTGTACGTCTTGTGAGTACTGTAGGCGGTATGCAGTGTTTTGTAAATGGTTTGTGCATGTTCGCTTTCGCCTAATACTTCTTTTAACTGGTCGAGGACAGGTTGTAAATGTTGGGTAGACATTGCGCCGGTAGATCCTCCCTCGCCGGATTGCCATTCAAATTTTTTCCCGAAAAGCTGGAAATGGTTGATCTCTTCAAAATCGTGATCTTCACTTCCCAGATAGAAAACAGGAACAAACTGATAATCCGGATGTTGTTTAGTAAGGCTTTCTGATAAATTGAGGGTAGAAATGATCTTATAAATAAAATACAAGGGTCCAGTCGCTAAACTTGGTTGATGCGCAGTAGTAACAGTAAACGTGTTTTCCTCCAACAATAAATCAATATTCTTTTTCACAGCCTGAGAAGTCTGCAAATTATTATACTGCAGTTTAAGAGATTCCACTAAAACCTTCCTATTAATAGGATCCTTTTTTTTATCCTCAATTATTTGTTCAAAAGAAGAAAATTCAGTTTTATACTTGTAAAATGGAGCCAAACGAGCATCACTGTTTGTATAGGCTACATCTATAGACGAGAAAAACGGAATTTTATCAAAAGGAACTGTTGTTGTTTGTATCTTCATGGTTATTGGTGCGAAAATAGCATTAAATTGTGAATTCTATTTGAGATTTTAATCTCATTTTTTCATCTTAGCATTTATTAATTATGAATACGCTTACAATAAAAGACGAAACTGCTGTTGGTGCAGTACTACAAGAAATCGAATTGCAATTCGAAAATGAATTAATAACTGCCGAAGAGCTCATCACTCAACGTGTCTACTTCGAAGTTGATCAATTCAACAACAAACAGTCCAATGTGTTCAATGGATTAGTACAACCCACCGATACCGAACAAGCCATCAACGGCTATAAAATGAAGAAAATTCGAAAAATCGATAAGGAAAAACAAGCCTATATCGCACTCGATGCCTTCAAAAAGAATGGTTTTTTTATTCTGGTAGACAACAAGCAGGTCGAACAATTAGAAGAAGAGATACTAGTTTCTCAAGAAACAGAAGTTGGTTTTATCAAACTCACTCCGCTGGTAGGAGGATAATTTAGCACACACTATGAAGTACATTTTAGCACTAGACCAAGGGACAACAAGTTCCAGAGCAATCCTATTCGATGAAAAGGGAGGTATATTAGGGACAGAACAACAAGAGTTTACCCAGTTTTTTCCTCAAAACGCCTGGGTAGAACACGACCCGCTAGAGATTTGGCAAACACAACTCACCGTCGCTCAAAATGTTCTCAAAAACAACAATGTTCAACCTGAGCAAATAGAAGCCATCGGCATCACCAATCAACGAGAAACAACCGTTGTATGGGACAAGAACACCGGAATACCCGTCTACAACGCCATCGTCTGGCAAGACAAACGAACAGCCGCCATCTGCGATGGGTTGAAAAAAGAAGGACTTCAGGAGTATGTCAGAGAACAAACAGGCCTGGTCATCGACGCCTATTTCTCTGGCACTAAGATCCATTGGATTCTGGAAAACGTAGCAGGAGCAAGACAGAAAGCAGAAAACGGCGACCTACTATTTGGCACTATCGATACTTGGCTCGTCTGGAAATTGACTGGTGGCAAAGTCCACGTTACTGACTACAGCAACGCCTCCAGAACCATGGTTTACAATATCCGAAACTTGCATTGGGACGACAAGCTCCTCCAACAACTAAACATCCCCAAAAGCCTACTCCCAACCGTCAAACCCTCTAGTGAAGTTTACGGTGAAACTGATCCCAAACTCCTAGGAGCTCCAATCCGCATTTCAGGGATGGCAGGAGACCAACAGGCCGCCTTATTTGGCCAGGCATGTCATCAATCAGGAATGGCGAAAAACACCTACGGAACTGGCTGTTTTATGCTAATGAATACTGGAGAAACTATGGTAGAGTCCAAGGCCGGTCTAATCACTACAATCGCTTGGGGACTAGATGGGAAAGTAGAATATGCATTGGAAGGAAGTGTCTTCATCGCAGGAGCTGCGATCCAGTGGCTTCGAGACGGGTTGAAGATGATCGACGATTCGCCTGATTCGGAATTTTATGCTATGAAAGTGCCTGATACGGACGGAGTTTATGTTGTCCCCGCCTTTGCAGGGCTTGGAGCACCTTATTGGGATATGTATGCTCGGGGGGCGATATTTGGTCTTACAAGAGCTACTTCAAAAACGCACTTAATCCGAGCCACGCTGGAATCGCTTGCCTATCAAACAAAAGATGTATTGAGCGCCATGGAAGCGGACTCTGGTATTTCTCTCAAGGCATTGCGTGTAGATGGTGGAGCGAGTGCGAATAATCTGCTAATGCAATTTCAGGCGGACATTTTAGAAGTTCCAGTAGAAAGACCTCAGGTTATTGAAACTACGGCACTAGGAGCGGCCTATCTTGCAGGATTGGCAGTTGGATTCTGGAAAAAAGAAGACATTGCGGAAGGCTGGAATCTAGACAAGTCCTTTGCGCCTTTGAAACCTGCAGAGTTTGTCAAAAAGAAATACGGCGGCTGGCTAAAAGCAGTAGAACGTACTAAGGGCTGGGAGGACGAATAGTTATTCATATTCAAACACGCCATGCTCAGAAGTAAGCGTCAATTTGTTTTTAGGACTTGCTTCTACCCGGCCAATGATTTGCGCATCAATATTAAAAGACTTAACGATATCGACGACGGATTGGGCGATGCTTTCGTCTAAGAAAATTTCTAAGCGATTTCCCATATTAAAGACCTGGTACATTTCTTTCCAGTCAGTTCCGGATTCTTCTTGGATAAGCTGAAAGAGTGGGGGAGTTTTGAAAAAATTGTCCTTAATAATATGAACGCCTTCCACAAACTTTAGGACTTTTGTTTGCGCACCTCCTGTGCAGTGGATCATTCCTCCAATTTCTGCTCTGTGTTTGTCTAAAATTTTACTGATTACAGGTAGGAAGGTTCTTGTTGGCGACAAAATTAATTTTCCTATTGGAATTTCTTTTCCCTCAATTTCTATAGTGTCGGTCAGACGTTTATTCCCAATATAAATAACTTCTTCTGGCGTGTTGGGATCGAAGCTGTCTGGGTATTTTGCAGCGTAGGACTTGTGTAAAACGTCGTGTCTTGCTGACGTTAGTCCGTTGCTTCCCATTCCTCCATTATAGGTTGTTTCGTAACTGGATTGACCGTAGGAGGCGATGCCGACGATTACTTGACCGGGTTGAATATTGTTGACGATTAGGTCTGATTTTTTCATTCTGGCAAAAGCGGTGTATCCAACATCAATCGTTCGGACGATATCACCAACGTCTGCGGTTTCTCCGCCTGCGGAGTGCACGGTTACTCCATGTTCCTTCAACTCTTCAAGTAGTTGAGCAGTACTTTGGATGATCTCCTTGATGACTTCACCAGGAATCAGGTTTTTGTTTCGTCCTATTGTGCTTGATAATATGATGTCTTTTGTACAACCGACGCAACCCATATCGTCCAAATTCATAACGATGGCATCTTGGGCTATTCCTTTCCAGACACTCAAATCTCCCGTTTCTTTCCAGTACATATAAGCCAACGAGGTTTTGGTACCTGCCGTATCTGCATGCATCAAATTGCAATACTCCGGATCTCCAGCGGCAATATCTGGTAGTATCTTACAAAATGCCAATGGGTACAATCCTTTGTCCAGGTTCTTTATCGCTGCGTGTACTTCAGACTTAGAAGCTGAAACCCCTCGTAGATCGTACTTTAATTTATCCGACATAACATATTATATGATGAAAGAAATAGTTTTCTCCACAAAGATAATCTATTCCATTGGTCTTGAATTGGCTAGTTTTAAACAGATGTTAAGAACTTCTCGATATCTGTGATTGGCATATGGTCCGAAATGTCATTGCCATAAAACGCATGGTGGATATTTTGGTTGGTATCGATTAGAAAATCTGCGGGGATTAGCGTTTTGCTTCCTTTCCCGACTTTGATAAAATAACCATTAGAAAACGCTTGGGCCATTTTTTTGATTTGGAATCCTGATTTTATAAAACCTGATTTAGAATGTTCCATTACACCATATTTTTTATAAATCGATCGATCCGAATCAGCAATAATCGGAAAAGTAACCTTGTGTTTTTCCATGCTTATGATAACATCCTCCTTGGGTGATTGAAAAAATGCAATCATTTGCAATCCGTTCGCTTCAAACATTGGCGCCTTTTGTAGTAGCTGGTGGATCCTCAAATTGCAAAACATACATTCTGCATATCGATAAAAAGAGATCATTAGTTTTTTGCCAGCATAGTTTTCTGTATTGATTAAATTTCCATTAATATCGGGATATTCAAAATGAATTATTGGATCGCCTTTTTTTAACATACTGTAGGTTTAATAGAAGTTTTATTCAAAAATGGGATTACGAGCGGTTTTATACTATTAATGTTAATAATTTGATCGCTAAAAAGTTTTATCAACCAGTACAAAAGTAACTGTTTTGTAAAATTTAGGACAAGGTGGTGCATCTCCGTTTTACAATACCTATATTTAAGCCTAAATAGAGATGAATCGGAAATGGCTTTTAAAGCAACAAAAACAAGGGTTTTCATTGTGTTTCTTATGTCTTACGTGCTGATTGCCTGCACTTGGTGGGCGTATTTACTATTCCAAAAAAACAATGAGCTTTTTAATGTGAAAAAAGACCTTCTTAAAAAGGAGCTCCTGCTGGAAGGTACTTACAATAAAGATTCTTTTGTGGAATCAGTGCCTTATCTAGCGTTAGAAAAAAAACATAGCAGACAACTAAGAATGATTATCAGTGAGGCTTTGGTGTTTTTTGTCATACTGACTATTGGTATTTTAGTCGTCACGCGCGGTCTAAGAAAAGAAGTAGCGCTGGCACAGCAACAACGAAATTTCCTATTGTCAATTACCCATGAATTGAAGTCGCCGCTCGCTGGTATTCGATTGGTCTTGGAAACGTTCTTTAAGCGAGAGCTTACTGAAAAGCAACGAAAAAAACTGTCTTCAAATGCCTTGAAAGACTCTGAGCGTTTACAAGAATTGGTCAACAATATTCTGATGGCTGCAAAAATAGAAAACAGCTATCATTGGCACCGGGAAGAAATTGATCTCGCACAATTAATAAAATCCTTGTTACCAAGGCTAAAGCAAAAATACCCTGAGGTGAATTTTACTAGTGCTTTTAGCCAAAAGGTAAGCTCAATCAAAGCGGACCAAATGGGGATTACTTCTGTGATTCTAAATTTGTTGGAAAATGCGGTAAAATATTCTGGGAAATCAGATAAAATAAATGTCAGTCTAAAGCAAGATCGAAACAACCTATTGCTTGCCATTGAAGATAATGGCATCGGCATTCCGGACAACGAAAAAAATAAGATTTTTGAAAAATTTTATAGAATAGGTAACGAAGACACAAGAGAAACAAAAGGCACAGGCCTTGGATTATTCATCGTAAAAGAAATAATAAAAGCGCACGATGGCAACATCATCGTAAAAAACAATACACCAAAAGGTAGCATTTTTCAAGTTTCATTGCCAACTACCTAACATTGAAAAACCAAAAAACACAACTATGTCCAGGATTTTACTAGTAGAAGACGAAGAAAATATAAGAGAAGGTATCAAGCTCAACCTAGAATTGGAAGACTACGAAGTGGTAACTGCCGAAAATGGCCGCGATGCCTTAAAGTATTTCCGCGGACAACATTTCGATTTACTTATCCTAGATGTGATGTTGCCTGAAGTAGACGGATTTCAAGTCTGCGAACAAATCAGATTGGAAAACCTCGATGTGCCGATCATGTTTCTAACTGCAAAGGATGCTTCGCTAGACCGAGTACAAGGACTCAAAAAGGGAGCAGACGACTACCTGACAAAACCCTTCAATCTGGAAGAACTGTTACTAAGAATCAACAATCTAATGAAACGCTCCCACCACTCGCAAAGCAAGTCTGTCGAGGAGTTTAGTTTCGGAGACAATCAAGTCAACTTTAAGACGTTTGATGCAAATGGAGTGAAAGGGGAACTGCATCTTACCAAAAAGGAAGCAATGCTGCTTAAACTATTAATCGACAGAAAAAATGAAGTGGTTTCTAGACAGCAAATATTGCAATCTGTTTGGGGGTATGATGTATATCCTTCTACAAGAACAATAGACAATTTTATCCTGTCCTTTAGAAAATACTTTGAGAAGGATCCTAAAAATCCGGAGTATTTCTTATCGGTCCGAGGAGTTGGTTATAAATTTATTCTGAAGTAAAATTGATAGATCATATTATCGAATCACCAATTTTCTAGTATATGCCCTTAAATTATCTTTTAATTGTAGAAGATAGATCCCACTTGAAAATAAAGAGGATTGCAAATCCAGTTGATTCTGTCCTTCAGCGGAGGTGATCGTTTTTGCATACACTTCCTTACCATCAATATCAAGAATGGATATTTCAATTTGTTTGTTGGCAATGCTAAAAAACTCGATTTGAATTTGCCCTTGGTTTAGCGTAGGATTTGGATAAACTTTAATGTTTGAAATGGTTTTATCAATTCTTACTTCTTTGATTTCAGAATATCCAATCTCTCCATCAAGGTCAACTAATTTTAGTCGGTAATAACCTGAACCTGAGATTGGTTCTTCATCGATGTATTTATATTCCGCGCCTGATGTTGCGGAACCTTTGCCACTTAGGCTAAATAGTTTTTTGAATTCTCCGTTAGACCCCGCACGTTCTATCTCATATCTGTCGAAATCAATTTCGGTCAACGATTCCCAATCAAGTCTTACATAGTCGTCATTAATTGCTTTTGCATTAAACGTTTTCAATTCTATAGGTAGTGAAACGATTACACTTACAGTAATCTCGCAAGTAGTTTTTTCTAGACCTGATGTATTTATTACTTTGGTAGATAAGCCATAAACTCCAACAGCAGGAGGTGTCCAATCATAGGTGAATGGGGCTGTTGCATCAGATCCCACAAGCGCACCATCGATATAAAATTCAACAGCAGAAATTGTTCCGTTCGCTGCTGCTGTTGCCGTGAGAGTCGTCATCGCCATCTCGATTGTCTGTTGGTCAGAAGGAAAGGTCGTTTCGATAGCCAATGCTGGAGAATTGATGGCTATAACAGCACCATTTGAAGGATTCCAAATATCAATGTTTGCTGGCATATTAAATCGGGTATTGTCATCAAGGACACCTACCAAATCGACATTATCATACCTTATTGTTCTTGCTTCAATTCCATTCTCATCAATGAAAATCCATTTAAACTGATTGAACATGCCACTATCTCTTGTCCAGGTTTTGTTATCATCGTTGTTTCGAAGTGGAGCTCCCCAACAACCTTCACCTATATATACGGTACCATCATTATCATCTCTAACAAAACCTTCGTCGCTCCCTGCTGCATTAGAAGGAGTAATTGGCCAGGTAGATTTGCTGGTATGAGAATCACAATCTACCACAAGATTTACATTGTGCTCATAAAAAAGTGGTGCCCATGCTGTATAATGTGTATTGCCTTCTGCCTTACCAGCAACATGTGGTCGCATCGGTTTATGGTATTGAGCCATTTTCCAAAGTACATCACAATTATTTGGATCAGAAAGATCGTCTTCCAACCAAGTCGTTTGTGCACCTGTAATACTAATATGTGTATTTAGGGTGTACATTCTTACCAGATTTCCACCAAAGGTAGTAGCATAATATACATTAGTATTGGTGTCAAATAGTTTGTAGATGGATTCGTTGTTTTTTTCATGGTTGCCTCTGGCAGGGACAATTGGTGTCATCCTTCCATCACTGCCTGTTGTGTATTGCCAATGGTCAAACCATGCTGTCCAAGCATAAAAGACATCGAGATTGGTCATGTCACCACCAAATAAAACGGCATGGGGCCGCAATTTCGCTACCATCTTATTTGCGTTAATTCGAACGTTTGTGTTGTTCCTTGAATCTCCACCTGCAATGAAAGAAAGACGAACAGATGGATCGTTTGGTGCAGTTTTAAATGAAAATTGCTGACTGCTTCCTTCACTATCCTCAATGATGAAATAATATACCGTATTGGGAGTTAAGCCTGATAATCGCGCAAATGTATTTTCCATAGTAAAATGGGTATACGATACGTCAGGAGTCTTGCTAAATGCATAAGTACCTGAAGTTGTTCCGGTACCATGATCGACGACATCATAATGTACAGCTGCGTTGTTACCACTTATCTGATTCCAACCTATAGTGGCAGTTGTGGCCGGATCATTAACCCAAATAACACGATACTTATCAGTATTGGCGAATATCGAGGTTGCTGTAAATAAGAATAGGGAAATAATGGAAAACAGGAGGGTAGTAGCGTTGCGCATAAAATTAGTTGTGTTAGTCAATACAAAAATAATTGATCTGAACCTAAAAAATTCATTTTTGCCAGACCAATCATTACATAGATGTTAATTTCTGTGAAATGGTTGCGGGTAAATCGCTGGAATTACAACTTTTTGAACCTATTCTTTTTATGATAAATCGTTTGTTTTTACAAAATGCTAGTAATTGTGACATTAATAAAGTGTTAATTTTTTGATGGCCAATATCGATTGTTGGTGTAATGTGTTGATTGTATGTGTGTTGTGTAAAAGGTGGGAACTCGTAATATCGCAACTCAAAACAAGATTATGTTTCTTGTGAAACTTTGAAATTAAATATTCATAAGGCAGCATTTTGAGGTTTTAATTTTGTGTATTCTCAATTTGTAAAATATTTAATTGAAGTAGCGTAAAATAAACACTAAATTCGAAATTTAATTTGCAATAGAGGTTGCTTATTAATTTGTGCTGGCGTATCTTTGACCTGTATTTATACAACAAGCGATATTTCTTTAAAAACTGGTCACATTTCTTGTATAGGAACTTTAATAGAAAATTAAGTGTTTTTAAATCAGAAGCAACCGGTGTAATTTTAATTAAAATTTTGCATTTTAGTTAAAATTCAAAATCTTGTTTTGCAACTATAGGATTATTGGAATGTTTATTGTATATTTAGAATGTTGTTAAAAATTAAATTATGAAAAGGTTTTTTGTACTTCTTGCACTACTTTCAATCACACAGTTTTCCTTTGGACAGACTGAAAAGACTTTTATTAAGTCTTTCAATCTTCAAGGTAGCAGTTTTGTGGTATTGAAATTAGATGGAGAAGTAGAAGTAAAAGAATGGAATGACACTTTTTTAAGAGTGCATACAAATGTTGGTTTGGAAAACGGATCTTCTAGTGTTTTAAAACAATTTCTTACACTAGGAAGATATAACCTTAAAAACAAAACCGCAGATGGAAATTTTATTATTGAATCTGCAGCAAGAGTACCTAATGTAAAATACAAAGGTCAGGTTTTAATAGAAAAGGTAACTTATACAGTCTTTGTTCCCACCAATGTTGAAGTAGAAGTTATTAATGACGGAGCAGCTACCTCATTGATTATTAAAAATAACTTGTAATACAAGAATCTATTTCAACAGACACCATAGAATTTATAATAGAGGTTGCTATCCTGGCAGCCTCTATTTTTTTTGTACCACTGGCGTTTTAGATTTGATGGCTAGAAAGGTAGTAAATTAAGGTATTCGAATGCTAAATTAATTTCTGGAATCAAAATTGATTATAAGATTATTGAATTACTTTTTGATTTATCGGGGATAATTCAATAAATTAATACTTTAATTAAGAATATCATGAAAACATTCTTTTCCATCTTTCTAAGTCTTTGCTGTTTTCAGTTTGCCTCAGGGCAAGTCGTAAAAACTATTTACAAGACATTTAGTGACCTGGAGAAAATTTCTGCTCTAAATCTAAAATTCGATTGCGAGATAGAAGTGGAAGAATGGACAGAAAGCAGAATCCTGGTCGAAACCAAAGTCAGCATGGCCAATTCCAACAAAAATATCCTCGCCGCACTTGTAGAAGCGGGCAGATATGAATTGGTAGTCACCGAGGGAAGCACGCTAGGATTGGATTTCAAAAAAATTAACAACGTCATTACTTACAAGGGGATAAAGGCGCCAGAAACGATAACGGTAAAGGTATATGTACCCAAAATCATAACCGTTTCCCAAAATCCAAGCGGAATCAATGCGCCAAGACAAGAATACGCAGCGGATATCCCTGACGAGTCTGATTCCGAAACAGAATACTACGATGGATATGAAGGATATAATCAACCATCAGAATACAACTGGGATGATGATCCTGCGATAGAAGATTACCCCGACGACTACGATTGGGGAGAATACGGCCCGCCAGCCAGCGACGGCAGCGATCAGGTTTCCCCTCCAGAATAGTCTATTAAGATCTTTTTTTCAGCCAACCTGCTGAAGGGCTCGGATTCCATTAATTTGGAATTTGAGCTTTTGTTTTTGTAATCGAGAATTTGAACAACATTCTCAATAATTGTTCTATTTTTGTTCTCTGAAACTCCAATCATTTATGATCAAACATGTAGAGCTGGCTGTCATCCCTAAAGATAAAGAAAATCAGGAGCTTATCCTTTCTAAAACCCTTGCCTCCCTCCATCTGAAAAAGTCAGCGATCACCAGCCTGAAAGTCATCAGACGTTCCATAGACGCCCGACAGCGACAAATCGTCTACCGACTAAAGGTAGAGGTCCATATCAATGAAGAACCACTACCAGAAGAACCACACATTAGCAGGTTTAGTCCGCTTTCACAAAATAACTCATCGGTGATAATTGTTGGCGCTGGACCAGCAGGCTACTTCGCTGCCCTACAGCTAATTGAACTCGGCATCAAACCAATAGTCCTCGATCGCGGAAAACCGGTAAGAGACCGCCGAAGAGATCTACGTGCCATCCAACAGTTTGGGGAAGTCAATCCCGATTCCAACTATTGTTATGGAGAAGGAGGCGCAGGAACCTATTCCGATGGCAAACTATACACTCGATCCTTAAAACGAGGCAATTACCAAAAAGTACTTCAGTTGTTGGTAGAACACGGTGCTAATCCAGATATTCTCATTGAAGCACATCCGCACATCGGATCAAACAAACTGCCCTCGGTCGTTGCAAAAATAAGAGAAACTATCCTTCAATTTGGAGGAGAGGTGCATTTCGACTCAAAAGTCACTGACTTTATTCTTGAAAAAGAAAAAATGAAGGGCGTGATTGTGAATGATACAGTAGAATTTCTGGGCGAATCTGTAATTCTAGCCACTGGCCATTCTGCCAGAGATATTTTTAAACTTTTACACCAGCGAAAAATTCATATCGAAGCAAAACCCTTCGCCCTTGGAGTCCGAATTGAGCATCCACAATCTATCGTCGATTTTTCTCAATACCGACAAACAGAAAGAGAGGAAAATCTGCCTGCTGCTAGCTATAAAGTAGTCGCTCAGGTGAAGGGAAGGGGAGTGTTCTCCTTCTGCATGTGCCCAGGAGGACTAGTAGTGCCGGCAGCAACTTCTCCGGGAGAAATTGTGGTAAATGGGATGTCCATGTCAAAGAGAGATTCTAAATACGCCAACTCAGGGACAGTGGTCGCGATAGAGCTAGAAGATTTAAAGGACTATCAAAAACATGGCGTGTTCGCAGGCCTTGAATTTCAAAAATCGGTGGAACAGGCAATGTTTAATGCGGGGGATGGAAGTCAAAAAGCGCCAGCACAACGACTTACTGATTTTGTAGATGGCAAATTGTCTACTTCCTTATCAGATACCTCTTATATTCCAGGGTTGTTTTCGTCGCGGCTTGACCAATTGTTACCACGTTCTCTTAGCCAGCGTTTGCAAATTGGCGTTCGGGCGTTTGATAAAAAAATGAAGGGTTATCTTACAGAGAATGCGAATGTAATTGGCACAGAAAGTAGAACCAGTTCCCCAATACGAATCCCTAGAAATCGTACGTCTTTTATGCATGAGCAGATAGAAGGCTTGTTTCCTTGCGGGGAAGGCGCAGGATATGCAGGAGGAATACTCTCTGCAGCAATGGATGGCCAAAATGTAGCTAAAGCCATCGCAATTTATCTGAAAAAGTAATTGAGAAAAACACCATGACACCAAACATCAAAATAATATCAGCAGGAGCAGGAAGCGGTAAAACATATCGACTAACGAATGAATTGGTTGAACTACTAAAACCGGATAAGAAGAATGTTGGTCCGACTCTCGATGGTCCGACTCTCGGTGGTCCGACTCTCGGAAAGGTGAGGGCTACAGGCATCATAGCAACTACCTTTACTAACAAAGCAGCAGCCGAACTACAAGAGCGCGTCCGGGTAAAACTGCTGGAAGAGGGACTTTCAACGGAGGCAGACCAAATTACTAACGCGCTTATCGGCACCGTCCATAGTCTCGGTGTAAAACTGCTTAAACGGTTTGCATTTGAAGCGGGTGTATCTCCTGAAGTGGCGATAATAGAAGAAGAAGACATGCAAAAAATGTTCAACAACTCACTCGCTATGGTGTTGAGTTTGGACGTCATTGAAAAGATGGAAGAATTAGCCGAAAGGCTTGGCCTCAACAAAAAAGACCGAGTAGACTGGAGGACCAATGTCAAACGAATAACCGACAAATGCAGAGAAAACAATTTTACAACAGCTCTAATTGAAGAGAGTAAGCAAAAATCAATAGAACAGTTTCTCCGTTTTGCAGATCCTGTATCCACTAGCAGCGGAGAAGTAATCAACAACCAATTGGCAGCCCTGCTAGAACAAACCAAAATACAAATTGAAGGAAATGACGCAGATGGAACAAAGGCCACCAACACCGTATTAAAGAAGATAAAAGGATTTCAAGTAAGCTTAAAAGCAAAAGGCGGTCTAAATTGGTATGAATGGGCCGTCATTCATAAGCTAAATCCTGGAGCCAAAAGCCGGGATATCGTTGCAGATTTGAAGGAATTTGCTTTAAATCATGAATCCCATCCGCACTTTCAAAATGACATTGCTGAGTTCATTGGGTACAATTTTGACATTGCCATCAATGCAATCAACGAATACGAAAATTATAAAAAGAGTAGGGGACTGATCGACTACACAGACATGGAGGCATTGATCCTGAAAATCTTGAAGCACCCGCATGTATTTGAAGTTTTGAGTCAGGAAATAGACCTATTGCTAGTGGATGAATTTCAAGATACCAGCCCCATGCAATTAGAGATTTTCCTCAAACTTTCATCCATTGCAAAACACTCTATTTGGGTAGGTGACCCTAAGCAATCTATCTACGGATTTCGTGGAGCAGAACCCGATTTGATGCTAGCTATCATCAAGGAACTAGGCGGTGTCAAACCAGAAGATATTCAGGAGTACTCCTGGCGATCCAGAGAGGACTTGGTCAATTTGGTCAATGTGATTTTTTGTGAAGCATTTGATAAATTACCGAAGGACCAAGTACGACTAAAACCAAAACGTACCAAAGTTGACAACCCTTCAGATGAGCGCTTTAAACAAGAGCCAATTCAGCTAGAAACGGCCATCAAACACTGGAATTTTAGGCTGGATGATAGTGGAAGAACAAATGCTCAATGGATGGCTAGAAGCGTCGCTGAAAATTTAAGGAAATTGTTGGAAAGGGGAATTTATATCCTTCCAAAAGATTCAGACACCCCAAGATTGGCAGAGCCTGGAGATGTGGCGATCCTTTGCCGTAGCAATGTGGCTTGTGTTTCGATTGCCGAGTCACTTGCTAGTGCTGGCTTGAACGCTGCAATTGCTAGGGAAGGCTTGCTCAAAACCACAGAAATTAAAATCATTCTTGCTTGTTTAAAATTTGTACTTAATAAGTATGACTCTCTATCCGTAGCTGAAATATTGCTATTGATTAATAACCAGCCACTTGAACAGATTGTAGAGAACCGGATTGAATATCTAAATGCAAGGGAAACAGGCGATAAAATACCAAGATGGAGCTCCGAAAATGAGATAATCACCAGACTTAATAAAATTAGATACGACACTACAGAATTGTCTGGTACCGAGATATTGAATACCGTAATTGAGGAACTGGACCTGCGTCGGGTCATCAGCAAATGGGGGAATGTAACACAACGTCTTGATAATATTGACGCTTTAAGAAAACTTGCCTTGCAATATGAGGAGGGATGTAACAGATTGCATACTGCGGCCTCCTTGGCGGGCCTGATATTATGGCTCAACGGATTAGCAAAAAACGGTAAGGACAACCAGGGCGCTGGGGTTGGCAAACACGCAGTAAATGTGCTGACTTACCATAAGAGCAAGGGGCTGGAATGGCCAATAGTAATTTGTTATAACCTGGAAAATGGTTTGAGAGATGATCTTTTTGGAACTAAAGTAATTCGCGATAACGAAAAAATAGATATCAACAACCCACTCGCAAATAGCTGGTTAAGGTACTGGGTGAATCCATATTCCGACCAAAATAAATCAATGCCCATCATTGATAGACTGAATGCCAGTGATTTAAAAACAGAAACAACCCAAAAGTCGTTAGAAGAGGATATCAGAGTAATGTATGTTGGACTTACGAGAGCAAGAGATTATTTGATAATACCAACTCGGGACACAGATCCAAAATGGCTGAATCGGGTATGCAAAAATGGCGATGAAAAAAACAATGTACTAAACGCTGGAGATCCTGACAGCCCTTGGATATGGGAAGGCAATCCGGTTCCTTTAGATCAGGAATCTATCTTTTTTGCCAAAAATATCGAAAATACGGAGTTGCCCAAATTGGAAATTTTGTTTCAGGAAGAAAGAAATGGCAGTAAAAATCACCTTCCTTTGGATTATGATAATGAAAAAGGCAAGCATAAGATTGAAATATTGTCTGTAACCGATACCATCTACTCCAATCCGATATCCTTAAACATAGATTCCAACACCAAAACGATGCACAAGCTGATTTTCGACCTGGTAAAAGTGAAGACGGTTTGTTCTAATCCGGGGGTAGCTCAAAAAAGAATGAAAGAGATATTATCTCTAGTCCCGGAAGATGAAAAAGATGGTATTGAGCAAGCAATTCCATTTGCATTAAAATACACAGAAACGATCAACAAAAAATTCGCGCCAGAAAAAATTATTTTTGATCATCCAATCGAAAAAATGATTAATAACCAAATATTTAAATTTAAGATTGATCAAATTCTGACGACTTCAACAGGTAAGATAATTATTGTCAACTCTGATTTTATTGGTAATGAGAAGCAACGTCTTAAAGAAATAAATAAGCTACTAC
This sequence comes from uncultured Saprospiraceae bacterium, assembly GCA_938016265.1. Taxonomy (GTDB): domain Bacteria; phylum Bacteroidota; class Bacteroidia; order Chitinophagales; family Saprospiraceae; genus JAHDHB01. The sequence goes on from CALLWB010000013.1 coordinate 27,982, forward strand.
CGATTTTCCAGGCGCTGAAAAATCTGTTTTCAGAAAAAATAGAATTTTACGTAAATTACCTATCTTCAGGTACATTGACATCGTTAAAATTAAACTTTAATGATTCACAACTTATTATTGACTTGTAAAGTGGAAAGAACATCAGAATATTTAGCATTTTTTTAATTGTATGTTAATAAAAAGCTTTCAGTTTTTGATTAGTAAGAAGTAGGTTGATTTTTTTGAAAAAGAATTATTGTATTTTAATTTATATTTATATATTCGCAGATTACATTTTTGGATATGTAATTTTAGTGCCAAGTATATTTGTCGCCAAAACAATATTTTGTTAACTTTATCGCGTATTCAAATTTCTAATGAAATAGATTATTCCTCAACCTAGTATTTTTACTTATTTCATTATAAACCTCAAATATTTCCTCCATGAAATTTTTCGCTTTTTCTAAAGCGATAGTTTTGTCATTTATTGTATTTCTCTCCTTTACAATGCATGGTCAAAATGTATCCTTTAGCTTTGCCAATCCAGCCCAAACCTTCGATGGGACTGATTCAATTTTTGAAGTAGATGTGATGATTGCATCTCAAGATGCAGCTGGTGCATTCAAATTGTCTTCTGGTCTGCTCTACTTTAACTTCAACACGACTACACTTGGTACAGACCTCGTATTCAACTCAAGGGTCGCTGCTTTTTACGAGGATCCTGCTTACTTGCTTGATCTCAAAGACAACAGTGCTGGAGTTATTGGGGTTTATTCCTCTCCTGTTTTAAACGACAATACCCCAATGAGGTTTGCTGTCGCCTGGCAGCAAGACAGAGCAGAAGCTTGTATTTCTGCAATTATTGATGACACACCAACCGCTCTTTTCAGATTACAGGTTAAGTACCTTGCAGGAATGTCAGGTATGTCCACCGATCTATGTTTTGAAACGGGAAGTGTATTCACCGATCAAACTTATACGGCTTGCGGACCAACAGGTGCTTGTGCCTTCCAGTCTGCAGATTGTGCGGGAGAGCCCGGCACCAGAATATTCGATGATATTTTTGATTGTACCATTGCTGTAGCGAATGCAGATCCCGCTACTCAAGATGATACCGCATCGATCATTGAAGACACACCTACTATAGTTGATGTGCTTTCAAACGATAGTGATGCAGAAGGACCGTTAGATCCTTGTAATGTAACCATCTTATCACCTCCAACAAATGGCACAGTCGCTATAGGAGCGGCTCCTGGATGCGAAATCACATTTACTCCAGCAGCAAACTATGAAGGTGCGGATAGCTTCACCTACGAAGTCTGTGATGCCGGCGGTGCTTGTGGTAGCGGTTCCGTAGCAATAACTGTTACAGGTGTCAATGACGCTCCAATGTCTATGGATGATTCTGCTACTACCATGGAAGATATTCCAGTTTCTATATCCCCAACTACCAATGATTCTGACCCGGAAGATGGAACACTAGATCCATGTTCCATAACAATAATGACGCCTCCTACCAACGGTACAGCCGTCTTAGGCGCTGCTCCATTATGTGATATAGTATATACTCCAAATCCAGATTATTGTGCAGATCCTTGTGCACCTGGAACTCCAGTTTGGGCGGACGCGTTAGCTATTTTTTCCTCTTCTGGCTGTACTGCTTCAAATTGCCACGGTGGCGGAGCAAGCGGTTTAACACTTACTACTTATAGTGGTTTTACCGCAGGTGGTAATCAATGTGGTTCTTCAATTACAACCGGATCCTTATTGACGGATATCATTAGTGTAGGATCCACCTCTTGTGGTGGAGACGGAAATATACCAGCAATGAATAACTTCACTGGTGGAGCAGTTGATGCTACTGAATTAGCACTTTTGCAAGCATGGATCGATGCCGGAGCTAGAGAAAGCTGTGATGGAGATTCTTTCGTTTATCAGATTTGTGATTCAGAAGGTCTTTGTACTCAAGCAACTGTTTCAATTGCTGTCACTTGCGTGAATGACAATCCAACTATACAACCAGATACCCCAACGGTATTAGAAGATACACCAACCATTCTTGATCCGACTGCAAATGATACCGACTCAGAAGATGGTACGCTAGATCCTTGTAACCTAACCATCGTAACACCACCAGTAAATGGTACGCTTGTAATCGGCGCTGCTCCAGCATGTGAGTTAACCTATACTCCAAACCCTGATTTTGATGGTACAGATTCTTTTGTATATCAAGTTTGCGATTCTGGCGGAGCTTGTGGCACTGGAGTCACAACAGTCAGTGTTACCGGAGCTAATGATGGCCCAATTGCTGTAGCGGATGCTTCAGCAACTGATGAAGATACACCTGTTTCTGTAGATTTTGCAGCTAATGATTCTGATGTAGAAGATGGAACTTTAGATCCATGTGGAGCAACAATCACTGTTCAACCAACAAATGGTACCGTCGTCTTAGGCGCTGTGCCATTGTGTGATGCAGTATATACTCCAAATGCCGATTTTAGTGGAAGTGATTCTTTCGTCTATGAAATATGTGATACTGGTGGACTTTGTGCAACAGCAATTGTTTCAATGACTATTAATGCTGTAAATGATTTACCTGTAGTCGTAGAAGACACCCCTACTGTAGATGAAGATACTCCCACAGTAATAATGGTAACTGCAAATGATAGCGATTTGGAGGATGGAAATCTTAGCCCATGCGCTGTTTCTATTATTTCTCAACCAACCAATGGTACCTTAGTCTTAGGCACTACGCCTCCTTGTAATTTAACCTACACTCCAAATCCAGATTATTCTGGGCCTGACAGTTTTGTCTATGAAGTCTGTGATTTTTCTAATGGATGCGGCACTGCTGCTGTAAATATTACTGTTGCGCCAGCAAATGATGCTCCTGTAGCTGTTGATGATGATGCGACCACTGACGAAGATATGGAGGTAAACATCCCGGCTTCAGCTAATGATTCTGACATTGACGATGGATTAAATCTAACTTCCTTGACCGTCTTAACTGTTCCAGCTAATGGTTCTGCTGCAGCAAATCCTGATGGAACAATTGATTATGAGCCAAATCCAGATTTCTGTGGTAGTGATTCTTTTAGCTACCAAATTTGTGATATGGGCGGTCTATGCGCAACTGCTAATATAAGTGTTACTGTTAACTGTATCAATGATATTCCTGTCGCAGTAAACGATTCAGAAACCACCCTGGAAAATGAACCAATTGTGGTCGATGTTTTAGACAACGATACCGATGCAGAAGATGCAACACTTGATCCTTGTAACGTTACAATTCTCGTAAATCCAGCAAATGGTACGGTTGTGCTAGGTGCTGCGCCGGATTGCGAAGCTACTTATACACCAAATCTGGACTACAACGGTACCGATTCTTTCCAATATCAGGTATGTGATAGTAATAATGCATGTGCTACTGCTGTTGCTTCAATAGTTATTCAAGCAGTAGATCCTCCATTCGCTTCAGAAGATGATATGGCTACAGTAGACGAAGATGGAAGTGTCGTTGTTGATGTGCTTACAAATGATATTGACCCCGCAAATCCAGTAACATTAGATCCTTGTGCTGTTACAATTGCTGTACCTCCGACTACTGGTACAGTTTCATTCGGTCCAGCTCCAGATTGTGAACTTACTTATACTCCTGACCCAAATTTTGATGAAGCAGACAGTTTCGTATATCAAATATGCTTCAATACAGATTGCGATCAAGCTACTGTAATAGTAGAGGTTACTCCGATAAATGACCCAATTGTTCCAGGCGATGACTCCGCAAATACGATGGAAGATACTCCTGTTACAATACCTGTCTTAGCAAATGATTCTGATCCAGATGGTAATCTTGATCCATCGACATTAGTACTTGCAACTACACCACCTAATGGTGAGGCAGTAATTAATGTAGACGGAACAATCACTTATACACCGGATTCTGATTTTTCAGGTACTGATTCATTTAATTATACCATCTGCGATGATGCTGGTTCTTGTGATCAAGCAACAGTAACTATCGTGGTTTCTCCTGTAAATGATGCCCCTGTAGCTGAAAACGACAATGCTGGGACATCCGATGTTACACCTATAGTGATTGATGTTTTAGCGAATGACTCTGATGCCGATGGTAATATAGAGCCCTGTGTGACTATCGCTACACCACCAGCAAGTGGAAGTGTAGTTGTAGGACCAGTTCCTGGATGTGAAGTGACCTACTCTCCAACTCAAGGTTTTGCAGGTACTGATACATTTGTCTATGAGGTTTGTGATAATCAAGGACTTTGTGCTACGGCAATTGTTTCAGTAGTAGTTTCTATTTCAGACTTTATTACAGCTTCAGACGACACGGAGTCAACTGACGAAGATGTTGCCACAGATATTGCAATATTAGCGAATGATGTAAGCTCGTCTGCAATTGATCCTTGCGCAGTAACGATTACAACTCCACCTGCTAATGGAACAGTTACTTTTGGAGCTGCTCCAATGTGTATGCTAAACTACGCACCAAATGCAGACTTTAACGGTACAGATTCATTTGAATATGAAATTTGTAATCCTGCTAATGCTGAATGTGATCAAGCCGTTGTCACCATTACAGTCGTCAGTGTAAATGACGATCCAATAGCTGTTGCAGATGCTGCAAATACACAGGCAGAAACACTAGTAAATATTCCTTTAGTTGGAAATGATTCAGACCCTGATGGAATGTTGGATAATTCCTCCCTTACCGTGCTAACCAATCCAGCAGGAGGAACTGTCTTAGTAAATACGGATGGCTCTGTAGACTATACACCAAATGCAGGATTCTCTGGAACAGATACGTTTAATTATGTAATTTGTGATGATGGTATTCCAACCGCTTGTGCATCTGCGATAGTCACTGTTACCGTTTCGGCTGCACCAAATGTCGCTCCTGTTGCAGTCGATGATACAATGATGACTCAGGAAGATATGGCAGTTATTGTTCCAGTTACCGCAAATGACTCAGACTCTGACGGCATGCTGGACTTGACTTCCTTGTCAGTAACTGCACCACCTTCAAATGGAACAGCAGCAGCGAATACTGATGGAACTGTAACCTATACACCTAATACCGGATTTACCGGAATGGATACCTTCTCTTATGAGATTTGTGATAATGGAATGCCTGCCCTTTGTGATAATGCAGTAGTGACCGTTACAGTAAATGCTGCACCAAATATAGCACCTGTAGCAGTTGATGATGCAATGATGACTCAGGTAGATATGCCTGTTATTGTACCCGTTTTAGCAAATGATTCTGATTCTGATGGCATGCTGGATTTGACTTCCTTATCAGTTACAGCGCCAGCTGCAAATGGAACCGCAGCAGCGAATACTGATGGAACTGTAACCTATACACCGAATACTGGGTTTACTGGGACGGATACCTTCTCTTATGAGATTTGTGATGATGGTATGCCGGTACTTTGCGATAACGCTGTAGTTACAGTTGTAGTAACGACTGCACCAAATGTCGCTCCAGTGGCAGCTGATGATACAATGATGACTCAAGAAGATATGGCAGTTGTTGTACCAGTTACCGCAAATGACTCAGATGCTGATGGAATGCTGGATTTAGCTTCCTTGTCAGTTACCACGCCACCTGCAAATGGTACAGCTACAGCGAATACTGATGGAACTGTAACTTATACACCGAATACTGGGTTTACCGGAATGGATACTTTCTCCTATGAGGTTTGTGATAATGGAAATCCTGCATTGTGTGATAATGCTGTTGTAACTATTACTGTAAATGCCGCAGCAAATGTAGCTCCAGTAGCAGTTGATGATCAAGATACGACAGTTGAGGATACTCCCGTTACCAGCTCAGTTCTTGCAAATGATTCTGATCCAGATGGTATGTTGGACATGACTTCTCTTACCGTTTCTATTGCACCAGCAAATGCAACAGCTGTGGTGAATCCAGGGGGGACAATAACATATACCCCAAATCCGAACTTTTCAGGAACGGATACCTATGAATATGAAATTTGCGATAATGGTACTCCTGTACTCTGCGATAATGCTATAGTGGAGATAACAGTAACTACAAGCAATGATCCTCCATCAATTGTTGATGATGCAGCTACCACTACTCAGGATACTCCAGTTACAATAGATGTAAATTCCAATGATTCAGATATTCAGGATGGAACACTCGATCCTTGTACGGTAAATGTGATTCTTGCACCTGCTAATGGTTCAACTGCTTTGGCAGCTGCTCCTGGATGTGGGGTTGTTTATACACCGAATACAGGTTTTAGTGGAACTGACACGTTCTCTTATGAAAATTGCGATGATGATGGCAATTGTGATAATGCAGTGGTGACCGTTACTGTTACACCAGTTGCGCCATTAGTTGCAAATGATGATCAGTTTGTAACACCTATTGACGCTACAATCATGGGTAACGTGCTTGCAAATGATACTGGAGTTGTTGGAGGAGAAACATTGACAATAACAACAGGTACGACCAACGGAACGGTTACTCTAAATCCTGATGGTACCTTTACTTATATTCCAAATGCAGGATACGAAGGACCTGACCAATTCAACTATGAGGTTTGTAATGCGACTACTTGTGATAATGCAATTGCGTTTATTACGGTGAGCAGCACTGCTGCAATTCCTACTATGTCTGAATGGGGCTTGATGATCCTTATGCTATTATTGCTAACTTTCGGTACATTGCAGATCCAGCAAATGAAGCCTATGTTGGCAGGAGCACCTACCGGCTCCTTTTCAACCAACAAGCAAGGAAGCAAAATGCCATTTGAACTTGATATCTTCAAGCAAGTCCTTGGATTCATTGCATTAATTGCGATACTAGGATTAGTTGTTTCATTTGGAATATTTGGTTTTATAACGCCAGTAGATTTTGTTGGAACAATTCTTACTACGTTCATTGGTAGTTACTTAGTTCATATTTGGATTATGTTTTACAACGAATAATATTCATAAATATTAATAGAAGGGCAGTAATCAGATTCTGGTTACTGCCTTTTTTTATTTGGGTAATTTTGTTTTCTTTGTGCTGATGGCCACCTATTTTATATATAAGCCTTACGGAATGCTTAGCCAATTTAGGGCTGAAGCTCCACATCATATAACACTTGCCAATCTGAATTTTTCATTTGCAAAAGATGTATATCCAGTTGGAAGGCTAGATGCTGACAGCGAAGGACTATTGTTATTATCCAACAATAAAAAACTCAACGCTCAGCTGCTCCATCCCAAAAGAAAAAAGCCAAAAACCTACTGGGTACAAGTAGAAGGGATTCCTGATGAAAAAAAGCTACAATCTCTCAGAAAGGGAGTTGCAATTCGAATAAAAGGGAAAACACACCAAACCCAGCCCTGTAAAGCAGAATTACTAGATCCTCCACCAATTTTGCCCGAGCGTAATCCTCCAATTCGGGTACGGAAGTCGATCCCAGATTGTTGGTTGTCAATCACGCTTACTGAAGGGAAAAATCGTCAGATTAGACGCATGTGCGCTGCTGTTGGATTTCCTGTGTTACGGTTGGTCCGAAGTTCGATTGCTGGTTTTGTTTTTGATGAGGGGGCTCTTGCTGGTTTGCAGCCGGGAGATGTTCGAGAGGTAAAAGATGAGGACTTAGTATGATTGCTGGTTTATCAACGAATCAAGGTCGCAAATCCTTTCATTTCTTGTTGTTCGCCTCGGCCACCAACTAGGGCGACATTCACCACATAAACCCCATTTTTACACATCTTGCCCGTGTTATTTTTTTTGCCATTCCAACTTTGATTAGGGTCGTTTGTAGTGAAGACCAATTCGCCCCAGCGATTCCATATATTCATCTCAAAATTACTAAGTGTTTCTGTGATCCCTTTTCCTTTAAAGAAGTCATTCACATCATCATAGTTTGGAGTAAATGCATTCGGCAAAAAATAGGTAAACAGTGGCTCCACGTCTACAATTTTTGTAATTGAATCCTGACATCCGCTGAGCTGCGTCACAAGAAGAGTTACTGCATGAAAACCGGTATCTTGAAAGGTATAGGTTGGATTTTGTTGGGTAGAATATTCCCCATTATCATCAAAATCCCAGTACCACTGACTTGCATTTTCTGATAAATCGGTAAATTCTACTTCAGGCTCAAAATTACTTGCCTTGTCGGGCGAAAAACTGAAGTCAGCTACCGGAGGGTCTGTAACTCGAATATAGTCTACCCAGGTCTCTTGGGAGATGCATCCTGTTGGGGTAGTGATGCTCAGACTCACTGAATACTCTCCTGTAGCCGTATAGGTATGTGTGGGGTTTAGCTCTGTACTAGTTGTACCATCTCCCAAATCCCAAAGTATATCATACCCGATCACAGGAAGGGAGTTGTTTGTGAAATTCACAGTATGCTCGGTGCAGCCAAAATAGTCGTCTACTTCAATGTCAAGGATACTCGGAGGATACCAGTCGATGGTTATTACCGTTTGGTCTGTACAACCATTGTCGTCTGTAACAGTCAACTGAATGTCGTACGTCCCTTGAGCAGTATAGGCGTGGGCTGGATGTTGGTCAATGGAAGTATTGCCGTCACCAAAATCCCAATCCCACCCAATGATAGTACCTCCATTCGACAAGGAGGAATCGATGAAATTTGTAATCCCATCTACACAGTCATCAAAGTTGTAGGAGATAATAGCTGTTGGTATAGTGTCTACGGTGATCATATTTATAAAGGTATCCCGACTAACACATCCCGAAGGAGAAATCATCTCCAAAGAAATGGTATAGATGCCTGCACTTGTGTAAGTATGTGTAGGACTTTCTACTGTAGAAACGGCCCCATCACCAAAGGTCCAGTTGGTCGCATATCCATTGAGTGGAAAGGAGTTGTTCTGGAAAAAGACCGTATGATCGGTGCAGCCATTTGGCAAATCCGGAACCACCGTAATTGTCGGAGCTGGAGCCCAGGTTATACTTTGGGTGATAGAATCCGTACACCCATTCTGATCGAGCACTACCAACGAAACATCAAATGTACCAGACATAGGAAACAAATGCTGAGGGCTTTGCTGATTAGAAGTACCGCCACCGTCACCAAAATCCCAATCCCAACTGACAATAGGATCAATACCTGGGATGGATTGATCGATAAATGACACCGGTCCAACAATACAAGAATCTGCCCCAAATTGAAATTGGGCAATAGGAACAGAATCTACTGTAATTAGGTTGGTAAACGTATCTGATTCTATACAGTTGGTTGGAGAGGTGATTGTCAAAATAACAGTATACACTCCTGAATATTGATAGTCGTGTGTCGGACTTGCCAAGGTAGAAGTATTCCCATCACCAAAATCCCACTCTGTCAGGTATCCGTTTATAGGATAGGAGTTATTATCGAAAAATACATTAAACGGAGCGCATCCGCGCTGGTCCGCTACTATAACATCAATAATAGGTGCTGGAAACCAATCTACTATTTGTGTGTATGTTGTAGGACATCCTTTTTGATCAATCACTGTAAGTGAAACACTGTAGGAACCTGCATCCAGATATTGGTGCATAGGGTTCAGAGCCGTAGAGGTGCTGTCGTCTCCAAATTCCCAAAACCAACTAACCAATGGAGAATCTCCAGGAGAGGTTTGCTCAAAAAAGCTAACGACATCAATCGCGCAGGAATCATAGACAAAACTGAAGTCTACATTTGGTGCTTGAACTACATTAATAATATCGGTGTAAACAGCAGTAGACTGACAGTTGGTAGGGGAGGTGACCGTCACCGTCACGGAATACAGGCCATCATTCACGAAAGTATGAACTGGATTTTCATCTGTAGAAGAAGTCAGATCACTGAATTCCCATAGAATATCATATGCTCCGGTAAATGGTGCGGAGAGGTTGGTAAAGTTGACCGTGTGAGGTTCACATCCAGTAGAATCAGCGTATATTATATCAATAACAGAAGTTGGAAACCAATCAAGAATCTGTGAGATTTGGTCCGCACAGTTATTGGAATCAATCACCTCTAGAGTAACGTCATATGAATTCGGATTAAGGTAAGTGTGTATTGGGTTTTGGATGGTCGAAGTATTAGAATCATCAAAATCCCAGTTCCAATTTGTAATCAACCCACTCCCAGAAAAAGAGGTATCAATGAAGGAAACAGGATCCAATGTGCAAGTATCAAAAACAATCTCAAATCCAGCGTTTATCTCTGGATAGACATTCACAATAATTTCTGCGGTATCAGTACAGGTCAGATTGCCTCTGTTGACCACCAAAATCCCTTGATACTGGCCAATTCCCGGAAAGGTAAAGGAAGGATTGGTTAGAATAGAGGTGTCGAGCATGCCATTGAGATCAAAGGCCCAAAAGTAATCATTGATGAATGCCTGTTGAGAGCTTTGATTGACAAAATTAATGGTGTTCTCTCCGCAGGAATGCATGACATAGAGGTTCGGGTTGATCAATTCATCTTCAAGGATGTTAGCAAAAATAGTTTGAGTACAGTTAGTTACATTGAACTGAAAATCCCTTTTCGTTTCACTTATAAGAACGCCATTTCTGTACTCTTGCACACAAACACCAACCACAAATTGACCAAGGATACTAGGAATACCAGTGATCAATCCAGTAACTGGATCAATCGTAACAATTGGATTTCCACCCATTGGGTTTAACTCCGTATACCCACCTATAAAATTTACTTCCTGATAGGGTGGTGCAGCGGGTTGTTGTGGCGAAGGATTGGTTGTTGATCCACCGACAAAAGGCGCACAAAAAGAATACACTAAAGAATCACCTTCCTGATCGGTGGCGGAATGGTCAAAATTTAATTCTTCTCCGCCACAAATTATTATCGGTGGGAAATCATTAAATACTGGGCTATTGTTGCAGCTAGTTTGCGCTTCACTGCTGATGAAAATAGTATAGGTCGCTCCTACATCGCCTGGTTGAAAAATATTCGAGATCGTACCATTTCTACAACAACGTTCATAGGTGAGATGGTAGCCATTTGCATTAAATGGCAGTATTACATTAAAAGTATAAATACCTTCTTGTACACAAACATTGCTAGGCGGAATAAGGCAAGGATTATCTAAAACTGGCGGAATGTTGCTAGCTCCAGAAAGATTAACACTTAAAGGAGGCATGGCTAGGGTAGTGCCGCTAAATCCTGTATAAATGCTTATGGGGGCAGGGTTGTCTAAATTAGCGCCTCCTCCCCAACAATCGCGATATACGCGCATAGTAATTCGATACTCATCGTTGCCGAGGCATTCATAGGACATTTCTCCTCCTACAATGTGGGTTGCAGAAAGGAGTTGAGAAAATAGCAGGAGGACAAAAAGAAATACAAGATTTTTCAGTTTCATTTTTCATAGTGTTCCTTTCATCACATTAGACAAAAGCTTATAAGACTAACGTACGAAACGATTTGTTGTTGTCTTATTTATTTGAATTTTCAGTCTTGGTTGCAGGTAATTGACTATAAAGTTGCATTATTTTCTTTCAATTGTCAAATTCAAGGCACTTGTTATCATTTCTTGGTTAGTTCTTTGACACAAAAAATGGCGGCTACCATTACTAAAAAAGCCCTTGTCACGAAAAAATGACAAAGGCTTTCTGCTAAACTTTATGTTGGTTATTACTATTCGTAAATTTCATAGAGTGTATTATTGAGCATAAATCTTACGTTTCGACCCAGAGCTAGATAGTTAACACTTTCTGGATTTGTTTGTACCAGATTGAAATAATCAGTAGAATTGAACTGTATTTTCAAGGTTTTATGGTTGTTCGATTCTTGTATTTTTGAGTCTACCCAAGTGTTGTTGTTATTATAAAACGCACGACCTTGTATATTGGAAATGTCCTGAGCCAAGTTCATGGTTTCTCCGGTATCGGAGGTGTAGTCGAGCTTTTTCTCCTTGTTTGATGACGCGCTTATATTGCTTGCATCGTTTAGCGATTGTACTGACTTACTGGCGCGCACACTCACTTCTCCAAGGTTGGTAGATTTTAAGTCCTGGTAGTTGATAGACATTTCCTCTTCTACTTCAGGAGCGTTTAGGATTCTGGGTCGGATCAGCTGATCTTCTCGTCTGATGTTATTCATAGAGACTTGTTGCTCTTCATCTTCAATAATCAGATAACTTGTGTATGGGGTGATGATCCCGTGCTTTTTTGCTACACGGACTACTTCATTTACTAATTCCTTGTTCTCTCCGTGCAATCGAATTTGGTCTAACAAATAGCCGACACATCTGGCTGCCCAAAGTGGTGGGATAAATTCATTATCGTCATTTTTTCTTTCAAACTCAGTGTTATAGGAGAAGGATTCTTCTTTACCATTTACTTTGCCGGAGAGCGTTATTTTTCCTTGTCCGTTGCCGGAATATCGGCCCATTAAGGTAACTGTAGAGCCTTTGAATAGATCAGGAACTTGCTTGGGATACATCTCACTAATGGAAATGTTTCGATCAAAATTGATCTTTACATCTGTTAGGATGGGGGAGGATACTTTCGTGTAAAAATCGGAGACTTTGATCTCTATATCTTCTTCAGGAAGAACATAGGTTCGATAGCCATGAGTCATTTCAGTTAACTTATCAAGCAGGTGCGCATTGAGTTCTGTACCGATTCCAAAAGTGAAAATTCGAGTGTTTTCAGCATTGTGTTTTTCAATTTTGCTCAGCAATGCCTTTTCTGCAGTTTCTCCAATAGTTGGTTTGCCATCGCTCAAGAATACAACAAAATGTGGTCGATCTGCCTGTTTGCCGTCTTTTAATGCAAGCTCTAAGGCTTCATCGATGTTTGTCCCCCCGATGGCTCGAAGTTCCTTTAGATACGTTCTGGCTCGCTGGATGGATGCTTCATTGGCCAACTGTCTGGATTCGAATAGGGAGGTCGCTTCTGTTGAAAATCGGATGATGTTGAACTTATCCTTTTCATTCAAATTATTAATACAAAAAGAAAGTGCTTTTTTTGCCTGGTCCATTTTCTCACCCGACATACTCCCGGAAGCATCTAGGACAAACGTGATATCCTTATTAATTACTTCCTGAAATCGATCAAGGCCAGGACTTAGATTGAGCATGAAATAGCCTTCCTCATCTACTTGCTTATGGTTGAGCATCGAAATTCCGACTTTAGAATTGTCAATACTATAATACACCTTTAAGTCTTGATTGGTGCTTACATTAGAGCCTTCAAATCCGACGGTTGCTTGTTTTTCTCCTTTTCGGTTGATTTCTACCTCGTGGGTTGGGCAATAGATGTTTTTGATTTTGTCGGAAGCGGTAATATCTATTTTAAAGCTGAAATTTTCTAGTGGATTAGCCTTTTGATCTTCTCTTATTTTTAGGGGAAACTGGTACTCGATGGTCCCATTGTCTATGGGCATATTGTAGGTATAGGTTAGTTTTACCCGTTGTTCTGATCTGGGTTGGATAGGAAATATTTTTACTCGGAATAATTTATTATTGTAATATTCAAGCAAAGCGGGATCCGCTGATCTGTTTACAATGTCCTGGTAGATTTTTCTTGCTTTTTCGGCGTCCAATACCTCGCCTTGCGTCTCTTTGCCATTGATAAACATACTAAAGTAATCAATGGTGGCATTCTGCGGAAGCGGAAAAATAAAATACCCTTGCAGTTGATCGGACGTTGGATTATAAAATACCTGGTCCATACAAGTAGTTGCTGTATTGCCCGTGATCTCCACGTCTATTTGATTAGAACGAACTTCCAAGCCAAACATACCAGCTATCGGACGCGGTCTTCTAGGCATCGGGTCTGGAATAATCCATCCGCCACCACCACCGTACGTCGGTTGAATCATCGCACACTCCAATGTCGACAATCCAGAATTGGCAATCCAATCAGTAACGACCGGATCCTTCATTTCGAAAATGGAAGCGTGTTTGTATTTATCGTTTATATAGTCTACTGCTTGCTGACCAGCAGTTTGTTGTACCAGATAACCAACGGCGCAAACACGGTCGTCTTTATCGTAAAAAACTGATTTTCGTTGGTTAGGGTATTCGTAGTTGGTAGGAAATTTTCCATCATTTGCGTAGATGGATAGCAGATTCAGCAATTTGGTTCTAGTTGCTTTTTGAGTGAGTGACAGGTGATCCGTTTCGGCTTGACGGAGCTGTTTTTCTACATAATTTAAATGAGTTTTAATTCGCACTACTTCTGAAGTGTTAGACACAGGTTTAATAGCAAATTTTTGCTCATAGCTTATATCTCCAATCACATTATTTACAGGCGCTTGCTTGCTGTGCAACGGAAGGCAGTCATTCCCAAAAGAAACACTTGTTGTAATTATTAATAAAGAAAGAAAAATAATGGTTTTATAGTTCATGGTATTTCTAGTTAGTAAAAATAAAAAGAGCATCTAATTAATCAGATGCTCTTCTTTTCTCTTTTGGTGTGTGACCAACTAAATTATCTTGAAACTACCGTGATTTTTTTGTTTCGTTGATAGTCGTTTTGTTTGATTTCCAGAATATAAACACCACCAGCATAATTTTTTACATTAATTTCTTGTTTGTAACTGAATTCTTTCTTGTCGAAAGAATTTCTATACACTTTTCTTCCCAGGACATCCGTCATGGTCAATTCAAAGTTCCCTTTTATTTCACTGTTGAAATTTATGTTAAGGACATTGTCAGTTGGGTTTGGATAAGCAATTAGATCTTCAATTTCTTCTGGCTCTTCAATTTGGCCGATACCATTTTTCAAACTGATTGTGGTCGGTGTTGAATGAAGAATAAGACGCGGAGCTTTAGCATTTGTAATTTCACAGGTATAAATACCTTCTTTCGCTTCATTCATTTCATGAATTGTAAAACTGTTGGTATAGTTGGTGGCAATTAGATCACCATCCTTAAACCATTGATAGACGTTATTATAAACCTGATGGTCAACATCAAGATGGAACGTATAACTTTGATTAGGATAAAGTTCTACAAAAGGCTCCGTTGGTATTTCTTCCTGATGGATGTACTCAAAAATATAATGTCCGCACCGATTCTTAACTTCTTCAATACCAAACATATGAGGAACGATGTCTTCGAATGAAAATTTGTTTTTGCCAATTCTTAGTTTTGATATTCGGTCTGTATCCCCAAATTCTTCCGGCACTCTCCCGGAAAGCTGATTGTCTGTCAGATTGACAACAAGCAAGCTGTCGATAGCCTTCAATTCTCTTGGAACCGAGCCGGTAAGTTGATTGCCATCCAGATACATTGCTTTCAAATTTGACAGCATTCCCAAAGAAGCAGGTATTTCACCCTCAATATTATTGTCTCTAAGACTAAAATGCGTCAGATTGTCCAAATAACCCAATTCATCAGGAATAATGCCTGACAACTCGCTATCCTGTATATATAAGCGAGTCAATTGATCGAGGTACTGAATACTAGTTGGCAAATTTCCAACAAAATGATTGCTACCTAAATTTATTAACCGCAATTCGGAAAGAGATCCTAGCTCTGCAGGGATTTGCCCGACTAAATTATTGTTATACAACGAAAGATTGTGTACTCGCTGATCGACTATCCGAACGCCTATCCAATGAGAGACAGGTTTTGCAAAATCCCATTTAGTGTTCCAGTTATCTCCGTCCAATTGCTTATTGAAAGCAACTAAAGCCATGGAGTCTTGGATATTTACCTGAGCAAATAAAGAAGTTACGCCAAAGGAGAAACTGAAAAGGGAAAACAAAAATACGAGGTAGTAATTTTTCATGTATTTGTTGATTAGGTTATAAAAATACTAGTTCTACGTTACAATTTATCTTTTAGACGAAATAATTTTGGATAGTAGCGTTAAAGTTTTCTTAAAAGAAAAGGTAAACTCAAATAAATGAGCTTACCTTTCTTTTATCTGCTAAGTGACTTCTTTACAATTACTTAGCATATGTGCGAATTAATCTGTTAATCTTCGAAGTTGAATTTTTTGCTGACTGCTTGTTCTCGGATGGTATTGATCATTACATTATCTAGTGTCAATGCTTCTGCATTTTCTTTTTGCTGCTTGGTAATGAAGGCTTGACGTTGGTTATTTAGATTGGTGATTTCTTCTTGAATTTTTTTGCGTTCTGCCGATTTTTCTTCTACAAATTTCACGCGTTCTTCTTTATTCATGCCTTGCATTTGTTCTGGTAGGGCTTCTTCTTCGGCTTCTTCCAGTATTTCTGGTTCGGCAATTGCAGCCGATACGATATCCCAAGAGGTTGGTTTGTAGGCGGCGGTTGTTTTGGCGACTGTTCGTTCTACTTCGTTGGCTATTCCAAAAGAGCTCGCGTTGGAGTCTTGTGTTACTTGTCGTTTCTTTCGCATTTTCCCTTCACTTCCATAGCCTAAAAATGTACTATTCAAGGAGTTGTTTAACTCTATTATTTTGGTGTCAAATGGAGTTTGTATATGCACCACTTCTTCGTCCTGGTTGATATTC
Source organism: uncultured Saprospiraceae bacterium (assembly GCA_938016265.1). Taxonomy (GTDB): domain Bacteria; phylum Bacteroidota; class Bacteroidia; order Chitinophagales; family Saprospiraceae; genus JAHDHB01. Next base: position 44,417 of record CALLWB010000013.1, read on the forward strand.
ATGTATTTTCCATCAGTCAAATCTGCGCCGTCTTTCCAGCTAGATCGAACTCCTTCGTCATAATCTCCACAATGAATTGTATTTACCATGATACCTTTTGTAATTGCATTTTTGCAAGCTTGTTTATAGTCGATTGGTCCTTGAGTAAATGGCTCATTCCCAGCAATAATGATCAATTTAAGATCACCATTATTATCACTCCAGTTTAAGTCTTTTGTGCTTACTTGAATTGCCTTACCGCAGTATTCTTCACCGCCATTAGTAGAAAGCTCAAACAATTTTTCCGAAACCATGTCCAAGTCAGTGGTAAACGGAGTGTGTTGACGCACATAACCTGCTTCTGCAGAAATGCTGCTGTTGCCAAAGTCGTAAAGGGCAATTTCAATATCAGGAGACTGGCCATTTTTTTTGGTAATGGCCAATTCATTGACCATTTTCCAAATTTGAGATTTTGCTTGATTGATTAATCCGTCCATGCTCCCACTGGTGTCTAGGAGCAAGGCTACCTGTATCTTAGGTTGTTTTTCAAAAAGTTGCGGGGACAAAATATTAGCTTGTTGTGCTTGAGTTGGATGACTATTGGTGCAACAGATGTTGAATATTCCTAGTAAAAAAAAGGTAATTAGAATTTTAGCTTGATTCATTTTTTTGAAATTTTTGGTGTTAAAATGTAGGGCAGTATTACTACAAAAACATCTATAGGCTTGCTCGTCGAAAAAGAAGTTTCTATTATAATAATGCTTAAAACGCAACACTACCCTTGTACTCTACTAAGAGTTGTTTGGTTTTGGCAGTTGAATGTTGCTGTTTACTACTAAGATGCAGCACCTTATATTTTTGGTGTGTGAAGGGAGTGATTTTTACAATTTAATAACTCCGATGTAAATTTCTAGTAGCTTTCTCGTTGGAAATTGCATTCCTGTTTAGGAGATAATTTTGCTGAGTACCAGATATTTGTGATGGATCACTATTTTGTAATGTTGTGGTAAAATTATTATTTGAATTTTGTTGAATAATCACCTGATTTGGAAATTCCAGATTACTATTTTCAAATACGGCAAGCTGATTGTTGAAACTTTTCAGTTTATAGAAGACCTCCGACTTTGAATCATCGACGGCCACTATGTAGTAAAGGTTGTCGTCAATTTGCTTGATTTTCATACCTTCAGTAAACAAAGTATCGCCATTCACAATAAAATGCCCCCGTCCTTTGATCGTCAGTTCATCAGTTTTCTCCCATTGCTCCAGTGATTGCCCCGTATCATCCTTCCAATTCCCCAATATCCAGTTAAACTGATCAATTTCTTGGGCACTTGCCTGATAGTTTGAAGCAGATTGCGCCTCGTATTGAATTTGATTGGATTGGAGATTGAGGTCCCTTGGTATATCGTCAGCTTTTTCCTCCATTTCATTGCCAAAGTCGCCACTAGCTGCTGGTGCTGGTCGTTCAGTAGCAACCATTGATGGCTCTGAAGTGGCAATTGTAGGACTTACTGGGGCATTTTCTTCACGATCAAAGTTCTCACTCGATTTCTCTGCTTTTGATTTTTTATTTTTTGGTTTCCAGGATTTAGCTTTTTCTGCTTGAGCCATGGCCCGTTCTTGTTTGAGTTCATCCTGATCTAGGGTGATCGCACCGCTTGAGGTACTTATTTTATCTTGGCTTCTGTAGCCTGTACTTTTTTCTTCTTTGTATGGCCGTTGCACTGGCAAATCTTCCTTGGCAATGGTTTCCATGGTCATTTGAGGTTCTTCTGCTGTTTGAGCTATTTTTGGTGATTCAAACTTTTCAGATTTGCCTAATACTTCTTCTAATTTTTCATCCTTATTCTGTTTTAACCCGTTTTCTTCAGCATCATCCGCTACTTCAGAAACTGCAATTTCCTCTAAATCACTTAGGTTTTCTGCAATTCCATTATTTGATAGCTGCAACTCATTTGTAATCAAATCAAGATTATTTTCCATGGCGACATCTGGAACAGAAAAAGAGTGGATAGTAGTTTCGGTCGTTTGTAAATTGGTAGAATATTCCACTTTTTTATCTAATAATGCGATTTCCTTATTTTCAGTGTCTAATTTTCCGTCCCTCTGCGCACTGTTTCCTGGTTTTTTGTTGACAGTTTTGGAGGCAAGCATTTGATCTTGTTGATAATAGTAGACTTTCTCTTTATGGCTCATTAATATTGGTCTGGCAGGTTTTGCTTCTTCAGCATAGGCAATATCTCCCAAGGATTCCACTGTTTTTGCATTGCTAACAAGAGAAACGGATGGATTCGAATCGGAGATGGCAAAGAAAACTGCCACAGAAACCACCAATAGGAGAGAGGCCGCTGCTGCGTAATTCCGCAATAACAATCGCTTGTGCACAGATTTACGATTGTCCAACCGCTGCTCCAATCGATCCCAGGCCATTGGTGTCGGCCGCTCGTCCAATTTGTGCTCACTGTGTTTGAATAAATCGTATAAATTATCTTGTTCTTCCATTATATTAATATTATCCTACTTCAGGATATTGGTTTTGTTGAATTAAACTTTTCAATCTTTTCTTTGCAAGAATTAACTGAGATTTTGAGGTATTAATGCTGATTTTCAATAATTCAGCAATTTCTCTATGCTTATAACCTTCTAATACATATAGGTTAAAAATGGTTCGATATCCAGTAGGAAGTTTCTCCAATAAGTTTAGTATGTCTTTGGCTTCCAGCTCGTTTTGCGCATTGACCTCAGATTTTACTTCTATGTTACTTATTTCGACGGTCAATTTAAAATTATGGTTTTTTCTTATAAACATCAATGATTCATTGACCATAATTCTACGTATCCATCCTTCAAAACTTCCGTTTCCTTTATACATATATAGCTTGCTGAACACTTTATAGAATCCCTCTATAAGCACATCTTCGGCATCCTCCCGGCTTTTGATGTAGCGTCTGCATACACCGAGCATTTTGGGGGAATACTTTTCATAAAGGAGTTTCTGAGCTTTTCGATCTTCCTTCCTACATTGTTCTATGAGCTCTTGTTCTGTCAAACAGTTTTTTATTAGTGTTAATTTACTTAGCATTAAATTTACTCAATTTATCATCCATCTTCAACTCTATAGATGCAACTAAATAAAAAAGTGGTGTGTGTAGGGCAAATATTTTTTAATAAAATTAAAAAAAGCCCGCAGAATTGACTCTACAGGCTTTTAAAATGTGGGTTTAATAGTATTTTTTAATGCGCATCCAAAATGATCTCCGTATCGAGTACTTTTTGGATAGATACTATTATATCTCTTGTTGGAACTACACGATTCGTTTCAATTGATTTTACGTTTTGATCAGAAAGGCCGATTGCCTTTGCCAATTCATCCGCCGAAATCCCCTTTTTCTCTCGTGCTTCCAAAATTTGTAGTCCAACTGTTGGAAATCCGTTTTCAATAGATTGGGCTAAATAGCCGTCAGGATTTCCTTCATTTACATTGTTTGTTGGTTCCTGATTGCAGGAAAACAAAAACAAACCTAAGCAAAGAATGAATAGATTTTTCATAAAAATTGGGTATTAAGTTATTAAGTGCACCCATAAGGTATATATTTTCTGGCAAATTTTGGAGGGGTAAAAACTTTTTGTATATTTACGGCATGTTTTTACATAATTTTGTTCTTAATAACTTTAAAAAGGAACAAAAATTAAAACAAAAATGTTCAAAGATTAGATTTTTGTCACAATATTCAAACAATAAAATTTTCCTGACATGACCGGATTTCTAGAAAATACTGTTAACCAGAAGTTTAGAGAAATTTATTCCTATTTGGAAAGAGAAAGAAAAATAAAAGGAAAATCAGATATCGCTAAACAGTTAGGTACCTACAATCATGTCATCAACAGTATCCTAAAAGGAAAACGCAACGTGACCGTAGACCAATTGAATAAACTGGTTGAAATATATAATGTGAATGCCAATTATGTTTTTGGCTGCAGTCAGGAAATGATTTTAGGGGAAGGAGTGTCAGGACATGCTCCATTAGACGATTCTACTTTTCTAGGGAGAAACAATATTACGCTTGTTCCGGACAAGGCAGTTGCTGGGTATGCTTTGAGTAAAGAAAGTCATGACTATATGGCAACCCTCCAGAAGTTTTCTATTCCTGGACAAGAGGGGAACTTGATCGCTTTTGAGATAAGCGGCGATAGCATGCTGCCTACGATTACCAACGGAGACCTCGTTATTTGCGAGCCTTTGGACCGTGGCGAACCACTGAAAGACAATTCTGTTTATGTTATAGTTACAGACGTAGTAGTTACCAAACGAATTCAGCAAATAAGAGACAGAAATAGAATCACGAAACTTAGACTGATTTCAGATAATGATGCCATGTACAAACCTTATGATGTGGACTTAGACGAAATTTCACAAATCATGAAAGTGAAATGTAGACTTACAAATTCTGGCATAAACTAGGTTACCTTTTCAAAAATATAAGTATATATAAGCATCCTTGTTATTGCAAGGGTGCTTTATTTTTTTGATAAATTCTAAAATCCAATTAACTTTAGAGCTTATGTTCAAATATTAAAAATTTGTGCTGCAAGATTTACGCAATGATTTGTTTTTAGTAACTCTTGAAGTGATTCAATAAAAAATCCTTTTAAACCAAATAGTTATATGAGTTCAAGGAAATTGTTGGAGGTTATAAACCTGGAAACACATTTTACCACAGAAGCAGGAGTTGTTAAAGCAGTTGACAATGTCAGTTTCTCCCTCGATCGTGGAGAAACTATTGGAATTGTAGGAGAATCAGGTTCCGGTAAGTCGGTAACTTCATTATCTGCAATGCGACTAATACCAGACCCACCTGGGAAAATTGTAGGAGGCCAAATTCTCTTCCATGATAAAGAACTTGGAAAGGCAGTAGATTTGGTACAATTGGAAGAATCTGAAATGAGAAGGTATAGAGGAAACGAAATTTCAATGATCTTTCAAGAACCTATGACTTCCCTGAATCCAGTCTTTACCTGCGGAAATCAGGTGACAGAAGCGATAACACTTCATCAAAATGTTACCAAAGAGAAAGCAAGAGAATTGACCCTCGAATTGTTTGCAAAAGTACAGCTGCCAGACCCTCCAAGGGTTTTCAGCGCCTACCCGCATCAACTTTCTGGTGGCCAGAAACAACGAGTAATGATCGCCATGGCGATGTCTTGCAATCCAAGTATTTTGATAGCGGATGAGCCGACCACAGCACTGGATGTTACTGTCCAAAAAACTATCCTAGAATTGATGCGCAATCTTCGGGAAGAAATGGATGCATCTGTGATTTTCATTACACACGATTTAGGAGTGATTGCGGAAGTTGCCGATCGGGTTATTGTAATGTATAAAGGGAAAATAGTAGAACAAGGCAATGTATATGATATCTTTTCAAATCCACAACATCCATATACTAAAGGCCTGCTAGCTTGTCGGCCGCCATTAGACTACCGAATGAGCAAGTTGCCTGTGGTAAGTGATTTCATGAATGTTACTTTCAATCCCGATGGATCCCGACTGATCGAAGAGAAAAAAGCTTCCATGAAGGAAGTTATCGAATCCGTGAAAATCAAACCAGAACAACAAAAGGCTAGACACGACAGGTTGTATGCTCAAGAGCCAATACTAACCGTCAGCAATCTGAAAACCTGGTTTCCTTCCAAGAAGAATTTTTTCGGAAAAGTGCTCGACTATGTAAAAGCGGTCAATGATGTTAGTTTTGAAGTTTATCCTGGAGAGACAATGGGACTTGTTGGAGAATCGGGATGCGGTAAAACAACATTGGGACGTACCATTTTGCGTCTGGTAGAAGCAGAAGGCGGAAAAGTAGTTTTTGAAGGAAAAAGCGTTCTTGAACTTAATCAAAAGGATTTGAAAACATTGCGTAGAGATATGCAGATCATCTTTCAAGATCCTTATTCGTCTCTCAATCCAAGAATGACTATTGGCAATGCAATCATGGAGCCAATGCAGGTGCATAAAGTACTTGCCAATGATGCAGCACGAAAAGAAAAGGTAATTGAGTTATTAGAAACCGTAAGTCTTGAAGCCAGCCATTTTGATCGCTACCCTCACGAGTTTTCAGGAGGGCAACGACAACGTATCTGTGTAGCCCGTGCTTTGGCATTAGAACCGAAGTTTATAATATGCGATGAATCTGTTTCCGCATTGGATGTTTCTGTACAAGCACAGGTACTGAATTTATTGATCGAACTGAGAGAGAAATTTAATTTCACCTACATCTTTATATCTCACGATTTGTCTGTTGTGAAGTTTATGAGTGATCGTATGATTGTTATGAACAAAGGGGTGATTGAAGAAATGGGAGACGCAGATGAGATTTATCTAAATGCCAAAAAGGAATATACTCGTAAATTGATTAACGCCATTCCTAAAGGCCGAGTTGAAGATATTGCTTCTAGAATGACTAATATTACTCCCAAATAAAAGATAATATTTAGGAAACATCCAGATATAAAAAAATCCGAATTACAATATGTGATTCGGATTTTTTAATCTAAACTAATTTATTTACATCTTTATTTTACATCAAGTGTTTTGTTGATCGTTTCTTTGTACGTTTTTATTCTAATGGAATATTTTCCAGAATTCAAAAATGCTACATCCAACTCATAAATGGTATTATTTGGAATGTTGGTCAAATCTTCTGCAAGCAAAATCTCATTTTCTGCACTTAATATTTCCAACTGAGTTGCAGTTCCATCTATTTCTTCGAAATCAATGAATACAGTTGCATTTTCCTTATCAGAATAAAATGCCCAATCAGATTCAGCGATGATCAATTCATCCGAATTATTAGCGGTCATTTGTAAGGAAGATAGTAGGAGGTCAGACTGTTGCCCAAAAAGGAGTAGTGAAAAAGTAGAAAATAAAACCAGAAAAAAAACTTTCGGATGCATCGGTGTTACATTTAAAGAAATTTCATAAGCTTTCTAAAATTACAACATTATTAAGAATTTTACAATGAATTATATAATCCAACCCTAAGAACTGCAGATGTTTTGTTTTGATATTTTTAATTTATACCTAATAAACACTTGTTTGCTCAGCAATTACAGTGTTTTTAGTGTCCTTCTAAGTCCTTGATTGTACCGTGTTAAATTTATGTTAACATTCTATATTTAAAAAAAAAATGGAATTTTGAATAGTGTTTCGAATCATCTGAATAACTTTGAATCAATAAAAATTAGAATGTGATGAATCAAAAGCTTATTGGACTACTACTTGGAATAGGATTTTTCTTTACAACGAATCTATTCGCTCAATGCCCTGAACAGCCTCTCCAAAATCTATCTCCCCAACCAATAGATTGTCAAACAGCCGTTTCTAGCGCCTCACTCGTCAATTACCTAACAGTTTGTCAGACGGTTTGTATCAATAATACAGGCGCAGGTGCAAGCGGACAGGTCACCGATCTTTCTTGCAGCAATGGCAGCGATGCCAATGACATGTACATTCATGCCACCAATCCGTATTCAACAATTCCCGGGTATGATGGATCCCTCGTTTTTAGATGGGTGGATTGGCCAAACAAAAGCGCTGGTGCAGATCCCCCATCCTTCGCCATTCATGCGGAGGTAAACGCAAATCTGGCAGGAACGGCAATCACCGTGCAGCAGATCAACTGTACAGATGGGTTTGTCCTCGAAAATGCATTTTGTGTCTTGCCTGATGTCGACGGGCAGCAATTTTATGCCGTTGCTAGCACACTTCCGACGTTAACCCAATTAGATCCTGTGGTCGATGCACAGGCTGGAATTAACTTGGATCTAAATGACATCAACTACTGGATACACCTGGTCACTAGTGATGGTGGAACAGGTGATATTTGTTTTGAATCTTCCCCATATTCACCAGGCTTCCTTTGCGGAGACGCCCGATCCATAACTTTGACAGGAACTGGAAGCACCGTCACCGGAAATGCAACAGGATGCCTCTGCGAAAGTGCCATATACGGCGGTTTACAAAACACAACAAACAACCTACCTGCTCCTTGTGGAGTAGAATCTCCAGCCTCCGTTTGGTATGAGATTGTAGCTCCATTCAGCTGTAATGAAATCACCGCTGAGGTAGCAGCGTGGGGTGGGGCAGATGATTATAATGTCGCAATCCTAAGTGGCGTAAGTTGTCCCCCTGAACCAGGCACAAATCCTATAACAGGTGCGGCAATTTTAACTCCTGGCCAAAAATTAGACCCCGGCGCAGTAATCGAAGCTTCTGCTTGCGGAACAACTGTGGTAACAACAACTTCTGTTCCCGCAGGCACCTATTATGTATATATTTCAGGAAAAACAGAACGTCCTACCTTTGATATCAATGTTTCTATTGAGGATGCAACTTCCAGTGCAGGAAACGCTTCTTCTCCACAAAACGGCCAGGATGTTTGTTCTGGGGCGACGTTTCAGGTCAGCACCACTGGTCAGGTTTTACCACAAACAGGACAAAATATTGCATGGTTTTATGAGGAGAGTATAAATTTTGATCCCTACTTAGGAGAAGGAGATTACCTGGCGTCTGGTACTACAAATGTCTCCTTTAGTTTGCCAGTAAACACAAGTTGTGATCCAGTAACACTTTATATAAAAGGAATTGTTTCTGATGATGGCATTTCTCCTTCAGCAGGTTGCGGAGCATTCACAAATCCGCTAAATGTTACGGTGTATCCGGAGATTGGAAATCCTAGTGTGTTAAACAGCCAATGTATAATAACTGTAGGAGGTAGATGCCCGAATTTTACAGTAAATGGGAATGTAGGCACAGATACCTATACGGGTACAGCTGCAGAAGATGGTAATACCATAAATTTTCAAATTTCGAACGGGTTGGCTGGCTGTGACCAGACATTTTTTGAGACATTTGCTTGTGGAAGTACCACCTGTACACAACCTATGGGGACTGCCCTGGCAATTTGTGACCCTGCTGATCCTTACAATTTTTATATCGATGTGACTTTTACCCCTGGCTCAGCAACTAGTTATTTGATAGCTAGCAGTGATGGGAGTGCAGTTCCGTCAACAGGTGGCCTAGTGCGCATTGGCCCATTTGCCAATGGAAATACGATTAGCGTAAGCATTGATAATTCAGAGGATACTACTTGTAATTTGCCGTTGGGTAGTTTTTCTAACAGTTGCAATCCGATTACCTGTCCGGGACTGACGTCTGCTACTTCTAGCGCGAGTGGATCTGCTTGTGAAGGCGATTTAGTGATCCTTCAGGCGGCGGTGGACCAGGGTGTGATCAATGTAGATTATTCCATTCAATGGTTTGCGAATGGGCAACCGATTCCTGGTGCAAATGTGCTAGCCTACAACTATAATTTTGAGACAGGTCAAGGATGTTCACCTGAGATCCAGACTTTTTCAGCAGAAATTACTTGCCTTACGGCGAATGCTGCTCCTTCTACTAGTCCAATGATGACTGTGCCAGGCTTAGTTACTGTTTATCCGATTCCCAAGTTGGGCATTGACTTTTTTCCTGATCCAGCTGGCTGCGTAGTTAGTCCAATTGATAATTGTGGTGGGTTGGTCATTACCAATACTCCTAACACTAATTTGATGCCTGGCGACCCTTCAGTTACTGTCAATTATTCAGTGTCTGTGGTTGGTGCGCCTGCTGGCTGTGCTGCTACAGGAAGTTATGTTGTGCAGTGTGCTGGATGTATGACTGATGCTGGCAATGGCGATACTCCAACGGACAATGTGTTTTGTGATGGAGCGTCCTTTAGTTTGTCCACTACCGGAACCACTCTGGAAAACGGCTATGCCATAGGTTACGCAGTGTCCACCACCAATCCATACAACGATCTTGAAACTTCAGTAGCAGATGCTATAAATACAAATGATATACTTGGACCTTATTTATCTGGGAATACGCCGAGCTTCACGAATGGTTCCGATTTTGGTCCTGGTACATTTTATTTCACTCCATTTGTGAGTCTTGATCTAGATAACACTACCCCCTTATTTACGGAATCAGGCACACTGACTTCTGCTAGTTTGTTTAATGTTGCTTCGACTACGATCACTATACCACAATTCGTGTTTTGTCAGGGTGTCACTAATTTTGATATCTACTTTACCGCAAATCAGACGAGCGGTATTGGCAATCCTATTGATGATATTAGTGGTTTGTTCAATAACGGTGGAGGCATTTCAAACTTTAATGATAGTCTGGTCAATTATTCCGTCGATCCATTTTCTCAAACGGTGTATTTGGAAGTTTCCAGTGCATTTGGGGCGGATGTTGATTATAACCTGTCTGTATTTTATGCAGGAGATTATTCTTTCCCAACACGTTGTCCTTCTTGTAATGATGTTGGAAATCCCATTACTTATGAATTATTACCAAATATAATATTAACACCAGCAACCCAAACAACGGTGTGTGATGGGACAATTCTTGACTTGACGTCAATAAACCCTACTTCAAATCTAGCGGGATCAACTATCTGGTATGATGGAGATCCAAATTCCGGGGGCAATCAAATTGGCGACCCAACAATGGCTATGCCAACAAATGGCTCCGTTTTCTGGGTATTGTTTACTGCAAATGCAGACCCGACCTGCACAGCCACGACCAGCATTACAATTAATACAACTCCAGGACCAGTCTTAAATCCTATTCCACCTCAACCTTCAATTTGCATTGGAGAAACTGTTGATTTGACGGCCTTAGAAACTGCAATTACAACTTCTCTGGGGATTTTTACCTGGTATCGTGGAAATCCGCAAACGGATCCGTTTGCTGTGCAGCTTACGAGCACTGCCGCCAGCAATCAGTCCCCAGGAAATGGAACGACCTATTTTGCTGTTTTTCAAAATTCGTCGGGGTGTGCTAGTCAGGTGGAGGTTACTTATACAGTCGCTAGTCCACCAGCTTTATCATCCGTTCCTCCACAGAGCATTTGTGATGGCGGCGCTTTCGATTTAACGACTATTGAATCAACGATTGCTAATGGATTGACAGGTACTTTTGCCTGGGAGGATAATAATGGCGCACCAGTTTCCAATCCCGCCATTGCTAGTCCAAACGACGGAGATGTATTTGTTGGTACATTTACGGATGGAACTTCTGGCTGCACGAATCAAGTAGGTGTGACCTTTGACAATTACCCTGATCCGGCACTTAATCAACCAGGTACACAAGGGCCAATTTGCGCTGGCGAGTCAATCGATCTTACTCAACTAGAAGGCTTGGTGATTCTTTCTGCTGGAACTTTTGCATGGTATGATGGAGACCCAACAACAACTGGTCAATTAATAACAGATCCAACAGATGTAACTCCTACTTCAAATGATGTTTATTTTGTAGAATTTGAGGATGCCTTAACTGGATGTTCTGCAACCACAAGCACCTCCTATACTGTTTTAGCTAATCCCGCGTTAACTCCTCCAGGAACACAAGGTCCGATCTGTGTTGGCAGCTCTGCAGATCTTACTCTGCTTGAAAGTATTATCTCTTCAGATTCAGGTAGTTTTGTCTGGTATTTGGGGGATCCGATGAGTGGCGGAACATTGGTAAGCACTCCTTTTGAAGTATTTCCTGTTGCTGGCGACCAGTATTTTGTAACATTCGAAGATGCAACTACCGCATGTACATCTATAACTTCTTTAGACTTTGCCTTTAACAGCTTACCAGTTTTAGATAGTATTACTTTTAATACGGCTTGTGACCAAGAGATGGTTGATTTGACAAGTTATGAGGCAACTATTTCCGGTGCACAAGGGACTTTTGTTTGGTATTTAGGAGATCCTGCAATGGGAGGACAGTCCATCAGCGATCCTAGTAGTGTGCTGCCTGATGATGGGAATGTTTATTGTGCAGAGTTTACTGATATGAATGGATGTGTTGATCTGGTTTGCATGCCGATTTCGGTAACTGAGCCGGTGTCAGGGATTACAGCTAGCTATGATTGTATGCTTGATGAGATTGTGGTAGATTTTGCCAATGGAGTCGGCGGAGATGGGATGTATCAGGTGGCTGCCTCTTCTCCCAATACTGACGGAGAAACTATTGCGGAGGGAATTAGCTGGGAAGTTGTATTCTCTGATGGCTCGGGATGCTTGCAATCGACTGCAATTTCTGGAGTGGTCAACTGTTTAGTAGGGGTGGAGGATTTATTATTGAATAATAATCTTTCTATCTATCCGAATCCGACTTCCAATAAATTACACCTCAATTTTGAATTGGTACATGCCGCTGATCTTGAAATTTCTATTAAGAATATTCTTGGACAAGAGTTAATTAGGCTAGAAGAGGGCCAGCATGTCGGAATCTACAATAAGACCTTAAATTTAGAAAATTTTAATGCAGGTATTTATTTCATTACCATACACTTAGATAAAGACTTTACGACTAAAAAAGTAATTAAGAATTAGGGTTGTTTTCTGAAGGATTTTGAGGGAGCCATCATTGCTTCACAGTGATTTTAGGTAGAGAGATCAAATGCAGGACTCGACTTAATACTTGCGAGTTATTAGATAATTCTAAATACCAGCTTCCCTTTTTAAATGGATCGTCCTGGATGGATACTACTGAGTTTCCTGCCGTTGCGGTTCCTTCCTTTTTTTTGAACTATCGTTCAAAACTTTTCGAGATCGGGAAGGAATCGTTGAGATCGTGATAGAACCTTAATGAAACATTAAAATTATATAAAAAACAGCCACCCAGGTTAATAATCTGTTAATCCATGATTTATAGTAGGGGATAGTCTATTTGATTGGCGTCAAACAACTAAACCTTTCGCTATGGATATGATCAACGGGATATTTCTGTTAACGCTTTCTGCGTGCTCCAACCTTTTTGCCCAGATTGATCAATTTCCATATATAGAAAATTTCGATGAGGTCGAATTTTATTCTGGTAGGCAACAACTACCTACTGGTTGGACCTTCGAAAATGAGAATAACGATCTTGCCTTTTGGGAGATAATTACGGATGAGTCTACTGTAGAATATGCAAGAACACCTCCAAACGCTGCTCACATGAGCTACAATCCAGTTGAAAACGCTGACGATTGGCTATTTACCCCCCAAATAGAAATGATCGCTGGCAATGAATATGACCTCTCCTTTTGGTTCAAAAAAGTGGACACAGGCTTCGGTACCTCAGAAAAATTGAACGTATTTGCAGGAGAAACAACGCAACAAATTAAAAATAAAACTACTCCAATTTTTAAGAACAATACAATAAGCAATGAGCAATTTGACCAAGGTACGGCTTCCTTTACACCAACAAAATCAGGAACTTATCACTTTGGGTTTCATTGTTATTCTGAGGCATTCCAGTTTCTGTTGGTTATTGATGATGTTAAAATTGAGGAAAAAATACATGCAGGTGTTCGAAACATCTATGAGGAAAATGAATTGAAGTTATTCCCAAATCCAGCAAGCAATCAAGTGTATCTTACGTTGGCTGATGTGGAGTCCTTTCCTAGAAATCCAATGCTTCAAATATATAATGTATCCGGACGATTGATGGGACAACAACAAATCCAAAGCAATGCTGATCCTATAGATGTGAGTGAATTGCCAAATGGCTGGTACATCGTCCAGCTAATAGACAACAACCGGAGAGTTGGGCAGTGCAGACTCTTGATCAATCGCTAGCGGGTACCTGTTTGCTTGACTTTCAAAGAAGAGATTTTTTCGGCCTTACTGTTAAATTCAGGTACATCGCCTGCGCGGAGAGCAATTTGAATCACTGGTTCTGCTCCGAAATCCTTAGAGAGCACTTCACAACTTGATTTTTTTACTAATTGCATGACGTCATTCATCTCCCCATAATTGAAGGATAGGTGAAGGAGGTGGTCGATTGTTCGTTCCTCTAACTTCGCTTTAGATAATGCGTCATTAGTTGCTAGTTTGTAGGCATTTATTAAACCTGGAACACCTAGTTTTGTGCCGCCGAAATAACGTACCACAACAACGAGTACATTAGACAATCCCATACTATCTATTTGGCCAAGTATCGGTCTTCCTGCAGTGCCAGAAGGCTCACCATCGTCATTTGCTCTGAATCGATCACCTGTTAGTCCAATTCTGTAGGAGAAGCAGTGATGCCTGGCCTTAGGATGTATTTTTCTAACCTCCTCCAGACACTCCTTTACGGATGCTTCATTGAATACACGGAAGGCGTAAGCTAAGAATTTGCTGCCTCGATCTCTGAAGTCACCTTCAGTTGGTGCTCCAATGGTGGTATAGGTATCACTCATCGGGCTTCAAAATTTCGGTAAACGATTAGCTGATCCTCTTTTATGGTTAGTTCAGAGATGGGGGTTGCATTAATTTTGGGGGCGGGGATGCCTTCTTTTAATTCTTGTTGAGTTGTAAAAATTCGTGCTTCATCCCAAAGATTTGATTGGATAAAGGTTTCAAGGGTTTGTGCTCCACCTTCTACGATCAAGGATTTTATTTTTTTATCGAATAATTTTTCTAAGATTTGATCAACTAATTTGTCGTTAAAATTGATTTTGGAATATTCGATTCCTTTAGTGGTTTTAGGAACTTCAGCATTTTCATGAAAAACAATTGTTGGAGTAGATCCATCAAAAAGGTGAAGCGTGTTATCCAATCGACCATTTTTGTCCAAGACAATCCTTGTCGGACTATTTCCTTCCCACAATCTGGTATTTAATTGGGGATTATCAACAGCGGCGGTGGTTGTTCCTACAAGAATTGCTGCTTCTTTGCTTCTCCATTTGTGAACGAGCCGCTTGGAGATTGGATTTGTGAGCCAAATAGTTTCCTCGTGTTTTCCTATAAACTGATCTTTTGATTGGGCAAATTTGAGGATAATGTAAGGACGTTTTTTATCCGTAAGGGTAATATACCTCCTAATAAACTCTTTCCCTTGTTCTTCACATATTCCTTCATAAACTTCAATCCCAGCGTCTTTCATCTTTTTAACACTTTGTCCAGAGACTTTTGGATTGGTGTCTATGCAGCTAATATAGACTTTGGGGATTTGATGTTTGAGGATTAAATTTACACAGGGTGGGGTATTTCCATAATGGAAACAAGGCTCAAGTGTAACATATAAACTGGCTTCTTGCAATAAATGGTGCTGATCTTGAGGAATGCTGGCTATGGCATTGACTTCTGCATGTGGGCCACCGTAATATTCGTGACAGCCTTCTCCAATTATCTTATTATTGTGAACGATAACGCATCCAACCATTGGGTTGTGGCCAACAGTACTTTGTTTGTTGAGCGCTATTTCAAAGGCTCTTTGCATGTATTTGTCATGAATTTCCACCCTGCAAATGTACAGAATATTTGACTGACTTTCCCCTTGATAATTAACAGAATAAAGCAATCCTATGTGATCAAAGTCCGAAAAATTTAGAATCTACCATTGAATAGTCTATTTTTGCCCGTCAACAATCATTTTTTTGTATTTAATCTGTCTTAATGAAAATAGGAATAATCAGGGAAGGAAAGGTACCACCAGATTCGAGAGTACCAATTATCCCCACTCAATGCGCTTACATACTTGATAAATATGCAGTTGATATGAAGGTACAACGTTCTGATGGTCGTTGTTATTCAAATCAGGAGTATATTGACGAGGGAATAAATGTCGTAGATAGTGTGGACGATTGCGAGGTATTGATGGGCGTAAAAGAAGTCCCAATTGACCAGTTAGTTCCCAATAAAACCTACCTGTTTTTCTCCCACACCATAAAAAAACAGGCGTACAACAGGAAATTGTTACTCGCTATCCTAGAAAAAAATATCCGACTGATCGATTACGAAACACTGACCGATGAAAAGGGAAAACGTCTGATTGCTTTTGGCCGTTTTGCAGGAATAGTAGGCGCTCACAACGGTATAATGACCTACGGTGCCCGAACTGGCAGTTTTTCACTAAAAAGAATGAACGATTGCAAAGATTATGCTGAAGCAAAAGACCATTACAAAAAACTAAAGTTTCCTGCCTTCAAAACGGTTGTTACTGGTACTGGGAGAGTCGCTTCCGGAGCAGTAGAAGTGTTAGATCATATGAATATTCGAAGGGTTTCTCCTGAAGAATTTTTATCCAACGACTACGCGGAAGCAGTCTACACCCAACTTGCTTGCAAAGACTATGTAGAACATAAGGAGGGGCTTGATTTTGAGAATAGTGATTTTTATAAAAACCCGGAAGCCTACAAGTCCCAGTTTGATGCATATACTAAGGTGACGGATTTATTGATTAATGGGATTTATTGGGATAATAAAGCGCCGGCATTTTTCTCGAAAGCCGACATGAAAAAATCAGATTTCAAGATATCGGTTATTGCAGATGTTACTTGCGATATTGCTCCTGTATCTTCTATTCCTTCCACCTTGTTTGCTTCTACGATTGCAGATCCATTGTTCGGGTATAATGTTGAGACGGAAAAAGTGGATGATTTGCACAAGGAAGGGGTGGTCGATATGATGACGATAGACAATCTTCCGAATGAAATGCCCCGCGATGCTTCTGAATCTTTTGGAGAACAATTTATCGCTAGTGTTTTGTCCGAACTGATTAATTCAGAGAACAGCGAAGTGATAGAACGTGCAACAGTCGCCAAGAACGGAAAACTAGGAAGCCACTTTCAATATTTGAAAGACTATGTAGCAGGAAGCTAGAAATCTATTTATTGGAATAGAATGTCTCCCGCAGGATTAATGATAGTTGTTTGCTGTTTTGCTGTCAGTACTTTTGCACGGCCATTTTTAAAGGAGAAAACCTTTGCAAATTGTGGCTCGATCACGATTTTTCCTTGCTTGTCAATAAATCCCCATTTTTTGTCTATCAGTACGCCAGCAAGATTTTCAGAAAAAGAATGGATAGATTGGTAATCTCCAGTGATCATCGTTTTCCCATTTTCATCAATGTAATACCACTTTTTATCTTTAAGGACCGGAGCTAGCCCTTCTTTGAAGTCAAGCACTCGGTCATAAGTTGCAGGAACAACTATTTTTCCCTGCTTGTCAATAAATCCCCATTTACGGTTTTTGGAGACTACCGCCATCCCT
Organism: uncultured Saprospiraceae bacterium; assembly: GCA_938016265.1. Taxonomy (GTDB): domain Bacteria; phylum Bacteroidota; class Bacteroidia; order Chitinophagales; family Saprospiraceae; genus JAHDHB01. Next base: position 61,457 of record CALLWB010000013.1, read on the forward strand.
TCTGAAAATGGATAGGCGCGATCGAATTTTGCCTCGAATGCAAATTTACCCGTTTGGTTAATATATCGCCATCCGGCACGAGTAGAGACCGGAGCTAAACCGTCTGAGAAGGAGAAAGCCCGCTTGAAAGAATGAGGGATCACTAATGTACCCGAATGATCACAGAATCCCCAATTTTCTTCATCAGCAACAGCAGCAAGTCCTTGAGAGAAAGGCTGCGCTCGCTTATACTTTGCTTCAATTTTCAAGTTTCCTTTAGGATCAATAAATCCGTATTTACCATCTATTTGAACTGGAGCGAGTCCTTCAGAAAATTGTTCTGCGGCCTTGTATTTTGGTGCAATAATCGCCTGGCCTTGATCATTTAGGTATCCCCAATTTCCATTGCTCAAAAACGCAGAAAACCCTTCGGATGCTTCCTTGATAATGTCATATTTGGGTTCCAGCATTACTTTTCCTTCCCGATTGATCAACCCATATTTGCTGTCTTTTTTTACTACGAAAAGGGTAGTGGAGTTGTTCAAATCTGAACTAGACTTGGGTTTAAAATTGTCAGATGTACAGCCAATAAAAAGAAATAATGGCAACAAGCAAAAGATAATGCGCATGAAAATACTTTTAGGAAGTAATTGAATTGTGGGCCTGAATAAATTCTTCTGCTTTCGTTACCAGATTTTTACTTCCAAGGAATACTGGAGTTCGTTGGTGTAGCTCGTTGGCCTCTAGGTCCATAATCCGTTGATGGCCGTCTGTAGCCTTGCCCCCTGCTTGTTCGATGAGCATGGCCATTGGGTTACATTCGTAGAGCAATCTTAGCTTGCCTTTTGGTGATTTGGAGGTAGCTGGATAGAAGAAAATGCCGCCTTTTATTAGCGTACGGTGCACATCGGCAACCATTGAGCCGATGTATCTCATAGTAAAGCCTTTATCCATGCAGTGTTTTACATAGTTTTTTATTTCTTCTGAGAATACGGCATAGTTTGCTTGATTTACGGAATATATTTTCCCGTTTTCGGGAATTTTGATGTCTCTGTGAGAAAGACAGAACTCCCCGATAGATGGATCAAGTGTAAAGCCGTTTACCCCATTTCCTGTGGAATAAACCATCATGGTGGAAGATCCGTAGACGACATAGCCCGCAGCTACTTGTTGATGGCCTTTCTGTGTAAAGTCCTTGAGCTCAATTTCGCCATGACTGGTACGTCTGTAGATGGCAAATATAGTACCGATGGAAACATTCACATCAATATTACTTGAGCCATCAAGTGGGTCAAACAATACCACATATTTTGCATTTTTTGAATGTTCGTCCGAGATAGGGACAAAATCGTCATTTTCCTCAGAGGCAATCCCACAACACTGCCCACTATTTTTCAGACAGGAAATTAAAACATTATCAGCAAGCACATCTAATTTCTGGACGGTCTCTCCCGAAGCATTTTCCTGTCCTGCTTTCCCAACTATATCTACTAGACCCGCTTTGTTTACTGCTCTACTAATGATTTTTGACGCAAGTCCAATATCTCTAAGCAAACTAGAAAGTTCTCCCGTGGCATAGGGATTACTTTTTTGGGACTGAATAACAAATTCGTCAAGGGTAATAATTTTATGCATAAAAGGAAAATTTGAACAAATATAGGTCAAACAACGAAAGTAACCAATTGTACTTCGGCAAGAAGTTGATCTAGGTTACTTATTTTAGTAAAAAAAAAGACATTAATCCCTATCAATGTTAACAACTATCTATATCATGAGAACTTATTAATAAGGAAGGATTTTTCGAAAAAATACAATAAGTGACAACCATTTTTCTTATTTTTAGTTCAGAACCTAAAGTATTTCACGCCCCAATACACAAATACAATGTTATTAGGTTTTTACTAAATGAAAGATATTGTATATAATTTCTTTCTAGGCATCTTTCTTTGACTAACCAAACTTCATTATGAATACAAAGCTCGCATTTGTATTAACATTCCTACTATGGGTTATTATCAACCCAATAAAAGGGCAATCCGGCCAATTTGATCTTCGATTTAGTGTCTCCGGTATCGACTGTATAGCTAATACAATATTGATAGATATTGAAATTCGTGCAGAGAGTTCGGCTACTCAATTTAATCTTGCTGATCAGAATTATCGATTTTCCTTTAATAGGAATGCCCTTGCCAATCCCCAAATAAATCAAGAGTTGACAATTAGTGGAATAGTTAGTACAGTAACTCCCATAGCCACTTCTAGTTTTTATGGAACACACACTATGACTGGATCAGGAGATACTGTCGTTTCGTATAATATTGAATTGGTAGGGGGAGATGGTTACCCACTAGATGATGAAACTTATGTCAAAGTTGGGCGTTTTCAATTCGATATTCTTGATGTTAATGAATGTGTTGACCTAAAATTTCATAGTGCGGACCCAATTATCCATCCTGTAACTTTTATTAGTGAAAAATTTGAATCCAATTTGTATCCTGCATTAGAAGGGAGTTTTAATAATTATTCTCAATGCCTCATAGAAGCTTGTATCAATCAAAATGTGATTGCTGAGAATGATTCTGTATCAACAGTCCCCGGACAAATTTTTAGTTTTAATGTTTTACAAAATGATTCGGATCCGGAAAATATGCTGGATGTTTTATCTATAAACTTGGTTTCTGTTCCTCCTGTTACTGAAGGAACTACCTTTCTGGATCAAGCAACTGGTATAGTTTATTTTATTCCTGCTGCTAATTTCCTAGGAGATGTAACTCCTTTTCAATACGAAATTTGTGACATTAATACCTCTTTTCCTTCAAGTTATGGAAATGGTAATACTGCTTCTCCATCTAACCCGGTACCGCCTATTGGGTCAATTCCTGGTCCTGGTATAACCTGTGATACCGCATTTATCTTCATTCACGTAAATTATGAAACACTAATTGCAAGTTTTAGGGCGATTCTTGAAGGACCCTATGAGAAAATGTTAGGATCGATGAATGATTATCTGAGGAAGGATAGTCTTATCCCATTAAATGAGCCTTATTCGGCAGTTAGTTCCTATGTTGGACAAGAGACTACTACCTATCATATGCTGGATTCATTAGAAATAATAGATTGGGTACTCGTTGAATTGAGAGACAAAAATGACAGCCTACAAGTAGTGACCTCCAAAGCAGTTCTGCTAGATAAAAATGGATGGATAAGGGGTCTGGATGGGTCCTTAGAATTGATGTTTCAAACGCCACCAGATAACTATTTTGTAAGTATAGTACATCGTAATCATTTGAATGTTTTGACTAAGAGTGCACATCCACTTAGCATGACAAGAGATACCATCGACTTTACAATTGGGACAACAATTTTAGCTGGCCAAGGAGATGCAAGAAGATTTTTTGATGGCAAATACATGTTGTGGACAGGAGATATTGATTATTCCAACAGTATTGATGGGGGAGATAGGAGTATATCCTGGAATACTAGAAATCAACTAGGTTATATTATAAGTGATTGTACCTTAAATGGGAAGTCCGATGCTGGAGATCGTAGTAAAATTTGGAATAATAGAAATAAAACTATACAATATCAGTTCTAAATAAATGTAATAATTAAAACGCTTTTTCTTATTTTGCGTTAGATCTGCTTGAAAATAAATTATTACCATCCTCCATTTAAGTCTTAACTAACAATTACCATGAATTCAAAAATTTACAATTCAATATTAATAATTTTTCTTTTACTAAGTATTTCAGTTTCAACATTTGGTCAGAATGGAACCTATGATTTGAGGTTCAAAATTCATCAAGTGGATTGCTCCGCGATGAAGGTATATTTTGATGTGGAATTGAGAGCAGAAGATGCCGCAACAGAGTTCAATCTTTCCGATATGAATTTTAGATTTTCCTTTGGAACGTCTTTAGGAAATCCGCAAATTGATCAGGAGCTTCTTATCAGTGGCATTGTATCGACCAATTCGCCTCCTACTACTAGTTTGTACGAAACACATACCTTGACTGGAAGCGCAGATTCTGTTATTTCTTATAATATTACACTTAGTGGTGGTGATGGATACCCTGTAGATGCAGTCAATTATATACCAGTTGGTAGATTGTCGCTTGATATTCTTGATCCGACCGGATGTATCTTTTTGAGATGGCATACAAAAGCACCAGAAGATTTCCCTCCTACATTTGTAGGAGAAAAGTTTAACAATGCGCTATATATCGGCAATGAGGCTTCCTACGGTAACTACAACCATTGTACAATGTGCGGAACAGCTCCAGTCACTGTAGATGATACAGATACCACTCCTCCAGGTGTTTTAACCCCTGAATGTATATTGGCAAACGATTCAGACCCAGATGGTCCACTTGATCAAAATTCCGTTCAGATTATTACTAATATTCCAGTATCAGAAGGTACCGCTGTCTATAACGCGACTACAGGATGCATTGATTTTACTTCAGATCCTGGATTCACAGGACCTATCACGACAATTGTCTATGAGGTTTGTGATTTTGGGGTACCAATACCAGCTACAAAAGGAGACAGCAACTCAGTTCCTGTATCCTCTCCTGACCCGATGGATTCACCAATTCAATCTACGCCATTGTGTGCTACTGGAAATCTTGATATAGATGTACAAGCAGGAGGAGTTGCGCTTTCTCCAAACTTGATGCTGCAAGGGCCTTATGACTCCGGAACTGGAGAAATGTCCTCTGCAAGTCTTAGTGGGCAAGGATATGTCCCCCTAAACCAACCATATTCAGCGTTAGGAATACATTCTGGTTCGGAGGCAGTAACTATAGGAGTACTAAATGCCTATTCTATTGTTGATTGGGTACTAGTAGAATTGAGAGATGGTGCAGACAATACTAGTATTTTGGAAACAAGAGCAGCATTACTTCACCCTACAGGTTTGGTAACGGATGTTGACGGTATTAATCCAGTTGCTTTCACATTGGCTTCAGGAAGCTACTATGTTGCTGTAAGACATAGAAACCATCTTCCAGTTGCTAGTTTAAATACATTTGCAATGTCTTCAACAACGACAACAGTCGACTTCAAGTCCATCCCACTTTTCGGAACAAATGCTGCAGCAATTGTTGCTGGAGTACAGATATTGTGGTCTGGAAATGCTCAAATAGATGGAAGTATAGATGCAGCCGACAGAAGTGCTACTTGGAATTCCAGAAACCAAGCTGGATATTTAGAATCGGATTGTGATCTTGATGGCTTGACAAGTGCTTCCGATAGAAGTATCACTTGGAACAATAGAAATATCAGTGCACAGCTCCCCTAAATAAAAGAAAGGGAAGTATTTAAGAATCAATCAAACGTCGTCTATTAAATTTATTTTAATAGACGATTTTTTTGTTCAATATTTTACCTTTCAATTTATATAACAGGATTAGTATTTTTTTATTTAAATATATTTCTTCCTAGTAATGATCTAGTGTGCAGACTACTATAGTTGTGGCTTTGTGGTAATGTTTATTTGTTTAACTTTGAGTAGATTTTTGTTTATATCAAAAAAATGCATTCTAATGATAAAGTCTATTTTTTTATTCTATTTTCTATTGAGTTTTATCGTTGCTTTTTCTCAAGGAGTATCCATTAATAACACAGGAGCAACCCCTAACTCAAATTCGATCCTAGATGTTTCATCCGATGATAAAGGTGTTTTTTTTCCTAGATTAACCACTATCGCTAGAACAACCTTAGGGAATTCTCTTGTGAATACCGATAATGGTATGTTTGTTTATGATAAAGATTTATTGATTTTCTTTTATTGGGATGGAATTCAATGGGTTCAAGTTGGATCAGGAGCAGGTAGCGACGATCAAAATCTTACCGGAGCAACATTAACTGGAACCTCTTTACAAATTCAAATAGAAGACGGAAATTCAACAACAGTAGACTTATCAACTCTTCAAGATGGCGTAAATGATGCAGATTCCAACCCTAACAACGAAATAGAATTGCCAATTGGAGGAACACCTGGACAAATTTTATCTACAAATGGAACCGGAGTTTATTCATGGATAGATGATGAAAACGGAACAGATAATCAAAACATAAATGGGTCTGGTTTATCTGGGACAATATTATCAATAGGCATAGAAAATGGAAGCAATGAAACAGTTGATTTACAAAGTATTATTCCAACGGGACTAGTTGGGGCTTTTAATTTGAATACATGTCCTTCGGGGTGGATAAAAGCTGATGGACAAAATGGTACTCCTGATTTAAGGGGAGAATTTGTGAGGGGGTTAGATGATGGTAGAGGAATTGATATTGGAAGGGCCTTAGGCTCTTGGCAAGATGAAGAAATACAATCTCATAGTCATACAGTAGATCCTCCCTCCGCGACTACCATTTCATCTGGATTGCATAGCCACAGCATTGATCCTCCCTCCACGACTACCTCTGTTAATGGTAGCCATCGGCACTTTACACCAACAATAAGAAGAGCATTTTACGACCAAACAGGAGGTGCTGGTGGCTATGGTCAGGACACCTCCTTAGGTCCAGGTCCTAATGTTTATACAAACACCACTGGAGATCATACGCATACGTTAAATATTGCCGCTTTTAACTCCTCTTCCGAAGGCAGTCATTCACACACCTTTAATATTGTACAGTTTGATTCAGGGAATAGTGGAGGAGCAGAAACTCGACCAAGAAACGTAGCACTGCTATATTGTATTAAACAATAAATCTGAATAGTTCCTTCCTTCTACTTACGCAAAACATTTTAACGTTTATAGTAAGTGTAACAACCAACTTCAATTGGGAACAGAAAGGAAAATCAGAACTCAGCTTCCTTAAATATTAAAAACGAAGGATTTAAGAATAAACGTCGTCTATTAATGTAATTAATAGACTTTTTTTATTTACGCTCTAATTTAACATTATGCACGCTTCTCTACCTAGGCTCAAATTAATTTTGTTGTTGGTCGTAATTGGCTCTACGGCATTTATCTCCGACCGCCTTTTGTCAATTATTGATCTGCCTAGTTTGGACAATTATGCCAATCAACCCATTCCAGGATATATAAATAAAGACAATACACCCAATAACAATCAAATCACTGATATTGGGGCAACATTAGGGCGAGTGTTATTCTACGACAAAAAACTTTCTACAAGTAACACTATAGCTTGTGCTACTTGCCATCAACAAGAATTTGCGTTTAGTGATCCTGCAATTTTAAGTACTGGTGTCAATGGCACCACAGATAGACATTCCATGCGATTGGTCAATGCCAGATTTGCAAATGAAGACAATTTTTTCTGGGATGAACGAGCAAATTCTTTGGAAGAACAAACCACTCAACCAATTCAGGATCATTCTGAAATGGGATTTAGTGGAGCGAACGGAGCTCCTGGGATAGACTCATTACTCAGAAAAATGGAAGAGACAACTTATTATGCTGATCTATTTACTGCGATGTTTGGAGATGCTACGATTACAGAGCAAAGAATGCAACTAGCAATGGCTCAGTTTATCAGAAGTATTCAATCGTTTGATGCTAAGTTTGATGCAGGATTAGCTCAGGTAGGAAACCTAAATCAACCCTTTCCAAATTTTACTCCGCAAGAAAACACGGGGAAAAATTTGTTCCTCGCTCCTCCACAATTTAATGGGGCTGGTCAAAGAGTCGGTGGAGGATTAGGATGCCAAGGCTGTCATGCCGCACCAGAATTTGATATAAATCCAAACTCAGGAAATAATGGTCTGATCGTCTCAACAACAGGTGCACCGGATCCTACAAATACAAGGTCGCCCTCACTTCGTGATATTTTTAATGCGAATGGAGATCTAAACTCACCGCTCATGCACATTGGATCTGCTCCTGGGGGAGGTGTATTTGATTTTAATGATGCATTAGATCATTATAATGTAATCCCAAACAATGTTCCTAATCTTGATCCAAGACTGAGACCTAATGGTAATCCACAACGCCTAAACATCACTGCGCAGGAACGGCAAAACATCACTGCATTCATGCATACCTTATCGGGAACAAACGTTTACACCGATCTCCGATGGTCAGATCCATTTGATGCCAACGGCAATTTGACGGTAGTGAATGCTCCTCAAGCATATGTGATGGCTGACATCCGTGTACTGTTAGAAGGGCCATTTAATCCCGCTAATAATCTAATGAACGATGATTTGCGCTCTGACAATGAGCTACCTGCCAATGAACCATATACTGGTTTGGGTTTTATACAGGTTAATAACCCTGGAGGTGAAACAATAGTTGATGCCACCGTTTTTAATACAACTGGACCAAATGCAATTTTAGACTGGGTTTTTGTTGATCTGTGCGATAAGAACGATCCAACAAATATCATTGCAACAAGATCAGCTTTGCTGAAAAGAAACGGTAGAGTAGTCGATACCGATGGTGTTTCTTTATTGAGATTCGATAATGTTGGCCCTGATGACTATTATGTAGGAATAAGGCACCGAAATCACCTTAGAGTACATTCTGCAAACACTATTGGCCTTTCCACCACTATAAATGGCGTGGTAGATTTTATTCGTAATGTTAATCCTATTGCAACACCAGGAAATCAGAACACAGTTGGCAATAGACTGGTCCTTTGGTCAGGGGATGGATCTTATGATAACGCAATAGATGCAGCAGACAGAAGCGCTACCTGGAATTTACGCAATACAGGAGGCTATCTAGAAGCAGATGTAAACATGGATGGTTTTTGCGACGCGGAAGATCGCAGTATTACTTGGAATAATAGAAACAAGACTGGTATGTAACTTAAGGATGTAGTAACGTATAGTATAGAGGCAACTAATTGGCCAACAAAAACAAATGGCGTAGGAACGAATAATTCGTTCCTACGCCATTTGTCTTACTCTAAAATAATGACTTTGTATCCTCCTTCTATTTCGCAAATGCATAAAAATAATCACCGTCATAATTTTGGTAAATACCTTCCAAAACTACTTTGCCTTCGGTTTTTTCAAGAATCTTAATTAGGTTTTCTACTTTGGTGACGGCTACGTCGTTTATTTTTGTAATAATAAAGCCTGGTTCCATATTCGTTCGATCTATTTTTGATCCACGCATAATACTTAGTACATAGACGCCATTTTTGCCGAGTTGTCGTTGCTCATTGCTATGTAAATTCCTTAAGTCGAAACCTAGTTGCTTTAGAAGGATCGATTGATTTTTAGATATTAGTTCAGTAGAATTGTTTTTATTTTTTAGAACCACATTCCCTTTTTTGGGATTGCCATCTCTAAGGTAAGATACTTCGATTGATTGCCCTGGCCGATATTGAGCCACTTGTTCTTGAAGCTCGGGCGTACTTTTTACACTATTTCCATTGATGTGTGTGATAATGTCTCCTGCCTTCAATCCTGCTTCAATTGCAGCACTTCCAGGGTTTACGCGACTGATATATACGCCATCCATACTTGAAAGCTTGAGTCGCTCAGATAGTTCCTGATCAATATCTGCTATATTAACACCAAGAAACCCTCTTTGTACTGCTCCAAATTCTGATAAATCAGAAATAACCTTATTCACCAGATTAGAAGGAACTGCAAAGGAATAGCCTTCGTACCGTCCTGATCGGGTAATAATTGCGGTATTAATTCCAATCAAATCCCCTTTTGTATTTACCAGTGCACCGCCACTATTGCCAGGATTGACCGCTGCATCCGTTTGGATGAAGGATTCAATAGAATAATCACCAGTTAGAATGTCAATATTTCTACCTTTAGCGCTCACTATACCTGCAGTGACAGTAGAGGTCAAATTAAAAGGATTGCCTACGGCGAGTACCCATTCTCCTACTTGTACAGAATCTGAATTTGCGAGTTGTAAATGCGGAAACCCATTACCTTCTACTTTTATTAGCGCTAGATCTGTTGATGGGTCTTTTCCAATCACTTTTGCTTCAAGGCTTTTCTTATCGGAGAAAGTAACTTCAAATCGGTCACCATCTTCTATCACATGATTGTTGGTAACAATAAATCCATCAGAAGATATCACTACCCCAGATCCTGAAGAGATTTCTGCATTTCCATCACGTCCCCAAAGTTCATCAAATATCCTTCCACCAGGAGCGGAATATAGTGCTCGGATATGAACCACCGCTGGAGCAGCTAGTTTTGCAGACTCTGTGAAATTGGTAGGGGAAGCCGATCGGTTATTAGTGTTGGTTTGTGCAATGGTGTTAAAATTTGTTTTAACAACATAAGGCTGATCCGTGTTATTGACAACTTTTGGTTGTACTTGTTTTTGCTCAAAAAAAGCTTTATATAAAAGTAAAGTACACAAAGAACTTAGTATAGAAATACCTAATACGAATGCCGTCTTCTTCATATGATTTTGATTGAAATTTAGATCAATCGATAAAATACGTCAAATTTGGGATTGTTGCTCTTATTTTCTCCAATTTTTGAGTTAAAACTATGTTAAACCATCTTTTTGCTTTTTTTGCTTGAAAAACAGGCGCTTTCCTAGGAGAAATATGCTTATTTTTGCCAAAATATATTATTAGAAATGGATTTTAAAGAATTGTCAAAAAGATTAACCAACGAAGAAGATAACGACGAATACATCGGTAATATGTGGGGTTGGAAATTTTCATTGTTTGGACTGTTCTTGATTGTTTTTATGAGCGCTCTTACCTGGTATGGGCATAAAACCGGAAAAGTAGACATCACTACTGGAGAACCAATGAAAAAATCTCAACCCGCTTCCGAAGCAACAGTCATCGATTCAACAAAAATCAAATGAGGATTCAATTTTATAAATACCAAGGCACTGGGAATGATTTTGTAATTATTGACCACCGAAAACCGTTCATCAATCACGACGATCATCAACTTATCGCAAATCTGTGCGATCGGAAATTTGGCGTGGGGGCAGATGGACTAATATTACTAGAAAACAAGGCAGGTTACGATTTTGAGATGGTTTATTTCAATGCAGATGGTAGGCAAAGTAGTATGTGTGGAAATGGTGGTAGATGCATCGTTGCTTTCGCCAGGTATTTGGAAATTATCAAGGAGAAGGCTTCCTTTCTAGCTATTGACGGGCCACATCAGGCCACTTGCAAAGAAGGTGGTACTGTGGAACTGTTAATGAATGACGTGTTGGATGTTGAGGACAATGAGGATCATTACGTGCTGGATACTGGATCACCGCACTACGTTACTTTTCTCAAAGATCAACTGTCTTTTGACGTCTATCAAGCAGGAAAGGCCATTCGCTATAGCGACCGTTTTAAAGAAAATGGAATTAATGTCAATTTTGTTTCTCCAAAGGAGAATGGAATTCTTGTATCTACCTATGAAAGGGGAGTAGAAGACGAAACACTTTCTTGCGGGACCGGGGTAACGGCTGCCGCCATTGCGCATGCCATAAAAACGGACATCCAACATCCAGTAGAAATACCCATCTATTCTAAAGGTGGCCGATTATCTGTAAAACTATCGCCTGGGAAATCTGGATTTTCTAATATTTGGTTGTGTGGGCCTGCAACGTTGGTTTTTGAAGGTCAGATAAAAATATAAAGGGCACTATTCCAATAAAAATAATGCCCTCTATAAAATTCTTGATCAATGCTTAAAACATTTCTGTTCCACAAAAGTGGAAGTTTGCTTCGATAGCAGCGTTTTCGTCAGAATCTGATCCGTGTACTGCATTTTCTCCAACATTTTTAGCGTATAAAGCACGGATAGTACCTGCTTCTGCCTCTGATGGATTTGTAGCACCAATTGTTTTTCTAAAATCAACAACTGCATTTTCTTTTTCCAATACTGCAGCGATGATAGGACCTGAAGTCATAAATTCAACCAATTCTCCATAGAATGGGCGCTCACTGTGCACGGCATAAAATTCTTGTGCCTTGGCAGTAGTCAAGTGTGTCATTTTCAAAGCAACGATTTTAAATCCAGCTTTGTTGATGTGTGCTAAGATTGCACCAATATGTCCTCCGCGCACTGCGTCAGGCTTAATCATTGTAAGTGTTCTGTTTCCAGCCATTTTTATTTATTTTTTTATATTAATATTCAAATTACAACATTGACAGATGTTCGATTTTGAAGTATTTGGCAACCAAGGTCATTCAGCTTCTCTATCAAGTCTATCATAAAAACGGTGCAAAAGTAAGGAAACAAAATTAATCTTTGATATATGCAATTTGATTTTTTGGTTAAATCGTTATTTTTTGTCACATTCGTAGTCAAATTTGATTTAACGCTAGTAATTTCCCTAAATGAATAACATTGAAGATCTCAAGAAACTGTTAAGTACACCCAAAAAGGTCGCTATCGTATCTCATAGAAATCCAGATGGTGATGCAATTGGGTCTTCCTTGGCCCTTTTTCATTATTTATCGCGGTATGGACATGAGGCGACAGTTTGTTTCCCCTCAGAATATCCACCAATTTTTAGATGGATGCCAGGAGCGGATTACATCTTGATTCATGATAAACAAGGAGAAGCCGCAAATAAAGAAATAGAGAAAGCCGAACTTATTTTTTGTTTAGATTTTAATGCACTTCATCGAATTGATAAATTGGGAGAAAAGATCGCGGAGCAAGAAGGAGTGCCTAAAATATTGATTGATCACCATCTGGATCCTGAGGATTTTTCAGATTATACCTTGTCTGATATCTCTGCAAGTTCTACTTGTGAATTGATCTACGATTTTATCGAGCTTTTGGAGGACACAAAAACGATAGACAAGATCATTGGTGAATGTATGCTCACTGGAATAATAACCGATACCGGATCATTCCGATACAGTACCTCCTCCAAATTGTACAGAATTGTTGCAGAATTGAAGGATAAGGGAGTGGACGATCTTGATCTACAAAATAAAATTTTTAATAGCCAAACGGCTAAACAACTTCGACTCTTAGGCCATTGTCTGACAAGGGGATTGGAATTGCTTTATGATTATAATACTGGAATGATCATCCTGACAAAGGAAGACTACCGACGGTTTAGAATCCAGCGGGGCGATACAGAAGGGTTGGTCAACTATATACTGCGAATCAAGCAAATGCGCTGTGCGGCATTGATTACAGAACGTGAGGGATTCGTAAAACTGTCGCTTCGATCAAAAGGTGATTTTTCAGTACAGGAAATCGCCTCTAAGTATTTTAGTGGTGGCGGTCATCGAAATGCTTCTGGTGGTATGTCGAAACTCTCCCTCAGTGATACCATCAAAAAATTTAAAGACATTTTACCAGGATATGAAGAAGAGCTGAACAAGCCACTCGATTTTTAAAATTCCTAATTAACAATATAATACACTAGTAATGCGCTATTTAACCTTTTTAATCCTCCTGGCTTTTTTAAGCTTTTATTCTTGCAAACAGGAAGGAGGAATAGCCGGATACACGACCTCCGATTCTGGGTTGGTTTATAAACACCATATTAAAAATGGGACCACAAAACCAAATCCGGGAGACAAGGTGTATTATCACGTGGACTTCAGAAAAAATGACTCCTTGGTAACTTCCTCCCGAGAAAAAATTGATCCAATAGAATTGACCGTACCACTAGAAGACGATGGCAATTTTTTAAGAGAAATGCTGCTCATGATGTCTGTTGGGGACAGTATGACAATGGTCAGACACAAAGATTCAGTGCGTCAAAATCTACCAACCACTTATGAAGCAGGCGATCTAGTTTATGTCGATATTTCACTAAAAGGCTTGAAAGATAAAGAACTGGTTTTAAAAGATAAAGCATTTATGTTGTCCAGTTTTACCCCTAGCAAATTGGGCCGCCTAATGAAAAAAGAGGTAGACACCAAAGGAAAATTGCCAAACCCCGGTGATGGTGTTGTCTATACTTTGAAGCTAAAGAAAGGAGAAACTGAGGTTTATTCTTCTATCGCTCTTGGACGAGAATTCAGAATGCAAATTGCACCTGAAAATCTGGAAGTAGAAAAACTGAAGAACCCAATTTTAGAAGCGCTAGCCTCGATGGCGCAAGGAGACAGTATGCAGATGGCAATAGAATATGACTCCATGAAAACACAAGTGCGTCCTGAATGGGGGTTTCAATCCGGAGATGTCGGTGTTTTCGAAATCCGTTTGGATAAAATCGTTCCTAAAAGCGAAGTAGAAAAGGAAATTAGAGAATCAAGAAAAAAACAAGAAGCGGAAGCGGGGGCCAGAGAAAAAGAAATGAAAGCCAAACGCGCACCCTTCGCTGCCAGATACGAATCAGTGAAAAAAGAAGTGGCGAAAAAAGCCGCCGACTACAAAGCTGGAAATCTGAAAGTAGAAACCTCTAAATCTGGACTAAAATATATCATAGTTGATCCAGGATCAGGCTTGCAAGCAGGCAATGAAAGTGGGGTAAGTGTACAATACGCCGGTCATTTGACTTCAGGGGAAGAGTTTGATTCTTCCTTTAGAGTAGGGGACCCGATTCAATTTGCTGTTGGTAAAGGGCAGGTGATCAAAGGCTGGGATGAAGGATTGAAACTCTTGAAACCAGGAGGAAAAGCATACCTTTTTATACCGCCAAGTCTTGGATACGGCGAGGCAGGCAGTCCTCCAAAGATTCCTGGCAATTCAGAATTGATTTTTTATGTAGAGTTGCTGGAGGTTAAGTCTTAACTGTACGTTACCATTTTGTTGAGTTGTAGGAGCATTTCCTTGACCATAGTATCTTGGTAGGTGGCCTCTTGAAATGATTTTACCCATCGGATTCCTCTCACACTGTTGGTCAGCCATACTTCGTCTGCTTCCTGCAGATCAGTATTGGAAATCGATTTTTCGATAATGGATTGACCATTGTCTTGAAGGATTTTTATGATCTGCTTACGCAAAACACCATCGATACAACCTTCCAATAGCGAAGGAGTAAACACACTTTTACCCTTGGCAATGAAGATGTTGGAGCTAGTTGCCTCTGCCAGATGACCACGCTCATTTTTCAATAGACAATCATCCAATTCTTGTTCTTCACAATATTGAGAAGCAAGTATGTAGATAAGTGCGTTACAAGTCTTAAAATTTGATAAGGGAGTGCAGGCTAAATGTTCATCTTCAAACATCCCAAGGTTTAGACCCTGTTCATTTATCGAAAATCTAGATTGATCAATTTCTCGTGTGGTTATTAAAAAGCTAGGAGTATTGTTGGTAGGAGTGTACAGTCCACCATCCTCCCGAAAGACAGTCAATCGTATAACGGAATTCCCAAAACCAATTTTTCTAATTTCTTGTTCTAAAAACCCAAGCGTGAAGATCTCAGGAATATCAATATGCAGATGTGCCATTCCCTGTTGAAGGCGATTGATATGGTCCGCCAAAAAAGGCAAATGGCCATCAAACATCCGGATGGTCTCAAATAGGCCATCACCGTAGGAAAATGCTCGATTTGCAGCCCGAATAAGGTAGTCGTCTTTAGAGTACAAGACTCCATTTAAATTACAAAAATCCAATGATTGTAATTGATTGGTTAGTCAATTTCCATTTCTGGAATATCCCCTGAAACAATAAGTTGACCAGCGGTTTTTTCTTTTATCTCTTCAACACTTACTCCAGGAGCTCTTTCCAGGAGATGAAATGCTCCATCCCTTATCTCTAGTACGGCCAGGTCTGAAACCACTTTCTTGATACAGTTTACGCCTGTTAGCGGTAAGCTGCATACTTCTAGTAACTTAGAAGCGCCAGCTCGGTTGGTATGACGCATGGCGACGATGATGTTTCTTGCAGCAGCAACTAAGTCCATTGCTCCACCCATTCCTTTCACCATTTTCCCTGGAATCTTCCAATTGGCGATGTCTCCATTTTGCGCTACTTCCATGGCCCCAAGGACGGTTAAATCAATATGACCACCTCGTATCATCTCAAAGCTTTCTGAAGAGCTAAACAGAGAGGCTCCTGGCAACGTTGTTACGGTTTGCTTACCGGCATTGATTAGATCTGCATCTACGTCCTCTTCATAAGGAAACGGGCCCATTCCCAGCAATCCATTTTCAGATTGCAAATAGACATTCATACCAGCGGGAATATAGTTTGCTACAAGAGTAGGTATGCCGATTCCAAGATTTACATAATATCCATCTTGCATTTCTTTAGCGATACGTTTGGCGATTCCATGTTTATCTAAAGCCATTTATTTCGTCTTTTTGTGAATGTCTAAATTAGTTTTCTTTTGAAAGAACAGTCCGCTGCTCAATACGTTTTTCGTAGTTGGATCCTTGGAAAATTCGCTGGACGAAGATGCCTGGAGTATGAATATTGTTTGGGTCCAAAACCCCAGGTTCTACCAATTCATCTACCTCTACAATGGTTACTTTACCAGTGGTGGCCATCATTGGATTGAAATTGCGAGCGGTACCTTTGAAAACTAAATTACCGAGCGTGTCTCCTTTCCAGGCTTTCACCAAAGCGAAGTCTGCTTTCAGCGCTGTTTCAAGTATGTACCAACGGCCGTCTATTTGTCTGGCCTCTTTGCCTTCTGCTACCTCTGTTCCAAAACCAGTTGCGGTAAAAAAGGCAGGTATTCCTGCACCACCAGCTCGTATTCTTTCAGCCAGCGTTCCTTGAGGTACTAAATCTACCTCCAGCTCACCTGACAGCAGTTGTCTTTCAAATTCAGCGTTTTCCCCAACATAAGAAGAAATCATTTTTTTGACCTGTCGGGTTTTCAGCATTAGACCAATTCCAAAATCATCGACTCCTGCATTGTTCGAGATGCAAGTCAATCCTTTTGTTCCTTTTTTTACTAGCGCTGAAATACAGTTTTCTGGTATTCCACACAAACCGAAACCTCCTAGCATTAGCACAGAGTCATCTTTCATGTCGAATATCGCCTCATCCGCATTTTTGAATACTTTATTCATATAACTGATGTTTTAATTTTTGCTAAAATAAAGGTTTAATAATAGAAAGAAGCATGATAGTATATATTATTGGTTAGGCAGAGGGACTTTTTTGTAGAGGGTAAAGGGACACTTTGGAACAACCAACGACACGAATTCCTCAATTAAAAACAAAAAAGCCTTTCCCAATTAAGGAAAAGGCTTTTAAAACTATTTTTTAAGAATTTATCTCAACAAGGTTACATCACCAGTTAATGTTTCCAAAGTTCCGTCTCCTAGACGTAGAACAAAATGGTAAATGTAAACGTCTTGTGGTAATTCTACAGATTCATATTTACCATCCCAGCCCATCGAGTCTTCATTGTTAAATACCATTTCTCCCCAACGATCGAATATTTTGAATTCTTCGATCAGAATATTACCACTGTATTCTAGTGTGAAAATATCGTTAAGGTTATCACCATTAGGAGAAAATGCATTTGGAACACCATATTGTGGCGGCACTACTTCAACAACTGCAGTTGCAGAAGCGTCACATCCACTAACAGAAGTACCTGTCACGGTATAAGTAGTAGTTTCAGGAGGAGAGACGATCGTGGTTAATCCAGAAGTAGCCAAAATCCCAATATTCGGTGACCAGTCTAACGATACAGAGCCTACTGGGTTGGAGCCTAAAGGTGTAATTATTGCTGTCAATGCCGCAGTGTCTCCTAATGCAATTGTAGTATTTGCAGGGTCGATATCCAATTGGAAACCACCATTTACTGAAACTGTAACACTATCAATATCTGCACAATTTGAATTGGCATATTGCACATAGTAAGTAGTTGTCTGATTGGGCGAAGCGACAGGGTCTGCACAAGTTACACAGCTTAAACTACCCGCAGGCGACCATGTAAAAGTAGTTCCGTCTGTTCCAGTAGCGCTCAATGACGTACTTTCCCCTTCACAAATTGTAATATTCTGACTGGCAGAAACTGTTGGTATTGGTAGTACTTCGACCGTTACCATTGTTTCTGAGGTACAGTTTCCGTTGGTCGTATTTGCTGTGACAGTATAAGTGGTAGTTACTGTAGGAGAGGCTGTTGGATTCGGAGAATTTGGATTGTCCAAACCAGTAGCCGGTGTCCAAGTATAAGTAACGCCAGGAGAAGGATTTACTCCAATAGAAACCGCATCACCAATACAGATCGTCTGTGTTGGTTGTACGATAAGACCTGCACCGCTATTTACGGTTACTGTCATAGAATCAATTGTCTCACATGGTCCATCCGTAAGATAGACATAGTAGGTCGTAGTAGTATCTGGTGTTGCTGTTGGATTTTGAATAAATGGATCATCAAGTGTTGCACTTGGAACCCAGAGGAAATCTCCAGCATCCTGAGTTATTGCTGTAAGCTGCACAGATTCTCCTTCACATAAAGATTGATCTGGTCCTGCATCTACAGTGATACCCGGGCTAATTGTTATTGTTACGGATTCGGTTACTACGCAATTTCCATTACCATCAGAACCAGTCACTGTATAAGTAGTTGTTTCTGTTGGAACAGCTAAAGGATTGGCAACATTTGGATTGCTTAATCCTGTAGTTGGTGTCCAGGTGTAGGTTGCTCCATTTGGAGTAGCCCCCAAGATTACTGCTTCGCCTGCGCAAATTGTCGTATCCGCAATAAGATTCATAGGAACACCAACATCAACAAGCACATGTATGCTATCAGAAGCAAAACAGCCTTCGACTTCATAGCTTACAAAGAAAGTAATCGATGTATCCGGCATCACTGGCGGGTTTTGCAGTGTAGAGTCTACTATATATTGACCAGGAGTCCAGGCATAAATTCCTCCCTCCTCATTCGGTTCTGATTGTAATTGAACAAGAGAAGCCGTTGCACAAACCCCAATTGTATCACCTAGTGGTATATCTATACTTATATCAATGACTTCAATAAACAGGGAGTCAAAATCATTGCAGCTAGCAACACCCGCTGTCAACACATACCAAGTACTACTGTCTGGAGAAACCATTGGGTTGAAAATAGTATCGTTTGAAATACCGGTATTCGGATTCCATAAATAATCTATACCACCATAACCTTCTAATTGGATAGAATCTCCTTTACAAATAGTCAGTGTGTCTCCTGAGCTAGCACCAAGGCCAAATTCAATTTCCACTGCGTCGTGTATCTCTACAACAGCAGAATCATAAACAAATGTACCACAATTGGTAATTTGCTGTAGGTAAATTATTGCAAACTCATCTCCTTCCGTTATTCCATCTAATACCGGAGAAAATGGAACATCAATAGAGGTAGTGCCAGGCAGAAATACTATAGAATCAGGAAGCAAATTGTAATCAACTCCATTTGTTGCTGAACCAGATGGATCTAAATGAATAACTGTAGTATCAGACTGAGGAGAATCCAATTCAATGGTAATAGAACCCTCGGCGCATCCTTCAATTGTAAATTCCAAATCTGGGCTAAAATCGAAGGTTGGGACAATTGTGGCCACACCACTTGTCAAACTATTGGCTTCTATAAATACGCCAGAATCAAATGCACCATCTCCTACATCAGCAATAACTAATTTTAGGTGGTAAGTGTCACATGGGATAACTGTAGCTTGTGCTTGTAATACTGTTGTAAATGCATCATATTCTACCGTTACACCTCCAGTATTATCTCTGTAGTATTGGGTATTTGTTATTGCATTTATCGTATTAATCGAAACCGCAGTTGCTGAACCTGGTAGTAAAGCAATATTTTTTTCTCCTACAATACCTGGTCCTGAAATGAAGAAACCAAAAAGATCATTAAATCCAATACTATTAGGCGGAGCCCATTCTGGATATTCTTCTGAACCCATTACGTAGTTGAATGAAAGTTGGCTTGTAGCAGCATAAATATCAAACTCAAGAATACAAGCATCTTCTGATAAATCAGGAGCTGCCAATACATCAATAAGTGGATCTCCTGGTTGACCAAGATCAGTACTTGTTCCTCCAATTGTATTGGGGCCTTCTGCTTCTGCCGCTTCTCCAGTACATAAAACGATCCCGCTCTGAATTCCAATTTCTGAAAGTCCAGGAACATTAAAGACACCATAGGCTAGTGCATCACAGGTTAGGGTAACATTTGAGATAATTACTTCTGGAGAAGAAATATTTTCTATCAATACGGAATCTGGAACTCCAACTGTAATGTCTATTGGAGTAGGAATAGGGCAAGGATCCACCGTGCATTCCCAACTACCTGACCAACCGCTTCCTTGTAGAAGGAAATTGGAGGTAAAGGCTACCGTCAAGCAACCACTGCCAGCAATAATTGTGGCACCAGCACCAGAACCTGAAACCTGATCAATTAATGGGGAAAAGACATCTGGTCCATCATAGAAAGATAGAATGTCAATACCTGCTTGTGTATCATAGTTGTCAAGTGTCAAAATAATACACCCATTCGGTACATTTGGACAAATACTATAGTTCCAATTTTCATTATTTAAATATCCTGTGGTGTCTGAGCCGCTATCAAAAATATCTCCCATACAATCAAAAACATCAGGAGGCATGATCCCACTACCGTCTGGAGAACAAGGGGCTGTAGTACATTCCCAAGTTGCTACCCAACCTGCAGAACTAACAGATGCATCAGAGCTAAATACAACAGTAAGACATCCACTATTCGCTTCAATTGTTTGATTTCCTCCTATACCAGTTATTTGACCTACAATCGGCGACAATGCGTTTGGACCGTCATGGAAAGTCAAAAAATCTGAATTGGTTTCAATATCGAAGGTCGTAATGTCAAAAACGATGCAAGAATGTACATCGTTTGGACATATAGAATACGTTAAAAGTTCATTTGGTCCGTAATTTGCCATTGGTCCGCCGCTATCATATAGCGTTCCGGTACATGCCGAAGACATACCATTTATCATATTGACAGGAGGGAAAAACTCCTCCATGCAGAGCTGGAAGTCACCTTCATTTGTTCCTGCAGCTGCCCAATCGTTGACTCGAATCCAATATTGAGTACCAGGATCTAAACCGGTAACACTTAACAAAACATCAGTAGCTCCAGCAAGAGAAGAAGCGCAATCATACTCTACAATGACAGGGCATGCGCCACGATAAATAGCAACCTGAGGTTGCATCATGGTATTACCGTTAATTTCGATGTCATAGCTTCCAGAGCCGCCTAGTGGAGTTACAAAAGTAAACCAGACGTCTCGTTGGTCTCCGTTCCAAGGTGGGGCACAACTAGTAGGAGCACCAAGCCCAGCAGTCATAGTGGCTGCAACATTGGTGTATTCATCTATGGCTGAACAAAAATTGTCAGGAGTACTAATAAAAATAGAACCTTGACAATCATCGTTTGCCGGTTGCGCAATTGATGTCATTGAAAAGGCTAAGAAAATGAAAATCAATAAGTTCCGCATTTCTAAAATTGGCTTAAAGGATGGTTTAAATTAGAAGTCAGTGTGTTTGCTCATAAATCAATAGACCGATTTACTATAAAAACGTGTCTACCAATCATAATATGAATTAGCCGACAAATTAATTAATAACCATGAGAATATTAAATATTCATCGCATTATCATTAAACAATTACAGGACTGTGTCATTTGGCGTCTTATTTTGAAGACAAAATATATTAGCTGGTGCTAAAATGTGGGGCAGGTTACTCCGGAATTTTCATCTTGCCCGGTATAGGACAAAGAAATCTCAAAAGCACCAAACGCTTTACTTGAGCGAATGAGGGATGAAATGTTAGCGTCGAAACTCAACCCTATTCGGACGCTTTGGATTTCAAGAGCAGTAAGTAATACAATGGCATCAACTCCAAAGGAGCTTTTGACATCAAGAACAGGGCGTACCCATGCTCCCAGATAAAAAGATGCGCCTGTATAATCACTAAGTATGAACTTTAAATTTGCACCTACATTTGTTTCCAGGTGAGGGCTTTGATAGTATACTAATAATCTTGGGATCATATCTATTTGATGGCTCACTGGGAATTGGCCACTTAAATGCATAGACATTTTTGGACTAATACGATCAATGGTCTCTTTATCAAAAGAAACATCAGGAAGATTTACATGATAGAATCCCAAACCAATTTGAAAGGATTGTCGATCTCCAGGTTTTGAAGAAAAATAAAGCCCGGTAGAAAGATCCGCAAAAGAAAAACTATTTTCAGGTAATTGTTCGCCCGTTCCTATGGTATATCCACTTACTCCATTAAACTGATCATTGAAAGTTAGGTTCTCATAGTTAATGGCGCGTTGAGCTATTCCCATTTGATATCCGATGGATAGGTATTGGGTTTTGTTGAGTCCTAGTGCCTTATGGTAGGCAAAAGAAAGTGCAATTTGATTGGAGTTGAAATTGGATGTTCCCGTTTTATCAGAATAGAACAACATTCCTGCACCAATTTCATCTGCTTTCTTCAACCCTATAGGAAGTTTGATGTCAAATGATCCGCTGATGGTCTTGTAGGGAGTAGGGGATACGGTTTGCCATTGATTTCTGTAGATAACATTTGCGCGGTATTTGCCTCCCATGGCTCCTGTCAATGCTGGATTTAGATTAAGTGGAATGGCATAAAACTGAGTGAAATGTTTGTCTTGAGCAAACAGGCCAAATGTCAGAAATATAAGTGCGAACGTAAAAAATTGTTTCATTATTTGTTATTCAGTAAACTGATTTATCAAAAACCGCGTAAATATAATAGAATTTTAAAGGGATTCCACAATATAAATACGATATATCTGCCTAAGTTGTTGCCTAAGAGTATGTTAATTGTTGTAAACCCTTAAAAGCGAAGCTAAAATACCAGCACCTTTTATATTATTTGTTCTTATAGATCGGTTTTGAATGCATTTGGGACTTTAGTTTATTGCATAAAATAGAAATGCTAAACATCGAAAAACAAACGATTTCGCAAATTAAAGTAGTAAAAACGTAATAATTTCTTAGCTTTAATCCCTTTTTTCAACCGGGGTTAATGCTTTGAGCCAGTTATTAACAAAATTATCCGGGGTTAACCAAATTTAGAAATGGAATACGGAATTTGTCCATTAAGTATTGTGCCTGTGCGTTCTGCGCCTTCTGACCTTAGTGAAATGACTTCTCAACTATTGTTTGGGGAGGTATTTGAAGTACTTTCTGTAAAACCGAAGTGGATAAAGATTCGATGCACTCTGGATGGATATGAAGGTTGGATCAGTGCCAACCAATCTAAAGAACTATCTGCAAAAGAATACACTGCTGCACAAAAAAACTGTTCGTTTTGTTTGGAATTGGTCCAAGGAGCGATGACTAACAATCATTATGTTCCAATAACACTTGGTTGTACCTTGCCAGAGTACGACGGGTTAAACCTAAAGCTTGATGGCCAGAAATTTACATACAGTGGTCAAGTCATTAACCCCCTAGAAACAAAACCGGATTCAGAGTTACTAATTAAAATTGCCCGTAAATATCTTTATGCTCCATATCTGTGGGGCGGTAGATCGCCATTCGGTATTGATTGCTCTGGTTTCGTTCAGGTAGTTTTCAAAATGCTAGGGTATCAATTGGCTAGAGATTCCTCCAAGCAAGTCGAACATGGAGATGTAGTCAACTTTATTGAAGAAGCTATACCTGGAGATCTTGCTTTTTTTGAAGATAAAAAGGGGAAAATTGTCCATGTAGGATTTATTCTCCAGGAACAACAAATTCTTCACGCATCTGGAAAAGTAAGAATCGATAAGTTGGACCACCAAGGAATTTACAATGAAGAATTAGGCAAATACTCCCACAAACTGAGAATTATCAAACGTATTCTACAAGAATAACACAACAACCAAGATTCTTAGTAAATAGAAAAGTTAGATCATTTGTATGCTTCGGCTGTTTTTATATCGAATAATATTTATATTTGTTATTCTTTGTAAGTAGCCACATTGTTTTGATAACTAACCTATTAAATCTTTACTAATGAAACCAGGAATCTTTATTTTCGTCTGTTTATTTTTTTCTGTTAATATAATTGCACAAAATGTTGGAGTAGGGACCAACCTACCTACAAATTCCCTTCATATTAAGCCAATGCAAACGGGAGATAGCCCATTGAGAATTGAAGGGCTAAACGCATACAATGTAGGAGATTCCTCCATCTTGATGATTAATACTGCCACCGGTATTGTGAAATATGTAAATACCTCTGATTTTATTTCTATCCTCTACAATGAAGGCACGTTGAGCGAGGACAGTCAAAACATTGATAGTTTGATATTGACAGGGACCAATCTAACTACCTATATAGAATCTGGAAATCCTGCTAGTGTCGATTTGTCGTTTCTTATTGATTCAAGCTTCAGTTATTTGATAGCGAATACCGACACTTTTTTTGTGAATCAAAATTTCACGGATAGTCTCGTTACTGTTTTGTATGAGAATGCGGACACCTTATTGTACAACTCTATGTTTATCAATGATCTTCGAGATTCAATAGATACCAATGTAGATAGTGTTGTGTTGTCAGGTACTATACTGACCATCTATGAGGATGGGAATGGGGTGTTTGTTGATTTAAGCAGCATTGCTGACAATGATCCAGATCCCCAAAACGAACTTCAAACAATATCTGAATCCAATGGAGTGATTTCCCTGTCAGATAGTGGAGGAAGCGTGGATGTAGGTGCAGTAATCAACTCAAAAGTATTGGTAGCTTCCGGCCAAAATGTACCTGGTCCAAATGCAAATACGAATGAAGCCGTAATTGATTTATCTACCTATGGGTTTGACGCCTCAGGTCCACCACCTCACATAATAGTTACTCAGCGGAATTATAATTACAATTCTGTGAACGGTAATACGATGGACGCCAGTTTTTGTGGATTTACTAAGGTTTCTAACTTAGTTTTTCAGACACAATGCTGGGTTTCTACCAACAGTAGTAGTGGTACCTTCCGATCAAGTTTTGATTGGATAGCGATTCAAATATTACCGTAGGAAGATTCAACTAGTTTAAAAACTCACTAAAAAAGTTGAGCGTCTCTAGCAAACAAGGAGCGACACAATCATTATGATTTAAATTTCCTTTGTTTGCAAATCGAACATCTGTTGCGCCGTTAGTGATAAATGTATTATAGGCAACCAAAGCATTTTCATATTTAACTTGGTCGTCTCCTTCACAATGACAAATAAATGTTGGCGCCTTTGGTGTCCAATCATACAGGTCATTTTCACGGAGTACCTTCCTAAGAGGGTGGGAATAGTTATATCTAAAGTCGTTTAAAACGCTTGGAATTATAATATCGTTTGCCAAGGTTGGCATCGCATCATTTACAACATTACCTGTATTTGTACCATCAAATAAAGGAGGGATAGTTTGATCATAAGGAGCGGCTAGAAACTCACTTGGAGAATCATACAAATCATAGGCATAGTTATAAGACAACAAGACGTAGGGCAAGTAGTAGGGATAGGAATACTCCTCATCAACCATAAAAACATCAGCCTGATAGCCAGACATATCATATGGGCCTGCCAACGGGGCAGATGCAGTAACTGTAAACTCCGTAGCGTAGTTTTCTTCGATTTCTTTATGGGTGGCCATGGTGGCATGTCCTCCCTGAGAGTAGCCAAACAACAATAGCTTCTCATTTAAGTCAATGTTTATAGAAGCACATAGGTGCTTGGTCGCTCGCAACATATCAATAGTTGCCGATGCTTCAGATGGAGCATGAACATAAGGATGGAATCCAGGGGAATCTCCTAGTCCCAAATAGTCTGGCAAAGCCATAACCAATCCATTAATAGAAGCATAAATAATTCCTATTCTAGACTCAGAGGATAGATTGGAAGGAACATCCGTTTTCTTAAGCGTTGTACCATGGAGATAGGAAGCGATGCCAGAAGGAGCACCAACGTTTTTAGGTACTACGACTAAACCAGAAGCAGTCGTTAAGTTTTCTCCTTTCACATCCACCGTTTTGTACACCACCTTATACAAATCTATCTCGTAGGCTGGCGTAAGCGCTCCAATCAATGGATCTCCTGTATCATCTAAAATATCGTCTATTTCAGCTGTAGTGTAGGAAACGATCAGTGTTTGATCTGTTATTTCACCGCGGCCTTCAATTTCCATATCACCTACATCAGGTACATCGTTGGAATTACAAGCAAAAATACTAGCAAGTAACAAAATTGCAATAGAGCACTTAAATGATTTTATGAGATTCATTATTATAATATAATTTGGTTTATTATTTGAACAGAATTCTTTGGACTAAATTAGCTAAATTCTGGGATAGGACAAAAGTTTTAACCGTTAGTCGTAACAATTTAACGATTTATCGTTTAATTTTGATATACCTTGCAAAAAGTATAAAATTGATTTAGTATTTTTAATTTTAATGAAATTTTGAAAAATGGTTTTTGGAAAAGTAAAGAAGTGGCTTGGTATAGAAGGAGTTAAAGTAGAGTTGAATACAGCTGAGGATCTTTTTAAGGCAGATGAGTTGGTGACAGGTGATATCAAATTTACCACAATGAACACGCAGCAAATTTTAGGGATAAAGATCAGAATGTATGAACGATATACCCGTGGCCGAGGTAAAACAAGCAAATCTGATGAATACCTGCTAGGAGAAATTCTGTTGGACGAGACTTTTATGGTCTATCCTGAAGAAGAAAAAGTTATTAACTTTAAGATGCCATTCAAATTAGAAAAATCTGCAATGGACAGAATGCAGGACAAAGGTGGACTCAGCGGTTTTTTTGCTTCAGTTGCAAAAAAATCAAAAGGTATCCAATCTGAATTTCGCCTGGAGGCAGAAGCAGAAGTCGCAGGTACAGCCCTCAATCCTTTCGACAAACACATAATTGTGTGGAAGGGATAAGAGGAAAATATTATAAGTAGAAAATTATTCCTAGATTTAAGGGCGAACGAATACTTCGCCCTTTTTTTATGGAAGGACTTTCTGTTAAATAATATCGAATGAAAAAAAATGCTGTGCTAATTATCAAACTATTACTTGCCGTTTTATTGTTGTTTTTGCTGTACGTAATCATCGCTTTAGCACATGGCACCTTGACCGACTTCAAACCTGACAAAGTCACTACGCTTACCCCTTTCGGCGGCTCAAAGCTAAATGTCATCAAACAAGACGTTCTCACCTTTGCCAATTGGAATGTCGGCTATGGTGGGCTAGGAGCGGAATCCAATTTCTTCTACGATAGTGGCGGTTTTCTGACCTCCAAAGGGAAAATGATCCGCGCTCCTAAGGAAAATGTAGAAAAAAATGTTCAAGGAGCCGTCGATTTTTTGAAAAACAATCCGGCAGATTTCTATTTGTTTCAAGAAGTGGATTTTGGATCAAAAAGAAGCTATCATACCAATCAACACGAATTGTTTACCAATACCAAGCAGGACTACCTATCTACCTTTGCAGTAAACTACAAGTCTGCTAGAGTACCACTTCCAGTACTCGAATTTTGGCGGGTGATGGGGAAAATGAATAGCGGATTGGGTACCTATACTAAATATGTACCCCAGGAGTCGATCCGGTATCAGTTTCCTGGCAACTATGGTTGGCCGACACGTATTTTTCAATTGGATCGTTGTTTTTCCCTGCATCGGATAGCAACAGCGACCGGGAAGGAACTTATTGTTATCAATACACACAATTCTGCGTACGATGATGGAACATTGAAGAAAAAGCAGATGGCTTATATGAAGAAAATTTTGCTGGAAGAATACAACAAAGGCAATTACGTGGTCGTCGGGGGCGATTGGAATCAATGTCCCCCCGACTTCAAATTTGATAAGTTTTCTCCGTTGGATGATAAGGGCAGGGGCTACTCGCAAATGAATGTCCCTAAAGACTATCTTCCTGAAGGTTGGACCTGGGTGTTTGATCCTGAAAAACCAACGAACAGAAAGCTTACAGACGCTTATCAAAAAGGTCAAACATTTACCACTCTCATCGACTTTTACCTGACGTCTCCCAATGTGGAAGTATTGAAGGTGAATACTGTAGATCAGGATTTTCAGTTTTCTGATCACCAGCCAGTTATGATGACAATAAAACTGAAAGAATTATAGTTGATCCAGCTCCCATTTGAGGTTTTCTCTTGCTTTTCGTTCGTAGTTGGTGAGGAAGGTGTCTGTGTAGTAGATTCTTTCTCTTTCGAGGAAATGTTTCAGTACTTTTTTGCGGCCAGGACGATAAAGGATCGTAGGGAAGACACGGTATTCCTCCCTTATTGATTGTCGATATTGATCATAGATATCCCGATCTGTAGCCAAAACTGCCAGGTCTAAATCCAGTAGCAATTTATTGTCCTCAAAATCCAGTAAAGGAATGTGTTTTGCGGTGCTGTTTATTAGTTGTTTTAAGGCGGTCGTCATCGCGGGGCCGATGGCTGTTTTTAGTCGCTTTTCAGCAAATTCAGCACTCTTGAGTTCGTTATCTTTTCTTGTAGAAACGTAGATAATATCGTGATACCAAATGGCAAGACGCAGTAAAGTAGGTTCAAGTATCTGTTCTTCCAACTGATCGGCCAATTGCAACATGGACCAAATATGAGACATATTGTGGTAAGAGCGATGCTCCTCTTCATAGTGATCGACGATCTCCTTATAAAGTGGTACAGGATTCAATTCATAGCTAGATTGCTTGAATAACCTAAAGAAATTAGACTTCAAATATTCCAAACGATCAGTACTCAACTGTTTGTCGATAACTATAGAAATCATTAGTAGTCGTAATTCTCAATTAGTGATTAAAAAGGGTATCCTACAGCGAGATTGAAGGTAGCGTCCCGAAATCTTAGGGACTCGAAGGCCTTTCGATCAAAACCAGACTCCGGATCGATGTAGGGACTCCTGAGTTTATATGCCAAATCCAGACGAATTACAAAGTAGGAGAAGTCAAACCTAAGTCCATAACCAAAGCCTACAGCAATCTGTTTCAAAAAATCTTTGCTTAATTTTGATCCGGGACGATCCTCATCCTCTCTTAGCGTCCAGACATTTCCAGCATCAATAAACAAAGCACCTTCCAATGCCGAAAAAATATCAAACCGATACTCTATACTTCCTTCTAGTCTAAAGTCTCCTGCCTGGTATGCTTGTCGGACGGTATCTTGATTTTGATAGTAGGAGCCAGGACCTAACTCTCTCAGCTTCCAAGCTCGAACGCTGCTTGTTCCTCCTACAGAATACTGCTTTACATAGGGTATTGTCCCGAGTTCCTTGGAGTTGCCGAAGGCAAAGCCAGTAGAAGCAGTAACCCTTGATGCAAATGTGGACCGCCTACCAAGGTTGTTGTAATATCTAAGGTCTGCATCAAATCGTGCATACTGAGAATAGTCAACCTTATTTCCGAAAGCTTCAAAATTTACATTGGGGCGGATGATTTGATCGAATAGGTAGGTGGTATTTCCAGCGACATCAACATTTCCTTTAAAAAACCAGGAATTTCCATTTCTAAAAGTCGGCCCGGTATAAACAAACGTATAATTCCCACCAAGGAAAAACTGATCAACAAACCCATTTGCCAAATAGATGTTTGAATCAAGTATATTTTGAAAATTTTGTTCAATTTCGTTGATTACCAGGAAGTTGATACTCGCAGGGTTAAGTACGTGTCGAACATGTTTGCCCACTTGCCAGTCATATCCATAAGAAGCAGAAAACAGGGTGTTGGTATAGTAATTACGCCGTTTTGTGTAATCTACGTTTAAGGAAAGTCTGGTTTTAGGAGAATTGTTTCTCATATTCCGACTTAACTTAAATGGTACGATAAATTTGGGGAAGTAGATATCTGCTCTTCCGCTCAAATCGATACTATTAAAAATACGATCGACACCAGTATCATCCTCCTCTCTGGTTAGTGCAAATTCGAGTCCGTTCTCTACGCTTATTAAGAAGACCTCTGCCCCTTTAAAAAAGTTTCGGTTTCTGTAGTTCAGGTTCACTCCGGTGCCGAGTGCATTGATATTGTCTGTATATACTTCAAAGGAATAACCGAGTTCCTGTTTCTTTATCGGAGTTAGAAAAATGTGGAAGGTAAGTTCGTTTTTCTTAAGTCTGTTTTTGTTGTAACGAATGGATACAAATTTGTAAATACCAAGATTCCCCAGTTTCTTGTTGGTTGCATCATAGGCGTCTTGGGAATAGGTGGTGCCTTTCTCAAGGAAAATCGCGTTAAGTATAGGTTTTGTTTTTATCCCAAGTTTGCCTCCTTTACTAATAAAGAAATAGCCGCCACCCATATCTAGCGTATCCAGATTGGCATCATCCGCAGTTGGCAGAAAACCAGGATAAATGTAAACGTCTCCTACTTGATAGATTTCATGATC
Source organism: uncultured Saprospiraceae bacterium (assembly GCA_938016265.1). Classification (GTDB taxonomy): domain Bacteria; phylum Bacteroidota; class Bacteroidia; order Chitinophagales; family Saprospiraceae; genus JAHDHB01. The sequence goes on from CALLWB010000013.1 coordinate 91,630, forward strand.
ACCGCCATCCTCTGAAGGAAGAATCGAAGTAGTGACATCCGCCTTGTAAGCAGTCGAGTCATAACTAAGAAATTTTACATAGTTTGGATAAAAATAAGCGTAGCCTTTGTTTCTAAATAGTTTGGATATCCTGGATTTTTCTTGATCAAACAGGGTATTATCAACTGGATCTCCAGGTTTTAGTAAGGTTTCTGAATTGTTTTTATTTAGGATGGTGAGTAAGTCCGGGTAGTCGACGTCAAAATTTACGGAGTCGATAAGTAGACTTCTGTTCGGCTTTACGGTATAAGTGACTACCGTTTTCTGTTTTTTTGTATCTGCTTTATAGCCTACTTTTGCGTCGAAAAAACCTTTGTTATTGAGGTAGAATTGCATTGATTCTGCCGTCTTTTCTGCTGTTTTAGGGCTATAGATGGTTGGTTTTTCTGCCACCTTTCTATTCAACCAACTATTAAATTTTTTGAGGGAGTCCTTGGAATTGGTTCGATTATAAATCCATAGACGTGTTCCAAAAATACCAAGAAATTTGGAATTCGGCTTTTGCTTGGTCACGTTTTTTAGCTCGTAGATTAGATTTTGTCGTTTTTCTACATTGAGATTTGCTTCAAACTTTATGGAATTTTTCTTAAGCAGGGACTCTTCCTTCTTTAAATATTTGGTATTATTGCAACTTCCAAATAGCAATGCACTTGCACAAATAAGTACAAACAAAACAGGAGATAAAATATTTCTTATGTTGTCTAAAGCCACCATCAAGTTTATCAATACACTCAATAAAAAGAAATTTCGTCAAAAGTATAACATTTTTGCAGCAGAGGGCGACAAAATATGTACAGAAATTCTAAAATCTAATAAAATCAAGATTCATTCCATTTATGCCTTAGAAGATTGGCTAGCCAAAAATAAGCCATTACTTAAACCTTTTTTAACTAAAACAACCGTAATCACCGAGCGAGAGTTAAAATCTATATCATTTCTTTCTACTCCAAATAAAGTAATGATTCTATTAGAAAAACAAGCCCCCAATTTAGACAATAAACTGATCAATGAAAACTTATCATTAATATTAAATAACATTCAAGACCCTGGAAATCTAGGTACTATCTGGAGAATAGCAGATTGGTTCGATATTAAACATGTTTTCTGCTCTCCAAATTGTGTTGATCTGTACAATAATAAGGTAATTCAATCTTCAATGGGCGCCTTTCTAAGAGTGCCTGCGCAGGAAGTCGAGATCGCAGAACTGTTGGAAACCCACTCAGATGTTCCAGTCTATGGAGCTACACTTGGCGGCAAAAATATTTTTAAAACAAATCTTACTAAGAATGGTTTTATAATAATAGGAAATGAAAGTCGTGGAATAGAGGCGAATCTACTTCCGCAAATTGATCATCAGATTGCCATCCCCCAAAATGGAAATGCAGAATCCCTGAACGCCTCCGTCGCTACAGGAATAATTTGCGCGGCTTTCAGAAATTTAAATTAATAGCCTATTTTTAACCTTAAAAAACAATTATCATGGAATATAGAAGACTTGGAAATTCAGGATTACAAGTTAGCGTGTTGTCACTTGGTTCTTGGTTGACGTTTGGTAAACAAATCAGCGATGATGTCGCAGAGAAACTAATGATCCTTGCCTACGAAAGTGGGGTCAATTTTTTCGATAATGCCGAGATTTATGCCCGTGGTCAATCCGAAATTGTAATGGGCAAGATACTCAAGAAAGTGGGCTGGGAAAGAAGTTCCTACCTGGTTTCCAGCAAAGCTTTTTTTGGAGATGGTGGACAACGACCAAACCAGCGTGGACTTAGCAGAAAGCACCTGACTGAAGCCTGCCACGCAGCTCTAAAGCGATTGCAGGTGGATTACCTGGATTTGTACTATTGCCATCGACCAGATAAAACCACACCAACAGAGGAGACCGTACGAACGATGAACACGCTCATTCAACAGGGGAAAATTCTCTATTGGGGAACTTCAGAATGGAGTGCGCAGGAAATTATGGAAGCGCACATGATCTCAGAAAAATACAATCTGATCGGGCCAACCATGGAACAACCGCAGTACAACATGTTTCATCGAAACAAAATTGAGGTAGAATATGATCAAATTTATAAAACTGTCGGGCTTGGTACTACCGTTTGGTCGCCATTGGCTTCGGGAGTGTTGACAGACAAATACCTGGATAAATTTCCAGAGGACACCCGTCTTGGGATGGAAGGTTTGGGTTGGCTAAAAGAGCGCTCTCTGACCCCGGAACGTCTGGAAGTTGTGCGCAAATTAAATGATTTGGCAAAGGAACTGGATACGAGTTTAGCTAAAATGGCCATTGCCTGGTGTCTGAAAAATGAAGATGTTAGTACGGTCATTCTAGGAGCTTCAAAAGCCCATCATCTCGAAGAGACACTTACATCTATTGATGTTTTGCCGTTGTTGACAGAGGAGATAATGGATAAGGTGGACGAAATTCTAGACAATAAACCTGAGAAACCGCCATTTTAAGGGAATGGTTTATTGGGGATTGTATAAACTAACGAATCCATTATTAACAAAAAAAATGGTTCCCAGGAATATGTAGATTCCTGGAAACCGAGCATGGGGAAAATGCTCAACGCAATTCTTTATAAATCAAGAAGTTTATTTACAGTATCATTGTTTTTTGGGATTACAGGTACTCGTAATATTTTGATTTATTTATTTGGGATTATAAGATTTTATTACTTTTTATTAGAAGTTTATAGCCACACTAGTATTGAAACGTTGATAAAGTTTTTTATCAGTATATTCTTCAGCACTTTGTAGCCAGAAAACTTCATAGGTTTCTTCATATTTTTGAATATTTAAACCTAGAGAGAAATTAAAATGACCTTTGGCTCTTGAAGCTAGTCGTATTCCTAGATTGGAGCTAAAATTTAATCCACCTTTTTGGGATGAACCATTATTTACTAGGGGCTGTAAAGCTGAATAACCACCTCGGATGTTTACAAAAGGAGTAAATGACTTATTCAAAAACTCGTATTGGTATTCGGCAAAGAATGGAATTAGGATTTTTTCCACTTCATATACGTAAGTATAGGCTCCTAATCCAGCTCCAATAATAACGTTTTTACTAAATCGGTGACCCATTGAAAAAGAAATACCACCTCCTTTCTCGATGTCGCCATTACTAGAAAGACCAGCCATCTTATGGACACTTAGAGAATGATAGACTTTTTTTCCAGGAATGTGTTTTTCTTTTGGAAATTTGATTGTTGCAGGTCTGTCTTTTGATTCAATTTGTTTTGCATATTGGATCATCTTTACATCTTGGTAGGGAACACGAATTTTATCTGCATTTACTGGTCTAATGTCCACATATTCGTCGTTGAAGACATAAATTATTTTTCCTAGTATTTTACTTCCATCGAGCAAGTAAATTACATCATTGTTTTCCTTAACCTCCTCCTGAGCAAAACTAAAATTGATAGCGCCAGTAAGGAAAATGAAGGTAATTAGAAGTGCTGACTGTTTCATTGTAGTAAGGATTGTGTTTTATCAATGCTTTTTGGTGTGAAAACTGATTTACTTGGGATTAAGCAATGCTCCGCGAGCAATAGCAATTCAGGATTGATTTAAACAGAAGGACTAATGTTAGATTGTCTCCTTGAGACTTATTTTTTGTTAGAAATTGAGGGTTGCTCCTAAGGTAAAACGTTGAAAAAGAACCTTATCTGTATATTCACTATTTTGGTCTGTACCATCTGGGTTTTGTGTCCAAATAAAACCTGTTTCTTCGTATTCTTGAATGGTGTAGCCCAAAGAAAAATTAAAATGACCTTTTGCTCTCGAAGCCAACCGGACCCCTACGCTGGGGTTGAAATTTAGTCCTCCTTTGGAAGTACCGCCTCCCCAGAAAAAATTGTTGTTTATAACTGGATGTAAGGCTGCATATCCGCCACGGATATTTATGAAAGGAGTGAATGACTTGTTTAAAAATTCATACCGATATTCAGCAAAGATTGGAATTAATGCTTTCTCAATGGCAAACTCGTAGGTATCAAGACCTAGACCTGCACCTAAAATCATATTTTTGCTAAACCGATATCCCATAGAAAACGAAATACCACGTCCCGTTTCGATGTAGCCGTCTCCATCAATACCAGGGGTTGCGTAAAGACTAATTGCGTAGTAGATTTTCTTACCTGGGATGTGTTTTTCTTTGGGATTTTTGAATTTAGTTGGTTGTTCTTCTAGTTCCGTTTGAGCACTATATTCGATCTTCTTCACATCTTTGAAAGCAATACGCATCGTGCTGCCGCTTTCAGTTTCGATATCAATATGATTGTCGTAGTTGATGTGTGTTATTTTTCCAACTATTTTACTTCCATTGTGTAAGTAAACTATATCAGCGCTTTCTTTATCGTTTTCCTGTGCAAAACTAACTATGGTGGTACTAAAAAGGAAAAGTAGCGTGAGTATTAATAGGGTTATCTGTTTCATTTTCATTTCTTTTTGTAATGGTCAAATTTAGAATGGCCGTTTGTAAATTGTGCGGTGAAAGTCAATCGGTTATTATTTCACCATTACACTTTGTAAGTATCGGAATTTAATTAGTAGATATAAAAAGGGAGCCTTAGTCATTGAAGGACAATCTCGAAGGCTCCCGTCTTTTTTATATATAGTTAGAACCTATTAGTCCTATCGCATTACTGGAATAAAACTCAATTCTACCAGATTTGCAGAATTTGAAGCATCGTATTGACGCAATCCATCTTCTCCAATGATGACAACATGGCCATTTGGCAATGCAATTACATCACTTGGATTGATATCTCTTTTCGTAGTTATAGCAACACCAGGATTTTCTAAGTCACTTGCAAGATCATATACTTTCAGGCCATTATCGCAAACAAATAGCTGATCATTGGCAATAGACAATCCTTTAGGACTTTCCATAGAAATGGTGTTGACCAATCTTGTTTGATAAATGTCTTCTACATCAATGATATCCATTTGGTTTAACCAACCATTGCAAGCGGTACCGTTATGAATCGTTACATAAGCGTAGTCTTTGCTCACAATAACAGGATCACAACCGGTAGCGTGTGAAAATTCTGTGGCTAATCTAGGAGACGTTGGAGTAGAGTTGTCAAAAATGAATACTCCGTTAGTCGATCCAAGAAACAGGCTTTCTTTGTAAGGGAAAATTGTTTCGATTCCAAAGCCAACCGATTGCTCATTGATCAAAATTGGGTTGGAAGCATTACTAATATCGAAAACTCTAAGATCTTCCGAATCAACAGTATATAAATAGTCACCAGAAAAAGCAAATCGTGTTGTAGAACCTCCAACGCTAGTACCTGGTATTCTTCCTGCTGCGCTAGCAGCATTCGTTGCTCCAAAACTACCGTCTTCAAAATCGACAATATCGTTGTTTCCCCAAACAACATTGATACCGTTTTCACATTCAAAGGTTTCTGTCAATTCTTCACTTATATAGTCTACAATAATCCCTTTCCCTTCAACAAAATCATGCGTAAAAGCATTGTTGGTACGGCTTATCAAACTAACATTGTTGATGTTTGATATGTCAAGAGTCAATAAATCCATGTAGTTATCTACATAAAGTTTATTGTTTCTTACCGCTAAATCTCTGTTCCCAATTATTTTCACAAAACCTATGTTTTGAGGATTGGTAGCATCAGTATTGTCTATAATGTGAATACCCTTTTGCTTTTCGTTAATAAGGATGTAATTGCCAGCAAAAAAGATTTTGCCTGGATCTTGCAATTCTTTAGCAGGTTGGTTTTCAATCGGTTGACGGATTTCATCTGCAGTCATTATAACTGGAGAATACTTGGTGTACGTAAGTTCTCTTGTACATTTATCTTTCGTGCAGCTTTGCGCTACCAAAAGAACCATCATAAGGAGGACGGGGAATTTTAATTGCTTTAACATAAATTTAAATTTTTTAGTTTTTAATTGTAAAAAAAATTGGGAACAATTAATATATCGTTAAGATACTACAAATTGTTGCTTAGTTAACAATTCCTTAACGGGATATTATAAGTTTTAATTGTCCAAAAAATCAAGAATTTCATCATTCAGAAGTAGGTAGTTTCAATTTTTAATCCTGTAATATAAATGTCGCCGATCTAATGTAAGTTGATTTATATGTCTATAAATCTGGTAATTAATCGCATGTAAATTTGGCTCATGTAATTATTTTGATGCCGGATTTTCTTCCATGCTGTTTACTTATAGACATTCCAAAATTAGAACACACGTATCCCTTGTCACAAAAAAAATAAAATTTGTCGCGAATGCTTGATAGGTAGTAGGTTATATTGGGATCAAACAACGCAATATCATGAACACCAAAACCATCCTCCTACTTTTCGTTCTCTTCAGTTTTAACTTTGCTTTCGCGAATTCTGAACCACAACCTTTTCTGAAGGCAATGGTAAAAGGCAATATTGTTTTGAATAATGGAGAACAATTAGAAGGACGAATTGTCGTGCAACATTTGGAGGATATGGCACAGAAAATTGTTTTTTACGGAGATCTAAATATAAAATACACTTACGGCCCGGACCAAATTAAGTTGTTCTCCCTAAACTATGCTACTAGAAATGAAGAGGGAGAAGTCCAGAAAACGTGGAAGCATTTTGAAAGTAAGGGAGTACACCCTGCGTCCACCTCCAAAGTATTTATGGAGAAAAAAGCGTCAGGCACTTTATCGCTTTATACCTTTTATACCAACGAAATACCAAAAAACAGTTCTGTCAATTATAGATTATTCATAGAAGGAAATACTTTACCATTTATGGAAATCATCGAAAAAGAATTTAATAAAACCGCTAAACAGATTTTTAGAGAATATGAGGAATTGACTTACGCTATCGGTGAGATAGAAGGATATTCTTATGTTGATATGGATCGTTTAGTTCAAAATTATAATGCTTGGTTAATTAGACAATAGAAATTTCTAAATTAGATTTGTGAAGAAACTCCCTGCCGGTCAGCTGGGAGTTTTTTTTGTTAAAGACCTTCCCCAATATGAACTTTCTAATGGATGGATTGGGGTAAATGTTAGTTTTACCCTATTTTGTCACCAATTCATCATTATCCAATTATAACTGACCGGATTGCAAATTTCAAAATGGACGATTTACTGTGGCTTGTTCTTTATGGCTTGTTTGCTGATTTACTGCAATCAACCTTCTAGCTCTAGCATCTCCAACAACAATAATCAATTTCTCAATCTACATGATACAGTAGACTACGTAGGTATGCAAACCTGTCGTTCCTGTCATGCAAACATTTATGATACCTACATTCAGACAGGAATGGGCCAATCCTTCGACCATGCGACCAAAGAAAAAAGTGCCGCCGTTTTTGACAAACACGCCGTTGTCTATGACAAAGACCTTAATTTCTATTACCATCCGTTTTGGAAAGATTCATCCCTCTACATTCAGGAGTACCGCCTGGAAGGAAAAGATACTACGCATTCAAGAATAGAAAAAATCAGTTACGTCATCGGCTCCGGACAGCATACCAACTCGCACTTGATCAATGAAAATGGCTATGTCTACCAAGCCCCCATCACCTTCTACACACAAGACGGCAAATGGGATATGGCTCCTGGTTTTGAAAAAGGCGCTAGCTCCAGATTCTCAAGAATCATCGCCACCGAATGCATGACCTGTCATAATCATCTGCCAAAACAAACTCCAGGTTCTCAAAACAAATATGAGGAAGTCCCACAAGGAATTGAATGCGAACGTTGTCATGGCCCGGGAGAACTCCACGTAAAAGAGAAAATGGCAGGAAACATCGTTGATACTTCAAAATATGTCGATTACACCATCGTCAATCCAGCTAATCTCCCAGTAGAACTGGAAGTGGATATCTGCCAGCGGTGTCATCTTCAGGGAACGGCCGTGCTGAACGAAGGGAAAGACTTCTACGATTTTCGTCCTGGGATGCCGCTCAATGAAGTCATGAATGTTTTTTTACCAAGATATTCCAATAGTCACGACAAGTTTATCATGGCCTCTCAAGCAGACCGGATGCGTCTAAGTAAGTGTTTTACCGTAGGAAAAATGAGCTGTACCAATTGCCACGATCCACATAAATCGGTAAAATCGACTGCTATCGAAACGATGAATCAGGCTTGCCTCAATTGCCATAATGTTCCAAGAGAGGAAGTATGCCCAATTCCAATGGCAGAACGCAAACTAAAAAATGATGATTGTACTAGTTGCCACATGCCGAAAACTGGGAGCATCGATATACCGCACGTTCGGATTACCGATCATTATATTGGTAAACCGATTGCAGAGGAAGAAAAGGAAGCGATTGAAGAGTTTATTGGTCTTGCCTGTCTAACGGATGATGCTCCGTCTGATCTGCTGATGGCGCAGGGGTATATCGCTTTGTACGATAAATTTGTGCCAGAAGCTAAAATGTTGGATTCTGCACGTTATTTCCTTGATTTATCGACGGCATCTACCAAGGAGCGATTTAAGACGGAAGTTCATTATTCCTTTACCAGGAATGATTATGCACAAATTGTAAAACTGTCTGCTAGTGTTTCAGCAGAAGCGATTGATGATGGATGGACTGCTTACCGGATAGGGGAGAGCTACTCCAGTTTGAATCAATCAGATCGGGCATTGTCTTATTTTCAGAAGGCGGTGGAGCTGCGACCTTATAACCTTGACTTTAATAACAAGCTAGGCACCACTTACTTGAAGTTGAAGAATATTGATGCTTCAAAAAAAGTGTTTGATTTCATTCTGTCTGAAAACAAAAAACAACCAGTCGCACTAAACAACCGTGGATTCATCTACCTCCTGGAAGGAAACGCAACAGAAGCAGGAAACCACTACGAAAACGCACTAAAACTTGATCCCGACTATGAAAAAGCCTGGATCAATAAAGTTGGATTGCTGGTAGCCACTAGAAAAATGCCAGCAGCAATGAAGCTTTTAAATGAATTGGCAAAGAGATTTCCTCAAAACCAAGAAATAAAGCAAATAAAAAAACGATTATCTAATTCATAATAAACCAATTTTTGTGCGATTAAACCAATTGATGTGGCTTCTGGCTATTTGTTTTGTAGCTTGCCAAAGCCCAACGAGTTCAACACCTGAAACACCTTCCGATACCCCCACAATCAGCCAACAGGTAGACTCTGCCCAAGTAGAAGCCACCCCAAATTCACAAAAAAAAGAACCAACAAAAAAGGGAAAAAAGATAATTGGCCATGGTTTTGACTTTGAGAACAATGGAAAATCACCAACGGTGGATCTAAAGTCTGTGTATACCAAGGAAAAATTGGATAGTATTCAACTGCTTTCTTTGGTGACAGATGATTTTAGGTCGGCACTTTACCAGAATAAAAAATACCTTAAAAAAGTCATTAACAAAAAAGGGCATAAGGTAGACGGGCTAAAATTTACCAATAAGGATCTGTATAAAACCATGCGAAAAATCCGCGACCAAAAAACAGACGTCGCCATTACAGACCTGGTGGATGCCTACAAAATATACGGTGAAGACAAAATGGGGAACGTTCATTTTACCTCCTATTTTACCCCCATCTTAAAGGTGAAAAACAAGCCGGATGAAGAATACAAATACCCCATTTATAAAAAACCAACCAATTGGAAGGGAAAACTGCCTACCCGCAAGCAGATAGACGGAGATGGAGTACTGAAAGGCAAAGGATTGGAATTGGCCTGGTCAAACAGCTTGGAAGATATCCATTTTATGATGGTCCAGGGCTCAGGATACGTTGAATATCCGGATGGCAGGCAAAAGATGATGCTGTACGGCGGCAAAAATGGCCATAAGTACGTGAGTTTGGGCAGATACTTGGTAGAACGAGGAGAAGTGCCGGCTGAGGAGATTTCGTTGTCTACCATCAAACAGTGGTGTGCTGAAAACCCTGATTCTGTAAAGACATTATTGTACCGCAACCCGAGTTATGTGTTTTTTACGCCTTCTAATACAAAAACAGTGGGAGCTGCAAATGTGGAACTGGCAGATCTGCACTCTGTGGCAGTTGACAGAAAATTGATTCCATTGGGGAGTATTTTACTTGGAAAGGTGCCCGTTTTAGATGCAGAAAACCATTTTTTGAAGCATGAATACCGACTCCTGGTTGCTCAGGATGTAGGAGGAGCAATAAAAGGATCTCACATTGATATCTATGCTGGAGTGGGAGAGCGCGGGAAGCGACTAGCAGATGCCATGCATCATTATGGGCAAATTTGGTTGTTGCTGCCTAAGAAATAACTAAGTAGGTAGTGAATGGTGAAACAGGATTTTTTGAACGCAAAGTCACCAAGGTGCAAAGATATTATCGCACGGAGGTATTGTTAATCGTTAAGGAAGTATAGACATTTCTTTAGTCCCAAAAAATGCGACCTATTACTTTCTACCAACTACCAAAAAGTTACTTCAACCTTTTGTACATAGGAGATTTTAAAATTCCGATTCGATTCAAAAAATGAATGAAAGAGACGCGGAGTACGCCAAATCCATACTTTGTACTTCGTTTGAAATTGATGGAAGAGGCTTCTTCGAAGTATTTTGTAGGACAGGTGACTTCTGCGATACCAAAATCTGCGTAGATGATCTGAGAGAGCATTTCATTATCAAAAACAAAATCATCGTCATTCTCATTAAAATTGATGGTTTCCAGAACGTCGCGGCTGAAGGCTCTGTAGCCAGTATGGTATTCTGACAGTTTATGACTGACCAGCAGGTTTTGCGATAAGGTCAGGAAGCGATTCGCAAAGTACTTATACAACGGCATTCCTCCTTTTAAAGCACCCTTTCCAAGTATCCGACTTCCCAGTACCACATCGTACAATCCATTCGCTATGATGGTGATCATAGCAGGAAGAAGTAGCGGAGTGTACTGATAGTCAGGATGAAGCATGATGACTATATCACCTCCAAGTTCTAGTGCTTTATTGTATAGCGACTTTTGATTTCCGCCATAACCCGTATTTTTTTCATGGCTAATAATATGCTTTATTCCAATTCGTTTACCGACTTCAATCGTATTGTCAGTACTGCAATCATCGCATAATATAACCTCATCTACCAGGTTAAAAGGAATTTCATTATAAGTTTTTTCCAGGGTAAGCGCTGCGTTGTAAGCGGGTAAAACAACTACAACTTTCTTATTTTTATACATAGTTTGGCGTTAACATATCTTAGTCACAAGACTTCAAATATAATAGGATTTATTGAAGAATTGCAAAAGTACTATTTTGTTATTGAGATATTAAGTTATTGGGTTATTAAGTTACGAGGATATTAATACACTTAATAGTTAAATACACCTAATAACTCAATAACTTAACTTAAATTTGCAGGCCAACAACGAATCGACTATCGAATGAAGATCCTTCAATTATGCAAGAAATTTCCATTTCCTCTTAAGGATGGAGAATCTGTTGCGGTTACCTATTTGGCAAAAGCGTTAAGTCAGTTAGGTTGCGAATTGACATTGTTGGCGATGAATACCACAAAACATCCAGCTGATGTCGATAATCTTCCTGATAGTTTTGATCACTACAAAAACATTTACACTGTCAAAGTCGACAACGCGCTGCGAGTAACAGATGCACTGGTAAATTTAGCAGGATCCACCTCCTATCATGTTTCAAGATACAACGTAACCGCTTTTCGCGAATTATTAATCAAAGTATTAAACGAAGAAGAGTACGATATTGTCCACTTAGAGACCTTATATCTGACACCTTATCTAGCAACTATTCGTCAGCATTCCAAAGCAAAAATAGTATTAAGATCGCATAATCTCGAACATGAAATCTGGGAACGTGTAGCTAGTAATACCAATAATTTTCTAAAAAAAGCCTACCTCAATATTCAGGTCAACCGACTTAAAAAGTATGAGTTAGATCATTTGAATGCCTATGATTTAATGGTGCCTATTACTAAACGAGATGAAAATAGTTTGAAGCAATTGGGGCTCAAAATTCCATCACAAACTTGTCCAATTGGCTTGCGAATAGCAGATTATCCAGTGGTCCAACCTGATCCTCAAAAAACAATTACCTTAAGTTTTATTGGTTCTTTGGATTGGATGCCAAATTTGGAAGGACTGAATTGGTTTTTGGAGGAGATTTGGCCCAAGGTGATTGATCGATTCCCTGACTGTGAACTGCACCTTGCTGGAAGAAACACGCCTGACTGGCTCCACAAAAAAGCCAGTAAAAATCTAATTGTACATGGAGAGGTGGACAGCGCGCAACAATTTATCCTAAGCCATCCTGTCATGATTGTCCCATTGTTATCAGGTAGTGGAATGCGGGTGAAAATATTAGAAAGCATGGCCTTGTCCAGAGTAACATTGACCACTTCTATCGGTTTGGAAGGGATCGACGCAAAAGACAACATTCAAGCACTGATAGCAGACACTCCAGAAGAATTTGTTGAGAAAATTGCTTATTGTTACCAAAATCCGAAAGCAATTAAAGAACTTTGTATCCAGGCACGAACGCTGATAGAAACAGAATACGATAATGTCGAAATTGCAAGAAAATTATTCAAATCCTATAAAAAAATACTGGTAACCTCTTGAAAATATTAATCTTAACATCGAGGTTTCCTTATCCTATTGTCAAGGGCGATAAGCTTAGAGTTTATCATCAAATCAAAGAATTATCCAAGCGAAATCAACTGGTGCTTTGTTCCTTAGTAGATGAGCCAATCCAAGAAAAAGACTTCCAGGAAATAAAAAAATATTGCACTGAAATATATACGTTCAACCTGAGTAAGTTCGATGTATACTCCAACATGGCCAAATCGGTATTTAATGGCTTGCCTATTCAAATTAGCTATTTTTTCAAGACCTCGATAAAAAAGAAAATTCATCAGATCATAAGTAAAGAACAACCCGATCACATTTTTGTACAGTTGATCAGAATGACGGAATATGTAAAAGACGTTGATATCCCAAAGACCTTGGACTATATGGATGCCTTTTCCGCAAATACAGAACGGTGGGCTGGTCAGGCCAATCTATTTCTTAAACCAATTTTGAAGAGAGAAGCCAACAAAGTCAAAAAATACGAACGTAAGGTCTACGGGGATTTTGACAATAAAGTAATAATCTCAGAACAGGATAAAAAACTATTACCAATATCCAAGGACATTGCTGTGGTCCCGAATGGGGTAGATCATGTATTTTTTAAACCGAAAGACCAAGGGGAGAAAAAGTATGATTTGGTTTTTGTTGGGAACATGGGCTACAAACCGAATATTGAAGCCGTCAAATACCTGGTTCATCAAATTTTACCATTATTACACGCTGAATATCCACAAATCAAACTATTGATAGCAGGAGTTCGACCGAGCGCAGAAGTAAAACAACTGCAAAATGAACACATAACTGTCTCCGGATGGATAGAAGACATTAGAGATGCCTACGATAGTGCACTGATATTTGTTGCCCCCTTGTTTATAGGAGCGGGTTTGCAGAACAAAATCCTGGAGGCAATGTCTATGGGACTCCCATGCATTACGACCACAATGGTTAATAATGCAATTGGTGCAATTGCTCAAGAAGAAATAATTGTCGCCGATACAGCTCAGGAATTTGCCGATTCTATCCGAAATTTACTGGAAGATGAAAAAAAACGAGCATTGATAAGAAAAAAAGGACAAATTTTCGTTGAACACAACTTTAGCTGGACTACCTTTGTTAATAAATTAGAACATATCTTTACAACATGAAAAATACATTAGATACAATCGAATCAGCGATTGAGGATATCAAAGCAGGAAAAATTATTATCGTAGTAGATGATGAAGATCGGGAAAATGAAGGCGATTTCATCTGTGCTGCGGAGTGTATTACTCCTGAAATAATCAACTTTATGGCTACAAATGGCCGTGGATTGATTTGTGCTCCATTGATAGAAGATAGATGTGATGAACTGAATCTTTATCAAATGGTAAATGATAATACGGCTTTGCACGAAACGGCATTTACCGTCTCCATTGACCTGATCGGTGATGGGTGTACTACCGGTATTTCTGCGCATGATCGCTCCAAGACTATAAAAGCACTGATCGAAAGTAAAAATCCTGAAGATTTTGCTAAGCCCGGACATATTTTTCCATTGCGCGCTAAGCGGGGAGGAGTTTTGCGTCGCACAGGGCACACAGAAGCTGCAATTGATCTTGCAAAACTAGCTGGTTATTATGAAGCGGGTGTTTTGGTAGAAATCTTAAATGAAGATGGAACTATGGCCCGTCTCCCTGATTTGTTTGTTATCGCGGAGAAGTTTGATTTGAAAATTATTTCTATCAAGGACCTGGTTGCTTATCGTATAAAATCAGAAACCTTAATCAAACGGGAAACTACCGTCAAAATGCCAACAAAGTATGGTGAATTTGAACTTGTTGCCTACACCGAACTGACGTCTGGAGACACCCACCTTGCTATCAAAAAAGGAGAATGGGAAGCAGGTGATCCGGTTATGGTTCGTGTACATTCTAGTTGTGATACAGGAGATATTCTGGGGTCATTAAGGTGTGATTGTGGTGATCAATTGCACTTGGCGCTGCGAAAAATTGAATCGGAGGGAAAAGGACTGGTACTTTATATGCGTCAAGAAGGACGTGGTATCGGTTTGGTCAACAAACTCAAGGCGTATAACCTGCAGGAGCAAGGCTATGATACTGTGGAAGCAAACATCAAACTAGGGTTTCAGTCTGACCAACGAGATTACGGAGTAGGTGCTCAAATTCTTAGAGATCTAAACATTACTAAGCTTCGCTTGATGTCTAATAATCCTAAAAAGAGAGTTGGATTAATTGGTTATGGATTGGAGGTCGTAGAAAATGTGAAGCTAGAGGTGGAACCAAATAAACACAACGAATTTTACCTGAAAACAAAAAGAGATAAATTAGGCCACAATATTCTACAGGAGTAAAGTTGCTTAAATCAGTTAGGCTATTCAAATCTAATACCTCACTTATTAGATTAGGATAGCCTAAATACTGATATAGCCTTTTAAATAGTGTGCAAAATTAGAAATTCAATTATAGGTTAACTCCGTTGCGAGGAAATTTCTACTATGCGTGACAAATATAATATCTTTTAATTTATTAATTTATAAGTTTGAAGTAAATATTGTGACATGGAGAAATGGTGAATTCTTAGCTGAGTCCTTGTTGGTAGTGGATCGTATTTTCTTTACTTGTTGATTAGATTATTGGCAGATACCTAGATGGCAATTAGTTAATTTTCTGAAAAATAGGTACTATTTTGAGTAGAGAAGTACAGCTTTCAAAAATTAGAAATTAACTTTAATCAGTTTTTTAGGGTATACACTTTCCGAAGTAGTTAACAATAAGACATAAAATCCTGGTAAAATTCCATTTAGATCTATTTCTAAACTGTTTTCTCCAGACTCAAGCAGGCCACCGTAAACACAGTATTTTATTCCGCTCGATTGCATTAATTCAATTTTTACTCTATTGGGTTTAGATAAGGAAAAATTCAACGTTGTAATATCACTCGCAGGGTTAGGGAAAACCTCAAAATCAGATAATTGCTCAGAAACCTGCTCCCCAGAAGTCAACATACAATCTACAGAAAACCGCGCCAACCCACTTCCAGGAGTGCCTATCCAAAGTACAGAATCCCCTTCCACTGCAAAATCAGTAATCACATCATCAGGGATAGGCGAATTTGACGTATCGTAAGTCGCCCAACTTCCAAATTCTTGAATGCCTGCATCCTGAGTCCCAATGTATGTGCAGCCTTCCAACCTACCAATACTAGAGAGTCCATTAGATATCAACCCCGTATTTACCGTAAGGAAAATAGACCAATTTTCTCCAGGTGTCAATATGTTTAATCCGCCGGAAGGAGTAGCCAACCATTTATTTTGTGCGTTGTCAATAGAAATATCTAAAATGGTATTGTCTAATAAATTTGAATTGGCTTTGTTGTAGATGGTGATCGATCCATTTTCCACTTTTGCCAATCCACCGTTTATCGTGCCCGCCCAAACAATATTAGAAGAATCAATAGCCAATGAAGGGAAATTGTTAGATAGAAGCGGGGAGTTGTTGGTGTCGTAGATTGTCCAAGTATTTCCATCAAATGCATGCAATCCTCCTGTGGTACCTATCCAAAGATTTCCATCAATTTCATTATAAATCAAACTTCGGATGTAATTGTCTGCTAAACCGGAGTTAGAGAGGTTGTATGTCGTCCAATTTGCGCCGTCAAAACGGGCTAAACCATTCAGAAAGGTACCTATCCAGATTTCTCCATTGGCTCCTTCTGTAATGCTCCTAATAGCGTCTCCTGGCAGATCTGAATTGGTGGTTCGGTAAACTTGCCAATTGGTACCGTCAAAACTCGCGACACCGTACTCTGTACCAATCCATTTTTTATTATCCTTTGTGACATAAATACACGTAATGTGGTCATAGGCAATCCCAGAATTAGTCGTGTTGTATACTGTCCATCCTCCTTGAGCACAAAGAATGTTGAAAATAAATTGAAATAGCAGGAGCAGTATAAAGTAAGTTCGCATCATAGAAAAATATAGCCTACCGAAAGCGATAGGCTATTGAAAATTATTTAGATAAAATCATTTTTTTATGAATGAATTGGTCTCCTGCTTTTATTTGTATGAGATACATACCAGAGGTTGCTTGATCCAATTGGATTGCCTGCACAAAATTGCCACTGACCACTCCAGTAGTTTCCTGATAGATGATTCTTCCAGAAAGGTCATAAATGGAAATCTCTGTTTCGTAGGTACCATCGACTTTATAAGCTAAAGAAAAGTTTCCAGAATTTGGATTAGGTTGAATCGTGAACTCAGATAGATTGTTTAGTTCCTCTTGGCCGCTACATACCTCAAAAGTGATGTCAGCATCATGACTGGAAGGACAGCTGGAAGTAAAAGAATAAGAAACGGTATAAATGGTGGCTGGAACAGCAGAACTTATATCAATAATACCAGTTGTAGGATCAATCACCAGTCCATTGGTAGCAGTAAAAATACCACCAGCTGCAGCAATAAAGTCTGGAACGGGAGCATCCAATTGCGTGCAGTAAGTTGCTTGAGGATAGGTAAATGTTGCATCTTCCAATACAGAAACATTAACTGCTGCCTCTGTCCTTGCACTAACGCAACTAGTAGAGGGTTCTTGTATCTCCCAATCATAAAAGTAATAGTAATAACCAGGACCAAAGTTGGAATCATGAATCGATACAACTCCCATAACATCATATGGATAGGCTGTTGTACCATTCGTACGTTGTAGCCTTGGACTTGCATAGCCATGCTCGTTTATGTTCATGTTTTCATTCGTTGTCAAGATATAGTTATTGCCGGGTGGAATACTGAAATTTAGGTTCACTCTGCTTTCGCCTACTGGAACAATTGCGTTTTTTGTCAATAGAACATTCCCATTTGCATCTTGAAGTTCAATGATTCTCATTGCTTCGGTATCGGTATATACCTTTACACTTTTTAACAAAAATTCAGAATTCACATTAAAGAACAATTGACCATTTGTAGTACCACTTGAATAACTTGATGTACCGTGCCATTCAAAAGCGCCACCTGAATGTTGAGGGCCCACCACCTCCTTCATATGTTCTACATAAAAAGAGGTTGAACTTCCTAGTAATGGAGTCTGGTAACTTGTACCAGTGGCAATGGGTGAACTTCCAGTTAAGGAACTAAACCAACTGTAAGTGCCGGTACCCGGATTATTAACTGTAAGCGTAGTATTTGTGTTTTCGCAAATGTTTGCTGGAGCGACCACAGGATCTGTAGCATCTAGTACTGACAGGGTAAAGGCATTAGAAATTGCTGGACCACAAACAGTCGTTATGGTACAGGTGTAATTGCCAGGATTAGTTACTGTAATAGAATAGGTGGTGCTACCGTTAGACCAAAGGTAATCTGATCCAATAAGCGGAACATTTAATTCGGTGGATTCTCCAGCACAAATTTGATTTGATGTATTGGAAGTGATTGTTGGAGCTATGCTACTCGATTGTTGAGTCAATGTTACATCTGCCACCATTAAATTGTCAGTATCATCTTCCTCTACCAATACATTGTGAGGATCTACTTCTACAACAATCTTATAATCGCCATTGCAGGTGCCTGGAGGTATTTCGATATACATTCCGTCAAGGTAATAATGATAGATATCCGTCCATCCTGCAGAAATTCCCTGATTGGTCAGGCCACAGCTGTATTGGCCTCCTCCAAGTCCATAGTTTGGCGAATTGGTGGTTAATATATTATCATTATCATCGCGACATTGGCCGTTGTAATATTGGCAACTACCAAAATCCATGATGCAAAATCCGAGTTTTGCGCCATCCCCAATTATTGGCCAGTTGAGCGGGGAAACGCCAGGTTGTTCAATTCGTAGTGTATATACGCCCCAGTCGTCAAAGTGCATATGACCATGTGTTTGATGGTAGGTCATTGAGCCGGCCCATCGGTCATAATAATCCATGCTGCCGCTTGCTTTTTTCTGATAAATCCGCTGTTTTACTAGTTGACGAGGTACAGAACCGTCAGGGCAGGAAGATAATCCAGAAGCGTTGTAGATGGTATCTTGACCGCACAAAAAATAGTTAGTGGCTAAGACTCTTAATGGACCATGTCCGACATTTGGAGTGGAAACAGAAACCTCATACCTGCCTGGATATTCGAAGTTTTCATTTGGGTCTACTAGCAAATCATAACTCAATTTAAGATTCGGTAAAAGATCACATTCATTAGTTCCATCTTTGCAGTCACAGCCAGATGCATCGGATAAATTACAGGGTTGGGAAAATAGATAGGTGGAAAGCAGGAGAATGGGTAGAATAAAGATGATTCTCATTGACGTTTGTTTAGGGGTTCCAAAAATATATTTTGCGAGTATAGATTTAGACAGGATTATATTGTAATATACGATAATTTTTATGAATATGCTACTAGCAAATTGCATCCCCGTATATCGCTCTGATCTACTCTTCCCAGCACTTCAAACGAATCATCTTCTTTTTTTCTACCTAGATCATCTGTTGCAATAAATGAACAGGAATCTATATTTGATAAATCTATAATGTTTATTGCTCCAGCTTTAGAATTCTTTACATAAGAAAAAGGGTCAGTAACGTCACGTACAAGCATACGCATTGTTGGAGAAGAGTTGAAAATACCGTCCCCTTTTGAATAGAACTGAGACATTAACTCCGTCATTCCATATTCTGAGTTAATTTTTTGGAGATGGAAGTATTTAGAGAGCTGTTGGTGCAATTCTGCTCTTGTCAACTCTTTTCTACGTCCTTTCATACCTCCAGTTTCCATGATGTTGATGTTTGCCAGATTGGTAGGGTGGAGTTCTCCAAGTTCAAGCAAAGCAAAACTTACTCCTAGCAACAAAACGGGGATTTGTCTGGTTGTACATTTTAACAACTCATCAATTAAACCAGGATAATCATCCAGATAAAAACCACTTTCCTCATATTTTGATTTTTTAATAAAATGATCTGCCATTCGAACTAAAGACGATCCTTTTCGTTCTAGATAAGAAGGAAGCAAAGCGAAGATGGCAAAATCTTCTATCGGACCATACTGCGATTCGAAACCGAGCACAGTAGTTTTGTCATACAACTCCAACGATCTGACGTAGTGTTTGCTAGTCGTGGAGCTGGTAGTACCGCTGCTGGTAAATACCGTTTCTGCTTCCCAGGTACCTGTTTTAACTTCATGCGTTTTAAAAAACTGAATAGGGAGGAACGGTATTTGTGTTAGTTTTTTTACTTGATTTACATTAATATTAAGCAATTTAATGTATTCATTGTATAGTGGATTATGCTCTGCTTGATAAACAAAAACTTGAATAGCTAGTTGCTCAAAGTCAAAAGTGGAAGAAGAAAATATTTGCTGTATCAATTGGTCTCGCACCAACATTTGACGTATTTTGAGAAATAATTAGTTGATAAATTCGTTAAGTTTTTGTTTATGGTTTGAATATGAACAAGCACTTTCGACAGTAAAACTATAAAATGAAGTTCAAAATTAACTACTTTGGTTATAATTTGGTGTAATAAACTTATGAATTTGATGAAAAATCTATACTGGTTCTGTCTTTTTGCTGGTTTACTAATGACTTCGTGCGTGAAGCCACCAGACTATCCGACCGAGCCCACCATTGGATTTGTAAGCGTCGGTAGAACTACTCTCAAGCAAGATGTGGATACCACCTTGGTCACGATCTCCTTTACAGACGGTGATGGCGACTTAGGGGTTTCAGATACTGATCCGACCACCAATTATATCATAACCGATACCAGAACTGGATTTCAAGAATT
The DNA here is from genome assembly GCA_938016265.1 of uncultured Saprospiraceae bacterium. Taxonomy (GTDB): domain Bacteria; phylum Bacteroidota; class Bacteroidia; order Chitinophagales; family Saprospiraceae; genus JAHDHB01. The sequence goes on from CALLWB010000013.1 coordinate 112,019, forward strand.
TTATAAGATTCCTCTAATTTCGCAACAAGGTGTTGGAAATGGCATCTCTGGAGAAATTTCTGTAGAGCTGCGGGCGCAATGTTGCATTCCGACTACAGGAGTACCTTGCCTTCCTAATCCCGGTCAAATGCCAGAAGACATCATTTATACGATCCAAATTACAGATCGGGCAGGAAATGCAAGCAATATTGTTGATTTGCCTCCGATTACATTGATTTGTGATTAGTGTAGAGGACTCGTTTTGCTGGTTAACTAATACTAATTGTACAAAAGCGAATTTGTCTTTTGCGCTCTACAAAAAAGCCTCTCTACCGACTCCGTCTACTTACCAAGTCGTTCCTTAGCCGCAGCTACCACCTTAGCAGTATTCCCTACAAAAATATCTTTGTCTACTATTAAAACCGGCCGTTTTAGAAAAGTGTATTCTTCAAGAATCAGATTTTTATAATCTTGCTCTGACAGTGTTTTTTCTTTCAACCCCATAGACTTATATTTCATAGCTCGACGGCTGAAAAGTGCTTCGTAAGATCCGGCCATCGTGGCCATTTCATCTACTTGCGCCTCGGTCATTTTGTCTACTTTGATATTTTGCAGGCCTTTGCTGTCTGTAAGACCTAATTCCTTTATGATTCGTTGGCAAGTGCTGCAACTTGACAGGTGATACATCTTTTCCATATAATTTTTTAGGTTTTAGAATTAGTTGGTGTGTTAAGTTATTAAGCGGCGGATAGAGTACTAAGAATCAAGAAGCTCGTAAATACTCCTAGTAACTTAATAATACAATAACCAGGTAACTCAATAGCCAAACAACTAATTCATATCATTAGCACTCTTAAACAATCGTTTCCAGTTGATTCCACCTTTTATTTTTCTTTTGAAAGCATCCTTGGTATCTCGGAGTGATCCATTTCTGAGAGACATCCAAATAAAGAGTGGTTTACCTACAATATGATCCTCAGGGACAAAACCCCAGACTCTGCTGTCTTCTGAGTTGTGTCGATTATCTCCCATCATAAAAAAGTAGTCCATTTTGAAAGTATAAGAACTCGTCTCCTCTCCATTGATGAAAATTTTGCCGCCTTTCAATGAAAAATCATTGTGCTCATAGTCTCTGATGATCCTTTTGTAAAGGGCCAAGTTATTAAGAGAAAGATTGACAGAGGTTCCTTTTTTAGGGACAACTACAGGACCAAACTGATCGACATTCCAATTATAATTGATCTTATCATGCGGGAATGCATCCTGAGACATGTCCTTTGTATAAATTTTTCTGGTCAACTTGTCTTCCCCGAATATTTGTTTGAGTGAAGCAATATTTTTGGCAGTAAGATGGCAGATATATTTGGTTCCTGATTGGTCAATTGGATAGAAATCATGAAGTTCCATACCTGCTTTCTCAACTTCATTCTTTTGCATGCGCAAATTAGCCGAAAGGATATATTCATTTTGAAGGCCTTCAGGCATGGGAGAGATTTTGTCATTGATATACAAATCTCCTTCTCTGACTTCTAGTTTATCGCCTGGTATTCCAACACATCGTTTAATATAATTGTCCTTTTTATCTACAGGCCGTGCTCGAATGTCAAAATCTTTTAAAACGTTTTCTCTGCCATGCATTCGGGCAAATTGAGCGTAGTAATTTCGTCCTTCAGAGCCACGGTATCTTCTCACTGAGTTTCTGGTAGGCAGTGCCACTGTATCGCCATCAGGGAAATTAAAAACTACAGGGTCATTTCGTTTGATGTTGACGTTTCCAAATCGTTTATACTTCCATTGTATTAGCTTGGAATAGGACTCTGTGCCTATTTTCGGTAGCGTATTGTGAACTAGTGGAAATTGGAGCGGCGTATTCGGCATTCGTACCCCATAATGCACCTTACTTACAAAAAGAAAATCCCCAACCATCAGGGAGCCTTCCATAGAAGGAGTAGGGATGGTATAGGCCTCAATGAGGAACATTCGGATTAAGGTTGCAGCAAACACCGCAAAAATGATCGCTTCTGTCCATTCTCGAGTACCTGATTTTTTGATCGGATTTTCCTTGGCCAACAGATAGCCTTGCCCAGCATACTTTGCAGAATCGTCCTTAAATCCAAGATAAGGAAAGAAAGCAAATGGAGTAGCAACAGCAGCTACATGATCACCAAAACCAAATTTTTCAAAAGAATTGGATAGATCAATAAACATATAGGCCAGGACGAAAATATTGACCAAGGGTACAAGCAACAATGCCAACCACCATTGCGGACGACCAGTCAATTGATTCCAAACATAAAAGTTATAACCTGGAACTAATGCTTTCCAACCTTGTTCTCCTGCTTTTTCGAATAATTTATATAAACCTGCTAGAAATGCTAGGATTAATACTAGTAAAATAACGTAAGACATTAAACTTTCTTTTGATTCGGTGCAAAGATAATTTATTCCAATTTATCAGAGCATTAATGATCAGTTAATTTATGTTATTGATAAGTTATTAGTTACGGAGTTATCAACTTACTAAGTGAATTAAGTTGTTCGGTGGATAAACCAATCGATACTTAGCAACCAATTACTGAACAACCGAGTAATTCAACAACCTAACTTTCAATATATTCATCCACCAAGTCTTCGAGGACATCCAGCGGCAGCGCACCATTTGTCAGTATTACATCATGAAATTTACGGATGTCAAATTTGTCGCCTAGTTTGTTTTTTGCTTTTTCGCGGAGCTCCAGAATTTTTATCATCCCAATTTTGTAGGCGGTGGCCTGCCCAGGCATGACGATGTGTCGTTCTACCATTTTTATGCAATCACCTTCTGAATTTGGTGTATTTTCTTTGTAAAATTGAATCCCTTTTTCTCTTGTCCATTTTTTTGTGTGAATTCCAGTATCAACAACCAATCTACAGGCTCTCCACAACTCCATTGACAAGCGTCCAAAGTCAGAATAGGGGTCGCTATAAAGCCCCAATTCTTTAGGAATGTATTCTGAATAAAGCCCCCAACCTTCCACATAGGCTGTGTACCCGCCATATTTTCGGAATTTTGGTACTTCTTTCAATTCCTGAGCGATGGACAGTTGCATATGGTGGCCTGGAATGGCTTCGTGATACGCAAGTGCTTCCATCTGGTATTTGGGCATGTCAGCCATGTCATAAGTGTTTGCATAATAAATACCAGGTCGAGAGCCATCAGGGGCAGGGGAGTTGTAAAAGGCTTTCCCTGCAGACTTCTCCCGGTAGGGTTCTACTTGTTTGACAATGAGTTTAGCCTTTGGTTTGGTAAGGAACAGGTCATCCAGCTTCGGGCGCATTTCATCAATGATGGACTCGGCTTGTTTCATGTAGGCTTTTTTTCCCTTCTCATTGTTTGCGTAATAAAATTGCTTATCGTCTCGCATAAACTTAAAGAAGTCTGGCAAGCTGCCTTTGAAACCTACTTTTTTCATAATGACTTTCATTTCACCATGAATACGATCTATTTCTTCTAATCCAATTTTATGTATTTCTTCAGAACTAAGATCTGTAGTAGTTATTTGGTTTAGACGGTGTTTGTAGTAATCTGCACCATTGTTAAATTTCCAAACACCGTCGTCTGTACTAGCGCGTTTTTCTTGTTGTTGAAGAAAGGAAATTAGGTTTTCGTAGGCTGGTTTTACATTATCTAACAGTCTTTTTTCGCATCCCTTGAGGAGTGTTTTCTTTTGATCAGCACTTAGTTTGTCCAGTTTGTTGATTTTCTTTTCGAAATCTGCAAATAGGATGTTCTTTTTAGAACCAGTAGTTATCGGAGCACCTTGAATGATATTCTTAGAATCATCAATTACTTTAGCAAATACAAATTTAGGTGGGATTACATTATTGGCTTCCCGCGTTTTTAAGCCGTCTACCAACTGGGCGAAGTGGGTGGTGATTCCTTCCAATCGGCTGAGGTAGGCCTCCGCTTCTTCATAATTGCTGATGGAGTGGTTGTTGCTAAGGAAGGAGGGCACTTTGGAGTGCGTTCCGAACATTTGATTTACTGGATAGTTGTAATGACGGAACTTATGGCTTGCAATACTGTTTTCTATTTTCTTTTTGTACAACTGATAGCTAAGTCGGGTCGGGGAGTCCAGTGCTTGAAGTTTTATTGAATCTTCAAGGTTGGCTAGCTTTTTTTTAAAGTAAGCTTGTTCTTTTTTTGCTTGTTCTTCTGAGTTATCATACCAAGACCCATAGTTCTTTTTTATACCTAGTTGAGTTTGCCATTCTGGATAAAAATCCAATTCTTCCTCAAAGGCATTATCAAAAAAAGTGTTGGCTTGCTTGGAGGCTTTCTGGACTTCTTCAGGAGAATAGTCAATTGGTTTTTTTGATTCCAGAGCGCCTCGATCTTTGCAACCTGCAAACATGGAAGCTACAATTATTATAAAAATTAGATTTTTCATGATATCAATATTATCTGCCAAGGAATTTTAACAGATACACAAAAATACGAAAACCTAGTATAACAACTAATATTAATCTTATCCCCAAAAAATGGAAATTTAAAGAGCGACATTGCTGCGAATTCATTCACCTACAAAACTTTCTGTAATCAGACTTAAGGGTACTCTAATCGCTCCTAAATGCCAAGTAGATTTTCCCTGGAGAATTTCCAATGCAAAATATATCTCAGTTCAAATTTTAAAATAGGAAACAACAAAAATTAATTAGTCGCAAGCATTAATTTCTTCGTAAAGGCACGTCTTACAGAAGTAGGTTTTTCCAGTTTCTTTGTATTGCGATTGGATGTACTGGTATTGTTCAAAAGCCTGCTCTTGCTGATGAAGCGGAGTAGCCGACATAAAACCAGTAACAAACAACAAAGACGAAATACCAATCATCAAAGGGAAAATATTTTTGATTTTTGAAGGGGTAGGGTCTAGCAATTCTTTTATTCTTAGTGTGAGGGAGCTGTCTCCAAATTGTGTGACTAGCCCAAATTGCTGGTGTTCTTTCAGCTTAATAAGCATGGATGCGTAGTTCAGCCGATCCCCAATTTTATCTACCGCAAATTGATCCGCCAAAAACTCATTCAACAAGGACATTTCCTTTTTAAGTTTGTAGTACACCGGATTGAGCAACCACAATACTTGAAGGATATTCACCCCAATCAATTCCCAGGTATCCTTATTTCTAAGGTGTGCAATTTCATGCATCAGAATAGCCTGTTGTTCTTTTTCAGAAAGTAATCTTAGGTTAGGTTTCCAAACGATATACTTCCTAAACAAACGAAAAGAGGCAGCCATCAATTCACCATCGTAATGAAGAATATGATAAGTTGTTCCTTCGATGTCTCTTTCTTCTATCCTGGATTTTTTTACAATTTTCAACAGATAAACGATCCGACTGATCAGCAACAAAAATATACTGCAGGCGGTAAGTACAAAAAACCATTTCACAACACCTATTACTGGTATAATAGAATTAAAAAAGTAGTCTTCCTTGTATAGTATAAGATTGTTTTGTTCCAAGTCCTGGCAATTGCAGAACTCCTTTTCATTGACAGCCAAATTATAGCAAGTAGCCAACTCTTGATTTAGTCGCCACGAATCGTCATGAAGAAACGGATTTATCGAATGAGCTGCATGTTCAAATTGAAAGTCCGGTAAGGTGATAATAATCAGCAATGGCAGGATTAAACTCATACCAATTAAACTATGCAGATAGATCTTACGATCTCTCGGGCTAAATACCTTTTTAAGGTAAGCAGTATAAATAGAGAATCCCGCGAGGGATAGCAAACTACTCAATATTATAAAAATTAATATCATTCTAAATTTTTACTTTTTTGAAGCTATTAATTGTTTTAATTGATCTAGTTCTTTCTTGGAAATGTTGTCACTATCCACCAAAGCAGACATGAGCGAACTCATGGAGCCTTCAAATACATTTTCTAGCGCATTCTTTAGGAATTTTCCTTGATAGTCTTCCTGGCTGATAGCAGGATAGTACTCATGCGTCCTCCCAAAGGCATTGTATTTTACAAATTCTTTTTCCGTTAGGATTCTTAAAATGGTGGAAACCGTATTGTAGGCTGGAGATGGTTGTTCGTCCCATTTTTCCAGAACATCTTTGACAAAACCTTTTTCAATGGTCCACAAGATGTTCATCACTTTAAGTTCCAGAGGAGTAAGGATTTTTGAATTAGACATGCGAATAAGTCTGTTTTATGATATAATTGCCTTGCAGCTTTAGATGTGTAAAGTACAATAAATAAATGACAACTAAAAGACTAGTTGAAAGTTTTAACTAAAATTTAAGTTCTATACAGGAAATTTGATCTACTTACCTTCTTCATTCATGCTAACCACATCGCCCGATATGGTCAATATCTCCGGTTTTCTTTGATCTTTTAAGTATACTTTGATCTTTTTCTCGAAGACTCCAACAGTTTTAGCAGTGAATGTGATTTTTATAACCTCCTCAAATCCAGCAGGGATTGGATCATAAGTCCAATCGGGAGCAGTACACCCACACGTTGTCCTTACGTTGTCGATAAACATGGGCTCCTCTTTTAGATTGGTAAACTTAAATAAAAAGGAGACTGGTTGGTCATTGATTTCTCCAAAATTGTGCTCTGTTGTTTCCCAGGACACATTTATTATCGGAGATACATTGTCTTTTTCCTTTTGAGCGTCTATCGAGCCAATATTAATTAGAAGTATTCCTAAGAAGAAAATTATTGATAAGCGCATATGATTACCGTTGATTATTTATCTAATACTATCTGTTCTCCAAAAAGCATGCTAAAAAGAAAAAGTTATCACAATTGGAATAAATTTTCTAGATAAAGCACAAATTTAGTTGATTAAGAGAAAAATACACAAAATGAATTCAAATTTCGGATACTTCACTCTGATTAACCTATTCGTTGCTTGTTCTTTTATTTTTTCAAACAAATTATTTTGAATTAAAGCACAATATATCAATGATTTAAGTAGGAAGGCTTGAATGTTTTGTTATTTTATTTTAATAAATATAAATGGTTTCTACTGCTTTAAAATACACATTCGAAAACTACACCTAACCTTCAATGATGTAAAGTTTTAAATATAGAGATTACTTATTTTTGTGTGTGAATTACAAACAAAATCTAACCGAGTTTCCATTGCAAATTGTAATTTATTATCGTTATTAAGACAAAAATCGTATTCAAAATTTGACTTTTTGTTTTTATTAACGTCTAAAAACCAAAATAAAAGCTAAGCCTATGAAGCGGAATTCTATTCTGAAAGGGATAATTCTATCCTATTTGTTGATTTTTTGTCAGCAAGCACATTCACAAACATCATTAACAGGAAACCAAACTTACACACAAACAGCAGCTACTGCATTTGATGCAGCCGCAGCTTCTATAGATGTAAGTAGTACTGCCGGACTGGCTATTTTGGATGAAATCCTGGTTATTCAAATGAAAGGAGCCGTTATCGACATTACCAATACAGTCAATTTTGGGCATGTTGATAACTACAATGGCGCAGGAGCTTTCGAATTGGCAACTATTTGTGCTATCGATGGCAATACCATCACACTAGACAAGTTTTTGTTGAACACCTATGATCCAGCAGGCATTGTACAAGTAATCAAAGTACCAGTTTATGGCGACGTATCTGTAGATGGTCTACTAACAGCGCCAGCATGGAATGGATCAAATGGTGGTGTTCTATTAATGAAAGCCGACCTAATAACCTTAAACAATGACATCGATATGTCTGGCAAAGGTTTCCGTGGCGGCCAATTTCAAAATTCTAACCTGAATTGCAATTTTCTTACTGTTAGAGCAGACTATTTTTACGCAAGCGCAGATGATGCTGGTGAAAAAGGAGAAGGAATCGCAGCTCACAATCCTGCCTACAAATATGGAAAAGGCGCGCTGGCCTCCGGTGGAGGTGGTGGAAATGATCACAATGCTGGCGGAGCTGGAGGAGCAAACATCAGCGGAGGCGGAATCGGCGGAAACAACGGAGAAACGGGATTCTTTAATTGCAAAGGAGTGCATGGAGGTGTTGGAGGATTACTTCAAGGTTCAAACAACCGTATTTTTCTTGGTGGCGGCGGTGGTGCTGGACACGGTAACAATAATTTAGGTGCTGATGGCGCCAATGGTGGAGGTATCGTAATATTAATAAGTGGAGCGATTGTCGGAAATGGAAACTCAATCAATGTAAATGGAGCTAATGCGCTGCAAACACCTGGTGGTGACGGCGGAGGCGGAGGCGGAGCTGGTGGGTCTGTTTTCATCGAATGCAAAACATTTAATACTGCAATAAACGTAGAGGCGACTGGAGGAGATGGTTCAGATGTATATGATGCCAGTGGTCCTAGATGCTGGGGCCCAGGAGGTGGAGGAGCAGGAGGCCATATTAAACTAAGCGGTACGATGCCGGGAGTTATGTCTACTAGCAAAAATGGTGGTACTCCGGGCATAAATGTGCACACAAAAAGTACTTGTACCGGTTCTACTTCTGGAGCTACTTCTGGATTTCTTGGGCAGGAGCTTACGAATGTAGGCTTAGTGCCCACAGGAAACATCGACTATACAGGATGCAGTGTTACGCTGCCGGTTGAACTTATCTCCTTCTCCACAACAAAAGTTGAAAAAACTGTAATGGTAGAATGGATAACGGCTGCAGAAGTAAACACTGACTTTTTCGTCCTTGAAAGAAGTAAAAACGGGTTAGATTTTGAGGAAGTTCATACCACAGAAGCCATAGGAGAGGGGAGCGGGCGATTCTATTATGAATACCTCGACCTAAACCCATGGGCAGGACGCTCGTACTACCGACTCAAACAGGTAGACCTCAACGAAGATTTTGTCTATTCTGAAATAAGAATGGTCAGTATAAACGATGACATTACAATACATGCGGTGTATCCCAACCCAGTAAAATCAAATGTTGTTGTAACCATGGAAATTGGTTCTGTAAGAGATGCTGAGGCAACAATCTATCTATTCGATATGTTTGGTAGACTTGCTCTGGAGCAACCTATTTTTCTTGGCGAAGGCTTTAACACTATTTCTTTGAAGACTATTGATCTAGTGCCAGGTAGCTATTTGCTTAAAATGGAAAATGGCGAAAATTCTATTGTAGAAAAATTGACCGTTTACTAGAAATGGATAAGTTTTTAATTTGAAAAATCCACCTGCTTCACTAACGAGGCAGGTGGATTTTTATTTGCAGCTATTACACCGATAGTGTTGCATTTGTAATGCACAATATTCGTTAATAACATCATGAATTAGACAGTATATTTGCGTTGCGTTTCCAAAATTTACCTTTATTATTCCAAAAAATTAATAACTTACATTGAACTTTTGTGGACTACATCTATGAGCTTACAACACACTACCACTGCAATACAGTATCCTATGTCTAGCTTTTCTGAAGACTTTGATTGTACTAATCCTTTAATTATTGTAGGACGGAGTTCTGTTGGTCAGCACATTGAACGTTTTCACGATCTTTTTAGTCTTGAATATTGGAAAGTATGTGTACAGTAACCTATCTCCCAAAAGACAACAACCAGTTCATCTTAACTTCCAACAGAGATGAAGGAGTAGCTAGGGCGCGAGCTCAATTTCCTAAAATAATAAACTTACAAGGAACAGATGTCCTTTTTCCTAAGGATATTGCGGGGGGATCATGGATTGGAATAACAGAAAATCAACGAGCTGTCTGCTTGTTAAACGGAGCATTCAAATTACATAAAAGAGAATTACCTTATCGAAAAAGTAGAGGGATAATTGTTTTGGATGCACTGACAGCTGTAGATGAAAAAAAATTTATTAACCACTACGATCTTCATAGGATTGAACCATTTACGCTGTTGGTTTTAGATTGGCGGGAGCAGCTAACACTAATAGAATTGAGGTGGGATGGAGAAAATCGGCATGTTAAATCCTTAGATACTGAAAAACCGCATATTTGGTCGTCTTCGACCCTATATAATGACCAAATGCAACGATTGAGGGCATCCTGGTTTAATAAATGGCAAATGGACAATGAATTTAGTGTAACAGCTATCCGAGCTTTTCATAAAAATACAGGAGACGGAGACCCAATTACAAACCTCATAACCGAACGAGGGTTTCTAAAAACAGTCAGCATTACCACGATGAAAAATACCGAAAGTCCGTCCTCCATGATCTATGAAGACCTGACCCTGAACAAAACAGAAATTTCAACGATTCAACAGAAATCAACAAAACAGCCAAAATTGAAGTAATGCGAGGGAATAAAGCTACCGGAATGATTGCTGTTTTGTCTTGGCCCGACACCTATGTATCAGGCACAGGCGCAATATATGAACCAATTTTCAAAAAAATAGGACTGGCAAAAAGTGGTAAATATAAGGCTGGTCATTCTGCATTAGTGCTAATAAACAGAGCATCAGGTTTAATAGAGTTTTTTGATTTTGGAAGGTATATCACACCAAAAGGGAAGGGGAGGGTGAGAGGGCCACTTACCGATCCGGAGATGCGCGTTCCAATAAAAGCAAGATTTGATACCAACGCCAATCTGATCAATCCAAACGAAATTCTCCATTGGCTTGCAGAGAACGGTCAAGTAACACACGGAGCCGGCAGATTGGTCGCCTCCTTCTGTGGTCAGATTGACTATAATAAAGCAAGAGCGTTTATTCTATTGCAACAAGGACGTGGCAGTATTCAATACGGTCCTTTTTACCCAATTGCTACCAATTGTTCAAGATTTGTAGCAGATGTTTTGAAAAATGGAGCAAGCGAAAGATGGCTTCGAGTTAAGAATACTTATCGAATCACAGGCACACCATCTCCATTAGGAAACGTGCTAAACAGTACAACAGATAAAAAAATATATCGCGTGATGGACGGAAGAATTGACTATCTACCAGCCAAACGTGTTACTTTTCTAAGGGATATCTTAGGCGGATTTATCGAGAAAGCGCCTCACTTATTGGGTGATCCAGTTTCTGAACTAGGAACAGTTCTAGAACCAGAACGACATCCAATATTAAATAATACAGCTACCTGGCTTGGAGGAGTTGGTGCTGGTGCTTGGTTTCAGCACTGCCGAGCCGATCATTTAGACAATTGTCAGTTTGTTTTTCAGCGGGTGGCTGCAAACGGAAATATTGACTTTACTCGTATCTATGAGTCTTCTTTTGCGGGATTCGATTCAAATGCACCATTTGAATTCATATATGATTCGAATGCGCTTTATTGTACGATCCTCCAAAAAGGCAAAATATGCAAATTCGATTTTGTTGAAGAAATTGTTTTATCAAGTCAATCTTCCCTTTCAGTAAGCTATTCTTTCTAATAATATTAACTTTTTACTTAAAATCAAGTTAATTACCAGCCGCAAAATAGGAGGAGCTCAAAAAAATATTATTTTTGCATCAAATAATTCTATGAAGCCATTCCATTACTATTTAATCTGCATCGGTGTTATTGTGCTTGATCAAGCCTTAAAGATTGCGGTACATTACTCCATGGTAGAAAATCAAGACATCAAAGTTATTGGAGATTGGTTTCGATTGCACTACATCCTAAACGAAGGCATGGCCTTTGGAATAAAGCTGGACAATCAATACGGGAAGCTCTTTCTTTCCTTGTTTCGAATTTTAGCAATCACAGGACTCGGCATATTCTTTACCAGACAAGTAAAACTTAACGCCAACAAATTTCTATTGATCAGCCTCGCCCTGATTTTGGGAGGGGCAATTGGCAATGGGATTGATAGTGTGTTTTATGGGGTTATATTTGACAATGCAAATCCAACAGCAATAACTCCCTGGCTGCATGGTCAGGTGATTGATATGCTATATTTTCCCTTGTTCAATGGTAGATTTCCTGCATGGATGCCATTTTTTGGTGGGGAATATTTTTCTTTCTTTAGTGCAATATTCAACCTGGCAGACACTGCAATTTTTATTGGAGCGATTTCAATCATCTTTTTTCACAACAGAATGTTTACAGAACCAGTTTCTGAGCCAGAAATTGCAACAGTGGGAGCAGGAACGCTAGCCGCAACTGAAATCAACCCACTAACCACAACAGAAGAAGACAGCGATTCATTACTAGAAGAAGAGTAGTCGGTTTCTTAAAGCAAGAGGTCGAGACACGAAAATTCATCTTCCAGTGCAGCGATCCTTCTTCTGTCAGCGAAGCGGTCACGCTTTAATCAATTCCCACAACTACACTTATGCGCCTCAAAGCTATGAGTATGCTCATGCCACTGGAAATTACTGTTGTAATTGGGTAGCTCCCAGAAAAACTGACCTCTGTTTTGTTTTCGGTCTGCAATTTCATTCATCGTATCACAGTCATACAGCCGTCCATTGATCATAGTAAATTGAACAGATTCCGTATTCAGAATATTGTCTAACGGGTTTTTGTCCATGATGATCAAATCTGCCAATTTTCCTTTTTCTAGTGATCCAATGTCTTTAGACATTCCAATGTATTCTGCGCCATTCATAGTACCCGCTCTCAATACTTCCATATTGGTCATACCTCCTTGTTCCATCATCCAAAGTTCCCAGTGTGCTGCTAGGCCTTGCAGTTGTCCATGGGATCCCAGGTTTATTTTTACGCCGGCATCTGTCAATTTTTTAAGTGATTTGGAAACCAGGATGTGTCCATTTTCATATTCTTCCTCCGGGATGATGGTGCGGTGTCTTGATCGAGCATCCACAATAGCCCGCGGGGTGAAACTAAGCAACCGTTCTTTCTCCCAGACGTTGGTTTTTTGATACCAATAGTATTCTCCATTTATTCCGCCATAGTTCACTACCAAAGTTGGCGTGTTACCTGTTTGGGTAAAACTCCAGAGTTTTAAAACATCACTATATAGTGGAGCAACAGGTATATTGTGCTCTACGCCAGTATGTCCATCCACCACCATACTCATATTATGGTAGAAAAAAGAACCACCTTCTGGTACGACAATCATATCCAATTCTCTTGCTGCCTGGATGACTTGTTGCCGTTGATCTCTTCTAGGTTGATTATAGCTTTTTACTGAAAATGCGCCGAAGGCCTTTGTTCTTCTAAGGGCAGAACGGGCATCTTCCAGATTGTTTATGACTGCTTTGAAGTCTCCATCTGCTCCATACAAAATCCGTCCAGTGGAGAAAATTCGAGGGCCAATCATATTGCCCGATTTGACCAACTCAGATTGGGCGAATACCATTTCTGTATTAGAAGATGGATCATGCGTGGTCGTCACTCCGTAAGCTAAATTTGCATAATAGCTCCATTGTTTTTGAGGGCTGTGGCCGGTTCTCCAGGTACCTAAATGTGCATGGACATCTACTAGGCCGGGCATAATGGTTTTTCCTGACATATCTCTCACATCCGCACCATTAGTGAGCTTTTGATCACTCATCGCACCGATTTGCGTTATCCTATTTCCTTCAACAACGACAAATCCATTTTCTATTACTGAATTTGCCTCATCCATCGTAATGATTCGTGCATTTGTGAATACAATTTCCCCTTTCGGTTTGTCTGATTTTATTGATAATCCTATGCTTAATCCAACCGTATCAATTGGAGGCAGGCTATCCGGAGCATTTTCCATAAAGAGAAATCGATCCTTCAAATTATTGCTAAAGTATTCTTCTCCTAATGTCCAATGGAGTTTTTTGCTGTCTGCGCTCCAGTGTAAATTTATTCCTTCATCTCTCGCGACTTGAACAACCGGTATTGCCTTAGTGTCTTTATTGAGATCAATCGTTTTGCCGGTTTTCGGCATTGCGGCGATGTATACTTTAAAAAATTCAGTAAATGCTACCCACTTGTTATCAGGGCTTGGAGTGATTTGTGTAGCATATTTAGCCTTGAATAGCGTTTTTTCATCGCTACCGTCCAACTTGCAACTGTTATATTTTTTGTCCAATCCGCCACCGGTAACAAAAAATACCCGCTGACCATCTGCAGAAAATTGAGGTTGGTTTCCTTTTGCAATCACTTTTGTCATTTCGCCACCTTGTACAGGGATATAATAGATGCCCGGATTTTTTGTATGTGTGAACCCTAAATGATTATTACCACCTTCTTTTCGGAAAAGGATGTTTTTCCCATCAGGAGAAAAGGAAGGTTGTCTATAAATTCCCTTTGTAGTCGTCAATTTTTGAGGTGATCCACCAGCTAAACTGATTTTTTGGATGGTACCCATTTCTTCATCGTTCCAAGTGGTATAAACGATTGTTTTTCCATCTTTTGAGAAGGAAGGTTCATATTCAAAATCGTTACTTGTTGTAAGCCGTTGCGGTTTGCCGTTTGGCAGTTTTTTCTTCCACAAATGACCAATTGCGTTAAACACCACCCAATTTTCATCAGGAGAGGTAACTGCTTGACGGATGACTTTTACTGAAAATTCTTCTTCGAATGCCGGGTATTCTCCTTTTACGGTTTCGGCAATTCGGTGTTTTGCATTTACTTTGAATGGGATGTTGGTGGAGTTGGTGGAGTTGACGTTTACTTTCCAAAGTTTTCCTTTTCCCCAGATTGCGATATGTTGGTCATCTGGAAACCAGTCAAATCCGGTGTAAACACCAAAAATTGCCCATGCTTCTTGCTGATCTTTGCTCAATCCGTCAAACACTGGCCATTCTTCGCCAGTTTCAAGGTTGTGCACGTAGAGCACTGTTTTAGTTCGTACGCGTTTTATATAAGCTAAAAATTTGCCGTCATTAGAAATCTGTGGTCGATGCGCTCCTCCAGGTCCTGAAACTACATTTTCAATCTTCCCCTTCTCCCGATCATATCTGCGGATCATATAGATCTGCTTGTTTGGATCTTTATTGTACTTGAAATATCCTCCAGGATACATGTCTTCGCTAAAATAAACATATCTGCCATCAGGAGAAACGGTAGGTTCATTGACATCCTGCTGCTTATTTTTCATTTCTGTAAGTTGAAGGCCATCTCCTCCACTTATATGGTAAATCCACATCTCTCCGGCACCTAACGATCTGGTAGAAGTGAAATGTTTTCTTGCAATAAGGTATTCGCCGTCAGGCATCCAGGCTGGATTATTTAGCAATCTAAATTTCTCTTTGGTGATTTGTTTTGCATCAGATCCATCGCTATTCATCCACCAGATATTATCTCCACCACCTAAATCGCTGGTATACAGTATTTTTTTGCCATCAGGACTAAATCGTGGTTGCACTTCATAGGCTAATCCTTCTTTTAAGATTTTTGCCTGCCCTCCGTTTGCTGGAATAGTATAAATATCTCCTAACAAATCAAAGACGATCTGACTACCATCCGGGCTGATGTCGAGATTCATCCAGGTACCTTCTTCTATAGTAAATGATACGTCCTTATATGGACCTGGGGGATTGTTTACGTCCCATTTTTCTTTGTCCTTTTTGTCTTGGGCAAAACAAAGGAGAGGCATAAAAATAGAAAATAAAAGTATAATTTGAATGTTTCTTTTCATGATAGTAGGTGTTGTATAAGCCAATACATAGCCTTAAAGTGTATTTTTGTCAAATCTAAGAACAAAAAAGGGAATTCGATTCCTTTCGTTCAATTACTTTTGGGATTGTCTTAGTAATGTAAAGTTAGGGGTAATTCAAGATAAAGGTGTCTTAATGAAGGTCATTCCTAATTATATTCGGTAATTTTACAATTAAACCTAATAAATTACTATGAGAATTTATATCATATTAACCTTCCTGCTATTTTCTATTTCAATATATGGCCAAGTGGTCATTAATGAATTTTCGGCTGCCAACCGGAATGATGTTCAAGATAACTTCAACGAATATGAGGATTGGATAGAATTGTATAATACATCTTCTTCCACAGTCGATATTTCAGGCTATTATCTATCAGATAATCCTTCCGTCCCCTTGAAGTATCAAATTCCTGCTGGGACTACCATTTCTGCAAATGGATTCAGACTTATCTGGTGTTCAAAAAGAGATGTTGTTGTTGGTAATAATGTTCACACAAATTTTAAGATTACCCAGACACAAATGTCAGAGGACATCATCTTGTCCAATACGATAGGCACGCTTGTCGATAGTCATCCTATTGATATTCCTAATCAAAAAAATCACTCCACAGGAAGAACAACTGATGGTGGGCCAGATTGGGGCGTTATGCTAAATCCAACTCCTGGTTCACCAAATACTAATGTGAATCAAACCTATGCTGAAACACCAGGATTTGATCAGTTAGCAGGTTTTTATACTGGCTCAGTTACAGTGACAGTTTCTACTATGGATCCTACATTGACTGTTTATTACACAACAAATGGAGATGAGCCAACCAACACCTCTGCGATTTATACTAGTCCGTTGACATTTACATCGACAACACCACTAAGAGCAATTGCGTATAGTGGGAATTCAAACATTCCACCAAGTTTTATAAAAACGAAAACATTTTTTGTAAATGAAACTCATACAGTACCTGTGATTTCAGCTGTTGGAGGTACAATTCCTGTTCTTTTTGGAGGCAATGACAATATTGAACCAGAAGGCCATTTGGAGTTGTTCGATGAAACTGGTGACCGAGTCGCAGACGCTGCCGGGACCTATGACAAACACGGAAATGATTCATGGGCGTATGACCAGAGAGGTGTAGATTTTGTAACAAGAGACCAATTCGGATATGATTACGCAGTAAAAGATAAGATCTTTGATAACAAAGCTAGAACAAAGTTCCAACGAATAATGATCAAAGCGGCGGCCAATGACAACTATTCCTTTGAAATGGGGGGGGCACACATTAGAGACGGCTACGTCCACGAGCTTTCGCAACGTGCCAATTTGGAAATGGACGAGCGTACCTATAAACCTGCTGTTCTGTATATGAATGGACAATATTGGGGACTTTACGAAATAAGAGAAAAAGTAGACGACAGCGATTTTACAGAGTATTATTATGATCAAGAAAGAAAAGATGTTCAATACATTAAGACTTGGGGAGCTACCTGGGCCAGATATGGAGGACAGCAAGCATTAGATGATTGGGGAGTACTCCAAAATTTTATCGTCAACAACAACATGGCCGTACCCGCCAACTATGCTTCCGTGACGGATAGCCTCAATGTGCTAAGCTTAATAGACTATATTATTTTAAACACCCATGTAGTATGTAAAGACTGGTTAAACTATAATACCTCCTGGTGGAGAGGTAAAAACCAACTAGGAGGAGCAAAAAAATGGCGCTATACTTTATGGGATATGGATGCTTCTTTTGGCCACTATATAAATTATACTGGTATTCCAAATGACTCTCCAAATGCGGATCCTTGCGACAACACTTCTCCTTCAATCGACGATCCTGAAGGCCATACCGATATGCTGACCTCCTTGCTTGATAATCCTGATTTTTATGCATTATATATCAATAGGTACGCAGATTTAAACAATACCTATTTTACTTGTGATTCTATGATTGGAATACTGGACGAAATGATTAACGTCATTGATCCGGAGATGCAACGACAAATTGCCCGTTGGGGCGGCAGCTACAATGGATGGTTGAACAATGTACAGGACCTTAGAGACTTTATCAATACAAGATGCACCGTAATAGATAGTGGGATTGATACCTGCTACGCAGTGGACGGCCCATATGATCTTACAGTTATTGTGGACCCTCCAGGTTCTGGGGATGTTAGAGTAAACACAATTATTCCATCCAATTACCCCTTTGTCTCTGATTACTTTAGTGGCATCCCTCTCACGCTAACAGCACTTCCTGCAACCGGGAATACGTTTATAGATTGGACACCAAACAATGCCACCTTAAACCCGAATAATCTGGCTACTCAAATCACATTTGATCTTACCGTTCCGGACACAATAATAGCCAGATTTATGGTCAATTCAAGTTGTCCGCCCTTAAATGCGACTGCGCAGAGCACACCTGAAAATTGCAATATGTCCGATGGGACTGCCTCTGCCTCGGCAACAGGTGGAACCGGTCCTTACAACTTCCTATGGGATGCAAATGCAGGCAGCCAAATAACTGCAACAGCCATCAATCTGGCTGCTGGATCTTATGCAGTAACCGTAACAGATGGCGCAGGTTGCCCTGAAGTAGTTACTGTAATGGTCGGATCTGTCGGATCGTTCAATTTAACTTCTTCCTCCTTACCGGCTGTTTGTTCTGGCAATAATGGATCAGCTTCTGCAACGGCGACAGGAGGTACAATGCCAATCACCTATCAATGGGATGCGGCGGCAGGAAATCAAGCGACAGCAACAGCAATCAACCTGCTAGCTGGTACTTACAATGTAACAGTTTCTGATGCGAGTGGTTGTTCTCAAGTAGAAATGGTAACCGTAATGTCAGATCCCGGTACACTCACTTCTACCTCCAGCTCTTCTCCTGCCACCTGTGGAGCTGCCAATGGATCGGCAACTGTCAATCCAAGTGGTGGCCCTGGCCCATTTAGTTATAGTTGGAATACCTCGCCACCTCAATTCTCTCAAACAGCAATCAACCTAGTAGGAGCGACATATATGGTTTCTATAACAGACGCAGCAGGTTGTACGGCAACAAATTCAGTGGTTGTAACTGCCAATGGAAATATCACATCATCAATCACAGAACAAGAGGCAACTTGTACTGTTGGGAATAATGGAAGCTTAACTGCTGTAGTCAATGGTGGTACAGCTCCGTTTACTTATGTTTGGAATACGACGCCCTCTCAAAATGGAGCAACTGCAATAAATCTGGAACCAGGAAATTATACCGTTTCTATTACTGATGCAAGTGGTTGTACCTCAACGCAAAGTGCTTCTTTGGGAATTGTTGGTTTATTGACTGCGCAGACTACATCTACTTCGGCCTCTTGCGCAGGGACCAATGACGGAACCGCAACAGTGAATATAAATCAAGGATTGCCTCCTTATACTTATGAATGGAGCACCACACCTGGACAAGGTACCCCAACTGCTGTTGGACTAATTGCTGGGACGTATTTATATACCGTAACGGATGCAAATGGATGTGTCGCCTTAGGTAGTGTTCTTGTACCAGATGGTACACCGTTTAACACAAGTACCATTGCGAATGATGAGCAATGTTCCTTAAGCGGAGCTTCTGCGACCGCAGTAGCTTCAGGAGGAACCCCGCCTTACCAATATTTGTGGAACACAGGATCAATGATGTCAGCGATAGGAGGATTGCCAACAGGCACTTATACCGTTAGTATAACCGATGCAAATGGATGTACTCAGGTTGAATCTGTTTCGGTAACAAGTGCGGCCAATGGACCAGTGCTTTCTTCCACAAATACAAATATTTCGTGTCCTGGAGACAATGATGGAACAATTGACTTGACTGTTGGAGGAGGCACAGGACCTTTTACTTACAGTTGGGGGAACGGTTTGGCTGTCGAAGATTTAAGTGGATTGCCTGCTGGATCTTATTCTGTTTTAGTAACGGATGCTAATGGCTGCTTAGCGGTGACAACTGTTGTTGTTACAGAACCTGCTCCGATGACATTGGTACCTTTTACCACTTCTTCCAACGGAAATGACGGCACAGCAGCTGTCAATGTAAACGGTGGTGTACCGCCCTTTATGTATCAGTGGGATAATGGACAAACTACACAAATAGCAGATGGTCTGTCTCCTGGTACTTACAATGTGATTGTGACGGATGCGAATGGATGTATTACGCAAGGTAGTGTAGAGGTTAGTGTCTTTTCTGGGATTGAAGATTTGGCTTCATTGACTAAATTTGATATTTACCCAAATCCAAGTACCGGACTTTTTTCTGTCGAGTTGGTCTTTTCCACACCAGAAGAAATTGAGCTATCCGTATTCAATATGTTAGGCCAAAGAATGGATAACAAGCTTGATGCTGGCATGGCACTTTCTATACCTTTCAATTTGACTAGATTTTCTGGTGGAGTTTATTCCATCGTATTGAGTACCAAAGAAGGGAAAGCAACAAGACAAGTTATCAAACTAGATTAAAATAGCACTTAGTTTATAAATTAAAAGCGGATAAAACATGGAGTTTTATCCGCTTTTTTGTGTCTATTTCTAAACTGATTTTATTTTAACTATTCAACAATTTAATTATTGATAGGTTACGCCTTATTTTAATACAGAAGAAGATATTCCATTATTCAAAAACCAAATAATTCGATCTGCCGCATTAATGTCGCTATCCAGGTTGAAATCACTTGGTAAATAGGTATTAAAATTACCGTTGTCGGCTTGCCATAGAATGGCGTCTGCGCCAGTCACCTCATTGCCAACGGTGCCAGACTGATCGGCATTACCAGCATATAAACACCAGTTACCGCTTACTTGTTTTTGTCCAAATCCAGAGGCGGTAACATAGCTGTCTTGAAGACTAAAATCATAAAACAATTCCCCATTAGAAACAGGAATTGCGGAAGGCGTAATGGCGGGAAGGTGATTTCTATGTTCGACGACCACGTACAATTCAGTGATAGCTGGATCCACGTTGATTTGGACAGGGGTAGTAGATCCATCATCAAGCAAAACTGCAGCCACTTTAGCCACTTCTGTATCCGGTTGTAGACCAGTTCTAAACGAAAGTAGTGCCCAATCTACTGTACCGGATGGGTAATCTGATTGTTGCCAGCCAGTACCTTCTGTTCCTTGATAATTCCAGGGAGCGACTGTGTAGGGATTGACTGTTGGTAGAATTCCTGATTGTTGCAATGCTGTTGTCATTGTGCCTGTATTGTCTAAGCAACCTTCTAATTTTACTTTTACATTGCAGGTGATATTTCCACAATTAGTTCCTGTCTGACTTCCTACTTGATAATTGACACTAGTAGAAGAATCAGGGATTTTACCAATCGGAGTAAATGCGGAGCTTACTGACACAGAGCCAACTCCAATATTACTACCTAATGGAGTTAATAAATTTTTATTAATGCTAAGTTCAATACCACCAGCGGATTTAATAAAGGTGGAAGTACCCACATTATTCCAAGACCAATTTTGTCCAGTACCCGTATATTTATAAATATTTCCATTTTCTATCAAATAATTCATACTAGAACTCATCCAAAGGCTATTCAAATATCTAGCCCCCGGGCCACCCGAATCAGAATCAAGGAAAAATTGAAAATTAGGACCGAAACTGCCTTCTGCTAGAAGAAAAAGTACATTATCGTCTTCTGCCGTTTTTAGATTGGTTAGTCCACCTGATCCATTAGTCGTAAGACTAGGCACCCCCGACCAATCGGCAAAATTGCCATCGATAGTAATATTGTTATTGCAGGTAGGAGGCTGTGTGGTTTGTGGCATATGAGCGACATAGGCATTGATTTCTGAAGAAGAATTTCCCATCCAATCACTTCTGAACATCACCTTGCTGCCATCACGATTGGGGGTACCAAATGGACTTCGTTGATAATTGACATGCGGAGAATGATGGACGTGAGCGAATGTCTCTGTAACTGCGTTATCATTGGCATTCGGATCTAATTTTACGGCGAATATTTTTTGATAATTGGGCTTAAATGTTTGGGTGTTTGGATCGGCAAACTCGGTCAAATACGCCCAACCCGGACGGTCCAAATTGCGACAGGAAATATGGATGTACCAGGACATCTGATTGTCGGCAAGCAAATTGGTCACTGCGCCATTGTCTATCCTAACCATAATGATTTGACGAGTACCAGAAGCAGGGCCTGCCATCACTTCATTGCCTTGGGTATCATAGCCATAATCAAAATGAGATCCTCCTTGTGGTGCTAGATTTCGGACTGGGCTCATATCACTTCGGTTGTATGCCCAGGTTCCTTGTGCGGGGCCAGTGCCGTGCACATCCCATTGAACGATGACGTAATTACCGCTTTGAGTCATGGTAACATTATTCGGCCAGACTGGTGCAGACATAGAAGAAACCTTGGTATTGGTTACAAAATCATAACAAGCAATTTCCATTGCTCCATTAGGTTTTCGACATTGGAGGGCCATGTATCGATCATCATTTGAAATATTGCCTTCTCCTGCTCCATGAGAAACGAATTCATATTCACTAAAACAATGAACTAGAGAGGTTACGTTGGTATTTACATCTGTCTGCGCTATACAATTGCCATCGTAGTTTGGGTTGTTGGATCCGATCACGATATTGGGATTTGTGTTTGCCCAAGTGTAATGTCCGCCAGGGGGCCAAACATCACCAATCACTTCATAGGTTTCTCCATCTAAAAGAGCACCAGGCCAACCAGCAAGCAGAATTTTTGTTCCATCGCTATTCCAGGTTTGCACTTTGGCATAGGCATGATAAGGGCTCATTCCACTAGTATGGGCATTGAATACCGCTTGATCTGAAATTCGAGTAACTATCGATCCAAATGTCGGATCAGTAATCGGTGAAAGATAGGCTGGTTTAGGAATATTCGGCATTTGATCAAACACCAACTGAACATCTGGCGGATAAACTTGTGCAAAAGAGGTCGAAATACAGGAAAGGGATAGGATAAACAGTAGAACGGGAATTCTAGTTTTCATAGTTGTAGTTAGTTGTTTCTGAATGAAGTACGTTTAAAGATAGACCATTTAGTTAAGTAATTTAGCTAGATGGCAATCTTTTTTGTTTATGGCGGTTTTTTTACTTATTTGAAATTGTTTGATTTGAATGTCGGGAGCAATGCTTGTGATATGTGCTGCCTAACTATAAACATAAACTTGAATTGAATAAAATTAAAAAGAGCCATTTGCAATATTGCAAATAGCCCTTTTTAATTTTCTCTGTGGAGCTGCAGGGAGTCGAACCCTGGTCCAGACAAAGTGCTCGAAAGCCCTCTACATGTTTAGTTTCTGATTAATTTTCGTGTGTACTCAGGCTCAAAATCAGGGCCCTTGAGCACACCTTATCCTCTTTATTTCGTTGGTAAGCCGAGACTTCAAACCAACTAGTCCGAATTTTTCGATGTTCCGTACAATCGCTATCAGACGGCGCTACTGAGGGAACAAAGGCCGTTTAGTTCCTAGAACTAAGCAGCCATGGCATAATTTCTATCGCCATTTAAAATTGTTGTGAACGACCTATTTTACGAGTAGTTACGATCATGACTCGACATGCTAACAAACTAGCGACAAATGCTGTCGATACCATTCAGCCCCATTGCTTTCAATGGAAAGGATTGCAAAGTTATAAACTTTAACGAGACCAAAAAAGTTCCCGAGGTATAGTTATTAAGTAAAATAAGTTATCGGGTTATTAAGTTGCAGTATAATCAGATGTCTTGCTCAATAACTTCAATACACACAATAACCGAGTAACTTAATTACCAAATAACTAAAAATTTAGTATTTTGCCAGACATAAAAAAATTATATAATGCATTATGTGTTTTTAGTTCATGGGGCAGGAGGAAAAGTGGCTGGTTGGTCAGTTCCTTTGGTGCAATCCATCGATGTGCAAGCCAAAAGCATTCTAGGTGATGAGTTTGATACCGCCCGCCAAGGAGTAGAGTTTGTGGAGATTAACTATCATGAAATATTAGCTAATAACATAAAAGAAATTTTAAAGGGAGGAGATTCCATTCCCAAAGTAAACGATTGGCTTAAAGCGGCTGAGGAACGCAGAAAATCAGGCGCAAATCTGGTTGATGCCCCGGATGAACAAAGCCTTGCGGCAAATTTAGTCTTGGAGTTCTTGATGGATAGTCTAAGCTATATTTGGAATATTGATATGGCTCGATTTGTTTTGAACAAGATAGCAACTCAGGTTTTACCCGTCATTCAAAATTCTAATCAGGGAGACAAATTTTCCTTTGTCGGACATGGGATCGGATCAAAAATTTTGTTTGACTTCCTTCACCAATTATACGGTGGCGATAAATCTCCTTACCAGCTGACGCCAGACGGCAGTCCGGCAATGGGCGCG
Source organism: uncultured Saprospiraceae bacterium (assembly GCA_938016265.1). GTDB lineage: Bacteria > Bacteroidota > Bacteroidia > Chitinophagales > Saprospiraceae > JAHDHB01. Next base: position 135,878 of record CALLWB010000013.1, read on the forward strand.
CTCGAGGTAGATAGTTTATACCTGCTAGGCAATACCGCACACGGTCTCAGCAAAGTTAGTTTTGGAGGACAATACGATCAAAACAACTCCCACATCCGCTTGTACGACAGAATGGCCATTCCCCGACAGGGTGGAGTAGTGCGTGGCCATTACAGAATCATCAACCATCAGTATGACGCCATTAGTAAAATGGGCAAATCTGAAGAAGTACAAGATAAATTTGTCTCACAAAAAATCGAACTTACAAATGTCACTGCAATTTGGATGCATCAGGCAGCTCTTTATTTTGAGCATCCAGCAGTCAATCTTTCCATGATCGAAGATTTTTACTTGCCTGCTGATAAAAAAGTAACGAATAAAGATCAAATCATTGCCAGCTACAATACCTCAAAAAATACCAGAAGCATTGCCGAAGACTTGAGTGATATCTTTGAAAATTATGGAGATGATCGAACATTCGACAGCAAAATTACGGTATTCGATTATCTGAAAAAGATGGCTGATGCTTTCTTGAAACCTGCTTAACCCCAACAATCTTAGTATGTTTTCCATTAAAAACAAAATGTCCTTTAGTATTCTCTTGATCTTACTTTGTATTGGTTGGAATCCCTTGTTTGGCCAAACTGAAGCAAAAATCATTGAAGAATTTGAAGCATTAGAGGCAAAACAAAAGGATTCTGTTTATGTGGAAATGTGGGGAAAAATTCAATTGTTTACGAAAGTCACCGAACCGTTTTATCAGTTAGCAGGCGCAGAGCAGGGAATTGCTGATTTGAATGTTCCAGAACATATTTTTAAAATCGATCCTGAGTTTTTTCGATTTGCAGATGGCAAGAAAGACTGGTTGCAATACAGCTTTTCGTTGGTCAATGACCTAAATTTATACAAGAGTGCTCGAGTACCGACCATAGGAGGATTGGTTTTTATGACCTACAAGCTGAATGACGCATCCAGCTCAATAGCAAAGGCCATGGACAAGGACGCACCCATCCTCGAATCGAACAGTCTATTTGAGCCTCTAATAAACGCAATCCTGGCCTTAAATTTTCAACAACTCATCGATAACACTGCCATTTACAGCAAAGAAGTCCGCGAAAATCTAGCTAAATACGAAACCAAATATCAACCTGGATACCGAAATCGAAATATTTTGGACTATTTCTTGTCAGGAGGAATCAGAGGTATAAAGGAACGAAAAAAGCGAAAAAACGGAAAAAATGACAACTCAGGGAACCTCACTTTTCTTGAACCTCCTGGGCGAATTGAACCAATTTTTCTAGCCAATCCTATCCTGTCTTTGGGATCGCCTTCCTTTAGCAAATTTAAAGATGATCCGAGTAGTTTGTATCTCCTTATGCAGATAATAGGGGTTGATTATTTCTCTGCAGATTATAGCAAGTTTTTTGGGGGCTCGATTATTCATGCTTCACCAGTGAATACTGATTTTGAGTTTTTTACCCGACCTTACCTTGGACTGGAATTGCACTATAAGAATACTATAAACTTTGGAATGGGATGGGAATACAGTAGCATTGGAGCAGAAAGCACGGAAGATTATGGTTTTAAGCTCTTCCTTTCTGTTGCATTTTTTGATCGGTTGTTTAAGAAAAAAGAGTCTTCGCAATAACTTTTATAGTTGGAATTATTAACGACAATATTTTGTTTCAATTATGAAGGAATAATGGGAATGGCAGAGAAACTGTATTGTTGGTAAAGATAATTGTTTGATTTTTAGAATGGTATATCATGAAGAATTTGATCTTAATATTAATGATTTTTGGTTTTTGCACAAATTTTAGTATTGCGCAAGATCTAACTCCCAAAGAAATCATGCAGAAGTCCGACGAGAAAGTAAGAGGAGATTACAATCAAGGAGAAATCAAAATGACCATCATCCGACCAGAATGGACCCGCGAAGTTCAAATGAAATCGTGGTCCAGTGGAGAAGATTATTCCCTAATCTTAGTGACAGCCCCTGCCAGAGACCGAGGCACCGCCTTCCTCAAAAGAGACACCGAAATGTGGAATTGGCAACCCACCATCGACCGTACCATAAAAATGCCGCCGTCTATGATGTCGCAAAGCTGGATGGGCTCCGATTTTACCAACGATGACCTGTCTAGGGGAACATCTACCGTCAACGACTTCACCCAATCAATCGTCAGCGAAGAAAATATCGATGGCAGAGATTGCTGGATACTCGAGTTAGTCCCAAAAGAAGGAGTACCAGTAGTCTGGGGTAAAATAAAAACATGGATAGACCAAAAAGACTTTATCCAAATGAAAACAGAATTTTACGACGAAGATGACTATCTCGTAAACACTATGCTAGGAAAAGATATTCAAGAATTAGGCGGTAAGTTGCTGCCCAGAATATTGGAAGTTATCCCCGCAGAAGAAGAAGGACATAAAACGGTAATAGAATACTTATCCTTGAGTTTTGATGAACCTTTGAAGGATTCGTTTTTCTCTATTCAAAATATGAAAAGAGTGCGATAAACTAAAAACACCAATACCTGCTTTTGCAGTACACATTATGATCCTAAAACTTGCCTTAAGAAATGTCTGGCGTAATAAAAGACGTACTTTTATTACGATCGGAGCCGTCGCTTTTGCGGTGTTTCTCTCCAGCTTTATGCGCTCGTTCCAAAAAGGAGCCTGGGACAACGTTATCGACAATTCGGTCAATTTATTTTTTGGATATGCTCAAATCCATAGCGAAGGATATTGGGACGACCAAACTATTGACAACTCCATGATCTATTCCGAGGAGCTGAAAAATGTTTCCTCTAACATAGAAAAAGTAAAAGGCCAAGCTCCTAGAATGGAGTCCTTTGCGCTCGCTTCTGCAGGCGATCTCACTCAAGGAGTTATGGTCATTGGCATAGATCCTGAAAAAGAGCATCACCTTACCGGTATCAAAGACAAAATCATAGCAGGCAACTATCTGGACAAACAAGGGACGATCATCGCAAGTGGAATTGCAAAAAAACTAAAACTGAGTGTTGGAGACACGCTAATACTTATTTCTCAAGGATATCATGGCGCAAATGCAGCTGGCAAATTTGCCATAGAAGGAATTTTCAAATATGCATTGCCTGATCTAAACAAACGATTGGTCTACTTACCCTTGGCAGCTGCGCAAGATTTTTACGCTGCAGAAGGTAGAATTACCACCCTGGCCCTGAAAATTGACAACTCAAGCGATGTTCCTGATGCAATATCAGGACTAAAACAAAATCTTGATCTAATCAAGTATGAAGTGTTGGACTATAAGGAATTAATCCCGGAATTGGTGCAAGCCAGGCAAGTAGATGAGGCTGGAGGATTGATTACTTTAGGAATTTTATATACCCTTATTGCTTTTACTATTTTTGGGACAATCCTTATGATGACCAAGGAACGCAGCTACGAGTTTGGAGTACTTACAGCTATTGGTATGGAGCGGTGGAAACTGTTTTTAGTAATTTTTACAGAGACGACAATTGTGGCTTTAATGGGAGCGTTGGTTGGTATATTGATGGCAGTACCGCTTGTATATTATTTGCATTTGAATCCTGTAGATTTGTCTGCGATGGGAGAGGAGGTTACTGCAGTTTATGAAAAATTTGGGATGGAACCGGTTATTCCTTCCGCTTTTAGTCCACTAATTTTCCTGAGACAGGCTTGGGTTATTTTTCTGGTTACTTGTGTTCTTGGGCTATATCCTTTGTTCAAAATTCTTAAACTGCAACCTGTAAAGGCAATGCGCAGTTAACAATAAAACAACCAATCTTAGTTTCTTTCAAAAGATAATTATCAAATTGTAGGAAAATATTTGATTAGAAACTAAGAAACAGTCAAGTAGGTTACCTTTTTTTGTTTTACATTAGATATAATATTATCAATCCCTTATTAATGTAAAACCCAATTCAAAATGAAAATCACACTAACAATTTTAGGTTTAGTTTTAAGCTTAAGCTTAATGGCTCAAAATAATATAGGTATTGGAACAGCCGCTCCAAATCCACAAGCAATTTTAGATATTGAATCTACCGACAAGGGCGTCCTTGTTTCCAGATTGACCACAATAGCTAGAAACACACTAGGCAGCGCACTAACTAATACAGAAGACGGCATGTTAGTTTATGACAAAGATCTCACTTCATTTTTCTATTGGGATGGTCCAAATTTACAATGGGTAAAAGTAGGTACTGGTTCAGGTGATAACTGGGGCACCGACGTCGTAAACACAAGCGGCGCCAACCTCACCGGAGACGGAACGGCAGCCAATCCGCTGGTAGTAACAGACAACGATAGCGACCCAAACAACGAGATCGAATTACCTTCTTCCGCCAACACAGGGCAAGTCCTAAGCTGGGATGGAACAGACTGGGTCGCTCAAAATGCAGCACCCGGAGCAGATAACTGGGGCACCGACGTGGTAAACACAAGCGGCGCCAACCTCACCGGAGACGGAACGGCAGCCAATCCACTGGTAGTAACAGACAACGATAGCGACCCAAACAACGAGATTCAAGATTTAAGCTTAAATACTAGCACCAACATGTTATCATTATCTAATGATCCTTCGGCAGTAAATTTGAATTCCTTTTTAGATAATACAGACAATCAAAACATAGCAGGCTCAAGTTTTAATGGGGTAACTGGGAATCTGGTGGTTGGCATACAGAACGGAAGTAGCGAAACAATTGACCTTAGTATTTTGAAAGGGCATGACTGGTATAAAGGAGGTACTTCAACAATTCCAAGTACTATATTAGAGGATATTTATACTTACGGAAATGTAGGTATAGGACTTTCCCAGCCAACAGAGTTACTTGAATTAAGCAATGGAGGTATTCAGTTAAATCAACAAAATGGAATCGGATTTGGCGGAGCCTATCCATACGAAAGCCTTCCTACTTCGGGTGATGCTGCAAAAATTTATTTTGACCTTGTCACTGACTTTACAACAAACCCCAACAATGATTTTTTGATGATTGAAAAAACAGATGGCAATAATCCAGTTCCGGATGGTGGTATTGCTTTTTCAATGATAGGTACGGGTAATGTTAGACAAGTTCCTATGTTGATTTTTGGAGATGGTCGCGTAGGTATTGGGACCACTGCACCTTCTACTCTTCTGCAAGTCAATGGCACAGCAAGCAAACCAGGTGGTGGAGCTTGGACAACCACTTCCGATAGAAGGACAAAAAAAGACATCACTGATTTTTCGGACGGGCTAGATGTTCTTACAAAAATCAATCCTGTTACCTACAAGTACAATGGATTGTACAATACACCAGATAATGATACCAATTATGTTGGAATAATTGCTCAGGATGTAAAAGAAGTCGCTCCATATATGATCGGGGCACATCAGATCGAAAAAAGTAGTGATTCGAAGGTAAAAGAAGAGATTTTAAATTATGATGGTGGAACTTATATGCTTTATATCCTTGTTAACTCTGTAAAAGAACAGCAACAACATATAAAGAATTTGGAAAAAAGGCTACTTGAAGAACAATTGAAAAATTCGAAAGAAATGGAAGCCTTAAAAGCAGAAATCAATCAATTGAAAGTCAGTCAGTAAGTTTTATTTGTAGGGGAAATCGAATCATCCTAATAAAAAAGCAATATGTTACCCAAAATAGCATGGCGAAATGTTTGGCGATCAAGAGCCCGCTCCTTTGTGGTTATTGGAGCAGTATTACTAGGTGTATGGGCGTTTATTACTATGATTTCTTTCTCTCTTTCCCTGACAAAAAACTATGTAGACGATGCCATTCGTTTTCAAACTTCCCATATTCAGATTCACCATCCCGATTTTGAGGAAGACAAGGGGTTGCAATTTTTACTAGACGAAAAAGTCTTTGACAAAGCAAAAAGTCAACCATCTGTCCAAGTGGCCGCCCGCCGAACCATTGTGAACGGAATGATCAAATCGAGCAGGGGAGCACGTGGTATTACAATAAAAGGGGTAGAACCCGAGGAAGAACTAACACTAACCACCATCAACGAAAAACTGATAGAAGGCAGGTATTTCCAAAAAGGAAAAACAAACGAAATACTGATCAGCACAAAAATGGCGGAAAAGCTAAAGCTGAAACTTCGAAAAAAAGTTGTCCTGCAGTTCCAAGACTTCAAAGGGGATATAACGGCGGGCTCCTTCCGAATCGTTGGGCTGTTTAACACCGGCAATACCGTGGCGGACCTAGGAATGGTGATGGTCAACAGGTCAGACATCAATCGTATTCTGGGTAATGAAAATACCCTTCATGAAATTGCTATTCAATTAAAAAATGCTTCCAATGACTTGGAATCTGCCCAGGAAAACCTAGTAACAAGTTTGCCCAACACCACGATCAAAAATTATCGGCAAATTTCCCCAGACATCCAGTTATACGAATCGCAGATTTATATCAGTGTGTCCGTTTTGCTATTTATTTTTATGCTGGCCTTGGTTTTTGGAATTTTGAATACGATGTTAATGGCAGTGCTGGAACGTACCAAAGAACTAGGAATGCTAATGGCAGTTGGAATGAGTAAGGGGCGTGTATTCCTTATGATTGTCCTAGAGACGATTATGCTTGGATTAGTTGGGGCGCCGCTAGGGCTTGGAGCAGGATGGCTAACTGTACGATATCTGAATAAAACAGGTATTGATCTCGGAGGCTACGCAGAGGGATTCGAACGATTTGGATTGAGTACAATGATCCGACCAGAATTGGAGACTGAACTGTATTTTATTCTAATGGTTGCTGTATTCTTCACTGCTTTGCTTGCCTCTTTATATCCTGCTTATCGAGCAATAAAACTAAAACCGATGGAAGCGATTCGAAAAATATAAAAATTAACCTATGTCTATTATAAAAATTGAATCTGTTCACAAAACCTACAATCCAGAAAAGATTCCAGTTCATGCGCTGCGAGGAGTCGACCTTTCTATAGAGAAAGGGGAGTTTACTGCTATTGTTGGGCCTTCTGGTTCTGGAAAAACGACGCTATTAAACATTATTGGAGGACTGGATCGGCCGTCACAAGGAAAAATCACCATTAACAACAAGGACATTTCTACCTTGTCGGACAATGATATGATCAAATTTCGGAAGGATAATATTGGTTTTGTCTTTCAAGCCTACAACCTCATCCCAGTATTGACAGCCCGCGAAAATGTAGAGTTTGTGATGGTCCTGCAAAACAAATCCCAAAAAGAGCGCGACCACCGCGCCAACGAACTCCTGGAAGTGGTCGGTCTGGCAGACAAAAAAGACAATCGACCCTCCGAATTATCAGGTGGGCAGCAGCAGAGAGTCGCAGTAGCTCGTGCCCTTGCCTCCAAGCCAGCATTCGTCCTGGCAGACGAACCGACTGCCAATCTGGACTCCGCGTCCACCGCCTCTCTACTCGATATGATGGCAAATTTGAACAAAGAAGAAGGAATGACCTTCGTTTTCTCCACCCATGACCAACGGGTAATCGACCGAGCAAGAAGGGTAGTAACACTAGTAGACGGCAAAATAGAAAGTGATGAAACTCGCTAAATACCTGATCATAGTACTTTCGTTCTTCTCTTTTAGTAACAACTCCTATTGCCAGGAGAAACCTAAAAAGGTGAAAAACTGGGCGCTTTCTGGATATACAAAATCCTTACAAGGCCTATATTGGATAAAAGAACCGACATTTGGTATCGACGAAGTAATAAATGATGTATTCCTTCATAACCGACTGAATTTTAAGTGGTTTTTGCACAAAAATTGGACTTTTAAAGCAGAACTTAGAACTCGTTTTTTTTTCGGAGAGCTTTCTAAAAGCAATTTTTTCCCTGATTTCAAGGAAAATTTGAAAGAAGGGAACAATGATGTCCTCAATTTGCAATGGCTCAACCTAGGTAATCAAGTAATCTTAAACAGCGTGTTTGATCGACTGTATTTGGAATACTCTAAGGAAAAGTGGGAGGTTCGGCTAGGTAGACAACGGATCAACTGGGGAATAAATACGGTTTGGAATCCGCACGATATATTCAACGCCTTTACATTTACCGACTTTGACTACGAAGAACGCCCAGGTGCTGATGCCCTTCGCATTAAATACTACACGGGCGTTGCGAGTAGTCTGGAGTTGGCTTTCAAAGCCTTTGGCGATACTGAAAAAATAGTAGGCGGGTTGCTCTGGAAAGCCAACAAATGGAATTATGATTTTCAGACACTTGCAGGCTGGGCAAATCGTGATGTTGTGCTTGGAGTAGGGTGGGCTGGTGCCATCAAAAACGTTGGATTCAAAGGAGAAATGAGCGGTTTTTTATCAACAAACGATGCCGTTGCCCACACCTTTGCTGGGACAGTCAGCTTCGACTATATTTTCAAAAAGGGTATGTACCTTTCTTGGGGTTTGCTATACAATGCTACCGAAAATACCAATTCCAATCTATTTGCATTCGATCTGAGTGCCCGCAATCTGTATCCGTACAAATGGGCATCCATTGTCTCCCTGTCTCATCCGATCACACCATTATTTACTGGCGCCCTAGCAATCATCTATTCCCCAGTAGAGGCACATCCCTTGTTCATCAATCCAACCCTAACCTATTCCATCTCCCAAAACGTCGACATCAACCTGATCGGCCAGATTTTTCTACAACAAAACGCCAACAAATACCGAAGCCCAATCAACATCGCCTACCTAAGGATCAAATGGAGTTTTTAAGAAGCCATTTATAATCAAACAACTCAAAGGAAACTCATGTATCAAACAACAACAACAACCAGTCAATGAGAGAACTTGCGGGAGGCCGCTAAAATAGAGTTTGACGTAGGATTTTATTTAACAAGCGTTTTGCCTTTTGGGCGAATGCAAAAGAAGGTTGCCGAAGGCAAACAAATAGATGAATTTAATGCAAAAAGTACCTTATTCTAAATTCTAAATAAAATCAAAAAATAAAAATAAAAAAGTCAGTAACTACTCATTGTTTCAACCATGAGTAGTTGCAAAGAAAAAAGCCGTACCACGATCCACCCGCTGGATTGTTGATACGGCCACTAATTGAAACCTAAGCATCTTTAATTTCTTTTCCCTTACCAGGACCTTACAAATCTATGCGAAATACGTATGAACCGCTAACCAGAAAAGAAGGGTCAATAAAATTTCCACAAACAATTTTTTTATACAGTGTCTATATAAACATCTGATTATTAGGTTTTTATTGACAGCCGACTTTCAGTTGTTATCTAAGATCCTAATCGAAATTGAAAACTAAAATTCAAGAAAATTAATCTTTTTTTGAGCTTCTAATTGCTTCTGAAAGTTATATTTGTGGTATAAGAATATTGAACGTTAATTTGCTGTTTATTAGCTGTTTATGTATTCGTTTATCAAGGGTTTGGGACGATAAAGTGGTTGTTTGAAGTTATAAAATAGCTGGTTTCTTGGTTTTTTATCGACTAGAATCCCTCGTACATTTGTATTGTAATCAAAAGGGATTATAAAAATTTAAACCTAATAAAACCAAACCACAAAGATGAAATATCTATTTATCACTAAATAATATAAAGAAGCATAACAAGGTTAGTAAAAGGGAAATGTTTGTTAGTTCAAAAGGGACGTTGGTAAAGACCAGTGTCCCTTTTCCTTGTTTTGTTAAGGGCTAATTCTAATGTCAAAATTGGGTTTCCCCCTAATGCTTTCCCTTTCTCCTTTTGGTTCCTTAACTTGCAGCTTTTAAAAAGGAATTATCAAGAAAAACGGCATGCAACTCGAGATCAAATATGGATTATACATAGGACTTCTTATGTTCTTATGGACAGTAGTAGAGTACCTTGTTGGCTTGCATTCCACCTATATTCGCTATTATCAAATTATCACTTTATTGGCTTTTTTGATCCCGATTGTAGGCATACCATTAGGTATGTTGGCAAAGCGACGATTGGTTATTGATTATAAGTTTCCAGATCGTTTTCGCTCTGGTATTGTCATAACTGTCGTATTTATGTTGGTCTGCACTATGGGAGTCATCGCCTACTTTTATTTGGTGAATCCTGATTGGAATGCGAAGATGGCGCAACAATCAGCCCAAAATTATAAGGAGATGGGCTTCGAACAACCCGGCCATGCCGCCGCTTATGCAAAGGAATATTTTAATGAAGGAACCTTTATGAAACAAAGCCTGATTGGAAATCTAATAGTAGGCACTGTTGTTACGATGATTGCTTCTTCGGTGATAAAAAGAAAAATTTAACATGAGATCTACCTCCTCTATTCTCTTCATTGCTGTTCTTCTATTACTTGGAAGTACCTCGTGCAAGCATACCAAAACAATTGCCTACACGAACGAAAAATACACCAATTCTGCTTCCAAATTTTTAGATTTAGGATCATTGAAAGTGCACTACCGGGATGAAGGCGATGGCAAACCGATTGTTATGGTGCATGGCCTGGGAGGTTTTCTCCAGATGTGGGACGGATGGGCGGAAGATTTCAGTAAAGACCACCGTGTTATTAGAATGGATCTGCCAATGGCTGGCCTGACAGGGCCGATAGATCACCTTCCTGACCAACCAACTATTGATGTATTTGTAGAATTTCTGCATGGATTTATTATGACCTTAGGTATTGATGATTTCCATTTGGCTGGCAATTCTCTAGGAGGATGGATTGCTTGGGAATACGCTGTTGCGCATCCAGAAAAAGTAGACAAACTAATATTAATTGATGCGGCAGGTCTGATCGATATAAAAGACGGCCCAAAAGCTGTAAAATTGTCAAGGGGGCCTTTCGGGAAATTATTCCTCAAATCCGGAGTCCCCAAATGGGTGGTAAAAAGTTTCTACAAAGGCGCCTACGGAGACAAAAAACAAGTCACCGATGAAAGAGTCACTCGGTTTTACGAAATTTTGAACAGAGAAGGCAACCTAAGAGCCTTCTACGACTTAAGCAATTATGACATCGAATTGGACAAAGATAAAGTCAATGGTTTAAGTATGCCAACACTCATTCTCTGGGGCCAGGACGACAACTGGATTGATGTCTCCAACGCCTATGATTTCGAAAAAAGAATAAAAGACAATGAGCTAAAAGTATTTCCAGGACTTGGACATGCGCCAATGGAAGAAAATGCAGCAGAAACATTAAAAGTTGCCAGAGCTTTTTTGATTAAAGAATAAGCCAATCAAAAGTATTCTTGTTACCTTTGCGACAGGATTTTATCCACCAGATTCAACGGAAGTGCACAATGAAAAATGTTCTACTATTCATCGTTTTTAGTCTATTATTAATTAACACAATGGCACAAGGAGATCATCAACAAAAATATGGAGTAGGGGATCCCGCTCCCGAATTTAAAGGGATTGACCAATACGAAAAAGAAATAAACTCCAGAGAATTAAGAGAAAACGGACCCGTAGTATTGGTGTTTTACCGTGGGACTTGGTGTCCTTATTGCAAAAAACACGTAAGTGCACTCCAAAATTCATTAGAAGAATTTACAAAACTGGGCGCATCAATTGTTGTAGTAACACCAGAACAATCGGAGTTTGTCGATAAAATGGTTAAAAAGACCAAAGCCACGTTTTCTATCATTCATGATAAGGACTACAAAATCATGAAAGAATTCGGAATAGATTTCAAAATTTCAGAAGAAACCGTTCCCCGTTCCTACGACTACGTGCTAAACGGCACCAGGGAAGCCAATGGTAATGAAGATGATCTCTTACCAATCCCAGCAACCTACGTAATAAACACCGAAGGAACAATAGATTATATCCATTTTGATCCTGACTATAGAAACAGATCTAGCATGGAAGATATTTTAACACACCTAAAACCAAAGCAAGAAAATGCAAAAGATTGATCCGCTTAATCAAGTAGCCGAATTTCACCGAACGTTCAAACATCCAGTATTAGAGGAACCAACTATTCCTTCACCACAACGCTGCTCCTTGCGGGTATCGCTGATTGCTGAGGAACTGAAAGAACTGGAGGAGGCTATCGAGCAAGATGACTTGGTAGAAGTTGCGGATGCGCTCTGTGATATCCAATATGTACTTGCCGGTGCAATTCTAGAGTTTGGCTTGGGGGAAAAATTCAAAACGTTATTTGACGAAGTACAACGCTCCAATATGAGCAAGGCTTGCAAAACCGAGGAAGAAGCAATTGCTACTGTCAATTACTACAAGGCGAAAGATGGTACAGAAAGCTACTACAAAGAGATAGACGGCCTTTTTCTGGTATACAGAACAGCAGACGACAAAACGCTGAAATCAGTGAACTATTCGCCAGCAGACTTGAAGACGATTTTACAGTCTTAGAGTTTGGCGATGACGAGCTGTGTATTTCTCAATTGACGGACTCTTGACATCAATTCTTCTACTTTTTGTAGTTGTTTCGGATTTTCTACGCTAAGCAGATTGTTTTCGAGGTGCCATGCAATCATTCCGTGAGCAGCCCAGGATACATAAACGGGTAGTAACTTGACTTCTTGCTGCGAAATTTGTCGTTGTTGATAATATTCTTCTAGTAGAATGGCGGTCAGTTGCTCATTGAGTACTTGGCCTTCGAAGCAAAATCCGTTGATCGTCATTCCAATATCAAACAAAAAACTATCAACACAAACCTCTTCAAAATCAAGGATCGCCTTGAGTTCTCCACCTTGAAACACGGTATTCGTAGGAAACAAATCACCGTGCACCAACCCTCTTGGAACGGTAATTTGGAGAGGCATCCGCATGAAGTTGGTCTGATCAATAAAGTATTCAAAGATTTCAGGGTATTGGATCTCAGCATCGTCGAATCGCTGTATTAATCGATGGCAGCGACTTAGACTGATCGAATTGCTTTTTGCACCGATGCCTTTTTTGGCGTATGGAATTTTATGAAATTTGCCCATTGCCTTAGCAATTTCGCGGACGACTTGCTCATTGATCTCTGTTTCTCCACCCTTTAGAAAGTCGTAAATTACCACAACTCCATCCGGCGTATTTGTAGAAAAACCACCGTCTTTTCGTTGTATAGGGAAGGCCGCTGGAAAATTCATATCCTTCAAAACCTTGAGTACCTTCATTTCGTACTCTACATCGGCTCTCGATTGCGACTTATAGATTCTATATAAATAATGGTCTCCTGCTGTTATCAGCTTATAGTTGGTGTTGGAAAACCCGAAATTTACTTTTTCTACATCCAAAATATCTCCTATACTGTAAAACTGTAATACTTCCTTGATACCCATAGCTCTGTTGGTCTTTGTCTGAGGTTTTTATTTAATTATTTTTTGCAAAATATATATTGCAACCTTCAAGATAGTAGATTACTTAAAACTGAGCAATTTTAGCGGCACTTTTTATTAAAAGAAAAAATCCTTTACCATGAATTTTCTGCTAATTATGATAAGCTAGGACAATTATTTGTTGTGAACAGTTTGTTATAAGATATTTTGGTGAATAATAATATATAATAGGTGACAAAACTGCTGATTTATCAGTTTTACAACCTAAAATTCGTTATTTTTATCTTGATAAATGAATTTAGAATAAAAGCTGACCAACTAAAGAATTTTTTTTAATGCCTACCCCTACCCAACAAATTACAGTGATGCTGTATATACTGCTTCTTTGTGCAATAAGCTGTGATAACCCAAACAAAATAGCTACCGCTAATCAATCGATGATTTCTGACTCTATTCTTGTGAAACCAGGATCGAAAGTATTGATAAAAAGAGTATCCACATTCAATGATGGAAATGAAATTTTGATTACCTATTTTGTTTCAGACACTACCGACTGGATTGCTATAAAAACGGATTTGATAGAAGAACGAGAAGACATTCTTTCTGAATTTCCTAATATTAAAACGATTTCCTTGGTTTGTTATACCTCATTAGAAAACACACCCGTTGTAAAAACGAATCCAATTTTCGCCTGGAACCATCAAGTAAATCAATATAGAGCTTGCTCCCTAGACAACAGCGAAGGCAAATGGAGATATTCCTATGGAGGAACCGAATCAAGTGAAGAAAGTACAGGCAAATGGAAAAAAATGGATTGGCTATAATTAGGAAAAATTAAACAAATTGTAATTATTGTAGTTGTATTGAACGAAAAGCCTAAATTTAGGCCTGTCGAATTTATTGATTGTTGAATTATTATAAAAGCATTACAATGAACAAGGAAAACCTTGAAATAGCAACATTAGGAGCAGGATGTTTTTGGTGTGTAGAGGCCGTATTTCAGGATTTGAAAGGAGTAGAACGCGTCGTATCCGGCTATGTGGGTGGAAAAACGGATAACCCAACTTACCGAGAGATTTGTAGTGGCACCACTGGCCATGCAGAAGTAGTCCAAATCACTTTCGACCCCACCATTATTTCCTTTGAAAGTCTGTTAGATGTATTCTGGACAACACATAACCCTACCACACTCAACCAACAAGGAGCTGACAAAGGCACGCAATATCGTAGCGCAATCTTCTACCATAATGAAGCACAAAAGGAAATAGCGGAAGGTTCTAAAACAAAAACCGATGCCTCTGATCTATGGCAAGATTCCATCGTTACCGAGGTAACAGCCATCTCAAAATTTTATCCTGCAGAAGACAATCACCAAAATTACTTTAAGCTAAATCCCAATCAAGGATATTGCCGAGTGGTTATCAATCCTAAAGTTGCTAAGCTAAGGTCCAAATATGCCCATTTATTGAAAGGTTAATCCCCCAGACAACCAACAAATTAGGCTGTTTAATAGGTACTCTGATTGAAATTCGTTAACTTTGGTTGAACCTAAATCTTGAACTATGAAACTTCGAATAAAAGGAGACTCCATTCGTTTGCGCCTTACTCAATCTGAAGTCCGTCAGTTTGGAAACACAGGTACCATTACAGAAAAAATACATTTTGGTCAGGTAAATCTGGCGTATTCTTTGGAAAGAAAGCCCGCAGGATACTTGAATGCGCTATATACCAAAAACCACGTACGAGTCTTTGTACCCGCAGAAACAGCGAAAAATTGGATAGATACGGATCAAGTCGGACTAGAAACACAAGTCGATTTAGGAAAAGGCAAACAGCTCAGTATTCTAGTAGAAAAAGATTTTCAGTGCCTAGACGCACGTCCCGATGAATCTGATAATTTCCCCAATCCAAAGCTAGGCAGAAAAACAGCATAATTTTTTCATAACAATTTCCATTGGGTGAACGAATAAAATACGATCCCGTAATAAAAAACGGTGTTAAAACAGTACAAATTGTGCGTGTAAACACCAATTCCTTCCAAGAAACAGAAGATCAACTAGCAAAAGAAGAACCGCTAGAGATAAAAATCGTAAGTGGCAAAAAACCAAATCGAACGTCAGAAAGTATCGCAATCACAATGCGAACTCCTGGAAATGACAAGGAGCTAGCACTCGGTTTTTTGTTTACCGAATCAATAATAGGATCCTATAAGGAGATTATTCAAGTTCGCTACGACGCTTCAGAGTTAAACATTGCTTCCTCTTCCAATTCAATTTTAGTTGAACTAATTCCTGCTATTAATATAGATATCAATCAATTAAGTAGAAATTTTTATACCACATCAAGTTGTGGCGTTTGTGGGAAAACGTCCATCGATCTGGCGTATCAGCATAGCTGTTTTCAAGTTATTCCCAATCAACCAATCCTTAACAGAACATTAATATTCGACCTTTTTGCCCAATTGAATGGCAGAGAACAGCTTTTTAGCAATACAGGAGGCAATCACACCGTTGTTTTGTTCGATGATCAAGGAAAATCCTTGTGCTTTAGAGAAGATGTTGGCCGACATAATGCGATGGATAAAGTAATTGGAAAAGCCTTGATTGATCTTGAATTTCCCTTATCGAATCACATGGTGTTGGTAAGTGGAAGAGCTAGTTTTGAATTGGTGCAAAAAGCTTCCATGGTTGGGATTTCAGTGTTTATTGCCGTTGGAGCTCCTAGCAGTCTGGCAGTAGAAATGGCGGAAGAATATGGTATGACCTTGATCGGTTTCTTAAAACAAGATAAATTTAATATTTATACACATCCAGAACGAATCATTCCGTAAATTCATCCTATGGAAAAGAAAAGTGATAACATTGTCTTGGTTCCAAACCCCCAACCACCCTTAAAATTGACAGGATTGAAGTTGGTTGGCGCATCCAAAAGCAGCGTTGGAATGCCTGCAGTACTAGAATCCCTAAGTCATGCGCGTCGATACATGAAAACAGGGGATGCAATGAAAACAATGTTCAAAGTCAATCAAAAGGGAGGTTTCGACTGCCCGGGTTGCGCTTGGCCAGATCCTGATGATGAACGGTCTGCACTAGGAGAATACTGCGAGAACGGGATAAAAGCAATCGCAGAGGAAGCAACAAAAAAAAGACTAAAAGCAAGATATTTTAAAAAGAACTCCGTAGCAACCATTAGCCAATTATCTGATTTTGAGATAGGTAAATTGGGAAGATTAACGGAACCAATGGTGTTGAGAGCTGGGAGTAGTAATTATGAGCCAATTTCTTGGAAGGATGCCTTCCAAATGATAGGAACAGAGCTGAGAAACCTGAGTTCTCCTGATGAAGCGATTTTTTATACTTCTGGTCGGACCAGCAATGAGGCAGCATTCCTATACCAATTGTTTGTCCGCGAATTTGGAACCAACAACCTCCCAGACTGCTCCAATATGTGCCATGAATCAAGCGGAAAAGGCCTGTCTCAAACAGTAGGAATCGGAAAAGGCTCCGTCACCTTAAAAGATATCTACGAGGCAGATGTGGTAATGGTAATGGGACAAAACCCAGGAACCAATCATCCCAGAATGCTATCTGCCTTGGAAAAATGCAAAGAAAACGGAGGACAAATCATCACCGTAAATCCATTGCCTGAGGCAGGTTTGATGAAATTTACCAATCCACAGCGTCCAATGAAGATGTTAGCTGGCGGTACAAAATTAACAGACTTATTCCTACAGGTAAAAATCAACGGAGATGTAGCATTGCTAAAAGCAATTATGATTTTACTCCTAGAAGAAGAAAAGGAAAACAAGGGAAAGGTTATTGACAAGGAGTTTATCAAGAATCAGACGGAAGGCTACTCCAAATTCTTAAAAGAGCTCAAAGCGCAGGATCTTGAAAAATGTATAGCAGAATCAGGGGTCTCCAGGCAAAACATCGAATCCGCCGTCAAGATGATGGCTAAGACGGATAAAATCATTATTTGCTGGGCTATGGGCCTTACACAGCATGAAAATGGCGTCAATAATATCCGAGAGGTTGTAAATTTGCTGTTGATGAAAGGCGCTATAGGTAAGCCAGGTGCTGGAACTTGCCCTGTCCGCGGCCATAGCAATGTGCAAGGAGATCGGACAATGGGAATATGGGAAGCCCCCAAGCCTCAATTTTTGGACAAACTGAAGACAGTGTTCGGGTTTGAACCTCCTAGAAATCATGGATACAGTGTTGTGGACGCCATAAAAGCAATGTACGAGAAGAAGGCATCAGTGTTTTTTGCGCTTGGAGGAAATTTTATCTCTGCTACTCCTGATACAGTATATACGGCACAAGCTTTGAGAAACTGCTCACTTACCGTCCATGTTTCTACAAAGCTGAATCGAAGCCACTTGGTTCATGGGAAGGCCGCATTAATATTGCCTTGTCTCGGTCGCACCGAAAAAGATGGGCAATCCTCTGGCGAACAGTTTGTTAGTGTTGAAAACTCTATGGGCATCGTCCATTCTTCAAAGGGCGTATTAAAACCATGCTCCAAAAAACTGAAAAGTGAACCCGTCATTGTCGCAGAACTCGCCGCAGCGACACTAGGAAAAGACAGTAAAGTGGAGTGGGGGAGCTTGGCCTCCAACTATGATAAGATAAGAGAGGCAATTGAGCAAGTAATACCTGGGTTTGATGATTTTAACAATCGTGTGCGGCAACCTGCAGGGTTTTATCTGCCAAACTGCGCAAGGGAAGGTCGTTTTAATACTGCAACCGGAAAAGCGCAATTTACGATAAATGAATTGCCTGTGAATAAGTTAAAATCTAAGGAATATATGATGATGACTGTTAGAAGTCATGATCAGTATAACACAACGATCTATGGCTTAGATGACAGATATCGGGGGATTTTCAATGAGCGCCGTGTCGTAATGATGAATGAAGCGGATATGAAGGAAGCCAACTTGTCCTCCAAGGATAAGGTAGATTTGATTAGCAATTATAACGGAGAAATTAGGAAAGCAGAACAGTTTCTTGTGGTGCCTTACAACATTCCAACAAAGTGTGTAGCGACTTATTTTCCGGAGGCTAATGTCCTGGTCCCAATCAATCTATATGCAAAAGGCAGCAAAACGCCTGCTTCGAAATTGGTGAAAATCAAAATTGAAAAATGCGGATAGATACTGTTTGGAGGAATAGCCTGTTTTTCCTTGGAATATTGATGATGAATGCTTGTCAATTACAAGAAAAAAAGAGCCATGAAGCTCCTGTAGTAAAAAAAGAAAACATAGATGCTCTCCTTGTCAATTACGAAATCTTAAAAAAAGAGATAATTGCCTACAGAGAAGCATCTTCATCGCAAAATATATCTCTTAAAAGCATTGAAAATAAGCTATTTTCGACGATTTCAAACGAATTTTATACTTATTGGAAAGGCACGACATGGACGTTTACAGGGCATACAGAAACGCCACGTCGAGGAGAAATTGCTTGTGGTTATTTTGTTACAACGACCTTACGGGATGCTGGTTTTGTTTTAAATCGCTACAAATTTGCGCAAGATCCTTCATCTACAATTATCAATTCATTTTGTGAGCCAAGATCTATTAAGCGGTTTACTGGGTTTGGGCGTCTGGAAAATTATCTAGAGGAGTATTCTGGCAGTCAGCTCTTTATTGTTGGGCTAGATAATCATGTGGGATACCTTACGCTGGAGAATGGGCAAGCTTATTTTTTGCATGCTGGCTATACGGGCGTTCGAGAAGTAAAAAAAGAAAAAATCAGGGAATCTGATATTCTTGTAGCTTCGAAGAATTATATGATTGGAAATTTATTGCAGAACGAGGGCTTACTCAAAAAATGGAAGACGGCATCCAGAATTCATATGATCAAGTAAGGCGGTCAGTTTTTCCGAAACAATAAATATTATGTTAAATAGGACTGCGTGTTGCATATATAAATAGGGGAGGCCATTGCCAATTTTTATTGGATATTTGTTATTAGCGGTATCCAGCGTTTGAGTACGTCCGTCTTTATCCATGCAGTTTTTATTAGGACAAATTTGGTCGTAGAACAATTCTTGATTTATTTTTCTGTGAATACGCTTGTAAGATGATATTTAATATTTTCTGTGATTACGCTTCTTAAGAGCGATATTCAATATTGACGCTTGTAGGATCCATTTGTTCCTGTAAATTTAAATAACGTAAATAAGTTGGTCTAATCAGCAACTTCCTCGTTGAAACAAATTGTGTTAATTGGATTGAAAGAAACAATTTGGATTGTCTCCTTCCTTTGGGAAATTATTAGATAAAAGAGTCCGGCGCTATTGATGCCGAGTTAAATAAATGTTGCGGCTTAGCATTTTCTATTTATCCATGGTTTCTTATTTCAATCTTAGCTAAGAATAAATAATCGAACAGGAGAAATAGAAATTGCCCAATTGGTAATAAAAAGAGTAAATCTGCTGTAGAGCGTTTCGGGCGTTTCTTGCCCATAATTTATATTATGTTAAATAGGGTAATGCAAACAATACCCCATTCAACTGATTGTTCGATACTTCTTTACACACAGGCATAAAAAAAAGGGACCACAATTCAATGTGCTCCCTTTAAAATAGTCTACGTTTTTTTTTGTGTTATTCCTTTAACGCTGCAATCCGATTTTTGTACTCATTAGATTTAGTAAAATCATCTTTTCTAGCGTAAATCTCTTTCAATGCTAACAACGTATTTAGGTCATTGCTGTCAAGTTTTTCAGCTCTCAGGAAGTATGGTAAAGCTTCTCCAAACAAGTTATCAACTTCTGCCTTCATAGCGTTGTACTTGTTGGTGTCAGACTCATCGTTCATTTTTTTAGACAGCTCAGCTGATTTATTAAAGTATAACGCTCCAAGATTATAAACTGCTTGCATGATAATCTTTTGGTCTACTTCTTCAAGTCCTTCACCGACACTCAACGATTTTTCATAGTACTCTTTTGCTTTCGCAAAGTTTGATTCGTCACCACTTTGTTGGTAGATGTCATCATATACTTTGCCCAACACAGAATATAAAGAAGGATTGTTTGGCTCTGCTTCTATAGCTTCTTTCAATTTTCCTTCTAGTTTATCTTGTTGTCCTTTTCCTAGATAGTAGTTGATTTCGCTAAAAAGCATTCCAGTCATCGACGCTTCCAGACGTTTTGCTTCGTCTTCATTTTCTGGATCAGACCGATCAAGCTTAGCAAGTTTAGCGGAAGATTTTTCGCGACCTTCTTTTAGAATTTTAAATGCTTTGTCTTCGTCTTCTTCGATAGTCATATCAAACAACCCTTTGTAGAGTTCAGCATCATCATAGCCATCATTATACAATTCAGTATAAAGGCCTTTGGCAACATCGTTTTTCCCTGCCATACGAGCTGTCATACCAGTGTAGTACTTTATTTGTTGAAGATCATCTTTTTCATCAAGAAATCCTTTAGTACCATTTGTCTCCAACATCGTTTTTAGATTCAGCATACTATTGAATGCTTCATAAGCACCGGCGTATTCTTGCGATTCAAACAATCGTGCAGCTTTTCCTTGGAAACCAGCTCCAGTTTTGATCAGTCCGTCTGTAGCTGATTTCTTTTCAAAACTTTTAGGGTTATATTCCAAAACTTTAGACAGCGCTTCAAAAGCTTTGTCTGCAGCATCTGGGTGTCGAAGTTTTGCCAATTCGTTTTCAGCAATTTCATTATAGATTTCTCCACGTAGCAACCAATATTTTGCTTGAGTGTTTACTTCAGCATTATCCATGCTTGCATCAACACCTTCACGAGCTTTGTCTAGATCAGAGTAATTTTTCTCCTTATCAAATTTATAGTTTCTAAATGCTTTTCCTGCGCTTTTGTAATCTTGTGCAACGATAGCTGAAGCAGCAAACAAAATCACTAGGAGGCTAGTTAATACTTTTCTCATTGTTCGAATTTATTTATTTATAGATTAATGGATGTGTTTAAAATATCTATCTCCCCTACTCCATCCACCACATTATTAAATTATTCGTTTTCGTCTGAGTCGTCTGGCGAATTATCGTCGTTTTCCTCAGTTGAAGCCGAATCTTCTTTGTTTTCTGCATCTGAAGTAGAATTTTCTCCCTCAGCGCCTTCTAAAGCTCCTTCTTCACCTTCAATAATCTCTTCTTCATCTTCATGTGGAACAATTGCTACAT
Organism: uncultured Saprospiraceae bacterium; assembly: GCA_938016265.1. Classification (GTDB taxonomy): domain Bacteria; phylum Bacteroidota; class Bacteroidia; order Chitinophagales; family Saprospiraceae; genus JAHDHB01. The sequence goes on from CALLWB010000013.1 coordinate 157,243, forward strand.
CAGCAATTTCATCCTTTTTATCGAGATTTATCAATCGTACACCTTGAGTAGCACGTCCCATTTCCCGCAGTGTATCCAGTGCCAATCTGATTGTGATTCCTGACTTGTTGATGATCATCAAATCGTCTTCGTCACTCACTGATTTTATAGCTACCAGATTACCAATTTTATCATTGACATTCATGGTTTTTACACCTTTTCCGCCACGGTTGGTAATTCTGTACTCCCCTAAGGCAGTACGTTTGCCGTTTCCTTTTTCTGATAGTACAAGAATACTTGCATTCTCATCCTCAGGATTTACACAAATCATACCAATTACAAAATCTCCAGGTTTATCAATGGTTATACCCTTGACACCAGCAGCAGATCTCCCCATCACTCTTACCTTGTTTTCAGGGAATCGGATGGCTCTACCTGAGCCGATTGCAATCAGAATATCATCCGTACCATTTGTCAATTTAGCTTCCAACAATTGATCACCTTCATTGATGGTAATCGCGTTGACCCCATTAGATCTTGGACGACTAAATGCTTCAACACTTGTCTTTTTGATTCTTCCTTTTTTAGTACAAAACATAATGTAATGACTATCCAAGAAGTCCTTGTCCTTAAGGTTTTCAATTTTTACATATGCCCGAACCTTATCTTCTTTTGGCATATTTATGATGTTCTGTAGCACTCTACCTTGCGAGCCTTTGGTTCCTTCAGGTATCTCATACACCCGGAGCCAATAACACCTTCCTTGCTCTGTAAAGAACAAAAGGTAATTATGCGTAGTTGCAGAGAAAATATGCTCTATAAAGTCCGTATTCCTAGTATTGCTACCTTTCGAACCACGACCACCTCTATTTTGAATTCTGAATTCAGAAGCTTTCGTCCGTTTCATATAACCAAGATGAGAGATGGTGATAATTACCTCTTCATCAGCAATTAGATCTTCGATGCTGATATCTCCTTCTGCGGTATATTCAATTTTAGTTCGACGTTCGTCTCCGAATTTCGCTTTGATTTCTGTTAATTCTTCCTTGATAATATCCTTTCTCTTCTGTTCGCTGGAAAGAATGAATTTCAACTCATCAATTGCTGTACGAATTTCTTCAAACTCCCCCTTGATCTTGTCTCTTTCTAGACCGGTCAGTTTCTGAAGTCTCATATCAAGGATAGCTCTAGCTTGAGCTTCGCTTAATACGTCACCGTTGGTGAATTTTTCGTCTGTCAATAGATCACTAATGGCGCGTGTTCCAAGTTTCCCCTTTTGAGCTTTTGTTAAGAAAGCTCCATCCATAAGTCCCTGACGTGCCTCCTCAACATTCTTCGAACCTCGAATAAAGGAAATAACCGCATCCAGGTAGTCCAACGAAAGTAATAGTCCTTCAAGAATATGTGCACGTTCTTCTGCTTTACGAAGGTCGTATCTTGTTCTTCTGGTGATTACTTCCAATCTGAATTTTACAAACTCCTCAATGAAGTTCTTTAGATTCAAAACAATTGGACGACCGTTTACAAGAGCGATGTTTCCAATACGTAAGGTAGATTGCAACTGTGTATATTTGTATAACTTACTCAGTACTACACTGGCCATGGCATCTCTCTTAATTTCAAAGATGATGCGCATTCCGTTCCGATCCGATTCATCCCGGATATCAGAGATACCTTCGATTTTTTTATCGTTGACCAGTTCAGCAGCCTTTATTATTAGATTTGATTTATTTACTTGGTAAGGAATTTCTGTTACTACAATTATTTCCCTACCTGTTTTGGTGTTTTCTATCTCTGCTTTTGCGCGCAAGACTACTCTACCATTCCCAGTTTCAAAACCTTGTTTTACTCCACTATAACCATAGATGATTCCACCTGTAGGAAAATCTGGAGCTTTAATATATTCACAAAGTCCCTCAATAGTTATTTCAGGATTATCAATGTAAGCAATTGTACCATCTACTACCTCACTAAGATTGTGAGGCAAAATATCTGTAGACATACCAACTGCAATACCAGAAGCTCCATTAATTAGTAGATTGGGTAGTTTGGTAGGAAGGACTGTCGGTTCTTTTAGTGAATCATCAAAATTTAGCTTGAAATCGACAGTATCTTTATCTATATCTGCTAAGATTTCGTCACTAATTCGTTGAAGGCGTGCCTCGGTATAACGCATTGCTGCTGGGCTATCACCATCTATTGATCCAAAGTTTCCTTGTCCATCTACAAGTGGATATCGCAAAGACCACGGTTGGGCCATTCGCACCATACTATCGTAAACAGAGGAGTCTCCATGTGGGTGATACTTACCTAGTACTTCTCCTACAATACGAGCTGATTTCTTATGAGATTTTCCAGCGGTCAAACCAAGACCAGACATCCCGTAAAGCACACGTCTGTGTACTGGTTTTAATCCGTCCCGTACATCAGGTAATGCCCTGGAAACAATAACCGACATCGAATAATCGATATAGGCTGATTTCATTTCCTCCTCAATGTTAATAGGAATAATTTTTTCTCCTGTTGCCATTTAATTTTTAGGTTTAATAAAGAACATTAAATTCACCTGCAAAGGTACTGAATATTAAGGAAAAACTAGCATTAGAATTCAATAATTATGACTGTTTTTTGTACGGAAACTGGAATATTTTCTAGTCTTTATCCATAAATTCATTTTAATTCTATTTTTTTTGCTTGAAATAGATTGTAAAACATAGGGAATACAGGCCTTTTGTAGAAAACTACTCAAGCTTTACTTTAATGAAAAAATAGCTTTAGTATTCTTGCAATTTTGACGAAAATACCTCAGTAAAACATTAGCATAAATCATTAGCAAAACCACCTGAAGGAATATAATTCCGAATTCTTTCGTTTTTGTTGTTTTTGATGCGGCTTCGGTTCGCTTTCTGCCAAATAAAAAAGTTTAAAAAGTAGCAGCATTCAAAAGTATTTGTATATTTGGCCCGGTCAACGAAGAAAATGAACAAAACACGCATTTGATGGATTATTTTAAGCAGCGATTGATTCTATTACCAGGATTTGGAGAAGACGATAGAATATTTAGAAATTTAGCCCCTCAGTTTAAGCAATACGACATCTTACATGTAGACTACAGAGATGTTCTAAGAAATTTCAACGTTAAAGACATTACCCTGCGGAAGTTTATTGAATCGATGATTAGGTATTATGACATCAACGATTCTGATATTCTGATCGGGCATTCTCTGGGAGGTTTTATAGCGCATCAAATTCGGCAAACAGTTGATTGTCAAAATTGTTTGATCGCCTCATTTACTGATCCTTCAAAAGTCAAACTGCCGGTTAGTTACAAGCGTTTGATGAAGTTTTTGACAATGAAAGGTATGTTCACCTCCAAATTATTCAAAGAGGTCGTGTGGACTACCTACAAACGCAAATCTTCTGCAGTTGAAATAGAAAATGTACTCTCCGTCTTCGAATCTTATTCCAAAGAAGACATTTACAAACTCATAAAAATAGTGGAACCCCAAAAAAGAAAATGGACGAAACTATTTGTAAGAAAACAAGTAAGTAAACCCTCTCTTATAATTCACCCCGCATCAGATTGGATAATTAAACGACCTGATGAGGATCATATTAAGGTGAAAGGGGATCATTTTGCACTGGCTACCAATTATGAAATTGTAGGAAAACATCTTGAAAATTGGTTGTTGGCAATGCATCTTGAATGGGCACATTCCAAAGAATTAGCAATCGAACAACAGATATTTGAGGAGTACGAACTTTGGGTAGCTTAAAGAAAAAATACCATAAAATGATAGCAGGTGCAGTCCAAACAATTGAGGACTGCACCTTTTTTATTATTAAATTCATAATCAGAAGGATTGATTATTGAAAATAATGAAGTAAATTTACGTATTAAGAAACTGACTTGCTAAATCATGAAAAAACTTACATTACTACTTTTGGGATTTATTCCATTCCTTACATTTGGACAATATTTTGAAATTGGAGCCTTTGGAGGTACCTCTTATTATCAAGGAGATTTGTCTCCCGGAGGCATTGTATTATCAGAGGCTTACCCGGCTTTTGGTATATTTGCTCGCTACAATGCCCACGAATATGTCAGCTTTAAATTTAATGTTTATCACGGGAATGTTTCAGGGGATGATGCAAATTCGCTTAAAGCCACCACAAACAACAGAAATCTAAGCTTCAGATCTCCAATTACGGAGTTCGGAATAAATGGAGAAATCAATATTCTGGGTTATCAACCTTATGGCCTTCAAAAGGTAATATCTCCATACGTGTTTATTGGTGTTTCAGTGTTCAACTACAACCCGAAAACATTACACGAAGGCGAATGGGTAAGACTCCAACCACTAGGTACAGAAGGTCAAGGGATGGCCAACCGACCACAAAAATACAACCTATTAAGTGTCGCTATTCCCTTCGGATTAGGAGCAAAATATGCCATCAACGATCGCTGGAATGTTGGTCTTGAACTTGGTTTTAGAAGTACATTTACCGATTACATTGATGATGTAAGCACCGTCTATATTGAAAGTAATGAGTTGGCAGCAGCAAATGGAGATCTAGCCGCTACCTTGTCAAACAGAACAGGGGTCCATGGCGAATACATCGACTACGCTACTGGTGTTGATCGGGGAAATCCAGACAATAAGGATTGGTTCTTTTTTGGTGGAATAACCTTCTCCTTCAACTTCTTAGACAATGGTTTGGTAGGAAATAGAAACAGAAATTCTAAAAGATCAGGGTGCAAGGTGCGCTTCTAATACTCTTATAAAAAAAAGATAAGACCTGTTGGACAAATCTAACAGGTCTTTTTTTATGCTTGTGAAGATCGTTTTTTTAATTTTACACACAATGCAGCCAATTCAGATACTAGAAAAATATTGGGGCTATGAATCCTTTCGCCCCATGCAATATGAAATCATCCATTCTGCAATGAATGGTGATGATACATTAGCACTATTGCCTACAGGCGGAGGTAAATCTATCTGTTATCAAATTCCAGCTTTAGCATTGCCTGGTGTCTGTATTGTCATTTCACCACTTATTGCATTGATGAAAGATCAGGTTTTTCAACTTCAGAAACGTGGTATTCCAGCAGTAGCGATTTATTCAGGCATGCATTACACTGAGATTGATGGTGCATTAGATAACTGTATTTATGGCAAAACAAAGCTGTTGTACCTATCTCCAGAGAGACTGACTTCTGATTTGGTGAAAGAACGCATAAAAAAAATGAAAGTCAATTTGCTGGCAGTTGATGAGGCGCATTGCATTTCACAATGGGGCTATGACTTCCGACCTCCCTATCTCAGAATCGCTGAAATTCGTGAGTTATTGCCAAACGTCCCGATTCTTGCTGTTACAGCAACTGCTACAAAAGAGGTTGCAGTTGATATTCAGGAGAAATTAGAATTCAAGAAAAGCAAAGCTTTTTTTCAGCAAAGTTTTGAGCGTAAAAATTTGGCCTACGTCGTTTTGAATGAAGATGGTAAGGTGAATAAGATGGTAGACATCCTGCAAAAAGTAAAAGGCTCAGCCATCGTCTACGCCCGAAACCGCCGAAAAACCAAGGAATTAGCAGATCATTTAAAACGCAATAAAATTTCTGCAGATTATTACCATGCAGGACTCACCCATCAAGAACGCTCCGCAAAGCAGGATGCATGGATCAGTAACCAAACAAGTGTAATGGTTGCCACAAATGCCTTCGGAATGGGCATCGACAAAGCAGATGTTAGATCAGTTGTTCATATGGATCTGCCAGATAGTTTGGAAGCTTATTTTCAAGAAGCAGGGAGGGCTGGAAGGGATGGAAAGAAGAGTTACGCAGTTTTACTGTATAGCGCAGCAGATAAAGAACGATTAACTAAATATTACGAGGAATCTTACCCCGAGGTAAAGCAAATAAGGCAGGTGTATCGTGCATTAGGAAGTTATTTCCAATTGGCCGTAGGAGGAGGTATTGGCGATGCTTATGATTTTAATCTAGGTGAATTCGCTCAACGTTTTGACTTTAAGGCAATTACTGCATTTAATAGTTTGAAAATATTAAAAGATGCTGGTTGGATAGATTTGACTGAATCTGTTTATATTCCTGCTAAATTGCAGGTCAAAGTGAGCAAGGAAGAACTGTACAATTTTGAAATCACCAATCATGGTTTTGAAAAACTGATTAAAACAATACTGAGAACTTATCAAGGGGCATTTAGTCAATACGTTAAGATCAATGAAGGCAAACTATCCAAATTTCTGGGTATAAATCTGGGCACGCTGCATAAAATGCTATTACACCTTGACCAAGAGGACATTATTGATTTTATTCCCCCGAAGGATAAACCTCAACTCCTTTTTTTAAAAGAACGGGTTGCGGCGGAGAATATGACCATTGACATGGATTTGTATAACTTCCTTAAGAACAGACATTGGGAACGACTAAAACAGGTTTTTAAATACGCTACTGAAGAACAATGCCGGAGCAAGATGTTGTTGGAGTATTTCGATGAAAAAAATGAGGAACCCTGCGGTATCTGTGACCATTGTCTTGGTAGGCATAATGCGGAATTAACTGAAGACGACTATTATCATTACAAGAATAAAATAAGGGAGTTAATTATTCAAAAACCTGTAACACTAGAAGAATTGATTGACAAATTTTCCTCTATCCACCAATCGAAGATATTGAAAGTCGTCGATTATTTATTAGATAATCAATACCTTCGTCAAACAAACGACCAACGGATAGCCTGGAACGGCAAGCCAGGAGACAATGCATTCCAAACAGAAGACAAAAGTAAATAACGGCATCTTGAAGCGAATATTCCTAACTGTCACGAATGACTTGACCTATGACCAAAGAATGCAACGAATTTGTACCAGTCTTGCAAAGGAAGGGTACGAGGTTCGTTTGATAGGCCGCGTACTAAAAAAATCAGTGGAACTGACTTCCTTGCCCTTTGATCAAAAAAGGCTAAAATGCTTTATTAATAAGGGAAAATTGTTTTATTTGGAATATAACATACGACTGTTTTTTTATTTACTGTTTAGCAAGTTTGACGCAGTTTGTTCTATTGATTTGGACACCATTTTACCAGGCTATTATGTGACTAAGTTTAAGAGGAAACACTTCATCTATGACGCCCATGAATATTTCACAGAAGTGCCAGAACTAGTCCAACGCCCAAAAGTGAAAAAAATCTGGGAAAAAGTGGCGCACTTAACCATCCCCAACATAAAAAACAGCTACACCGTCTGCGAAAGTTTGGCAGAACTGTTCCATAAAAATTACAAAGCCAATTTTCAGGTGATCCGTAATGTTCCCTTCCAACAGCCAATGCCGGAAAAAAGAAAACCAGCAACCAAGATTCTCCTTTATCAAGGCGCTTTAAATGATGGTCGAGGGTTGGAAGAAATGATCGAAGCCATGGAAAAAATTGACGACGCTCAACTTTGGCTTGCAGGTGAAGGAGATTTATCTCAAAGTTTGCGGGATTTGGTGAATAAAAATAAATTAGCCAATCGGGTAAAATTCTTAGGTTATATTAAACCAGATGAGCTGAAAACACTGACATTACAAGCCTATATTGGATTAAACTTATTACAGAATAAAGGATTAAACTATTATTATTCTCTTGCAAACAAATCATTCGACTATATACAAGCTGGACTCCCATCAATCAACATGAATTTCCCAGAATATCAACGGATAGATAGACAATTTAACGTCTCTTTGCTAATTGATGATTTGAAGGTGGAAACGTTGATTGCTGCGGTAAACTCCTTGGTAGAAAATGAAGAACTGTATAATAGATTACGGGATAACTGTTTCAAGGCACGAGAGGAATTCATTTGGGAAAAAGAAGAGTTAAAATTGATACAATTTTATAATCGAGTTTTTAATGCTTAGTAACTGCCCTACGTTAATTTTTTTTCAAAATCCACAATCTGCTTAACATAAAAATTTTTATTTCGGCAAAAAGGCGAATAGTTTTTATAATTCGTAAATTCGTTCCTTTCATATGAAAGAATTGATACAGAGTTTCCTGTAAAATTCCTACTTTTGGCCAATGGAAAATAAGCCATTTGTTCACATGATCTCCTTCAACACGCCCTACCCCGCTAATTATGGAGGAGTAATTGGTGTTTTTTATCATCTTAAAGCCTTACATCTTCTAGGAGCCAAAGTCATTCTACACTGTTTCGAATACGGCCGCCCACAAGCAAAGGAATTGGAAGCGTTTTGTGAAGAGGTACATTATTATCCAAGAAAAATGGGCCTGATCCATCAACTTTCCAGCATTCCATTCATCGTAAAATCAAGGACCAGTGCTAAACTGAATAATCGATTAGCTAAAGACAACTATCCAATTATATTTGAAGGAACACACGTCTGTGCAACAATTGACCACCAACAGTTTAAAGACAGAATCAAATTGGTAAGAATGCATAATATTGAATGGAAATATTATCATAACCTAGCTATTCAGGAAAACAATTTTGCTAAAAGAATGTTTTTTCACCTGGAAAGCTGGAAACTAAAACGATTTGAACTGTCCACAATAATCAAAAATGCAGATCACCTTCTCGCAGTATCCCCAGATGAGACAAAATACTTCAAACAATTAAACCACCCAAGTGTCCACTACTTATCAGCATTTCACGCAAATGAACAAGTAACAAGTAAACCCGGAAAAGGCGACTACGTTATCTATCATGGAGATCTCAGCGTGAAAGACAACGAAAATGCCGCTCTTTTCCTGACTCAAAAAGTTTTTGCACATATCAATACAAAATTGGTAATTGCTGGCTTAAATCCTGGGCTCAACCTTATTAATACAATTAATAATTACCCAAATGTCGAATTGATTCCTAACGTGCCATCTGGTAAAATGGAAGATTTAATTCAAAATGCACATGTTAATCTATTGATATCTTTTAATGCTGCAGGAATGAAATTGAAATTATTAAATGCAGTATATAGAGGTAGGTTTTGCATGGTGAATGACCCAATGGTCATCAATACAGGAATGGAGAAGATTTGCGTGATAAAAAATTCTGCCGATGAAATGAAAGAAGCAGTATTATCAATAATGAACAAAGTATTTGACCAGCCCGAAATTGAAAAAAGGAGGGAGTTGCTCTCTAAGTCGTTTTCCAATGTCACGAATGCTAAGATTACTATGCAATTGTTGGGGTAATTATGATTATTCTAGCCGAATCCTGATTTATCCCATTGTTCAATTCAATTCAATATCACTTAGTACAGCTTATTATTTAACTAAATATTGACCGTAAAAGGAGAAAATTTAGTTACTTTTGTTGTCCTTAATATACAAGAAATATTTTTTTGCAATAAAACCCAAATTCTTATTTTATGCAACGGTGTAAACTTTATTCAATTTTAACAATTGTATGTTTGTTCATTTTTAGTATTGCTGGGAATTCCCAATCAATAGAAAAAGGTGCTGACCTACTCAACAACCTTTCAATTACCTCAAGTACGGTTCAAAAAGGAGCAAACAACATCCCTATACCTGAGATTCAGAACCCCAGATGTGGGTCTACGGAATACCGGGAATGGCTTCAAGCAAAATATCCAAAGGAGTTTGCACAAGATCAAGCATTCGAAGATTGGATAGAAGTAGAAGGAAATAAATGGAAAGCAAACAAAGCTAACAAGTCTGTCGTTTTGACAATTCCAATTATATTTCACATCATCCATAATGGAGGAGCAGTTGGTTCTGGAGATAATATATCCGGAATTTATGTAGATGCTCAAATCCAACAATTAAACAATGACTTTAGAAAAATACTAGGAACTTCTGGTAGCAACACCCACCCCGCCGGGGCAGATGTAGAAATCGAATTTTGCGCTGCAACCATCGATCCTTCAGGTGCAACCCTTGCAGAACCAGGGATAAACCGAGTAAACAGAAATACAGCAGGATTTACTGCCCCACCATACTCCATGAACTATACTGAAAACAATGTAAAACCAGCATTAAGTTGGAATCCGAATGATTATTTTAATGTTTGGAGTCTGAATTTGAGTGGAGGTCTACTTGGATACGCTCAATTTCCATCAAATTCTGGATTAGGAGGACTGAACGCAAACGGTGGTGCAGCAAATACAGATGGGTGTGTGGTTTTACACTCTTCAATTGGTAGTTCAACTGTTCCTTTTCCTGGAGGTGCCCCTTTCAATCAAGGTAGGACGTTAACGCACGAAGCAGGACACTGGCTAGGACTACTGCATATTTGGGGGGATTCTAACTGTGGTGATGATTTTTGTAATGATACACCAACCCAACAAACAGCAAGTGGTGGTTGTCCAAACACCACAACTTGTGATGGCATAAATGATATGGTAGAAAACTACATGGATTATTCCAATGATGCATGTATGAATATATTTACCAATGATCAAAAAGTTAGGATGATGGCAGTAATGGCCAATAGTCCTCGAAGAATGAGCCTTCCTAACTCTACAGTTTGTGGCGTAAATCAATGTGCTAATTTTACGATTACGGCTTCCTCTACGGATGCTTCTTGTGCTGCTGGCGGTACTGGAACTGTGGTTCCGGCTGGAGGTACAACTCCTTATACTTTCAGTTGGAGTTCTGGAGGTGCAGGAGCAACGGAAACTGGCTTAGTCCCAGGAACTTACCAAGTTACTGTAACTGATGGTGCCGCTTGTGTTCTTACAGAATCTATCACAGTAAGTAATACCTGCACCGCCATTTGCGATACGATCTCAAATTTCGATTTAGTAAATGATACAGGTATTCTATACCTTTCAGATAATGTTGGATATGTTGCAGGTCATAACGGATATGGAGACATCGCAAAATCGGACTTCTACGACTATTCAACAGGAATACATTCACATGTAAAAGGAGGATATTTTGGCTTTGGAACAGCTTCTGCTAGTAGCCCAACAGCAACCTTTAATGTGACAGTTTGGGACGGAACCGGGGGAACTCCGGGTGCAGTATTGAGTACTGTTCCAGTATTATATCAAGATGTAGTAACGCTGTTGGCTGGTGGAAGCAATATAGCTTGGGTAGAATTTCCTGCACCTGTTGCACTAGCTGCATCTAAGCAGTTTTTCCTAGGAATCGAATTCGCATACAATCCCTTAGATACAATCGCTTTAATTACAAACACAGACCCTGAAGGTACCCCAAATACAGCTTGGGAAGAATGGGGTGGCGGAGGAGGATGGTTTGCATATGATGATCCAAGTAGTTGGACATTAAGTGTCGCGCACTTAATTTCTCCAGTACTAGGGACACCACCATCGCCAGCGATCACTCCTCTTAGTTCTACCGTTTGTCAAAATGATCCAATAAATTTCTCGGCAACAGGGACTAATATTGATATGTATGAGTGGCAGTTTCCAGGAGGAACGCCCTCAATGTCTACATTGGCCAATCCCACGGTATCCTACGCAAATGCAGGAAGTTATAATGTTACTTTTATTGCCTTTAATGGATGTATGGCAGACACCTCAGTTCTAATGAATTCCGTAGTTGTCAATTCTTGTGGATGTACATTTCCAATAGCAAATAGTGCCACTCCTGAAACATGTTTTGGTAATGATGGTACTGGAACGGTTATTCCATCAGGAGGTACACCACCCTACTCTTTCAGCTGGGATGCGGCTGCTGGTAATCAAACAACTGGCACAGCCGTCGGATTAACTGCCGGACAATATTCCGTATCCGTTACTGATGCGATCTGTACACAAGTAGTTCAAGTAACTGTTGCTAATAGTTGTGTTTGTAACATGACCCTTGCAACGACCACAGTTCCTGAAAGCTGCACTGGAATGGATGGTAGCGCGACCGTTACTCCCACCAATGGAACTGGCCCATTCGTATATCAATGGGACGCGAATGCCGCTAATCAAGCAACTGCTACCGCCAATAATTTAGTGGTTGGCGGATATGTCGTAACAGTAACAGATGCCACTGGTTGTGCAGTTACAGCATCCGCCGTTGTTGGAACAAGTTGTTCTACAGGATGTGATACGATCTCAAATTTTGATTTTGTAAACTATTCACCTGCATTATTTAATGCACCTGCTCCACAAGCCGGATACATTTCTGGAACGAATACATTTGGTGATTTAGCAAAAGCAGATTATTACGCTTATGCTGGCGCAAACACTCATTTAAAAGGAGGTTATTTTTATTTTGAAGGACTTTCTATTGCAAATCCAGCTACGTCATCCGTAGATGTCACCGTCTGGGATGGAACAGGGGGAACACCCGGAGCAATTTTAGGTACAAAAACCGAATTGCTGCAAGACATTCAAACATTCCTAACGGATGCCAATACAAATATGACTAGCCCACTTTATTGGGTAGAATTTGATAATTATATTAACCTTCCTGCTAGTAATGAATTTTTTCTTGGGTTTCAGATACCAACTACTCCAGGAGACACCATTGCAGTTGTTACAAGTAATGTTGACTTCGTTGTAAACCCCGCTGTTGCAGAAGCTCCATCTCCAGGTACCGCCTGGGAGCAAGTCGCAGGTTCAACCTGGAACACCTATGAAGCAGGCTGGGGTTTCCCATTTTCTAACTTGATTGTCCCTGTATTAGGGGTCGCACCAACGGCTGGGTTCGGACCTATTGGAGGAGGAAATACATGCATAAATGAACCAATTCAATATACAAATACATCCACTGACGCAACAACCTATGAATGGCAGTTTCCTGGAGGTATGCCTTCAAGTTCAACAATGATGACACCTCCACCTGTTATCTATCCGGGGCCGGGTAGTTTTAGTGTTACCTTGATTGCACATAATGACTGTATGAGTGACACCTTGACGATCGCTGGATTTACCCAAGTTAGTGGTTTATTTCTCACCGGATCTAGTACAGATGTCACCTGTGCCGGAAATGATGGGACAGCTACAGTAATGGCAAATGGGGCACCTCCATACACCTATCAATGGGATGTTGCCACTGGAAATCAAACTGTCCAAACTGCAGTTGGTTTAGCAGTGGGGCAATATCAAGTAACTGTTGTAGATGGTTTTGGATGCGAAGAAATAACACAAATTGGAGTTGCAGATGGCTGCACTTGTAGTTTAACTGCAATGACTACCACTACAGACGCTTCTTGTTTTGGAGACTGCGATGGTACAGCGACGGTTACTACAAACGCAACAGTTCCAAACCCAGTGACACACATGGTCAACGTAAGTAGTAATCAGTTCGCACCTTCTGGTTTGACAATTACTCAAGGAGATATAGTAACGTGGACAAATACAGGTGGATTTCATAATATTAATGGGAATCTTGCCTCCTACCCTGGCAATCCAGAAGGATTTGGAAATGGAGTCGGTAGCGGATGGACATTTTCTCATACTTTCAATATACCAGGCAGTTATGATTACCATTGTGATCCACATGTTGGTTTAGGAATGGTTGGATCAGTAACAGTATTACCTGCAATTCCTACCTATTTATGGAGTAATGGGGAAACTACCGCAACAATTACGGGATTATGTCAAGGAAATTATACCGTTACAGCAACAGATGCTGGAGGTTGCACTGCAACAGCTATTGCAGCCGTTGTATCACCCCTACAACTTGTAGCGACGGCAACTGAAATTTCTCCTGCCTCTTGTAATGGTGGATCTGATGGAGTTGCATTAGCCAATACAAATGGAGGTATTCTTCCTTATTCCATTGTATGGGATAATGGAGAGACTACAGCTACAGCAACAGCTTGTCCAGCTGGAATAGGGTTCGTTACTGTTACGGATGCCAATGGATGCCAAGCAATTGCAAGTGTAATAATTGGAGAGCCAACAGCAATAACCGTTACTGTCAATGTTGATAATAATGTAAGTTGTACAGGTGGTAATGACGGTGCAGCGACCGCTGTTGCTCAAGGAGGAACACCGGGCTATACTTTCCAATGGGATAACCTATTTGTTGGGCAAACGGTAAATAACTTAAGTGCTGGCCAATATAGTGTCACTGCTACGGATATAAATGGTTGTACTGGAGTTCAAACATTTTTCATTGTAGAACCTGGTCTTGCCCTAGCAGGCGCCATAAATCAGGTGACCAACGTAAGTTGTGCGGGATTAAGCGATGGCTCTGCTAATATATCCATGTTTCCAAATTCAGGTACACCTCCATACACCTATTTGTGGTCTGATGGTCAGATGACAGTAAATGCAATAGGGTTAGCCCAAGGAAATTATGATGTTACAATTACTGATTCAAATGGTTGTGAGTTATTTTTAAACACAGCGATAACTGAACCGGCACCAATTTTACTGACAGGCTCCGCTACATTAGAAAATTGTAACATGACTGATGGTACAGCAACAGTTGCTCCTGCAGGAGGAACTGCTCCATATATTATTCAATGGGATGCTGCTGCAAACAATCAAAACACACTTACTGCAACTGGCTTGGCGTCCGGCACTTATCAAGCTACAGTAACAGATTCGAATTCATGTACTAGTACAACCAGCATTTCGGTCGCAGATAACTGCGGAGGTTGTACCTTAACTGTTTCGGTAACCGGAGTTGATGAAACATGCCCGGGTGCTTGTGATGGAACAGCCATGGCTGTTCCAAGCAACGGTACTGCACCATTCTCTTATACTTGGAGTGTACCTACAATCAATACCCCAATGATAGGCAATTTATGTGTTGGTATATATACAGTTACCGTAGTTGATGCTCAAGCTTGTGTAGCAACAGTGTCCATAACCATAAACGGACCAATGTCCTTATCCGCAACAGTTACAAGTACGCCAACTACCTGTGCTGGGGTTGACGGAACTGCAACAGCAATGGTAACAGGAGGAACATTACCCTACGGTTTTCAATGGGATTCAGCAACTGGAAACCAAACTACAGCAACAGCAGTAGGATTGGCAGTAGGCTCCTACTCTCTTACAGTGACAGATGGTAATGGATGTATGACCTTCGGGCAGGCAAATGTTACAGATGGTTGTGTTTGCAATTTATTAGCAACAACAACAGTCACAAATGCCACTTGTGCAGGAAGTGATGGAACAGCAACAGCAGTAGGAACCTTAGGAACAATGCCATATACTTATATGTGGGATGCGAATACAGGAAATCAAACAACAATGACCGCAGTAGGTCTTAATATTGGAACCTATGTGGTAACTATATCTGATGCAAATGGCTGTATTTCTACTGCACAAGCAGCAATTGCAGATGGTTGTGTCTGTACCTTAACCGCTACTGCTATCGCCACAAATGCAACTTGTGCAGGAAGTGATGGAACAGCAACTGCAGTAGGCACCTTAGGAACAATGCCATATACTTATATGTGGGATGCGAATACAGGAAATCAAACAACAATGACCGCTACAGGCTTAGCGATAGGTGGTTATGTTGTAACTATAACAGATGCAAACGGTTGTACTGCTATTGCTCAAACTGCTGTAGCAGATGGATGTAATTGTACTTTAGCAACTACGACAACATTCACAAATACAACATGTGCCGGTAATGATGGAACGGCAACAGCTATAGCAACTGGAGGAACTATGCCCTACTTTTATTTATGGGATGCTGTAGCTGGAAATCAAACAACAATGACGGCAACTGGTCTACCAGTAGGTGTCTATTCAGTCACTGTTGCAGATGTTAATGGATGTATTGCACTTGGTCAAGTTGGTATTAGTGATGGATGTGTTTGTACGCTAACCTCTACAATTACTACAACGAATGCGACTTGTGCAGGAAGTGATGGAACGGCAACTGCAGTACCTGCAGGAGGAACAATGCCTTATACCTATATGTGGGATGCAAATACAGGTAACCAAACAACGGCAACTGCTGTTGGATTGCCAATTGGTGGATATGTGGTTACCATTACTGATGCAAACGGTTGTACATCGATTAACCAGGCTGGGATAGCAGATGGTTGTGTTTGTGCATTAACAGCTACTGGAAATACACAATCAGAAACTTGTTTTGGTAATGATGGAACTGCTACTGTAGTTGCGGCATTAGGAACAATGCCCTACGTCTATCAGTGGGATGCAGCTGCAGGCAATCAAACGACCCAGACCGCTGTCGGTTTGACTGCTGGTAGTTATTCCGTGTTAGTAACAGATGCTAACGCTTGTACTACCTCAATTATCGTTCAAGTAACTAACAATTGTAATTGTACGATTGTAGTAAGTGTTGGAACAACCAATGCTACTTGTGGGGATGCATCAGGAACAGCAACGGCCAATCCTGCTGGAGGAACCGCTCCTTATACCTTCCAATGGAGTAACAGTGCTGTTGGACAAGTTATCTCTGGTTTAGTTCCTGGTACCTACTTCGTGACCGTTTCTGACGGATCGGGTTGTTCTACTGTTGGAAGTCAGACGGTAGGAGATTCTGGATCTATCAATGCACAAGCAACAGGAACGGATTTAACTTGTAATGGAGACAATAGCGGAAGTGCTACTGCAACGAATACTGGTGTAACTTACAATTGGAGTAATGGAGGAACAACTGCCACGATAAATGGTCTGCCTGCAGGAAACTATACGGTGACTGTTGCATCTGGTACTTGTACCGACATGACTACAGTAACGATAAATGAACCAGCAGCTTTAGTTGCTAATATTATTGCTGTTGATGATGAATGTAGCCAGAATGGCGGTACTGCTAATGGTACAGCATTTGGTGGAGTTCAACCTTACACTTATCTATGGGACAATGGTTCTACTATGCAAAGTATAGGAGGGCTTACTTCTGGATCTTATACAGTTACAGTAACTGATGCGAATGGATGTACTTCGGTAGATACTGAAGCTGTAGTTAGTGCGGCAAATGGCCCTGTCTTATCAAGTACTCAAACAAATGTAACTTGTTCAGGTGCTAATGATGGTGCCGTCGATCTGACAGTAAATGGAGGGACTGCTCCTTTCGTTTATAGTTGGAATGGGTTAAATGTAGAGGATGTTTCAGGACTTGCTCCTGGTAGTTATACTTGTGTTGTAACGGATGCCAATGGATGTGTAGCAGTTACCACCGTTCAGATATCTGAGCCAGCACCAATGACACTGGCTTTCACAACTACTCCTTCTACAGGAACTGATGGTACCGCCTCTGTAAATGTCTTTGGGGGTAATCCTCCTTACAACTATACATGGAGCAGCGGAGATACTACTCAAGTAGCGATTGATTTAGCACCTGGCACCTACACTGTGATCGTGGAAGATGCAAATGGTTGTATTACTCAAGGTAGTGTTACTGTAGGAATGACAACGAGCAACATCGACTTGGAAAACCTTTCTAGTTTTGAATTGACGCCAAATCCAACGGATGGAATATTCAATGTTGATTTAGGATTTACGCAGATCGAGCAAGTCGAATTTGCTATTTACAATGTACTTGGACAAGCGGTGCTTTCTATGGAAATGGAGGGTATTAATTTCAGCCTACCAATGAATTTGTCATCTGAGGCTTCAGGTACCTACTTCGCCATTGTAAAAACAGATAAAGGTCAGGCAGTAAAACGATTTATTATTACTGAATAATTTGAAGAAAAAATCAGGTGTTTTATGTACCTAATTAGAATATGTAGCCCTCGTCATTTTGATGGGGGCTTTTTTTTGCTGGTTATCACTGAAAATTAGTTGGGTCTGGGTATATTTGGAGATATGGATAAAATGATTGTATTGCTTTTCGTTTGTTTGTCTTTGATGCAGGAAACTGTTCTAGGACAATCTGCAGTTGAGCAGTCTTTTCATCTGGGGCGAGTTATTCCAAATAATAGAATTTTCCCAGAGGTAGAACATTTGTCCTTTATGTCTGAAACAGCCTATGTGAGGTATACCAACGGGAAAAACAATCTATGGCCTTCCTTGTATAATTTCCCCATTTTGTCAATGAGTTTTGCTTATGAGTCTATTGGCAATAAAACGAAGTTGGGAACTGCCTTTAGCATAACGCCAACTATGAGTTTTTACCTATTCCAAAAACAAAAAATAAATCTCCAGCTAGAAACTGGAATTGGAGTGGCTGTGTTGGGAAAACACTTTAATAAAATAAACAACCCTGACAATTCAATTAATGGTTCGTTGTTTAACTTCTCAGGGATGATGTCCTTGTTACTGGAAATAAAAATCAATGAACAGTTTCGATTGATAACGGGGCCATCGCTGTCTCATTATTCGAATGGAAATTATGCAAATCCCAATGTTGGTTCGAATATACCAGATTGGCAGTTGGGAGTTCGTTATGTGCCAAGGATTTCAGAAAATGTGGCGGAAAAAATTACAACTGCTGAGCTACCGGTTATTAATAAGCGAATTCATCCTTTTTTGCGGATTGCTTCGGGATTGAAAGAAAAAGGATTTGACGGACCCAAATATACCGTTGTTAGCGCAGCAGTTGGGGTAAATCGGATGTTTGGGAGGACTCATCGGGTGAGTACAGGGTTTGGGTTTATTTTGGATAATGCTACACTTCGGTATCAAAAGCATATTGGACTTAATCCAGGAGAAGAATTCAGGCATTCCTCTAAATATGTTTGGTTTGTAGGACATGAGTTTTTGTTTGGGTATATCGGATTATTGACGGAAGGCGGATTTTATTTGAATGATTTTGAAGATAAAACCAGCTTTCTAGCGTCTAAACTAGGATTCAACTTTTATCCAGCTAATGCGTTTAAAAAATGGAAGCATCTACCCTATTTTGGTTTTTACATTCAAAGTTCATTCGGCGAAGCGGAATATGTGGAGCTTGTTGTCGGGTATCAATTCTAATTATTGCACCATCAAAATGTCCGTTAGAAATCAAACTTTCAATATTAATTGAAAGTTCAAAATAAAGTATTATCTTTGTAGCAATCAAGTAATATTCTATGAAAAATTCATCACCAATACAGACCTTATTAGCTGACAAATCTTTAGATAGCGGGTTGGTTACAATTGCTAACAAAGTACAAGCAAAAGAGCGATTGACTCCAGAAGATGGTGTGTATTTGTTTGAGCACGCACCACTTGGGTATCTAGGCGTGTTAGCCAATTCTATCCGTGAGGAAAAACATGGAGATAAGACTTATTTTAATCGAAATTTTCACCTGGAACCAACCAATGTGTGCTTATACACCTGCACTTTTTGTTCCTATTCCCGATTGATAAAAAAGAGAGAAGAAGGCTGGGAATACACAGAAGAGGACATGATGGAGATCATTCGGAAATACGATGATCAACCAGTAACGGAAGTCCACATTGTAGGCGGAGTTTTGCCACAGTATGATTTGAAATTTTATGCAGATTTATTCCGTAAGATCAAAGAACACCGTCCTGAATTGCATGTAAAAGCTTTGACACCAGTTGAATACCACTATATATTCAAAAAAGGAAAAGTGTCTTACGAGGAAGGGATGAAACTAATGGTAGAGGCAGGACTGGATTCGATGCCAGGAGGAGGAGCAGAAATTTTTCATCCAGAAATCAGAGACGAGATTGCAGGTGGTAAGTGCAACGCAGAGGAATGGTTGAAAATACACGAAATTCTCCATAATCTAGGAAAACGGTCTAACGCGACCATGCTTTATGGGCATATTGAAAAATTTGAGCATCGCGTCGACCACCTCGAAAGACTAAGAAACCTCCAGGATAAAACAGGCGGATTTCAGACTTTCATCCCACTAAAATTCAGAAACAAAAATAATCAGATGTCTCATGTGCCGGAAAGCACGGTCGTCGAAGACCTGAGGAATTATGCAATAAGCAGAATCTATCTAGACAACTTTTCTCATATCAAAGCCTACTGGCCTATGATTGGGAAGACTACGGCTCAATTGTCGCTGGCTTTTGGAGTGAATGATATGGACGGGACAATCGACGATACTACAAAAATTTACTCCATGGCAGGCGCCGAAGAAAAGAATCCTGCGATGTCGACCAAGGACTTAGTCCATATGATCAAAAACGTAAATCGGCACCCAATTGAGCGAGATACCTTGTACAATGTAGTGACCGATTTTAAGGATCATGAGTTCCCTGATGAAATCAAATATAAAGGATACATGGATCTTCCAGTAATAAATAATTAACGCGTGGTGAGAGAAATTTACTTAGTGAGACATGGGGAAACGGACTATAATAAGAAACATATTATACAAGGTAGTGGAGTAGATTCGGTGCTCAACGAAACGGGGATCAGTCAAGGAAGATTATTATTCGACAAGTATAAGAATATTGATTTTGACATCGTTCATATTTCCAGTTTACAACGCACCCAACAAACGGTGCAGCACTTTTTAAACCAGAATATCCCCTCACAAAAATGGAGAGAGTTGGATGAAATAAACTGGGGAATTTACGAGGGAAAACCAGGAAATGGAGCAATGCATCAAGTGTATAAGGCATTGGTTAAAAGCTGGGTGGAAAAGGAATACAACGCGAAGATTGAAGAAGGAGAAAGTGCAAACGACCTGGGAATTCGTCTGGAACGGTTCATAAAACATCTAATCTCCACTTCGCATCAAAAAGTATTGATTTGTTCGCATGGAAGGACTTTAAAAGCATTGGTATCGCTCCTCCAAACCGGTACACTTGACCGAATGGAAGATTACAAATTTAACAACACTGGATTTACAAAAGTAAATCTCCTACAGAATAATTTTGAAGTAGAATTTGTGAATGATTTATCTCATTTAATTGTGGAGCAGCATGAAGAAAATTAAGATTTCAGCAGTTTCTTATTTGAATACGAAGCCGTTTATTCTAGGCCTCAAGGAAAAAGGAGTCGATCAGTTGATCAATTTGAGTCTTGATATGCCTGCTTTATGTGCTAAGAAATTGGTAGATGGCGAAGTAGATCTTGGATTGGTTCCGGTGGCTGTTATTCCACATATAGAAACCCCTCATATTATTTCCGATTTTTGTATTGGGACAACTGGAGAGGTTCGAACGGTGGCTGTTTTTGCTACACAACCACTGAATAAATTAAAGCGGATTTATCTGGATTACCAATCAAGAACGAGTGTGGAGTTGCTCCGGATATTACTAGAAAAACATTGGGGAATGAGCCCTGAACTGATTCCTGCTGAAGCTGGTTATGAACAAGTTATAGGTGGCGATACGGGTGGTTTGGTAATCGGGGATCGGGCAATTGATCTGAAGGACAAGTATCCGTTTTTCTACGATCTGGGTTCTGCCTGGAAAGAGATGACCAACTTGCCTTTCGTATTTGCAGCCTGGGTCAGCAACAAACCTTTGCCTACAGAATTTGTACAAACCTTCAATAGCGCCCTTCAATATGGTATTGATCACATCAGTTTAGCCATAACTCAGCTCCAACCTGACTATCCTACTTTTAGTGTACAGGAATATTTTACCAAATACATTAGCTATTCTTTGGATGCTCCAAAAAAGCAAGCGCTGACGCTGTTTTTAGAGAATTTGAAGACGATGCGGAATTATTCTAATCAGGAAATTGTGTTTAGTTAAATCGACCATAAACAGAAATGCGAATCAGGATTACCAGGATAGAAGGATTTTCTTGATTTTATCGTACTAACCTAATTCATTTGTTGAATACGCTACTTAAAATATTTCCGGTAAACAGGCTTTCTCCAGGCAAACTGGAAATATAGAACAGGATACAACAATCCATCAAGCAGCTTCCAACCGCTGGTATAGGTGACGTCGTCTACGATCATGGAACCTGTTCCTTGCTTTACGATCAAGTGTTTGTGTTTCCAATTTTTGAGTGGTGGGGGTAGATTATTACCAGAACTGGTGTCCGTGAAATAACATTCGGTATCCGTTTGTTGAAATTCGGTTATTTTGCTGACCCATAGTTTCTTGACTCCAAGAATGTTTAGTTCTACATGAACTTCAGAATTTAATTGGCTTCCGTCAAAACGTTTTACCTTTAGTCCAATCAGAGGCGGTTTTAATGCCTTGAACAGGGACTCGTCAAATTGATTGAAAACGGTTTTGTAGTCTTGAGCTACTTGTGTTTTTATCTTAAAATTCATTGGCTGTTAGAAACTACGTTGATTGATTACCAGAAGGGAATTTTTTCATCATATTAAATGAAAATCTGCCGTCATAATTCAGGATTAAGAACATAAATCAATTAACTTTGTTCGAATTTTATCGAAAGTATGACAAATCTTAGTAAAAAAGTAAAGACGGCCTTGTTGTTTGGAGCAACTGGCCTTGTTGGAAGGGCTTGCCTTTCCTACTTGTTAGATAGTCCTGTGTATGATAAAGTGGTCACTTTTGGGCGGAGAATTTTGGAGGAAGATCATCCCAAATTAGAGCAACAAATTGTTGACTTTAATAGGCTGAAAGATTATGGATCTTTGCTAGTCGGTGACGATGTCTATTGTTGTTTGGGAACAACGATGAAAAAGGCAGGAAGCAAAGAAGCATTCTACAAAGTAGACTTTACTTATTGCGATGAAATAGCAAAAATAGCTTCCGCAAATGGCGCCCAACAATTTTTATTAGTTTCTTCGATTGGAGCGTATTCAAATTCCATGTTTTTTTACAATAAGGTGAAGGGGCAACTAGAAAACGCAGTCAAACATTACCCTTTTCAAAGTGTCCATATCTTTAGACCGGCAGTATTGATGGGGAAACGGGAAGAAGGACGATTTGGCGAAACGGTAGGAATAAGCCTTGGAAAAGCCTTCAATTTTGCCACCTCCGGCAAACTGTTGAAGTATCGACCTATTGACGGCGATCAAGTAGCAAAAGCAATGGTCGTGCAAGCAGAAATTGCCGCACACGGCATTCACATTTATGAATCTGATGTAATCCAGAAAATATAATTCATGAGCAAAGAAAAGGTTGTCGATAGCAAAGACATAACAATCAAAATCGGCTTAGATGCCAACAAAATGCCCGTTCATATGGAGTGGGAAACGGAAGGAAATCCTCAGGAGAGCAAGGCGATGTTGCTTTCTCTCTTTGACAAGGAGCATAAGGACACATTTAAGATTGATCTGTGGACGAATGAGATGCAGGTCAATGAAATGGATCGGTTTTTCTATCAAACACTCAGAGGGCTGGCAGATACCTATTTTAATGCTACAAAAAACCACAAACTTGCTAGTGATATGCGGAAGTTTGTTGATTATTTTGGAGAGCAAACGGAAGTGATTCCTAAGGAATAAAATCCATGTTTAGGGTAAATACCCTATGATGCCCAAATCAATGGCTTCTAGTAAAAAACGTTGGCAGTTGATACTTTCATTATCCGCACAAATTGCATTGCCGTCACAATCTACAGGATTAAATAGGGCATCAATACAAGTGCCGTCAAATTGAAAGTAAAACTGCTCGTTCCACTCATATTTTTGAAGATATAGTACGCAACCAGTTTCGAATATCTCGGATCCTGTGTAGGGAACCATTTGAGCGTTTTCAAGGATGGTGGGCGTGCAATCTGCAGATGGTTTATGATTGCAAGAAGCTAAAATCATGCAGGCAGCGAATAGAAGTAAATGTTTCATGCGTTGTTTGTTCTTCTTAGTTAGACTCCAAAAGCGTTGGATTGATTTGGGAAATAAAAGGTACTCTATTGCTCATATCCAACAATGCCAATATAGGTCGATCGCTTGAAAAAATTCATACATTGGCTGTTTCCGTATTCCTCACAAATGATATTGCCATAGCAATCTTCTACAATACCGGCCATATCCACGCAATAACCATCTTCACGAAAGTAAAACTGCCCTTCCCACTCATATTTTTCGATGTACATACAACCGATTTGCTCCGTTCCTGTGTAGGGGACCATTTCATATTTTTCAAGGATGGAAGGGGTACAGTCCAGTCGCTTTTTATCATTACAAGCAGCAAAAATCAGGCAGACGGCACAAAATAGAAGTAAATATTTCATAGTATTTGTTTGTTTCTACTTGGGTAGACCGCCGATATTTGCAAAAGGGTTGGGTTTAAGACAAAATTACATAAAGAAATGTGAGGCATAAAATAGACAAACCAAATGATAAGGTGAGTTGAACAATATCTTTTTGTATTCTTTTTTTTGTGGCCAATTTCATCCTTTTTATAGATTCGGCTGTTTGTACTGTCCTTGAATTATCGCTTTTTCCTGTTTTAAGAAAATAACTTTTTCGATCCTTGAACTGTTGCTTAGTCTTTCCACGGCGCAGGTTTCTGTTGTTTTTAATGGAGGTCATCCCATTACTTGAATAGCCCATAATCTAATTGTTTTGGTGAGTAATTCCATCAAAAACAACTATTTAGATCAAGATTTCCAGTTTGTTCTTTTAATACAAGGAGATTATCGACTTATGTTTGGAATTCCAGGTTTGGGTTGCTTTTTAACTAAATTCGACGTTTGCCATACTACGTACCGGCGAATTTATTCACTGATAGGTAGTACGTGAAATATATAGAACGTGAAATACTTAACTAATCATTAAAAACATTTTGGAATTGGAGGCTGTATTTTTTGACGACTTCCTTGGTAATGTCTTGCTCCTGCTCTACCCTTCCCAAAAACTTGATTCCAGTATATTTAAGAATATAATCTTCCGTGCTTGGGGTTGGAGGTCCATTAAAGATGATGCCCTTGACGGGAATGTTACGCCGTTGTAATGCTTCAATAGACAACAAGGTATGATTGATACTGCCTAGGTAATTTTGAGAAACCAGAACCACGGGTATGTCCAATTGCTCCATCAAATCGATCAGCAACTGCTTGTCATTTAATGGGACGTGCAAACCGCCTGCTCCTTCAATGATCAGATGATTGTTTGTTGCTGGGATTTTGAATTTGGACAAGGCGATTTCTATTCCATCTACTTCGGCAGAATAGTGCGGCGATGCTGGTGTCTTTAAGCGGTAAGTCTCCGGATGAATGACTGGCTCGAAGCTAGTGAGTGCTTCAATTTTATCAGAATCGGTGTTGTGAAGATCGCCAGATTGAACTGGTTTCCAGTAGTCGGCCTGCAGTGCTTCGGTAAGGATAGCAGCCACCACAGTCTTGCCAATCTCGGTGCTAATGCCAGTTATAAATAATTGTGTAAATTTCATTTAAAAGTTTGTAGATTAACGAAATTCATTTTTTTCATTTTAATAAATTTCGATGACAAAGATAAACCGATTTGTTAGAAAGTTAGCACACCAATCTACTGGAGAGCGGGCTGCTAATTTTTATCAATATGGATCGAAGGATAGCCCGCGAAAACGGAAAAATCTTCGAATTTATTTGGAGGCGATGCTAGCTGCTCAGCCTGAAGTGCTGCTAGTAGGAGAAGCGCCTGGTTATCGCGGATGCAAGCAAACGGGGATCCCATTTAGCAGTGAACGATTGGTGGCGGAAGGGCAATTTCCTTATGGAAAATCTATGGGGTATAAGTTGGGCAAGACGGAGAAACTGTATTCTGAAAGTTCGGCGACTATTTTGTGGCAAGCTCTCTGGGAGTTGGAGATGGCTCCACTTTGCTGGAACGCTTTTCCATTCCATCCATATGTAGAAAACAACCCTGATTCCAACCGAAAACCTAACAAGGAGGAATTGGAGATTGGCCAGTATTTTTTGAAACGGTTGATTCGTTTATTTAGGGTGAAGACGGTGGTTGCTGTTGGGAAATCTGCTGAACGGTCGTTAGGGATGGCGGGTGTTGGATGTGTTGTTGTTCGGCATCCTTCCTATGGAGGGAAGCGGGATTTTTGTGAAGGAATGGCTGGGTTGTTTGGTCAACATTAAAAGAAAATAGGGGAAGCGTTTACGAACAAAAAAATAGACGCTCACCAGCCCTATCAGCCAGCAAACGCCTATATCAAACCTAATTCTAGTTCTTAATAAATGTCTTATTCGTCTGGTAATCCCCTACCCGAATCCGAAGCGCATACATCCCTTTTGGCAAGTCTCCCGTATCCAACTGAAAGGAATCAGCTCCGAGTGAAACCGTCTGCTCCAACACGCTCCGACCCATCAAATCAAAAATAGCAACACGACCCTCTTCAAAATCACCAACCACCTCCAACTCCACTGTCAACTGACTAGGCGTTGGATTAGGATAGATTACAAAGTGAGAAAAAATACCTTTCCGACCTCCAGAAGCACTAGAATACTCCACCGTCAATTTGGGAGCACCACTGGCGCTTTTGTTTCTTGAAATAGCCGTCCGTTGACCAGTTCCTTCGATAACAAACCCCAGATGGCTGGAAGAACTAAAACCAGATTGATCCACTAATTCTTGAACAACCGAGGTAAGATTTGGCGTCCGCTGTGCAGTACCCGCATCTCCTTCAGAGCCCCAAGGCGTCGGCGACCAGGAAACGCTAGCGTTCGTCTTTGGCAAATTGGTAACAAAATACTTAGTACTGCTAAAACCAGAAGGATTAGCAGCCTTCCAGCCTTTGATGCTAAGTGCAGTAGACTCACTATCCGCCTCGTCTACAGTAAACTGAATATAAGCGTTTTGAATGACAGCATCTGAAGGAAGACCAGAATTTCTAAACAATAAACCAACCTTTTGAGCGCTGCCATTATCCTCCGTAAGCTCTAGATCAGAACTAGAAAAACTCATGTAACCATTAGAAGAATTTTGCTCCACATCATCATCTCCACTGGCAATCGAAACAGTGATCGATTCATCTGTTGGTGTAGTTGGGCCGCCATCTTCATCAATTTCAATATAGAGAATAGCTGATTTCGAAGCATTCCCATTATAAGAATACCCATTTCTAGTACCCGAACCGGAGATTTGGAAAGCCATCGCGCTATTTGCAGAAAAACCCGATTGACCTTGCAGTTCTTGGATGATGCTAGTGATGTCCGCAGTTTCTTGATCCGCTCCATCATCTTCAGAGGACCAACCAGGTGGATTCCAGGAGACACTACTCGAAGTAGTTGACCGATTACTAATCAAGTAATTGATGCTTTGGTAAGAAGCAGGATTGGGACTTTTCTCCCCTTTTATGGTCAGATTTGCTAGGCCAGAACTAGACTCTTTTGCTGTAAACTTAATGTAGGCCTTGGTCACATTGTCTGTAGAGGAGAGCCCAACACTTGAAAAACGGATGCCAATCAATTGCGTTTGTTGTCCGCTCAGGTCTTTGGTCATTTCGAGGTCAGAACTGTTGAGGCTGACGTAGCCACCGCTTACATTTTGTTCTGCATCGTCATTGCCATCGCTGACCTGTACTTCAAGGACGACGCCTTCCGGTGGCTCCACTGTTCCATCCTTATATCGAATACAAAGTTCAGGAGCATTACTAGCACTATAATTGTAAGAAGTTGCACTTCTTGTACCCTGATTTCCCTTCACCATCAGCACTAATGCACTGTTTTCAGAAAAACCGTTTTGATTGACGACCTCCTGGACAATAGATGAAAGATCTGGTGTTTTTTGCGCCGCTCCAGATTCACCTGTGGTTCCCCAAGAAGGCGGATTCCAGTCAACGGAAGTACTTGTTTCTATTCTGGCAGAGATATTTCCGTTTCCACCACTAAAATCTGTCGGGAAGGGGTTTTTTTCTCCAATTATGGTTAATGGCGCGTAGGAGCTATTTGATTGTTTTGAGGTAAATTGAACGTAAGCTTCCAGTATTTCTGCACCTGGAGGAATACTTAAGTTGGTAAAACGAAGGCCCGTTTTTTGATAAATTCCACCATCATAAACCATCTCTAAATCAGAACTGAATGCTGAAACATATCCACCTGATAAATGTTCTTCCGCATCATCCATACCAGTAGCAATTTTTCTACATACGGTCGTTTCTCCTCCGGGAGTTACAGGGCCACAATTTTCACCATAATCGTCCTTGATGATCGTAAAATTATCTCGAACCTGCCCATTTTCATTGATGAAGGTCAATTCCAGGCGATTGTCGTCTATTTCAAGGATGCCAGAGCCAAGTGCTTTCTCCCAATAATACATGGCATTGTGCTTGGACACATTGTTTACCTTACTGGAAGACCCGATCACAGAATACACTGCGCCTTCTGTACAAGTAATGTCTTTTAGGTAAGCCCCATCGGTATTTTCGTTCCCGCTCCCACTGTCTAAAATGAGGGATGGATTGTTCAAAATTTCTTCAGAAGTGCCATAGTGGCCGTTCAAAAAATAAGAACGTTCGTAGGAATGGCTGTGCCCGGTCATGACAAAATCAACTCCATGATCTTCTAGGATGGGAAGCACGTTTTCTCTCATTTTTCTGGATTGATATTCGCTTGAATTGTCGGTGTCGTGTGAACCTTTTGAGTACGGTGGATGATGCCAAAGTGCAATAATCCAGTCGGCTGTCGTATTTGCCAGATCACTTTCTATCCAATTGAGCATATCACTTCCTGGATTATGGTTTCCTCTTGAGTTGATCACAATAAAATGCGCATTCCCATAATCATAAGAATAATATTTCTCATTGGAGGAAGCCATTCCACCAGCTTCTCCATTCTTTGGAAACGAAAAAATATCGATATACGGATCGCCGTTACTTGTATTTAAATCGTGGTTACCGATACAGGACCAGACGACGGATTTTCTAAGAATATCCTCGTACATATTTTCGAACATGGCGAGTTGATATTCGCTGTCGGTGCCGTTTTCGTAAGCATTGTCTCCTAGCATCAGGACCATGTCGGTGTGTTGATTTCCGGTGAGGTTGTAGTAGGCATCACGGACATCTCTTGGATCGTCGTTGTCTGGGAATTTTCCTGCATTTCCTGAATCTCCAAGCACCCATGCTCTGATGGGTTGCACGGTGCCGTGTGGTGGGGAGGTTTTGACATACATTTGGCTGTTGGGTGGCAGTAGTTGGCTGCTGCTTTTGCCGATGGTGTAGTAGTACTTGGTGTTCGGGTTTAAGTTTTGGAGGGTGTACTCGTGATCTGTTACGAAGTTGTTGATGGTTGGAGCGGCCTGCAGATTACTGAGGCTGGTGCCGTACCATACTTGGGTGTTGGAAGCGGAACTGGTACGCCATTTTATGGTCACAGCAGTTGGTGTTCCTGTTTGGAGGTAAGGGCCCCTGACGAGGGATTGCCCAAGGGCGAAGTCGCTGAGCAAGAGTGCACAGACAACAATTACTAGAGTTGAAAATTTCATAGTCCTATTTTATTGAGTTGAGGAAAGGGCAGACTGCTGGACGCAATTTCTCCTCCTTCTCCGCTGTCAATCAAGGGAGGTGGATAAAGAATTTGGTAGCATTTCTGCTAGAAAATAGGCTATATGTGAAGAATTCAGCGAAAGCCAAATCCATCAGGTTTTGTGCATTCCTGATATATAAAACTAATAATTATTTTTATGGGATTCTAATTTTTATGATTGTTTTAGGAATGTTCTTATTTTTGTGAATAGGTCGGAAACTATAAATTATGGAAAAAGCACTACAAACAATGATTGACAATATGCCTGAAAAAACAGGCAAATCATTAGAAGAATGGAAAGCGATCTTAAAAGAAAAAGGATTCGAAAAACATGGTGTAGCAGTAAAATACCTAAAAACAGAGCAGGGTGTTACGCACGGTTTTGCGAATACCATCGTCACGCTTTCAAAAGAAGAAAATAAAGCACCTGATGACCTGGTGACTCTGCAATACAAAGGAAAAGAACAACTATTCCCCATCTACCAAAAACTAATCGAAGTAGCCAAATCTCTAGGATCAGATGTCATAATTACTCCCAAAAAAGGCAGTGTTAGCATTATTCGTAAGAAACAGTTTTTCCTTATAAAACCCGCCACCAAGACCCGAATAGACTTGGGACTTAAACTAAAAGGAACGGAAATAACTGACCGACTAGAAAATTCAGGCCCATTCGGCACCATGTGCACCCACCGCGTAAAACTTACCGACGTCAGTGAAGTAGATAAAGAGTTGATCGGCTGGCTGGAAGAGGCCTATTCCAAGGCAATGTGATTGTTTTACTTAATTAATTGATGGACTAAACAATGAAAAAAAGAGCCGCTAATTTCTCATTGAGCTAACTGCTTGCACTTTCAACTTAAAATGTTAAGTAAATATTAAACCCGCGTTCCCTTCATACTATTCCATTTAATAAAGCAGTTTTAAAAAAATATGGTGCAGCTTTTGATTAGCAGTTACCAGTACAAACTGGTTAACGTTTAGAAAACACCAATTTTATTACAAAACACGCCAAAGATGAGACTACTGCTCCTCGTTTTTTTGCTAAGTATTTCGATCAATACGTTTGCTCAATTTGCAAATGGATTTGATAAACAAGAAGTCAAATCGCTAATCGCCCTTTGCAACAGCTACACGTTCGAAGACCTCTATCAATCCGATAGCCGCATACTCCCTAAAGACTATAGCAAAGTTTTTACTTCTGAAGTCATTGGTATGGACAACAGATTTCAAGTCTACGAAAAAAACAAGGTCGGCGTGATCAATTTCAGAGGATCCACAGACAAAATGAGCAGCTGGGTGGAAAACATCTACTCTGCCATGATCCCTGCAATAGGGACCATCCAACTCAATGAATTAGATATCCCCTATCGCTTTGCAACTGACAGTAGCGCAAATGTGCATTCGGGGTACGCACTCGCTGTGTTGACCATGAGTCCAACAATTTTAGAGCAAATCAAACTACTCAACAACAAAGGAATATATCATATCCTAATCACAGGACATAGTCAGGGAGGTGCTTTGGCCAATTTGACCCGTGCTTATCTGGAACATCTTCCTGCTGGCCTACTGTCTTCCCAAAATTCATATAAAACTTATGCTTTCGCGAATCCGATGGTTGGAAACAAAGAGTTTGCTACAGAATACAATCAACTATTCAGCGAAAATCAAACAAGTTTCAGCATTATCAATACAGAAGATGTGGTTCCTTATATGCCAATGCATTATCAGGAAGAAGGGAAGGTTTTTACTATTAAACGATTTCAAAATTGGTTTTCCGGGGAGGAGGAGTTCAGCTTTGCAAGTTTAGGAAAGGATCTGTTTTTAAGGAAATTTGAACGTGGCGTAACAAGTTATATCAACGGCTCTAACAAACTTATTGAAAAAGGCGTTTCCACTGCTTACGGCTCTATAGATATGCCAGAATATTCAAGAGACATCAATTATTATCAAGTTGGGAATGTTATCGAGTTAGCCCCATTTGTTTATCCAAACATCGTTCGTCCAACATCTGACTTGTCTGAAAAGGAATTAGAAAAACTAGCGCTGGATGCTAATGCGAAATTTTACAAAAAAGAACCGAACTACTATCAGCACAAACCTTACAACTATTACGTCGGCATATTAAAGGTGTATTTCCCAGGAGAATATAAAAATTTGTCCATCAAATACTTACCAGAAAATTTATGAAAATGTTGTACTACTTTGTAGGAGTTACTAATTATCAGTAACACTGATCTTTAGGCCAGGGACCATAAACTAATTATTTTGGGTGTTACTACTAGCTAAAAAGCCACCACTGTCCCAATCGTAGGCAGCACCGTCCCGTTTGAAACTTCTAAAAACTTCATTCTATAGTTGCCTGGACTAGCAGGATCCACAACAGCATTGCCACTATCATCCCGATCCAAAACCAGAACATCTGTGGTTGTTTTATTGCTGTAAACATTCTGAATGTCCAAGTAGATATTCAGGCTCCACTTTTTGAAAAACACTTTTTTGTCCACTCGAATATCCAAGGAGTTATTAGCCTTAGCTCGCTTGGTATTTAACAAATCGAAGTCTGGAAATCCTTGATTGAAAATGTCCCAATTGGTGACTAAAGAAGATCGCTCTACATCGATCGGCGTAAACGGTAATCCAGTCTGGGACCGCCAACTCAATCCAACTTCCCAATTTTTCTTAAACCGTTTGCCCCCCGTTAAGTTGACAATATGTCGGCTATCCCAGGAAGAGGCCACAAAATCGCCGCGCTTATCTTCAAACTGACTCCAGCCAAGTGTATAAGAAGCAAGACCATAAAATCCTTTAAACAGGCGCTGTTGAAGCAATAATTCCATCCCGTAGGCACGACCAGCTTTGTCGGAAACAGCAGGTTCATTGCCAATCACCCCAAAATCTCCTCCTTGGTTGGCCATATTCACACTATCCCGTGTCAAGAATGGATAATTGTCATACAGTTTGTAAAAACCTTCTACTGTAATTTTCGAATTTGCAGAAGAATTGTACTCTAAACCAGCAACGAAATGCGTGTTTTGAATGTAGGATACATTATTAATTTTATTGATGAATTGATCGTTGGCGTCCTTGAAGCCCATCACGGTATATGGAGGCAATTGATAGTATATGCCAGTATTAAAATTGACAGAAAATTTTTCATGAAAGGCATAGGACATAGACACTCTTGGAGACAATTGCTTAAACAGATTGCTCATGTCGTCAGAAAAACTGTTCCCGTCTGCACGTATCCCAACAGAAAGTGCCAATCGCTCCTTTAGAAATTTACGACTCACCTGACCAAAAAAACCGTATTTACTAAAATTGAATTCTGAACTATAATCGATCACCACTGGCCCAAATGGTGTCGCAAAAGAGGCTTCAGTAAAGTTGTTATATTTTGCAAATTCATAGTTGACACCGTAGTTGATCTTGAAATCATTGATTCGGAGCGTATTTTCAATCCGTAGTTTATTTTCAATCTCTTGAGATTGGTAGTCCAGAGACTTGTTTTCCTGGGTTTGATTGTTGTTGTCGAAGTACTTTGCTGCTTCATTATTGAGCATATTTCTACTTAGTACGAAGGTCCAGTATCCTTTATCTTGAAAATGCTTGTATACCAGGCCTGTCGTGTAGTTCCATTGTCCATTGACAGGCAGATTTTCAAGGAGATAGCGTTGTTCTTCGGTCTCATTTGCTGCTAGGTTGAGGGTGAACCGATCGATCGCACCTAAGCCAATAAACGTGAGTTCATTTTTTTGATCAAACTTCACTTTTACTTTTGTTTGGAAATCGATATAGTTCGGTAAAAAGGGCAATTCCAATGCCTTAAACAGCAACTGCAAATAAGACTGTCTAGCAGAGAAAAGAAAGGTGGTTTTTTTACCTAAAGGACCTTCCAGGGTCAATCCCGCGTCACTTGATCCCAAGGTGGCCGTAAACCCAAGCCGATCATTCCGACCATCCTTCTGCTTGAAATTGAAGACCGAACTCAGGCTATTCCCTCGATTTGCAGGAAACGCCCCACTAAAAAAATCGACTTCTCGTACAAAGTCCACATTGATCATTCCCACTGGTCCACCGGATGCTCCTTGCGTGGCAAAGTGATTGATATTTGGCACCTCGACATCATCCAAATAAAACCGATTTTCGTTGGGTGCGCCCCCTCGTATCAGTAAGTCATTTCTGAAGGAGGCTGTTGTTGTGACGCCAGGCAGGGATTGTACTACTTTGGAAATATCCCTATTGCCGCCAGGGTTTCTTTGTATTTCTGCTACACCGATGGTGCGCAAGGAGACCGGACTTTCTTCTGTTTTATTGAATGGGGATGCTTTGACGACGACCTCATCGAGCAGCTCTGAGGACTCATTCATGGCAACGTCAATTCTGGCTGGTTTGGAATTGGATACTTGTATTTCATATATTAATTTATCGTCAAATCCGACATACGTTATTTGCAAATTGTACAAACCGGGTTCCATCGCACTGATGGAGTAATTTCCATTTTCGTCGGTGGTGGCTCCCAGGGAAGTTCCTTCAACGACCACATTGGCAAACATGACCGCCTCATTGTTTATTGAGTTGTATACCCTTCCAGTAATAATGCCGCTTTGCGCGAATAACTGGTTGATTCCTAGTAATCCGAACACTAAAAGTAAGTACCTAATCTGCATATATAATTGTTTAATGAAAGGGAAACAACAAAGACGGTGATTTGTTTTAATAAAATTGCTAGGAAATTATTTGTGCTAAAAACTATCGATTTGCAGGTTATGATTCTTCCTGAAACTGATCAAGATTTTCAAG
This sequence comes from uncultured Saprospiraceae bacterium, assembly GCA_938016265.1. Taxonomy (GTDB): domain Bacteria; phylum Bacteroidota; class Bacteroidia; order Chitinophagales; family Saprospiraceae; genus JAHDHB01. The sequence continues at coordinate 191,145 of CALLWB010000013.1, forward strand.
GAATTCCCTTTCGTTGTAGTCTTGATTTTCTTCGTCGTTGGTTGGTGAATCGGATTGGGTATCTAGGATTTCCATTGGGCCATCGGAGGTTGGAGGATTGTTGTCTGCTAAGTTGGTAGATGCTGTATTTGTCGATTCAGTGCTGGCGACTGGGGTCATTCCTTCAATTTCAAGGGGCTTTTCTTGTTTTCTGGATTTTAGAACTACGGCATCGTACATAGCAGAAATACTAGCAAGATTCATCAATTTGGTCCCAATTCTAAGGAAAATAAAGAGTTGCTGAATGATGAACATAACAACAATTGTCGTCTTTGAAATCATACCAATCTGTCGGCCTAGGAAGACATACAAGGCAAACAGTCCTACAAAAGTCAGTAAATTAAGCAGATATAGCGGATAGGTTTTGAAAAAGTGACGGACGACAAATTTTGTGCTTTCCCAGGTTTCTTTTAGTACAGAAAACTGATTCTTTTTTACTAATCGGACTTTTGTGTAGTCGGATATCATTCCAAAAAAGGAGGCCAAAAGAACATGTATTCCTACAGCAAAAGCGCCTGCCTTATAAAAAGTTCGTTCATCATTTATCCCATCAAATCCTTTTCCAAAAAACTCCCCTAACGGATAATAAATTAGCAAAGCCACCAACACCTGAATGACCGTAAACAAAAGGAAAACCCTCAATACTCGCCAAAAATTAGTAGTACACCCAGACCAAAATCGCTGCCTACTAAATTTCTCACTAAGCAAATCATACGTCTGCAAAATACCTCCAGTCAAAAAGATATACAGCAACACAAAAAACACCGTAAATCCTTTGAATTGACCAATAACAGCACTCATCTTTTTACCATGTGCATGAAGGAAATCATCCACTACCGTATGATCATAACCAGGAAGCAACTTAGGAAGCTCCAGCGAATTGCCAATCGATTGATCCATGACATCAAAGAACGGTATGGTAAGCAATACCGCAAAAACCAAAGTGACGAAGTAGAGCAGTAACCACATTCTTAAACGTCGTACCGTGTTCCAAATTCCAACAAAATATCCTACAAGAAAATTCATATAGTTTTGTTTCTCAAATCAATGCAGAGATCGTCATCATCAAGTTTTCAATAAAAAATAAAAACTTAGCGGTGTATTTCCAGACCGCTGCTTTTTCCGGTTTTTTTGTAAGGCTGTTGTTATTAAAATCCATATCCATCAATATCTTCTGCTCTGGATCAATAATCGCGGATTCGATTTTGTGCTTACCGGTATATTTAAACTCATAGGTTCGATCAAGTCCCTCCCAATTCTCGGTTATTTCTTTCCCATTTTCAAAGCGTATTTTTACATCAACCGGATAAGTGGCTTCTCCTAGTCGATGAATGATGACCTTTGAAATATAGATGGAGTCCGCCTCAACTGGATTTTTCTCATCAAATTTTATAAATTCTTTTTCTGTACCAATCTCAAAAATTCCCGTTCTTTTATTAATAAGTTCATTGGATATATCGTGCAATTCATAATCACAAATGTCTGTTCCATAAAGCACTTGATCGAAAAACCAATCCATCGTACTTCCAAACCGATCTCCGTGTTCTTGAGTGACTACCTCATTGACAATATCAATAAAATCATTCGCACAAGGATGCTTAAATTTCCACCGTTCAAAGTACGTCTTTATTATTTGATTCATGGTTTCTATCCCGATCATCCGTTCCAAAGTAGATAGCCAAGTGCCCGTTTTATGGTAAGACAAACTCCCATATCCACCATGTGTAAATCCCCAGGCAGGACGAAAGACTTCAGATATTTTAGGATTTGACATGCCGGTGTAGGTAGATCGGGTATTTTCAAGACCGCCTATTTTATAACCAAACATATCAATCGTTGCAGAATGCTCCCCATAATAATGATCCATCATCCGATTTTCAAAATAGGTAGTGAATCCCTCATCCAACCATGGTTCTTCAAATTCATTTGAAGCGATCATTTGCATAAAATATTGATGCCCTAGCTCGTGTGCAGTAATAATTTCCGGCGTACGAATCCCCTCAGGCAAACCTGCAAAACTTAGACAGGTAATAAACGTTGGATACTCCATCCCTACTGACCGAATGCCATGCATTGGAGGAACTACCATCGTCAAACTAGTATAGGGGTAAGCTCCAACATTTTTAGTAAAATACTCCATAGATTCCTTGGCGGATTGTAAAAATCGGTAGGAATTGTCATTGTGTTCTGGATTGATCAATAGTCGAATATCTACATGTTTCCATTTATCTTTTATTACCAGAAATTGGGGAGAAGCTGTCCATGCAAAATCGATGACATCCTCTGCTCTGTAAATATAGGTCTTGGTATTGTCAGCATTCAGGTTGCTGCTTTGCAGTACTCCGGAGGCACCGACTATATGACTTTTGGGCACAGTTATTTCGACATTGTAAACGCCAAAATCTGCATAAAACTCCGAACGTGCATGAAATTGATGGCAGTTCCATTGTCCTTTTTCAGCATAGCGAACTCCGGTAGATTCATAAACTCCAATTTTAGGGAACCACTGTGCAAGGAGATAATAATTCTTACTATAGCCAGTTCTTGCTACAATTTTTGGAAGTTTAGAAGTAAAGTTGATTGTATAGTCCTTTGTTTCTCCGGGATAAATTGGTTGAGTGAGGATTACTTTGAGGACTGTCTGATCGTATTCATTTTGATCGTCAGGCTGGAAATAAGCCATACTAGCAGTCAGGTCATTTCCCTGTTCATCGGATATTTCGTTGATCTCTACCCAGCCCCAGCTCTCTTCTTCCAAACTCCTGAAGGCAGAAGGAATCCTGTCAGATTCTGCATTAAAAGTTGACATCGAGTTTTTAAATGCATTTAGATACATGTGAAACTGCAATTCAGTAATGGTATCCTTAGAGGTGTTTTTCCAATGCAGGATCTCAGTCCCTGTGAGGGTTTTATCTGTGGTATCTAATTTTACTTTAATGTCATAACTAGCAATTCTGGAGCTTAGTGGATCATCAGAAATAGTAGGTTGCGCTGCTACCCCATCAGAAACAAATAATCCCAGAATTAACAAAAAAAGTATACGGTTCATGAATTGGTTAAATTATTAGAGAATAAATATAAAGCTAATTTTACCAATCTCTAAAATTTCATAAGTTGCTTAACAAGCACAAAAATAGGAAAACTAATAGGCTCTAATAGAATTCACATATGATTTAATATTCTTTTAGATCACAATAATGTTGATAGTCAGAGAATTAATTCATTTTTTATTGGAATAATTCAGTCATTTTATTTAATTTCAGATGAAGTTGTCTATTCAATTTGTAGGTAACAATTTTAATTCTTGCTATTAAGCAAAACAAAGCGGATCCCTTCTTTTTTGCTATGAAAGGTTTTCTTTCATTATTACAATAATCTTCTTATGCCTAATTTAAAAATTTCTACTTGTGTATTATTTTTCTTTATTTCCTTTTTTTGCTATGCACAACCAAGCATTCAGGAGACGGAATTCATAAAAGTCGACCAATTTGGATATCTCCCAAATACGGAGAAAGTAGCTGTAATCAGTAATCCACAAGTTGGATTTAACAGTGGGCAGTCCTACAGTGCTGGTGCAACCTATCAAGTTAGAGAGTGGACTTCAGGCACCGTTGTCTTTTCAGGAAGTCCAGTAAGCTGGAATGGAGGAGCAACACATGCTCAATCGGGAGACCAGGGTTGGTGGTTTGATTTTTCAAGTGTAACGGCTCCAGGTTCCTATTATATAGTAGATATGGCAAACAACCTTCGATCTTCCCAATTTTTAATAGATCAAGGGGTGTATAATAATGTATTAAAGGCAGCATGCAGAATGTTCTACTACAATCGATGCAATATCGAAAAAGTAACTCCTTATGCAGAAAGCAACTGGACAGACGCCACTTCCTTCGAAAACAATTTACAGGACGGCAACGCAAGATATGTCTTTGCCAAACAAGATGCTTCTACTGAAAAAGACCTGAGTGGAGGTTGGTACGATGCAGGAGATTTCAATAAATATGTAACGTTCGTTGATCGGGTAATGCATGATTTACTTTGGGCCTACCAAGAAAATCCGGGTGCATTCGATGACAATTGGAACATCCCAGAATCAGGTAACGGTATCCCCGACATTATTGACGAGTTAAAATGGGAATTAGATTGGCTCTTGAAAATGAATAACCCTGATGGATCAACTCATCTAAAAATGGGAAGTCAAAACTATAGTGACAATACTCAAGTTCCTCCAAGTGCAAATACTGACCCCCGATATTATGGGCCTACCTGTACCTCGGCCTCCATTTCTGTAGCCGGTGTATTTGCCCACGCTGCAAAAGTGTTCAGCAGTTTCCCTTCAATGAGCAGCTATGCCCAGCAATTGGAAACTAGAGCCGTAAACTCCTGGGCTTATGTTTTGCCACTGATCAATGCCAATCAGCTACAAACTGCCTGCGATAATGGCGAAATCATATCTGGCGATGCAGACTGGAACGTATCAGAACAGCAAGACAAAGCCCTCAAAGCAGCAATTTATCTTTTTGATTTGACAGGTGATGTTGCCTACAACCAATACACCATCGCAAATGCTGGCAATACTGAGCAGTTAAGTGGTTTTTGGGGACCCTATAAAATGCCCTTGAATGATGCTCTATTACTTTACTCAACTTTAAATGGTGCGGATGCTGCCATTTCTGGTAATATTCGATCTACGCTCACAAATGAATCTGGCGGGACTTCTGACTTTTATGGATTCAACCCAGCAGATTTATATCGAAGTCAAATGCCAAGCTATTCCTATCATTGGGGAAGTAATTTACCAAAGGCAGCTACCGGTGTATTGAATAACTTATGTATTAATTATAACATTAACCCAGCAAATCATGGTTCTTATGAGATCAAGGCGAATGAAGTAGCACATTATTTTCATGGGGTAAACCCAATGGCACTCACCTATTTGACCAATATGTATGGTTATGGTGCAGAAAGATGTGTTAATGAAATTTACCACCAATGGTTTAACGATGGAACTGCATGGGATAATACTCTTACTTCTCAGTACGGGCCGGCTCCTGGCTATGTACCGGGCGGTCCTAACAAAGATTTTTCTATACCAACAATCGCTCCTCCATCAGGACAACCCGCACAGAAAAGTTACTTGGATTTCAATACCGGATTTCCAGATGCTTCCTGGGAGATATCTGAACCTGCGATTTATTATCAATCTGCTTACATTCGAATGTTGGCTTCGCTGATTCCTGCTGGAGCCTGTCCAACTGCTGGTTCTCCATGCAATGACAATGACCCATCTACTGGAAATGATGTAGAAGATGGCAATTGCAACTGCGCAGGAACTCCCTGCCCTGCTGCCGGGACAGTTTGCGATGACAATAATCCAAATACCATAAATGATGCAGAAGATGGAAATTGTGGTTGTAATGGTACACAAGTTGATTGTGAACTACTTGAAAATGAAAGCTTTGATGTTGATTTAACTCCTTGGTATCCATTTAGCAATACCACAGCTACGGCAATTCCTGGAGCAGTGGTCATAAGTACTGTTGTGGCAGGAAATCCATGGGATGCTGGATTTGCGCAAAATGGATTGACAATAGAACAAGGATCTAGCTATTCCGTTACATTTAGAGCAAGCGCTACAGCAAATAGAGCAATGGCTTTGAAAATAAGCCAGCCAGTCACTCCATTTACAGGATACACCTTTCAGACTGTTAATTTGACTCCTGTGATGCAAACATTTACACTCACTTTTGCGATGACAGAACCAACAGACAATGCCGCAAATTTTGAATTTCAGATAGGAGAAAGTACAGAAGATGTGACCATCGAATTTGCTAGTATTATGGAGGTAGGATGCTCAACTTGCCCAGCATTAGGAACAATTTGCGATGACAGTGATCCATCCACAATAAACGATGAAGAAGATGGGAATTGCCATTGTACGGGAACGAGTTGTCCAGCAGCTGGTGGCTCTTGCGACGATAATGACGCTAACACTACGAATGACACAGAAAATGGTTTTTGCTTTTGTACAGGAACGTATACTCCAGGTGCTTGCGAAGAAGTTACCAATGGTACATTTAACACAGATTTCACAGGTTGGAATTCCTGGGGTTGCACTCCAGAAACCTTTGGTGGAATTGGAGCACTTGAAGAGGTTATCCCTGGAGTAAATACTTGGGATGCTGGTATTATTAATGGCCCAGTTAACATTGAATTGACAAGGTCCTATACACTGACCTTCCGAGCAAAAGCTGAAGCAGATAGAACGGTGGACGTTAAAGTTGGTCAACCTGCGGCGCCCTTTACTTCCTATCTGTTTGAAACCGTCAATCTGACAACGGTCATGCAGACCTTCACTTATACCTTTACAATGGCAAATCCTAGTGATCCAAATGCTACGTTGGACTTTCTTATTGGTGGGAATGCTTCGTCCATTTATTTTGACTACGTCAGTCTGGAAGATAACAATTGTGGTGCCTGCACCGCTGCAGGAACTCCCTGCGATGACAATGATCCCTCTACCTTTAATGATGTAGAAGATGGCAATTGTACTTGTGCAGGAACGCCTTGTCCTTTAGCAGGAACAACTTGCGATGATGGCAATCCAAGTACGACCAACGACACAGAAGACGGAAACTGCAATTGCACAGGCACGTTTAATCCCGGAGCTTGTGAGCAAATGATCAATGGGGCATTTGACAATGATGTATCTTCTTGGGATCAATGGAATTGTACTCCTTCCAGTGTTGCAGGAATTGCAAATATTACAGGTATTATCCCTGGTTCCTTTTCCTGGGATGCTGGTTTTTTTCAACCCAATCTAAGTTTAGACCTTGGGACAAATTACACGGTTTCATTCAGAGCAAAAGCAGATGTTGCTCGAACAATTGATCTCAAATTGGATGAAACAGCCCTTGGGGTAACGTATCATTATGAACTGATCAATCTTACAACTACGATGCAAGATTACACCATCAATTTTACTATGACTGAGGCAACTGTGAGTACTGCCAATCTTTACTTTTTTGTTGGTGGGAATGCGTCAAGTGTTTACTTTGATTATGTAAGTCTTCAGGAAACCAACTGTGCAGGGTGTCCTGCAGCAGGAACTGTGTGCGATGATAATGATCCTAATACCACCAACGATACGGAAGATGGCAATTGCAATTGTACTGGCGATCCGTGTATTGATTTTAATGTGTTTGCCTTCCTGGAAGGAGCTTATGATGAAGCAACAGGTGTGATGAGAAACAATCTCAATACACAGCGTCAGTTATTGCCAGGAATGGTTCAAAATCCATTAGAAGATGGACATCCCTACTCTATCGCTCCTTGGAATTACGCAGGTACGGAAGGCCAAGGATGGAGTGATGCAGAATATGATGTCGATGCAGTAGATTGGGTGTTGATTTCATTGCGAACAGGTCCTGCTAAATCCACTGAAGTATTTCGAGCAGCTGGACTATTGATGAAAGATGGTAGTGTCTTGTGGACAGAAGATTGTAGGCTGTTTGGTTTGACTGGAAACGAATATTATGTAGTTTTTGAACATCGAAATCATATCGCGGCAATGTCCCCACAGCCAGTACCTTTGGTAGGTGGCTCGCTTACCTATGATTTTAGATCTAATGATTCTTATGCGGTGACGGGCTTTGGTCAAAAATCAATAACTCCCGGCGTATTTGTATTGTTTGTAGGAGATGTAGACCAAATTACTGATCAAGGAAGTTATGATATTAATGCTTCTGATAAAGCTGTTTTTGATATTGAAAATGGAGAATTTAATCAATATCTACCCTCCGATTTTGATCAGAATGGAGATGTCAACGGAGCAGATAAAATTCTATGGAACTCCAACAATGGAGTTTTTAGCAGTGTACCAAAGTAATTGTAGATTATAGAACAATTTCACATAGATAGGGGCTAAATTTACTTTAGCCTCTATCTATTTTATCAACAGGGAAATTTCAAAAAATCAAAGAAACAACTAACTTCGTGGAATGGCAGGAAATACGTTTGGACAATTATTTAAAATTACCACTTTCGGAGAGTCTCACGGCAAAGCCCTTGGAGTTATCATAGACGGCTGTCCACCAGGAATCGAAATTGACGAAGCATTCATCCAAAATGAGTTGGCCCGAAGAAAACCAGGTCAGTCCAACATCGTGACCCAAAGAAAAGAAGACGACAGCTTTCAATTATTATCCGGAGTATTTGAAGGGAAAACAACTGGCACCCCCATCTCGATGGTCATCTACAATCAAGACGCCCGTTCACGAGATTATTCACACATCAAAGATAAGTTCAGACCTTCCCACGCCGACTTTACCTATTTGGCTAAATATGGAATTCGAGATTATCGAGGTGGTGGCAGATCTTCAGCACGAGAAACCGCCGCCAGAGTAGCTGCAGGAGCAATAGCAAAACTACTACTCCTAAAAAATGGCATCCACATAAACAGTTACGTCAGCCAGGTAGGAACATTAAAACTAGAAAAAGACTACAAACAATTAGATTTCAATAATATTGAAGCCAACCCGCTGCGGTGCCCGGATCCTGAAATGGCAGATCGTATGATTGCCCATATCAAGGAGGTCCGAAAAGCAGGAGATACCATTGGCGGTATTGTAACTGGTGTAGTACAAGGTTGTCCACCTGGATTAGGCGAACCGGTTTTTGATAAATTGCATGCAGATCTTGGCAAGGCAATGCTTTCGATCAATGCTTGCAAAGGGTTTGAGTATGGATCTGGTTTTGAGGGGATTACGATGCGTGGCTCTGTCCACAATGATCATTTCAGAATGGAAGGCGATAAAGTTATTACAGACACGAATTATTCAGGTGGCGTACAAGGCGGGATTAGCAATGGAATGGATATCTATTTCAGAGTTGCCTTCAAACCTGTAGCCACCATCATCCAATCACAACCATCGATAAATACAGACGGTGATTCCGTAGAAGTCACTGGAAAAGGAAGGCACGATCCATGCGTAGTTCCTAGGGCGGTGCCAATTGTTGATGCGATGACGGCCTTGGTATTAGCGGATCATTTGCTTCGGCAGAATGCAATCAAGTGACTGTCTGCATTTTGCAATCGCTGCCTTCTTGCAATTTATTTATTATTGTAAAATAGCATATCCCATTATTAAAGGTTCGTGAATTGTCTCTTACAAATAGCGGAATCGAACTGGCTGTATCCGCCGTCGCGGTTATTTCACTTTTTCAACTGTCGTTTAAAATTCTTCGAGATTGTTCAATAATCTAATCAGTATTTTCTACAAAATTACCTTCTACCTCATTTTCCTACTTTTCAAAAAATAACTCCTTGACTCCATCCACCACTTCACATTCATAAAAAGAAGGTTCAATATTAGTCGCGTGTTCATAGCGGCCTTTGACGTACTCTTTTACCTCTTTGAGTATATCTTTGTGTACGAGGGCGATGGCACATCCGCCAAACCCTGCGCCAGTCATCCGTGCTCCTAGACATTGATCCACCGCGCGAATCGTATCTACTAGAAGATCTAACTCATCGCTGCTCACTTCATAGTCGTGGGCAAGGGACAAATGAGATGCGTCCATACAGTCTCCAAACGCCTTCAGATCACCGTCTTCCAGCTCCTCCTTTGCCTCCATAACAAACTGATTTTCCCAAACCACGTGTTTCGCTCTGGATTTTATAGTGGGATCAGCTATCAAACGATTGATCTCATCAAAACTTGCTTCGCAAAGATGGGTGATGGGTCTGGTTTTATTGATTATTTCCAAGGCTTTTAGACATTCCTCTTTTCTGGTATTGTATTCGGAATCGGCTAGTTCTCTGGGCGTATTTGTGTTCATGATCAACAATTTATATTCGCCGGTATTAAATGGGACATATTCACAAGCAAGATTATTACAATCCAGATACATAGCAGCTCCTTGTTTTCCCATAGCGACAGCAAATTGGTCCATGATGCCGCATTGTACACCAATAAATTTGTTTTCGACTTCCTGACATAACAATGCAAGCGCTAGTCGATCTACTTCGATATTTGCAATTGTCATCATCAAGTAACCCGTGAGTACCTCTATACAAGCAGAGGAAGACAATCCGGCACCAATTGGTAGTGTACTATGATACAAAATATCTACTCCTACGAGCTCAATATTTGTCGCCTTCAAAAAATTGATGACACCCATTGGGTAATTCCCCCAGCCTGCTCGTTCGTCATATTCCATGGCTTTATCCATGTCTATAATGACTTGGGTTGCCAAGTCGGTAGAACTCAACCGAACTTTTGAATCAGCCCGTTTTCGAACCACGGCTGTTATCCCCAATGAAATAGCCACAGGGAGCACGGTACCACCATTATAGTCAATGTGGTCACCGATTAGATTCACTCTTCCAGGGGCAAAGAAAAAACGAAGTGCTTCATCAGAAGATTTTCCGTAAGTAGATTCAAATTTATTGATTAAACTAAGTTTGTCCATTATTTCAATTCAAGCTTATTGTTAAATTATCGCACAAAAGTATAAAAAACTAAGGTTAGATCATCCTTTTATTTAGTTTTACAGTCTGAATGAAAAAAATCTTTCACGAAAGGTAGGAACAGGTTTATCCTGCTGTTAACAGAACTTCGTAAAAACGTTTATCCATGAATAGTGTTATTAAATATATTGGAATAGGTATCATTTTTCTCCTTGTTTTTGCAGGATGTCGATCGACAAAAGATTATTTGAATGCAGATGGGAAATTGCAATTTCGGGCAGCATTCTACAATGTGGAAAACCTTTTCGACCTAGAAGATAATCCTGATAAGATCGATGAGTTTTTTACTCCCGCTGGAGAAACGAATTGGAATCAAGAGCGATATACAAAAAAGATAAACGATTTAGCCAGAGTCATCGAAGCCATGGAATATCCTACCATAATCGGCTTATGCGAAGTGGAAAATCAGCTGGTTTGCACAGACTTTTGCGAAAAAACTTCCCTGGCGCAAAAAGGATATGGAGTGGTGCATCATGAGTCGCCAGACGCTAGAGGGATAGACGTGGCTTTCTTATACCAGAAAAAAGGTTTTAAACTGATATCTAGCGATATTATAAGAATCAATTTCCCAGAAGGATATTTAGAAGAAGAAGAATACACGACGCGCGATGTGTTGCATGTGCAAGGCATTTTTAATAAAAACGACAAATTTCATATCTTCATAAATCATTGGCCATCCCGACGTGGAGGCCTTGAAGCTAGCGAGTCTAAGCGTACCTATGTTGCCAAACAAGTTCGTGCTAAAATAGACGAATTGTATACCGCCAACCCAAATGCAAACATCTTGGTAATGGGCGATTTCAATGATGAGCCAGACAACAAAAGTATTCAGGAAGTGCTAGGAGCAAAAATGGATAAATCTGCGACAGGTGCTACTGATTTGTACAATCTAATGAGTGATTTGGATAAAGAAGGAAAAGGATCTTACAACTACAAAGGCAACTGGAACATGCTTGATCAACTAATCGTCAGCTCTTCTTTAGCCTCCGGGAAAAACAATATTGACTTTTTGGATCCGGTCATTTTTAGAGCGGAATGGATGATCTACAAGGATAAAAAATACGGTGACAAACCAAGTAGAACATATGGCGGTCCCAACTATTATGGCGGGTTTAGCGATCACTTCCCTGTTTATGTAGACTTTGTAATAGACTAGTTACATCAACTAGATACCCAATATTTAGTACACCTAATAACTCAATGACTAAAGAGCATATTTCTCTAAATCTTCTAACTTTTGTTGGATCTTTTTATCCCATTTTTTCTGGGCTTCCTCATTAATGCTATGATCTGTTGCGTGGTCGTATTCTTGTTGTGCTTTTTGACATTCCATCCAAACTTCATCGTAAATCTCATTAATTTTGGATTGGTGATTCCTTAGAGTGATGTTTGCTTCTCCGAGTTCTTTTCTTAGTTTTCTGGCGTAGACTTCTGCGAGATCAAAATGTTTTTGCTCATGTTTGAGAATGTAATCAGTTTTTCCGCTTTCCCGTACCCAGGATAATGCCGGAACAAACTGACAAGTGACATCAAAGTGGAAATCATTGTCGATCATGGTGTATTCATAACCAATTTCGTAGTTGGTAGCGGCAACTTTTACATGGCTAGACAATCCTGGAGCCTGTCCTCTGAAATCATTCCAGGTCAACTGCTCACTGCCGTTCCAATCAATTTTGTTGGATTGATAGCTAATCGCTGAAATAGAAAAAATACCTATTATGCTAAGTAAAACTATTGTGCGCAATGTAGTCATAATGTACTTTTTAGTCATTTAATTATTGTAGACATCCGTCTCCACGTCCAAAGAAACCCGATCGCAAACATCAATAGATGAACAGTTATCTATCAAAAAATTGCCATTATATGGCCAAATTGTGTCCTTGGCGTAATACGCTTCTAAAACAAGAAAATCGTATTCATTTTTGGGAAGTAATACAAAGTCATACTGCTTCCAATCATGGTGATCAATCAAATCTGTTTGAGCAAGCAACTGACGTTTATCACAAAGTGAAGTTCCTCCCCAGATTTTCAGAATAATGGATCTATTGTACAAGGCATAAGTCGGAGATTTTGCCAAGGAGACACTAAACATGTAACATTCGCCCCTTTTTAGCGGTTTCGACAATTGCTGCCCTATATATTCCCAGGTTTCGTCTTGTCTCGTTATAAGACCTACGAAAGTTGTGCCATTGTCTGCTTTATTGTTTACTCCCCAAAATCCTGGTAGAATGTCAGGTGTAGTTGTCATACCACAAGCTTGCCAACCTTCGGGAGTAGTTGCGTCTTTTGGAATGCCTTCAAATGAACTATTGTTTAGCTTTATTTGTCCATTGGCAAAACTAGTGAAAAGAAGCCCACACAATATAATTGGATAAATCTTCATTTTTCGTTTGAGTATAAAAACTAAAGTATCATCAAGGTTATTAACGTAAAATATGAAAAAATGGTTTGTTTTGTAAAACGTTTTCCTTCCTTTAACAACAAATTAATTTATCTAGCAGTATAAGTGGTCACCTAAAGCCCCTATAATTCCCTACAATCTTCATTTATAGCTTCATAATGTTCCTAAAGCTTCCCCACACAGTTATTTTTTGTAAATTTGAGCTTAGAAATCACAAAATTGATGGCTCACCAAGCTAGTACTCGCAATAATTCAAAAACTAAGCCAAACCACCTGTACTCTATTCTTAGCGTAGCTTTCGTCCTCTTTTTGCTCGGTTTGTTTGGGCTGACGATGATTCACGCCAACAAACTAGTGACCTATTTCAAGGAAAATATCAACATCATGGTCGAGCTAAAAGACGAAGCCACCGACCAGGATATTGAAATGTTCAAATCTAAACTGACACGAAGTAAATTTGTCAATGAGCAAACGCTCCAGTTGATCACCAAAGAGGACGCAGCAAACATTATGAAACAGGAATTAGGTGATGATTTAGATTTATTAGGAGAAAATCCGTTTTTTGATACCTACAATTTTAGTGTTTTTCCAGTTTATATGAATCCGGATAGCCTAGCGGTGGTCTCCAGTTTGCTGAGATCGAATGAAATAGTGCGTGAGGTTTATTATCCTGAGGAATTATCAATAAATATCTCCAAAATCATCGGGCAATTGGCCATTGCAATGCTCTTGTTTAGTTTGATTTTTATATTAATTGCCATTTTTCTAATCAACAATACCGTAAAGTTGGCACTTTATTCCAATCGGTTTATTATTAAAAATATGCAATTAGTCGGTGCTCCCTGGGCATTTATTCGAAAGTCTTACATGAGAAGAAGTATTATAAATGGTTGTATTAGCGCTGTTTTGGCAATTGCTGCATTAGTGGGGACAGTTTATCTGGGGCGGCAAAAAATAGCTGGTTTGAGAGAGATACAGGATATCACAAGCTTCTGTATCTTATTTTTTCTTTTGTTTCTTCTGGGAATAGGAATTTCTTGGATTAGTACTCGATGGGGAGTCAACAAATACTTGAAAATGAGGCTTGATGATTTGTATTAGGCGTCAATTTTTGCCCAAATTTGTTGGCAGACTTCTAGACCGATCATAATCAACCGTTAAAATTCTCATAAGTAATCTTGAATTAATATAATGATCAACTAAAAAATTGTACTTTTGTCCCTTTGTTGTATGAATCAAAGTTATGAGCAAAAAAGCAAAAAAGACCACTACGAATAAGACCACTGCTAAAAAAGTAGTCACTACCCAGAAGAAGAAGTCGATAACACCAACTGCTTCGAGAAATGCGAAGTCAGCAGCGGCGGCCAATCTAAGCAACGAAGAATTGTTGTTTGGCAAGCAGAATTACATTCTTATGGCTGCAAGCTTGGGGGTAATTGCGATCGGATTTCTATTGATGGCTGGTGGTAGCATGCCAAGCCCTGATGTTTGGGATGAAAGTATTATTTATAGCTTTCGCAGAATAACGCTCGCCCCATTTGTCGTTTTGGTGGGTTTGGTATTAATGATCGTCGCTATTTTCAAGAAGTAATTCCCTTCCGATTTTTCACATACCTATAATTTAATCTTTTCATGGAGGTTTTGAAAGCCATTATACTTGGCATTGTACAAGGGCTAACTGAATTTTTGCCAGTCAGCAGTAGCGGACATATTGAATTAGGCAAAGCGCTCATGAATTACGATCTGGGAGAAAACAATCTTCTATTTACCGTCGTTCTGCATTGTGCAACTGTATTCAGTACCATCGTCGTATTCCGTAAGGATATCATTCAAATATTAAAAGGCTTCTTCTCATTTTCTTGGAATGAGGAAACTCAATTTGCAGCAAAAATCCTGCTTTCCATGATCCCTGTCGGCATTGTTGGCGTTTTGTTTGAAGATAAGGTGGAAGCATTCTTTGATCAAAATATAATTCTAGTAGGCTGTATGCTTCTATTCACGGGTTTTCTCCTGTATTTAACCAAGTTTGCAGAAGAACGACAAGCAAAAAAGGTCCTAGCAGCCGAGCAAGTTTTAGATAATTCTACTGAACTAGACGGTCAAGGGAAAGGAGTAAGTTTTACAGATGCATTGATCATTGGAGTGATGCAAGCTGTCGCTGTTTTACCAGGTATTTCGCGGTCTGGAAGTACAATTTCTACTGGATTGCTGCTAGGAGTGGACAAGTCAAAAATCGCCCGATTTTCATTTTTAATGGTGTTACCTCCAATTCTTGGAGCTACGTTACTTAAAGTAAAGGATTTGATGGAAGCACCACCAGCAAGTTTTGATGCGTTGCCGATGGTCGCCGGTTTTATAGCCGCTTTCTTTTCTGGACTGATTGCCTGTGTATGGATGATCGATTTGGTGAAAAAAGGCAAGCTGATCTATTTCGCAATTTACTGCTTTATAGTAGGAACCATCGCCATCCTAACAGGGTTATTCTAATACCATGGAAGAAAAAAAGACATACGATTTTATTGCGGGGGAAACTTTTTTAGTCAATAAACCAAAGACTTGGACCTCTTTTGACGTAGTAAATAAAATCCGATATCGGCTAAAACACATCACTGAGATCAAACGATTCAAGGTTGGCCATGCAGGGACACTGGATCCCATGGCTACTGGCCTTTTGATTATTTGCTGTGGAAAGTTTACCAAAAAACTACATGAATTTCAAGGATTACCAAAGCGATATTCAGGGACCATCACGCTAGGAGCCACTACCCCATCCTACGATGCAGAAACAGCTATAGATCAAGAATATCCGACCGATCATATCACTGAAGAACTACTAGAAGAAGCCCGTCAAAAGTTCCTAGGAGCAATTGAACAGTTGCCGCCTATGTTTTCAGCGATAAAGGTAGACGGGCAACGGTTATATAAAAAGGCGAGAAAGGGGGTAGTCATTGAGTTGCAACCAAGGCCAATTGAAATTTATAACTTTGAACTTACTAGAATAGACCTTCCTGAAGTCGATTTTTCCGTCACATGTAGCAAAGGAACATACATTCGGTCATTGGCGTTTGATTTTGGTAAGGCTGTCAACAGTGGCGGCTATTTGACTCGTTTACAAAGAGATAGTATTGGTGAATTTGAACTAGAAAATGCGTGGCAATTAGACGACTTAATTCAATTTTTAGAAGCTTATTCTGAATAATTTTCCTTTGTTTTTCTTCCGTGGTAAAAAAATAACCGAACTTTACTGGTGGTTACCCCCCACGCTTTAAAATGAAGAAGAATGCGAAAGTCCACTTTTAAGAAGCATATTGATACCTTGCAAGAGGAAGATCTTCGGACTGAATTACTAGAACTTTACGATCGCTTTCAAGAAGTCCGAACCTACTATAAAATGGACCTGGGATCGGTAAAGGATCGTGAAAAAGTCTATGATACTGCCAAAAAAGAAATCGCAAAAAAATACCTGACCAAAAGCTACCGAAGGCCACGCCGCCCAAGAATAAAAGCAGTCAACAAAATAATTAGAACCCTGGAAAAAAACGCCATCTTTCAACATGATCTGATTGATGTCTACTTGTTTACGGCTGAAACCGCTGCTCATTTTATGAATGAATACGATTACTATTCAGAGGTGTTGGTCAACAATATCGTTAACAACTATACCAAAGCATGTAATGGCATCAATGAAGCGGTAGTCCACAAAGAATACAAGCCCCGAGCTCAAAAAGTTATTGAAAAATTGAACTATTCTTTTGGGCTGAAAATGACCTTGAGAAGGGTGTTTTTGGAGGTTTACCCAGAAGAAAAGAAGGTTACTTAGTTTTTTAATGCATTCGATCTCCTCGAAGTGTCATGTTTGAAAGTACTTTGGCTTCCTGCTCTAGGTATTCTGCCCATCGTTTTTTTACACGCTCCTCCCCTCCATATTGCTTCGCCAAATCAATGAACAATCGATAATGGCCAGCTTCAGATACCATAAATTTATGATAGAAGTCTTTCAGCGCTTGTTCTTCAAGATGAAGGGATAAAATCCGGAAGCGCTCGCAACTTCTGGCTTCAATCAACGCAAAAATCAACAATTTCTCTACTAGTCGATCGTCTAGATGACCGTCCTTTTTTTGAAACTTCATCATGGCATTCACATATTCGTCTTTGCGCTGATGGCCGAGTTTGAGGTTTCTTTTATCCATTTCCTGAAGGACTAACCGGAAGTGGCCCCACTCTTCAGTTACGATAGGTGCCAATTTGCGAACCATGTCAATTTTGTCAGGATACAAGGAAATCAGGGATATACAGGAAGTAGCGGCCTTTTGTTCGCAATAGGCGTGGTCGGTCAGAATTTCTTCCAAGCTAATTTCTGCGAGGTTGGCCCATCTTGGGTCGGTTGGTAATTTGAGTCCTAACATTGTTTATAGTGCGGTTTTTGGTTTATCAAAAGCTAATTGGCGGCGTCCAGGCAATTAAACTGGTCAATAAAGAAGTCCAATTCGTATACTTCATAGTCTTCATAACCAGTTCCCCATACCATTCTTACAGCGTCCACTTCTGCTTTTCTAAGTTCTTTTTCTGCTTTAGGAGGTATGAGATAAACATTGCTATAATACGTCTTTAGCTTTTGTAAGTTCTTAGTGCCTGGGTCAAATTGTTGCGCTTCGAGTGCAACCGTCTCTCCGTTGATTAGTCGAATGATGAGGCTTGATCCCGATTGTATCGGTCCGTACTCTTGTTTGGCGTAGGGAGAATCAAAGATAAATTCCATGTTCAGGATCTTAATGCCCGCTATTTCTGAGATGAATCCATTGCAAGTAAGGAATTCTTTTTCCTTCATGAATTTTCTCAATTCTTCCTCGGTGTAGGTGAACAAGGATTGATTGGCAGTGGCTATTTTTCTTTTGGCGGTAAATTCATCGATTGTATTGTACGAATACTTGCATTGTCCGGTTGGTGCAGACATGAGATTGTATGCAGGTGGTGGCGTTCTGACCGTGGATTGCGCTTTGACCACGGCTTCTTTTGCTGGTTTGGTTACTGGGGTGGCCTCTTTGTATTTTGGTTCTTTTGTGTTGGTTTTTGCTGTTTTTTGTGCACCGTAGTCAAGTCCACTGTTTTTCTCTTTCGGAGCTTTGTCCTTTTTCTCCTTAGTCGCTGTGGCTTTTTTCTCTTTTGGAGGCTTTGGGGCTTTTGAAGGGGCATCTTCCTCCGTAGCAGTACCGTTGTAAAGGTCCACTAAATGCTGCCTCATTGCATCCTTTTCTGCTTTTTTACGTGCCTTTTCTGCTTTCTTTTGAGCTTTGGCTACCGCAGGATCAATTTGGGCGTAGGTATTTACTACAAAAAACTGAAAAGCAATAACCAACAATAGAGCCGTAGCAAATTTACTGATATTCATATATTTAGAATTATTTTATTGAAGTTGAGTACTTAATGCAACTTCTATAATTTCCAATCAAATCAATTCTATTAAATGGAAATATTATAATAATAAATCCTCTGCAAAATTAAGTTAAAAGTTTGTCATTACAAACGTCCTTTAACAGGATGTTTACAGATAAATCAAATATTATACCGTTACTTGATTATTGTAGTTATTCAGTTGATAAGTGATATCCACCTCCAGCCCACCGACACCGGGGGATAGACCATTATATTTTACTAACTACATTAGTCAATTTTTAAAAATGCGTTATCCCCACCTGGCGGGGACCAGTTAAAAACTCCCACAAAAATGGAAACTCTATTGTAATTCTGCCATTAATAACCCAGTAACTTAATAACTACAATTTATTCGTTATTTTTGCCTTTAAATATATTAATATGAACAGGAAGTTACAGTTGGGAATAAGTGTGATGACAATAATTGTCCTTAGTAGTTGCAATTCAGATTCAATCAAGAAGAAGTCTTCAAATATGGATAGTAATGTGGAAAATGCGGTGCTTAACTACCCTAAAACAGCAAAAGGAGAGACGGTTGATGATTATTTTGGTGTTCCTGTTAAAGATCCATATAGATGGTTGGAAGACGCCCAAAGTGAGGCAACCAGCAAATGGGTGAGTAGCCAAAATGAAACCACATTCTCTTACCTGGAGAATATCCCATTCAGAAACGCATTAAAGGAACGACTAAAACGAATTTGGAATTATGAGCGATTCGGTACACCTTTCAAAGAGGGAGATTATTATTATTTCTTTAGGAATAGTGGCCTGCAAAACCAAAGCGTAATGTACCGGCAAAAAGACCTCTCTTCCGAGCCAGAATTGGTCATTGATCCAAATACCTTTTCAGAAGATGGGACCACTGCCCTTTCGGGAAGAGGATTTTCTAAGGATGGTAAGTATATGGCTTATGGGCTGTCTGAAGGAGGATCGGACTGGAAAACAATTAAGGTGATGGACTTGGACTCCAAAAAAGTCCTGTCTGATGAAGTAAAGTGGATGAAATTCTCTGGAATTTCCTGGTATAAAGACGGTTTTTATTATAGTCGATATGACAAACCTGCGGAAGGCTCTGATGAATATTCTCAGAAAAATGAGTTTCACAAAGTGTATTATCATAAACTTGGGACTGCCCAGTCGGAAGACAAACTGATTTATCAAGATACCGACAACGGCAACCGAAATTTCAATGCTTGGCTAACCGAGGACCAACGATTTTTAATGATTTACGCCTCCGAATCTACAAGTGGTAATGCACTGTTTTACAAGGATCTTGTGAAGGGAGAAACGAAATTTTCTCCTTTGATAACCACATTTGATCATGACAATTGGATCATTGACAATCAAGAAGGAAAGCTGCTATTGCTAACTAACGATGGCGCACCAAACAAAAGATTAGTGCTGGTCGATCCCAAAAATCCTAGTAAATCTAACTGGAAAACCATCATCCCAGAATCAGAAAATGCCCTCGAATCTATCCGAACAATTGGCGGCAAACTAGTCGTCAACTATATAAAGGACGCCGCCAGCATGGTAAAAGTTTTCAATACTAACGGAAAAGAAGTAAGAGAAGTCAAACTGCCGGGCATCGGAACCTCAGGAAGTTTTAGCGGTAAGAAAAAAGAAGATCTTTGCTTTTTCAATTTTACCTCCTACAATTTTCCCAATACCATTTATTCCTATGATATAAAAACATCGGAAATGAAGGTCTTCAAATCCCCCCAAGTCAAGTTTGACTCGGAAAAATTTGAGACTAAGCGTATATTCTACAAGAGTAAGGACGGCGCCAAAATACCAATGTATATTACCTACAAAAAAGGCCTTGATCTAAATGGGAACAACCCTACCTGGCTGTATGGTTATGGAGGATTCAACATCAGTATAAAACCAGGCTTTAATACAAAAAATATCCTTTGGCTGGAAAACGGAGGCGTTTATGCTGTAGCAAACATCAGGGGTGGCGGTGAATACGGAGAAAAATGGCACAAAGCTGGTACGAAATTGCAGAAACAAAATGTATTTGATGATTTTATTGCTGCGGCTGAATATCTGATTGATAAAGGGTATACTTCTTCTGGAAAACTCGCTATTGAAGGACGGTCAAATGGCGGGTTGTTGGTTGGGGCTTGTATGACGCAGCGACCTGATTTATTCAAAGTTGCTTTGCCTGCGGTTGGAGTGCTGGATATGTTGCGTTATCATCAATTTACTATCGGAAGGGCTTGGGCTACTGATTATGGGGTTAGTGAGGATTCCATTCAATTCAAAAATCTGCTTGGGTATTCTCCAGTGCACAATATAAAGGAAGGAGTCGCCTACCCTGCTACAATGGTAACGACTGCAGATCACGATGATCGAGTGGTGCCAGCGCATTCCTACAAATTTATATCTACCTTACAGGAGAACCATGAAGGGATAAATCCCGTCTTAATAAGAGTAGAAACTAGCGCAGGGCATGGCGCAGGAAAATCAACAGAAAAACGAATTGAAGAAATAGCCGATATTATGAGCTTTACCCTTTACAATATGGGGGAAGATTTCCCGTTAGAGGAAAAAGACTAGGAGAAAATTAGAACATGTTAGACCTGTTTATAAAAATTGGATTTTTAACAATTACTATTTGGGATATCATTGATATACTGGTAGTTGGGTTTTTGATTTATCAAATCTTTAAGCTACTACGTGGCAGTATGGCGTTTAACATTGTGATTGGGCTCTTTTTATTGTTCTTTTTATCCGAATTGGTCGAGTTTCTGAATATGGATTTATTGTCCAAAATCCTAGGACAATTTGTCAATCTAGGAGTACTTGCCTTGTTGATTGTATTCCAGCCAGAAGCACGCCGTTTCTTAGTTATGCTAGGAAAAACGACTTTAAATCGACGGTTTAAGTTTTGGCAAAAATATGTCGATACTTCCAAGCAACTAACTGCCAATCAGGAGAAACAAATTGCTATGATCGTAAAGACAGCGGAGTCGTTCTCGGGGTCAAAAACGGGTGCACTAATGGTTTTTTCTACAGATCCCAATTTGCTAGAGGGATTTACCAGCTCCGGAACTCGGCTGGATGCTTCGATTTCGCAATCTATATTGGAAAGTATTTTTCATAAAGAAAGTCCACTGCACGATGGTGCTGTCATTTTTTCAGACTCTAAGATTCATACGGCTGCTTGTGTTTTGCCGCTATCAGATAGCAACCAATTGCCGAAACGAGCTGGCCTTCGACACCGAGCCGGACTTGGAGTCACTGAACGAACAAATGCCATCTCTGTTATCGTATCCGAGGAATCCGGAAAAATCAGTATGGCACAAGAAGGGGAACTGAAAATCGGAATTTCCCTCGAAGAATTAAGGAAAGGACTAATGCCCATATTCAAAGACTTCTACGACGACACTGGATCGTAATCATTCACTCAAAATCTGCTCCATGGTAAAATGGATCTCCGTTATCTTTTTTAGTTTTTGCTTTCTATTTGTTGAGGCGCAAAACCAGGTTAAATCGCTGATACGTGAAGGCATCTTTTTGTACGATAATGGGCAATATGAGGAGGCCACTTCCAAGTACAAAGAAGCGCTTTCTATCGACCCTACGAATATCTATGCACTCTACGAGCTCGCCTACACGTATGAGGGCATGAAACAATATGACGATGCCATAGCAATCGGCAAAAAAGCCGTCAAATTAAAAAACGTAGATCCAAAGATAATTTCCAATTTTTATGTGGCTTATGGCAATTGTTTGGATAAAAATGAACAGCGCGCCAAAGCAATTAAAGTCTACAAAAAGGGCATCAAAAAATTTCCTGATTTCTATCTCTTAAACTTCAATTTGGGGGTTGCTTTGCTGGCGGACAATGATCTGAAGGCAGCAGAATCAGCTTTTCAAAATAGTGTGCGACAAAATCCGAATCATTCGAGTTCCCACTTTTATCTTGGTTTACTGACGGATCAGATGGGGCAACGGATTCCTTCGATCCTTGCGTTCTCTCGATTTATATTGCTAGAGCCTCGTGGAGATCGGTCGCTTGCTGCTCGTCAGTTTTTGGATGCGGGTATTCATCCTCCGATTGTACGAACGGATGGGGAGATACATGTACAGCTGACTGTCGATGATCTAGGGGAAGAGAACAAAGCAAACAGTTTTTCTAGCATCAGCCTTTTGCTAGATTTGGCAACTGCACTAGATTTGGAGGAGAAATACAAGGACGAAACTGCAGTTGACCGCTTCCTCCGAAAATTCAGTCTAG
Source organism: uncultured Saprospiraceae bacterium (assembly GCA_938016265.1). Taxonomy (GTDB): domain Bacteria; phylum Bacteroidota; class Bacteroidia; order Chitinophagales; family Saprospiraceae; genus JAHDHB01. The sequence goes on from CALLWB010000013.1 coordinate 213,792, forward strand.
TAGCGGGTTCACTAGGAGATCATAAGGATAAACAAGGTTTTTATTGGGAATATTACGCACCTTTTTTTGCCAGTATGGAAGAAAACAACCATCTGGAAACGTTTTCCTATTTAGTGCAGGCAGAAGAGTCCGATAATGTATCTGCATGGTTGAAATTGAAGGAGGAAACCGTAATGGAATTTCGGATTTGGATGGAGGATTTTGACTGGGACAAATAGATTTTGGACTGTTTTAATAAATCGTTTTTGGTTAAACTGAAGTTGGTATACTCGGTAGAATAATTGATTGGCGGAATAGAATTAGTTGTAGAGACACCATAATCCTAGTCCTTATTTTAGAGAGATTATGCGGTTTTTTGTTTGATAAAATAATCAAATTCATTTTTTTCATTCTAAACAAAAAGGATATTTTTACGTAGTATAAACTCCACGGAAAGTTAACTCTATCTAATGAAGATACTGGAAACACTTAGTTCCTTAATACCAAGGCTGGATCAAAAAGAGGTTACCTACTTTAGAAAATACCTAGGTAAAAAACGTAAAAAGGTGCTTTTGCTGTTTGAGGGACTGCTGAAATTTAATGATAAAACAGAATCCCCGATCTTTTCGAATTATCTGAAAAGAAATAAAATTGATTCTAATCTTCGATACTTATGCAATGAATTGTATGACCCGATTATTAATTTTTGGAGTGAAAACACGAATGAAGATGAGACTAAAATCAAGCTTTCCAAGCGGTTACATGCGGCTTCTATTTTGATAAAAAAGGGAATGTTTGAAGATGGAATACAGGAGTTCAAAAAAGTAGAAAAGATTGCAAGTGAAATGCACTATTACTATTTGGCCATAGAAGCCAATAAATGGATCGCAGTATACAGCCAAGCTCTAAATACGAAATCGACAGAAAAAATATTCTCCAACTTCCAAACTAGTCAGGATAGCTACCTCCTAGATGTAGCAGACCAAAATAGAACGCTCTTTTTAGTAGTCACAGCTTACCAGATGATTAACAATGGAATTTGGACACTTACCGATGATCAAAAAATCAAATTGAAAAACATCTATCTTGAAGCTAAGCAGACGCTGGAACGAGAAAATTTGAATAGTTGCTCGTATACTATACTAACCAGCAATTTAAGCCAATACTTGGCTATTGGCAGTTTGGAAGAAAGTGAGAAAGATGCATTAAAAAGTATCGAGTTGCTTGAATCAACGCAAGCAAATAGTAAGAATCTTTCTATCACGGTAAACTTGCTTGTAGCCTATAGTAATTATTGCCAAAGACTTTTTATGGAAGGAAGGATGGTAGAAGGGTCTGCTATCGTCCAAAAAATTATTGAAGTCTATAACTTATGGCAAGATCCTACTAGTCAAATGGATTATATCTTTCATTCGACTCAATTCATGCGCTGTATTTATAAAAATGAATTTGAATATGGTGTGAAGAGCTTAATGCCAAGCTCTTTAGAAATTGTGAATTCCAAAAACATTCAATTTATTGATTATTTCAGTATAAATATTTATTGTTTTGAAATTTACTTTGCTCTTGGTGATTACGAAAAAGCTACTGAATTTTCCAACAATTTAAATGGCAATAACTCAAAAAAAACAACAGATTGTCAACTTGTTTCAAGATTAATAGACTTGCTACTCAATTTTGAACTTGGAAATCAACTTTTTGTGAAAAATCAAGCAGAAAGTACCCGTAGGCTCTATTCTTCTTTTTTACCTCATAATCCAGCAGGTAAGCTATTGTTAAAACTTCTTATAAAACTTGGAGTTGCTCCAAACAATAAGCTGGATCGCATCCCAATTTACCAATCATTTTCGGATCAATTTGAGGAAATACTTTCCAATTATCAAAATCAGCATATTTTTATGTTGGATATAATTCCTGCCTGGCTTTCTTCTAAGATCGATGGGTATGATACGATCATTGAGGCGGTTAACGCTAATCAAAAAATTTAGGTGGAAGGAGTCAAGGTTTACTTCCAACAGCTTTCAAACAATTTTGTTGAAACTTTTACCAGACAAGAAACTCTAGAAGATTCAGCACCTTATTATTATCTTAGCCGAGCAACCGTGCATCCAATTAAGTACAAGCAAGAAAAATAACAAATAGAATAAATGTTCCTAAAAAACACCAACGACATCCCCTCCTTCGTAGCTGGAGACAAGACGATATTAAAAGAAATAGTACACCCTAAAAATGATCCCGTCAACATCAATTACAGTATCGCCCATGCCCGTGTTCCTGTAGGCGGAGCGTCCTTGCCACACACATTGGAAAGTTCAGAAGTGTATTATATTTTGGAGGGCGAAGGCCAGATGTTTATTGAAGAGGAAGATCAGCCAGTCAAGAAAGGAGATATCTTCTTTGTTCCGCCCAAAGCCAAGCAATTTATCCGCAACACAGGTACTACCGAATTGATTTTCCTCTGTGTTGTAGAACCCTTTTGGAAAGAGGAAGAAGAACATTTATAGTGCTCAACATTATTCTCCAGAATAATCACTGAATAACTCAACACACCGAATAACTCAATAACTAGAATTTGTTCCTACCAAAGTGATTCAGTACTTTCGTATTTGGTTTGTGGTGTATAAATTTTATTCCAATTTAACTTTGTATCCTGATGATGAGAGTCAATTATCTTTTTTTGCTTGTATTATTTGCCTTGTTTTCTAGCTGTAATTCTACACCGGAATGCAAATATGATCCGCCGACTCCTCTATTCGATGCGGGGAATCCAGCAGTAAAAACACAGCAATTCAGTCTTAATGAAATGTCGTCTTCAGAAACCGTTTCCTTCAACAATGATCTAAAGTTAGAACTGCTACAATCGGGATGTGATAAATTGGCACAGGAGTATCGGTTCGAAATTCCTGTAGCAGATGGCTCAAAAGATCCAGCATTTTGGGCAGCAAGAGCGGTCGATTTATTCCAATTTCTTGGAAGTACCAATCCGAATATTTTCGAGGTGGCAAATGCTTGGTCTAGCCTGATTGAACTACAAAAAGGACAAATTCCCTTGGATGAAGACTACCCAATCACAGAAGGTTTTTTGTTGAATCTTAGTGCTATAAAATCAGCAAATTTTTCCACGCTAGTCGTCCAGATAAAAGAAGCAGAATAGAAATCCTAGGCTAGCCAGCCATTCTCTTTTGCTTTTCTAGAGAAAAAGACAAGCAGAATTGCAATAACCAATACTGATCCCATTATAGGAATACCTGATGTACCCATTACCGCCAACATGTCCGACAAAAAGTACGAATAGATTTGTTGAACGACAACACTTATCAAAGAAACGATAAACACAGGCATCGCCCAACCTTTGCGAAGGAGCAAGCCGATACTACCAATAACCCCAGTAATAACAGCAGTTCCAAATGCAATGTTGACCCAAACAGGCGTTTCACTATATAGCTTTTCGTAGCCTTCGGGCAGGTTAGCCATTGCTTGAGTCGTCATCGTAATTTGGCTAAAAAAATTTACACACCCCAACAAGTTCCATAGAAAAGCCAATACGCCAATCACCCAAAACCATGTTGGAATAGCAGTGTTTGTGTTCATAGTTCGTTCGTTTTACTAATTATTTATGTACTAATTTTCCTGTACTGATGATTTGTTTTTGGGTGTCTTTCAGAACATAAAATAGCAATTGACTAGTTGTAGCAAGTTTAGCTAATTGTATTGTATTGGAATTGACCTCCCTGGTTGCCAGTAGTCTGCCATCTGCAGTAAATAGTTCTAGAAAGAGCGGAAAATTTGAATCTTCCAAGCCTTCAATAACCAGAAAGTCAGTAAATGGATTTGGGGTTATTGATACTTGATTACTAGCAGTAAAATCATCATTCCCAACCAAATTGGGCCACAACTCAATATCTACAATCAACGAATCCCCTTCGAGTAAATTTAAAGCTGGAAGTACTTTCGTATAATAGCCTGTCTTTGAACAGGTAACCGTGTAAGAGCCTGGAATGTTTCCCCATTTATAATCACCATCCAGCGTAGAATATAGCGTTTCCGCACTCCCCGAAATTGTAATCTCCGCCTGCGGTATGATTAATCCAGTCATGCCGTCAAGCACTCTGCCATAAACCCTCCCGGCGTGGGTGTCATTAAACTCCCAAACGTACAAGCCATCGGCCCGATTACCACCAATAATCTTGTTAGAAGGGAAAAACGGGCAAGCAGACCATAAGCCATTAAAACCGCCACTTGCGCCGGCATAAGTATCGTAAAAACCAACTTCAACAGGCAATGCGGGATCTACTACATCCAACACCCGAAGTCCTTCGGTATTGTGGGCAATAAAAGCAAAATCACCACGCACGTAAGGATTGTGGACCAAGCTCTGAAGATTGGCAGACCAATCCGCAACGGTATACACATTGTTGATGTCCTCAATATTCCAGATGTTCATCTTCAGTCCATCAATTTCGTCAGTAACCAACAGATGAGTATTGTCCTGAGTCGTCCAGGAACTGTGTGTAAATCCTCCTTGATAACTGATCTGTGTGATCAAGGTAGGGTTCGCTTTATTACTGATATCAATGACATCTATCGCACTCTCATACAAAGCCGCCGCATAAATCCGGTCGCCTCGAACATGCAGGTCATGTATATAATAAGGCGCATACAGCGCCACCTCCACCGGATTTGAAGGAACAGAAACATCAATAATGTGAAATCCCTCCGAAGCAGTCCCACAAACATAAATGAAGTCCGACGAAGGATTATAAATGTCAGATTGCAAAATGTGGCCTCTTGTAAACGTGGCATCGTAGGTAGTGACCAAATGCAGACTATCCGGCAAATAACTCAAATCAACGACCTGTAGCCCTTGTCCAACACCAGAGCCTTCTGTTGTAACATAAGCGTGATTTTTTACTACCGTGATTTCCCTCCAATTGGAGGAAGGTCCCGGAATAAACCCAACTTCATTAATATTGGTTGCATCGTCAATAGTATAGGCGGCAAGGCCTGTTCTAGCTCCTAGTAATGCATATTCAGTACCATCAGGTGCGATATAACTCCAGGAGCCAGAGTAGCGCACATCTCCCCTATTGTTTTGTCCAAACAAGGTGACATTCAAGCTGGTTTGGGCGAAGAGGAAACTGTTAGAAATTATCAGAATTAGCAGGTTGATAATTTTTATACTTCCGTTCATACTTGTGATTTAATTTGTATAAATCTACGAAATATGAACTCCATATGAAAGAATTAACCTGCTTCCTTCAAAAAATACAATAATCAAATGTTGGTATTGCTTGGTTGTTAACGAATTGCATCGAATTATTTCTTGGTGTTGTATCTGATTTTTGTTCCTGGAAAGGTGGTTTGAAGTTGTTTGAACTCAGCATAAGGAACAGCGTTATTTGAGAGATTGAGGCTTTTGAGATTGGTTAAGCCGCGCAGTTGTTCGATCACTGTTTTTACTTTGTTGTCGTCTAGTCCGAGGACTTTCAGTTGTTTCATTGTACTTAGTGAAGTTGGGATGCTGGTGAGGGCATTTCTTCCCAGATTGATGGTTATTAGACTGGAAAGAGAGACGAGTTGTTCTGGGAATTTGGAAAACTTATTTCCTTTCAAATAAGCGGATTCCAGCTTGTTTAGGTTGGAAAAGGCCTCTGGTAGTTTGCTTAGTTGATTGTAGCCCAACCAAATCCATTTTAGATTGGTCAGTTGGCCGATTTCTTCGGGGAGTTTTTTCAATTTGTTTGAAGAACAGCCAAGGTTTTCTAATTGGGTTAATTTTCCAATTGTTGCTGGGAGTGATTTTAGGCTGTTGCTGCTCATGAATAACTGTTCAAGTTCGGTCAACTTGCCGATTTCTTCTGGTATTTCTTCTAGTTGTAATTGCGACATATCCAGTTCTTTGAGTTGGACACAGTTGAATAACTCGACGGGCAGTTTTTTGATTTTATTGGCGACTCTTGCTTGTTTTACTTCGCGGTCTCCGTTGCCGATGTATAGGGCTTTGAGTTCGGTGAGTTTTCCGATTTCTGGCGGTAGTGTATTGATGTTGTTGTTTCTAAAATCGAGGTATACTAGATTGACCAGATTGCCAATTTGTGGTGGTATCGTGTCAATTTTATTGTCTTTGAAGCTGACAAATTTGAGGTTGGTTAGTTTATAGACTTGCGAAGGGATTTCAGTGAGGTCTTTCCCTTGTAGGCTGAGTTTGATGACTTGGTTTTCGTTGCCAATGGTCTCTTCTATCGACTTGAATGTTCTCATTTGACTGAATGCGCTACAACAAAAAATCAGGCAAACAATTAATGACAAATGGAATTTAATATTCATAGTAAAAATTTTATTTCACAATATTAACAATATATCTCTTAACGAAAAACAATTGGATTTGGTATAGTGAAAAAATCCTTGTTTTGTGGGATATATGGTGTAGTTTGCTAAGATTGTACCAAGTTTTTTTTGTGGGAATGGATTAG